>NZ_AP022569.1:3324073-3988887 GCF_010727945.1 Mycobacterium cookii
CTCGGGTTGACCCCGGTGTCGATCACCGCCACCGGGACCCCGTTGCCGGTCGAGTACTGCCACGCCTTGGCGACGTTGAGCAACGTGAAGCCCGGCGCGACGACGGCTACGTTCGGATCGGCCACCGTGATCGTGCGCGCGCAGATGTTGCTCTGCCGCATCGGCTGCTCCGGTGCGGGCTTGCCGTCCGGAGGCACCCGGCCGGGGTCGACCGCGGGCGGCGGAATCGCCTGTGCGGCCGGAAAAGTCGCGGGAAGACCGACCAGCAGGCCGACGAGCATGAGCGCGGAGATCCGCCGCGGCGCCGTCATCGCATGCGCACCCAGTTGAACAGCCCCCCGATCCACGCGGCCAGCGGTAGTGCGGCGATGATCGCCGCGATCTCCAGCCATTCGGCGATCATGCGCACCAGCGGGGTGAACCGGGTAATCGGCACCAGCAGCGCCGCCACCAGACCCGCGGCGCCGAACCCGGCCAGCACCAGCGCTCCCCACAGCACCGCGGCCGACGATGCCGGCGGCGCGTGCCACACGTACTTGATGACGCCGACGCAGGTTGCGGCGGCGGCCCCGCAGACCAGCGCGACGGCCTGTCGCTTGTCGGCGAAGGCGCGGCCGCGGCTGATGAAAATCAGAACGAACAGCCCGGCCAGCACCACCGCGTGGCCGCTGCGGTGATGGCCCGGCATCAGCGTCGCCCACACCGCGGCGGGCAGCGCCAGGCTTGCGCCCACGCAGATCCCGGTCAGCACGTTGTTGGCGCGGACGGCGGCCGCCGCGATCTGCGCACCCCGGGGCGTGGTGTCCGGGCTCAGCTCTTCCTCGGCGGCCTCGTCCACCGGCGACACCGCGTCGACCGGCAGCCCGGCGCTGCGACGGAACAGATCGCGACCCGTCACCGAGCCGAAGTAGGGCGGCCGGATTCGCGCGGACCACAGCGCGAACGTCGGCGCCAACGTCAACAGGAACAGCAGGATGACCAGGGTGATCATGCCCAGCCACTGGGCGGGCACCGGGCGCCACATCCGGGCCGCGGCGATCACGCCGCCGATCCCGCACAGCGTCACGACCGTCGCCGCCACGTTGAGGTTGCGTCGCGTGGTCGCCGCCAGCCCGCTGGTCAGCATCGCGGCGGCCAGCACGGTGATGAACAGGTGCGCGGCGCCGAGGGCTCCCGGAGCGGCCGCGCCCACGCTGACCGCCAGCAGCGGCACCGCCAGCCAGGCGAATCCGCCGAGTAGGTCGGCGCGATGCGGCCACCAGCGCGCGACCGTCGCGGCACCGCCGATGGCGAGCAGGCCGAGCACGCCGGTCACGATGCTGGGCACCAGCGAGTCGCCCGCGGTGCGGTTGCGGATCGCCACCGCAAGCACCGACGCGGCGATCATTGCCAGGATGGCCAGCGCGGTGTGTGCCGCGGTGGCGGCGGTGACCGACTCGAACAGCTTCTTGCCGATCCGGGCCAAGCCGGTGGACAACGACTCGTACTGCGGTTCGAACGAGTCGCCCTCCTGCGCGGGCACCAGCACCAGGGTGGCGCCGTCTTCGACGCCGAGTTCGTCCAGGGTTTTCGTGACGTCGAGCCGCACGCCATTCGCTTTGTGCAATTCGTAGCCGATACCGGATTCCAGCCCGGTCAAGCCCCGCCGTTTGAGTTCATCGTTGAGCAATTCGACGATGTTGTCGACGAACACCTCCACCGGCACCGACGCCGGGTAAACCTGCGAGACCAGGTGTTCGCCACATACCACTGCAACTGCGCATCGCGCGGGGAATGCGACCTTTGCCATTACCGTGGCCTGTCGGCGTCCGGAACGTATTTGTCCGCCAACGCCGCAGTGATCTCGAATAGCCGGAGCCGTGTTTTCTTCTGCAATTCGTGACGAGTGTCGATAATGCCACCCTTGGCCAAATGCGGGTCATACGGCATGAATTCGACCGTCGCGCCGGACTGGCTGAAACGCTCGGTGAGATATGCCCGCGCATCCGGATCGTACTTGTTGCGGCTGTCGTTGAGAATGACCATGCTCCGCGACACCAATTCGTGATAGCCCATCGACCGCAGCAAATCGATCGCCCGCGTTACCGGCAACGAGGTGTCGGCGGTCAGGCCCGACACGAACACCAGCGTGTCGCAGGCGTCGAAAACGGCCTTCATCACCGGGTGCTCGAGGTCGTCGGAGGTGTCCACCACGATCACGTTGTGGGTGCGGCGCAGCCGCGACAGCACCCCGGCGAACATCGACGGAACCAGCGGACGCGGCTGGTCCGACGCCCGGTTACCGGCCAGCACGTCCAGCCCTAAACTGTTCTGCCCCAAGTGTTCCCGGATGTCGGCGTAACCCTGGACGTCGGTGTCGTTCAAGACCGCGGAGTAGTCGCCGGGGGGCGACTCGTCGATCCGTCCGGCCAGGGTGCCGAATCCGGGTGCGGCGTCGATGGCGACGACGTTCTCCGGTCGGCACTCGCGGAAGATCGCGCCGATGCACGCCGTCAGCGTGGTCTTGCCGACACCGCCCTTGCCCGAGACGACCCCGATGACATACTGCTTGCGGATGTGCCTGCGGATGCGACCCTGCAATTCCCGCAAATGGCGCTCGGCGGGTGATTCACCAAGATTAATCGTCTGAAAAGACGCGCCGTAAATGAATTTACGCCAGCCGGATCCCGGCGGAATTTTGCGCGGAGCAACCATATCCGATATGCGCAGAGTCTCTGAAACAGAGTCCGGGTGCTGAGAACGCGAGCCTGCAGCTGATCTGGGCGTTTGCCGCGGTTGTTCCGGTGAATTCGGTGCCCACGGATTTGTCACGAGGCCGATGCTAACACGCGCGCCGTATCCCTCACTTACACAACCTTTCGGTAGGAAAACCATTCCTCATTAGCGGGAAGTCGCCGCATCATCCGGTTCACCGCGGTGGCGATGTTGCTCGCGGTACCCGGCGCGAGAATCATCCACCGTTTGCCACCGGAGTGCTCGTGCTCGGCGACGAGTCGGCCCTCGGGGGTGTCGATGATGGTCACCGCGCTCTGTTCGACGTGGGTCCGCGTCGCCCCGGCCAGCGCCTGGCCGGACTGCAGCGCCACGATCCCCGCCTGAGCCGACCGTTCCGGGTCCGCGGCGATCTTGAGGATCTGCACTTGATCGTTGTCCAGTCGCTGGGTCAGCAGAAACGCGTCCAGGGCATCCCGGCTGGTCGCTTTTTCCCGCAGTGCGTCGGCGTCCAGTGTGACCGGTCGTAACCGGGCGGGGATGTTGGCCCCACACAGCCGCTCGATCTGGCTGCGGATGATGGCGTTCGCCGCGCCCTCCGCGGTTGATGTGCCGGCGCCGGCGATTCGGACGACATCCTCCGATCGCTCGATGACGACCCACCACTCGGCGAAGCGTGCCAGCAACGCCCCGCTCGGCTTGTCGCGGTTGTCCGGCGTTCGCACGCTGACCAACAGCGCGACGTCGCGGCGGGACAACACGGTCAGCCATTCGACGACGGCGGGGTCGACGGTGGCCGACTCGTCGATGACGCCCGCGTCGCGCAACTCGGCGACGATCGGGTGGGCCAACGCCGCGTGCCGCGTCTCGACGCTGGGACGAATGGAGCGCAGACCCAACTCCGGGGCGATCGTCTCAATTCCGGTGAGTATCTGCAGAACCCACAGGCCGTCAACGGTGGTGGTCAGCACGAATAATCCTCGTGAAAGCCGCTGGGGCGCACCCTTTCGCGTGCGCCCCAGCCTGCCTTAAGGTCAGCCTGCCGCGAGCGACGCGTCCAGTGCCATCGCGTCGGCGGTGATGGAGTTCAACACCTGCCCGTGCATACCCACGACCTCGGCCAGATGCTGCAGCGGCTGCTCGATGTGGAGCATCGCTTCCTGGTAGGCCGCGTGGTACTGACCGCCCATGTGGCTGGCCAGCAGCGCGTTGACGTTCGTCAGGTCGGCTTTGCACTGCTCCAGTGACGCCGACGCCGACGCGAGTGTGCCGGTCGCGTGCTCGATCGCCCCGGCCTGATAAGTGATTGTGTTCGGGTCCGACATTTCGGTTTCCTATCCCTCGAGGACTGGTGAGTCGATGGCTGATGATCAGGACGGCGTGATCGCCTGGAGCTGGCTGCTCGCGTCGTGGTCGTGCTGAGCGAATTGCGCGACGGAGATACCCAGCTTGTGGGACAACTCGGTGCAGCCGTGGATGATTCGGGTGAGGTCGGTGTTGATCTCGATCGCTTTCTGCTGCGACACCACTGCGGCGGTACCGCTGTGCGCGCCGGCCGCGACGATTTCCTCGACAGCCGCCAGACCCTGATTGGCGGCGATGGTCGCATGCTCCATCAGGTCCTCGATCTTTGCCTTGACCTGCAGCGCAACATCTTGCGGGATCCGGGGGAACGATCCTCCTGAATCGGCCATCTACTTCTTCTCCTTCATGTCGGCGCCCCGGGCGGGGCATTAGCGAGAGTCTATGCGTTATCCGGTAGCTGTCACTTCACGTTTATCGGGGTCGATCTCAATATGAAATTGTCCCAATTGTCCCATTCGCATCAATGGCTTTCGTGTTCTGCGCGACGTGTATTAAATGTCCCTCCGTTGGGAATCCAATTTGTCGCCATCGACAATTATTCGTGCGTGCGTGACGTCGTCCTTGTCTTTATCCGAACCACCCTCGCCACGCCCCAACATGCCCGCGGGTGACATCGGCATCGCCGAACCGCCCGTCCCGCGTACGGTCGGGCTCTTCAGATCCGCCGCATTGAGCACCCCGGCCCGGCCGGTGGGCCGTCCGCCGCTCTCCGGCTCGAAGGTGCTGGCCGGTTGGGTGAAGCTGGTCAGGCCCGCGGTGCTGGAGCCCAAGCCGCCGATACTCCCCCCGCCCGCGCCGAGACCGCCGGCAGCCGCTCCGCCGCCGCCCAACGGGGCACCCAGGGCGCCCAGTCCAGCGGTTTCCGCGGCGACCGGAGCGTTGCCCTGCATGAACATTCCCATCATCTGGGTCATCGGCTGCATCCCGCTCTGCGCCATCTGCATCGGAGCCTGCGTGGCCTGAGTCAGCGGCTGAACAGCGCCCATCAGCATCTGGGGCCCCTGGCTGAGCATCGAGCTCATCTGGCTGCCCGCCTCGGCGGGCGTGGAGCCGGCGGATCCCATCGCCTGGGCCGCGGTCGGGGCCTGCGCGGCGTCCTGCCCGGCGGTGCTCGCCGTCTGCGACACCAAGCTGGCCGCAGACCCGAGTCCGGCGGGGGCCGCGTCAACGGCGGCGGCCGGCGGCGGCACGGCGGCCGCGGCGGCGATCGAACCGAGAGTGGTCGCGTACAGCACGCCGACGCTGGAATTCTGCGGCCAGTAGTCGCCGAAATACTGCAGGTCCTGCGACGCGATTCCCGGGAAGTTCTGGCCGAACCAGTTCGTGGCGTTGAGCAGGCCCCACAGATCGCGGTTCGCGTTGCAGGCCACCGACGGGATCACCGACGGCGCGGCCATCGTGTAGGCGTCGACGGCGGCTTGGGCGAGCATCACGTGTTTGGCGCAGTGCGCGGCCAACGGCTCCAGGCCGCCCATGTTGAGCGCGGTGCCCCTGGCGACGTTGGCGGTGCCGGCGAGGCCCGACCACGACGCGCTGGTCGTCGCGATGTTGGCGGCGGACACCGCCATGCCCATCTGATGGCTGGCCGCTTCGGTGGCCATGACGCTTGCGTAGGCGACGATTGATCCTGGGCCGGGACCACCCTCGAAGATCAGCGCGACGATCTCAGGCGGCGCAGCGACCCATCGCGGGTCAAGTGGCATCTGAGGTCAGAACGAGAATTTGGCGGCGCTGATCAGCTCTTGGAGCACGTAGCTGACTGACGACAAGCTCTGCCCGGTGGCATATGAGGCCCGCTGACCGAAGTGCGCCCCGGCCGTTCCGAGGTAGGCGCCGCCCGCACCGGCCATCGCCGAGGCGAACGCCGCGTCGTCGGCGGAGGCCGCCATCGGCACGACGCCGGTGAGCGCCGCAGACCCCGCCGCCGTCGTCGCGGCCATTTCTCCGGTGACCACCGACTCCGTCAAGGACGAGACGTTGACGGCTTCCGGCGACACATCGAGCATCGACATGCTGTCTCCCCATGTTCTGATCCGCAGCATCGCCCCGCGGAGTTACCCCACTCTAAGGGGTTTTCCCTTCGTGCGTACACGCGTCCACAGCGACGGCTATTCGGCCGATTCCGGGGTTCCCACCAGCACTCCTTCGATATCGCCCTCGGTTGTGACCAACAGGCCACGCCCCGGCGGGAGTTGCTGCGAGCTGATCCTGGCGAAGACTTTGACATTCGCCGGATCGTTGTCCATGAACAAGATCGGTGATCGGGACCCATTCATCTTCTGCAGGAACGGATTCATCACGACCTGACCGGCCCAGTTGCCGGGCAGGCGCGCAGCGATCACATGCAGACCGATCTGCCGGCTGCGCTCGATGAGTGGCCACAACGGCGCGGTCGCGGCGGGCTTCACCACCTGGTTGTGCGGACGCAACTCGTGTTCGTCGTCGATCAGGATGAACTGGCGCGGGCCCTCCCACGATTTCAGGTTCAGCAGTTCCTCCTGCGTCAGACCCGACGGTGGGAGCCGGTCGCGCAGCTCGGCCACCAGCTCAGCGATCACCGCGTCGATGTCGTCCGCGGTGTAGGCGTAGGCGCGCACGTGCGGTCCTCGGATCTTTCCGATCAGCGTGGTTTTGGGGTCGATCACGGTGATCTGCGCCTGCTCCGGGGTGAAGCGCTGGGTGATCGCCTGACCGATCGCCGCCAGCGTGGTGGTCTTGCCGCAGAGCTGGCGACCCATCACGATCATGTTGGGCAGCACCCGAGCGGGCAGCGCCACCGGCTGCAGCCCGCTCTCCCCGATCGCGAACGGGATGTTGAGCTGATCGGCCGCGTCCGCGGAGCGTTCGAACACCTCGATGATCTCGGCCAACGCAATCCGCTCGGGCAACCGAGACAGCGTCTCGACCTTGTCCGCGCCGGTGACCTCAGCGATCACCGCACCGATTCCGCGCGCCGTCACCCGCTCACCTTTGGTGCCGGTGATCTCCGGGACTCCCACCAACAGCTCGTGGCCGTCGCGATTGAGGCCGAAACCCGGGCGGTCCAGCGTGTTGCGCGCGGCCTTGCGGCGCTCCATCGAACTGCCCATCTGCGACTCGTCAGGATTGCTCAGCCGCAGCTGGATCCGCGCATTCGACACGTTGAGCAAGCCCTGCTTCTGGCCGACGAACCACCCGTTGGCACTGGTCATGACGTGCACGCCGTAGGACAGCCCCTGCCGGGCGATGGCGATCGCGCGATCACCCATCGCGAAGTCCTTCTCGTAGAGGTCCCCGTAGTTGTCGATGATCAGGAAGACGTCACCGAACTTGTCCTCCGGATCGGTTCCGCCGCCACCCGCTGCGCCGAACCGTCGCTCGCGGAATTCGGAGATGTCGATTTGGTAGTGCTTGAACGACGCTTCCCGTGCGCGAATCAGTCCCTCGATGGTGGCGATGGTGCGCGACACGCCTTCGGTGTCGTTCAGGCTGACGACACCGGCGACGTGCGGGAGCTCTTCCATCGGGTACAGCGCCGCGCCGATGCAGAAGAAGGTCACCCGCTCCGGGCGGTACATCAATGCCGCCGACGTCATCAGCGTCATCAGCGTGGTGCTCTTTCCGCGCTGCGCGGTGGCCACGACGATCACGTTGTCCATCTCGGCGTCGATCACCTCGACGAGCTGCGTGTGATCTTCGGGCACATCGACGATGCCGAGCGGGAAGATCAGGCCCGGGTTCTGCCCGTAGTCGACGTGCCAGGGCTTGCCCCTCCAGTAACTGACCAGTGCGTCCACCGGTTCACTGACTTCCAGTGGGGGAAGCCAGATTTGATGCGGTAGCCGGGCCGGATGCGCCACCAGCGAATCGCGGATGACGTCCAGCAGCTTCTTCTTGCGGAAGCCGTCGGAATGGAACAGGAATTCGTCGGGCTCCTCGGGCTCCTCGGCAACCGCAAGCGCCGCAGTGTCTTCCGAGCTCAGTGGCTGGTACTCCCAGGTGAGCGGACGCGGCTGGGAGAAGCTCACATCGACCGTCCGGTTGACGTTGGTGGCCTTCTTGGGCAGTACGTAGGGCGCCGACAGGTAGAAGCACCGGAACGGCTCTAGGTCACGCGGCCCGACTTTGAGCAACGCGTAGCCGTTTTCCTTTGACGGCAGGTGCAACGCGGCGTCGTTGCCGATCACGTCGCGAGAGTCCTCGGCGGTCTCGGCGCGCAGCGCGACGCGGAAGGCGATGTTGCTCTTGGCTTTACTGAGCGACGACAGGTCCAGGCGCTGGCCGCCGAGGGTGAAGAAGACGTTACAGCCGCGGCCTTCCTGACCGATGTGGATGACCAGCTGGATCCACTCTTGGTGGTGGTGGAACAGCTCGAGGTATTCGTCGATGATGACCAGCAGGATTGGCACCGGCTCGAGATCACGGCCGGCCAGCCGCATTTCCTCGTATTCGTTGGCGTCGCGGGCGCCGGCCTCTTTGAAAAGCCGGTAACGTCGGTGGATTTCGCCGTTGATCGCCTTACGCATCCGCTCGGCCAGATGCCGGTCGTCCTTGCCGAGGTTGGACAGCGATCCGGCGACGTGCGGCAGGCCCGCCAGGTCCTGCGCGGCGGACTCGAACTTCATGTCGACGAAGATCACGATGAACGTCTCGGGCGAGTGGGTCAGGGCAATGCCGTTGCACAGCGACAGGAAGAACTCCGACTTGCCGGAGCCCGACGTCCCGACGACCACAGAGTGAAAGCCGAAGCCGCCGAAGTCTTTCGCGCGGAAGATGACGTACTGCAATTCGCCACCGGGCTTCACCCCGACCGGCACCATCGCCCATTTCGCGTCGCCGCGGCCGCGACTCTCGGCCCAGAGCCGGTCGACGTCGAGCTGGCGCGGGTCGTTGATGCCCAGCGCCCGCAGCAGTTCGCCTGCCTGACTGTCGGTTTCGGACAACTCCCCCGCGCTCATCGGCGACCACCGGGCCAGCGCCCGGGCGTACCGGTAGGCGGTGCTCTCGGCGAGCATGTCGGCGACGGCGTAGAACGAATCCCGGTGGTACAAGCGGCCTTCGCGCAGCTCGAACCGCTGGTCTTCCTCGGCGAAGCCGACACCGACGCCGGGCCGGGTGGCCAACCGCAGCACCGTGATCCCGGCCATACCCTTCTGCCCGGTCACGCCCTCCCACTGCTCGGGCGTGCCGATGTTGTCGTCGATGATCACCCAGTGCGGGCCGAGGCGCAGGCCTGAGGATTCCATCGGCGACGGCATCGACGTCGGGCTGGTCCCGACCGGCGGCGTCCACGGCCCGCGGCCCTTGCGGTGCAGTTCGGCGTCGAGCGCCTCTTCGAGTTCGGTCGGCGACGCAAACAGCAAGCGGCGCAAGCCACATGCGTCGAACATCTCGTCGTGCTGATTGTGCGGCAGCCACACCAGCCACGACCACAGCTCCGGGTGACGAGTGACCACCATCAACTTCAGATCACTCGGGCTGTGATAGACGGCCAATGAGCACAGTATCGACCGGGCTAGGTTGTGCAACTCGGCCGGATCGGGCCCGATGAAGCTGAAGCCGGGCTTGGATCGCAGGCTCAACACCTTGCCGATGCCGCGAATCTTGCTCTGCTCCAGGATGAAATCGCGCAGCGCACCACCGGTCACGGGTTCGAGCTCTTCACCGATCGGGACCTCCGGCCACTGCAGCGAGACCGCGGAGTCGCTGGCTTGCTGCACGCCGATGCCGAGGCGGATGTCCAGGAAGTCCGAGTCGTCGACGCGGCGCTCCCACATCCGCGGCCCGCCGATGATGGTGTCGAGGTGCTGCGGGTCGCCGTGCACGAAGAGTTGACTGCGCCGTTGGTCTTGGGCGGCGCGCTGCACTTCCTCGCGATCCTCGTCGAGTTGGCGCAGATAGATGCGCCGCTGCTTTTCCTGTTCGCCCCAGGAGATCCGGCGGCCCCGCCCGAAGCGTCCGCTGAACATCAACGCACCGAACCCGGCCAGGCCCATCATCGGGAAGAATCCCGATTGCAGCGACCGGACTCCCGACGTGTACATCACCACCAAGGTGCCGATGATGCCGACCAGCAGCGCCGGCAGCGCGATCATCAACAGGATGTTGCGCGGCTCGCGTTCCGGTAGCGCCAACGGCGGGGCGACGGCCACCCGCACGGGCGGAACCAGCGGCGCCGGCTTGCGCGCACCCCTGACGAATCCACGCTTTGACATGCCTAGCCTCCGGCCTGTGGGTTGGCTTCCGGGACGGGCGCGACGGCGCCGCCACCGGTGATGGTGTCGCGCGCCAGCAGGGCGCTGTCGTGGCTGATGGCCGGCCCGGCCGCGAAGGTGCGCACAATCGGCCACGGCGCCTGGACGGCGCTGCCGGCGTCCAGCCCCAACGGCTCCAGCGTCTTGCGATCCCATTGCACGCCGAACCGAACGCCTTGTGGCGATAGCCAATACAGGCTCTCCCGGCTGTCCGATGTGGCGACGCCGCTGGTCGTGGCGACGAAGTTCGCGGCGTCCGGTAACACCAGAGCCTGGTCGGCCTCGACCGACTCCGGCTGACGATCGTCGCGGACCAGCCGGACCAGCCGGGGGTCCATGCTGACCGGCACCGGCAGACCGCGTCCGCTCACCACGCTAATCGACGCCTGCGGATCGGTGGACTCCTTCTGCCACGCCACACAGGTCACCGGATTAGTGGCTGTGTCAATGAAATTCAGCTTTCCGGACGGGTAATACCCGACGTTGAGAATGTCGACGACCGGGATGTGGATCAGTTTGTCCGGGGAGATGAGGGTCGGTGTGGCGGAGCCCTGCGCCGTCGCGGTGCGCAGCAGATCGGCGACGAAGCTGGTGATCTTCTGCACGCCGTCGGGCAGCAGCGCATAGAACCCGGTGACGGTGCCGTTGGCATCCTGCGTCTGCAGCACGGTACCGACCACCGCGCCAGGTAGCCACCGTGACGGCGTGCCCAGCTCCGGAATCGCAGGGACGACAAGGGGTTCGGTCGAGGGCATGGCGTCGAACAGCGCGTTGGAGATCTCGATCGGATAGGTCAGGCCGGGATCGAGGCCCAGGTTGAAGGTGACCGATCGATCGCTGGGGTCGATCAGCGACCGCTGACCGCCCCAGATCACGTACGTCGCGCCCTTGTGCGTGACCAGGATGGCTTGCGAGCGCTCCATCGGTGCCGCGCGGCCACCCGTCGAGAGCTCTCCTGCGATCGACGTGACCAGTGGTGGCAGGCCGGAACCGCGGGTGGGCGCGGTGTCGCACACTGCCCACGCGGAGACCGAATTCGGGGTGACCGGCAGACTGTCGGGCACGCCGGGGATGCCGATCATCGGGCCGGTCGGGTACTTGGCGATCTCGGAGGCCTTCACCCAGGTGGGCGCGCTGGCGTTGCCGACGGCCAACCGCGCTGAGGTGAGGTTGAGTGCGGGGTGCAGCCGTCCGTTGATCTTCGCGTAGACCGCGCCGGTGTCCCGGTTCCCGATGATCGAAGACTGGCCCACCAGACCGGCCGGTTTCATGATGTGCAGCAACGCCATCCAGCCGATCCCGATGAGGACGAACACCATCGACAGTGCCACTGCCGCTTGCTGCTTGCGGTCGTCATGCTTCATCCGCACCGAGAACCGGGTGATTGCGGCCTTCAACCTGCGGTTGTAGAAGAGGTGCCCGGAGTTCTGGTCTCGGTTGGACAGATTCAGTGGCAAGGCCGATATCCTTTCGGCGGTTCAAGCGCAGCCGCCAGCTGCCCAAATACGTCGCGGGACAGTCGATCTGACATCACCGCAGTGTCCCGCCATAGCGTGCCCGGTTTTCGGCCTCGGCTTCCTCACGCAACGCGGCGACCGCGAGGTTCAGCCGGTCGGCCAATTCGCCGTGGGTGTAGCCGGCCATCACGGTCGGGTGCAACGCCAATTCGAGGAGGCGGCCGTCGGAGTTCGCCACCGCGTGAATATCGCCCAGATCGACGCTGTAGGTGATCGTCTCGGCCTGCCCGACGAGAGCTTCCCACTTGTCGGCGGCCTCGCTGAGTTCACGCAGAACGGATTCGACGAGATCCTTATCGCTCAGCTGCGCACGACTGCCCGGCCCCGGCATCGTGACAGTATCTCGACCGCCGCCGACCGACGTCAATTCATCGACCGCATGGTCGAGAACCGCCGACTTTCACGCTCCGGTCTTCCACCCGCTCGCCAGCGGCGCGTTGAGCACCTGAAACCACGCGAAATGGTAATTGGCGTTCAGCCGGTTCCGGGCGGCAATACCTTCGGTCGCCGCCAGCAGGAGGCAGTTCAGCAGTAGCCCGGCGTCGACATCGGGATACTGCGCCAGCAGTTGGTATCGCGACGTGTCCAGGTAAACCCGCAAAATGTCGAGTTCAGCATCGACGATGCCCGTTCCCGCAGCACCCGCCTTCGCCAGTGTGTTGACCAGCCGCGGCAGCCCGTCGCGCCAGTGGGTCGCCTCGCTCAACAGCCAGCCCAGGTCGTCGACCTCGGGGAGCTCGCGGGGCTGCGATGAGGTGTCGGTGACCTCGTAGTCGGCAGCCCAGCCCAGCGGGTCGCCGGGTGCGTAGGTCGCCGCCAGCGTCGTCTCGCCGAGCAGCGACTTCGCGGTGCCTTTCCGGCGGGCCGGCTCCAGCAGGTGGACTTCGGCGGGCAGCGTGATTCCAGGCGGGATCCAGCCGTGCGCGAGGTCGGTCACCAGCAATGTGGTGCGGTCCTCACGAAGACCGACAGCCCACCGCAATCCCGGTTCCTGCCGGGCCACGAATTTGAGCAGCCGTTCCAGCCGTTCGTGTTCCAACTCCGCAGGCATCTGCGGCGCCGGGTGCGCTGAAGCGGGTTGCGGGATGGGGGGTTCGAACATCGACACCGGCGGCGGGGCGGGCGGTTCTGGTGGTTCTGGCCTGGCCGCCGGCTCGACCGGAGCGGCTGTGGTGGGCGAGATCTCCTGAAGTAAGTTCGCCAGCTCCTCAAGGACCTCGGTGTCGTCGGAGTCGAACGGGCTCGGCGCCTGAAATGCCTCCGTCTGCAGGGATTCCGGCTGCAAGGATTCCGGTTGCAGGGCGGCCGTTTCCCAGCTGTCGGACTCCAGCACGGCTTCGGACTCCGCTGGCGCCGCGGACGTCTCGGGCGACGGTGTGGGCGGAGCGAGTGTGAATTGGGGGGGCTTTTCGACGTCGGCGGCGCCGTTCACGGGTTGCGCCGGCGATTTCGTCTTCACGTTGTGGAGATGACGAACTGTCGATTCGACCCGCCTGACCGCGAATGCGCGCGCATCGCTGATGACGCGCGTTTCTTCGGTCTGCCGTGTCGAATCGTCCAAACCGGCCCGCCGAATACTCTTGAGTTCTTCGTTTGCCGAATTGACGATTCGCTGTAAATCCGTTTTCAGATATTTGACAAGCGGCGCGGTATCCGCCGTCACCGTCGACAATTCCGCAGGCCAAAGACCACCGGTCACCCAAGGGGTGCAGTCGACGGGAGAGCTGAAAGCAGGAATCTTCAGCGATTCTCGGGCAGCTCTTCGGAGGCGCTGACGCGCCGTATTCCGACCGAAGATCGCCACTGGCCAAGCCTACCGTCATCGTCGGCGCCGCGACTCTGCTGCAAGACCGCCCCGCTGCGCGGTGAATTGTGCGAATTATGCCGTCTGAGTACCGTGAGCGGGTGGCTGATTCGGGACTGCAACAGCAACTGAATGAAGTGCGTGCGCTACTGGACCGGGCGCGAGAGTTGTTCGGCGCCAACCCTGTCGAGCCGCCCACCGACATCGCTCCCGATCGAGACGCCGTCCAGACCTGGATCCGCTAGATCCGCTATTCCGTGTCGTCTCGCCGCGGCAGTTCGTGCGCGACAAGCCTTTCGATCGCCACGTCGAGATCCTCTGCGGTGGGAACCTCGGCTGACGGGGTGTAGCCGGCCGCGACGATCTCGCCGCGCACTTCCATCACCGCCTTGAGGTAGGAGACGTCGGCGGTCAACAGGATTCCCTCGGTCAGGCTTTCGACATCGGTCTCCATCGCGGCCTCGCTCAGCGTGACGCTGTGCATGTAGCCGCCGCGGCAGGAGCGGACCAGGATGTGCCCGCTCGGATGCACGGTGTCGAACGCGGGGTCGGCCTCAGTCATCGATCGTCGTCGGAGATCCGCTCGATCTGCTGGGCCGCCTCCGACTCGTGCTGCTCCCACATGCCGGCCGATTTTGTCAGGTGGCCGGCGATCTCCGCGTGGTGGTCGGCCTGTTGCTCGTAGCAGAGTCGCCGCTGCTCCAGCAGTGCGCGGCCCGCCTCGCGCAACTCACCGAAGATCGGGCCCAGCGAATCCAGGCTCTGCTGGATGGCCTGATGCGACGACGGCATGGTCCGCAGATACTCCGACGTCTCCTGGTGGTGGCCGGCGGCTTCACGCAGGTGGGCGGGTACCACGTGGATTCGGTCTGCCATCCGCTTTCTCCTTGTTCCTGTGCCGGCGGGCGCCGGATGTTTCCTACGCTGGTTCGGTTCGGTCGGCGCTGGCCGGCCTGGTGGGTGCCGGTGGGTCGGTCTTGTCCGGCGCGCTCACCGGCACCGGAGGGTGTTCCCAGCCTAGGAACCCGGGTCCGGTCACGGTCGAGATGTGCTGAATCTGGCCGTTGACCAGGGCCCTGCTTTCGCCGAGGGCCAGCGCGTGCCGGTCGGTGAACATCCCGATGTCGCCGGGCGCGAGGTGCGCGGGATCCACCGGATCGGAGACCGCCGTTCCCGGCGGCGGGATCGTGATCCCCTCGTGCTGAAAGGCTTCCGCGATGGGCGTCCCGGCCGCCGCCGCCTCGATCGCCGCCGCGAGCTGCGGGCTGGCTGCGGTCAGCGTCTCGCCGTCGGGCAGCGTCACGGTGGTCGGGCCAGAGTGTGCGGGTCGCGCCACCGGTTCGGTCTCGTCGTGGCCGTCCCCATCGGACGGGTCCTCGGGTTCGTCGGATTCGCGTAGTGCGTCGTCTTTGGGCGACGCGTCGCTGGCCGACAACGGCCCGGGTAGCGCGAAGCCCCCGGGCGACCCCAACCCCGGCATCGTCGCGCCGCCGGGAAGCCCTCCCCCGCCGAACGCGGGCAGACTCGGCGTCTGCGCGGGAGTGGGCGCCGCCGAAGGCGCGGTTTGGGTCGGCACGTCGTCGGCCAGCGGCTCGTCGTCGAGATACGGCTCCAGCTCGGGTTCTGTTGCAGCCGAACCTGTTTGCGCTCCGGCTGCTGCGGGCGGGGACTTGCCCGCGTCGTCACCGTCGCCGGGTTGACCGGCGTTGTACAGCGACGTCCAGGCGGCCATCAACGCCGAATTCGACGTGTCGTCGAGGCTCGCGCCGGCGACGACGGCGCGGATGTCCCTGAGCTTGCCGATCAGGAAGCGCTGGAAGTCGCGCGCGCCGGCCGGGGTGTCCAGATCGGACCGCGTGACCACCGCGCCCTCGATGTCGCGCTGCAGCCTGGTCAACGCGTCCTTGCCGGCAGCAGCTTTCTGGTGCGCGCTGAGCACCGCCGTGACCACTTGCAGGTCGACTTGAGCTGTCGTCGAGTTCTGGTGTGCCAGAGCGACTTCGGCATTCCTGATCGCGTCGGCCGCGTCGCCTTCCTGATGGCCGTCGCCGACGACGTCGTCAGGCATCGCCAACGCTGTTCTGCCCGAACATGATCGGGACAGTAGCGAGGCGCTGCGCGGTCGACAATTCACGGGTGTGTACAAGCCGAGGGTGTCAGTCGGCCGCTACGCCGTAGTGTTCGCCGAGCCCGTCCAGCACGGCCTTCTTCGCGGCGTCGAGCTCGTGGGCCTGCGCGACCACCGCCAAGATTTCGCGTTGCTTGGCGACCAGAAACTTCTGGAACTCGCGCGCACCGACCGCGGTGTCGATGCCCAAAGCCGCCTGATTGCTTACCGCGCCGTCGATCTCGGCGGCGATCGCGTCCAGGCGTCGGACGCCCTCAACGGTCGCCGCGTGCGCGCTGGCAAGTGCCCCGGTGAGGATGCGGTCGGCGTCGGCCGCCGCTGCGTGACGGGCGGACAGCGCGGTCTGCCGATCCCCTATCGCGTCGATCGACAACCCGCCCTGCCCCGTCATGGGTTGACCGTACTCACCGGGTTCGCGCTCGCCAACCATCACCGTCACCCCAGCGGGCGCCGGATCTGCACGCCGGCACCCAGCGGGCTGATCCGCACCGTCGCACCGGAATGCGGCGCTTCGACAACGAGGTTGTGACCGATGGCCAACTGCACATGCCCCGCGCTGGGAAAGACCAGATCACCGGGTCGGACCTGCGACCGTGGGACCGGGACACCGTCGTAGATCTGCTGATATGTGGTGCGGTCCAAATGAATTCCCGCGCGAGCGTACGACCACTGGGTCAGCCCGGAACAGTCGAACTGGTCCGGTCCGGTGGCCCCCCACACGTAGGGCCGGCCCAGCCGGGACAACGCGGCGCGCACGGCGATGCCGGCGCGGCTGCCCGGCATCGCATGGCCGAACATGCGATAGCTCACCGGATGCCACCGCGAGCGGTGCCGTCGGGCTTTGCGGCGGGCGGCCAGCACGTGCGCCTGCTGCGCGTGCAATCGCGCGACCCGGCGGCGGATCGCTTCGCGCTGCGCGATCGGATTGTCCGCGATCGCCGTGTCGGCGCGGGCCTCGTCGAGAACGCTCTTCGTCAGCGCGTGCGCGACGGCGTGGTCGCGCCGCGCCTCGGCGATGGTGGCCGTGATAGTGCCATCGGTCGCCGCCGCGGAGTGTAGAGCATCCCGGCTGCGGTCGACCATCGATTTATAAAGCTGCTGTCCCCCAGCACTATTGAGTGCTGCGGACCGCTGCAGTAGCGCGTCGTATCGCGGCGGGGGCGCATCCAGCGCCACGTCTGCGGGGCTGCCGGCGAACAGCTGGTGGGCGCGGCTCAGCGCCGCCACGTCACTTCCGCTCACTGTTGTTCTCCATCGGTCTGGTCGACGCGGTCGGCGAACGCCCGCACGCGGGGGAGGGCTCCCGGCGGGATGACGCCGGTGTTGCGGATGTCCCACATCTCCGCGACGGTCACCCCGAGCAAGGCAGCGATCACGGGTTCGGGTAGCGACGACTGTGCGCAGGCCTGATTGAAGCGAGCGCTCAGGCTCGTCGCCATGCGGTCCAGCAGCGCGCCGCGCGTTGCCTCCAGGGCTTCGAGCTGACGCATCAGCCGTGCTGCCGACGCCTCGTCCGCATTGATCGCCACCCGCCACGAGTTGGCGGCCAGCATCTCGACCTTCACGCACTGACTGATCACGGAAAGAATATACGTCTCATATTCGTTTGATGTCTCCGCAGGCAGTCGGGCTATCAATGAGTTCAGCGCGTCGAGATGGACCTCGGCGTGCTCCTCGAACATGTGGGTGTCGGTGTGCCGGTCTACGACGATCGGCCCGGTAATCCGTGGCGGCGGCTCGGGTGCGGAGCCTGCGGTCAGGCGCTCGAGTTCGGCGGCGGCGTCTGCGGCGACCACCAGTCGCGAGTACGTGCCGGGCGGCAGGCCGAGCCCGTTTTCTACCTTCTGAACTGTGCCTTTGTGCGGTTTGCGGGCTCCGCGCTCCAAGTAGCTGAGTCCCATGACGCTGACGCCGGTCGCCGAGGCGAAGTCCGCCAGGGACCAGTCGCGCGACTCACGCAATTCGCGGATCACCGCGCCGGCCGATTCACGGCTCACCGCAGCGCTCCGGCCATATCCGGATAGTACACAGCCGTATCCGTTCAACTGCGTATATATGTTTTTGTATCGTTTCTCTTGCCAATCGGGCGGTCGTCTGTATACGATTCCGCATACGTTTTGATCTGAGGAGGCGCACCATGGGGCACCCGTGCTCTGTCAACCCGGAATTGTGGTTCGGCTACGCCGACGACGACGGCGGCGACGGCGCTGCCAAGGCACGTGCATACGAGCAGTCCGCCACCGAGGCGCGGCTGCAGTGCCTGCGACGTTGCCCGCTGGCGCAACAGCGGCTGTGCGCGCGGTACGCGGTGGAGAACCGCGAGGAATACGGCGTGTGGGCGGGAATCAAGCTGCCCGGCGGGCAGTACCGCAAGCGCGAACAACTGGCCGCCGCCCATGACACGCTGCGCCGGATAGCCGCGGGGGAGATCAGCCCTCGGCAACTGCCGGACAACGCCGCCTTGCTGGCGCGCCGCGAAGGCGACGCCGCACCCGTGACCGCCACGGTGTTCCACCTGCCCGTACGCCCGCGGTCGGCCGCCTGACTCTTGCCGGTGGGTTGAATCACCCGACACCGGGTAATAACGAGGTCAACCGAAAGGGAGGCCGCGTGACTTTCGACCTGACGCCGACGGCTGCACAGCACGACCTTGCCCGGCGCGCCCACGAGTTCGCCGAGTCGATGATCCGGCCGGTGGCACTGGACTTCGACCAGAAGCAAGAGTTCCCGTGGCCGGTGCTCGAGGAGGCCGCCCAGCGCGGCTTCTACAGCCCGCTGTTCTACCGCGATCTGATCGGCGATCCGACCGGGTTGTCGCTGCCGATGTTCATGGAAGAGCTGTTCTGGGGTTGCGCCGGAATCGGTTTGGCCATCGTGATGCCGGCGCTGGCGCTGTCGGCGATCGGGCAGGCCGCGTCTCCCGAGCAGATGCTGGAGTGGGCGCCGCAATGCTTCGGGACTCCGGGTGACCTCAAGCTCGCGGCGCTGGCCATCTCCGAGCCCGAGGGCGGCAGCGACGTCCGCAACCTGCGGACCACGGCCCGTCGCGACGGCAGCGACTGGGTCATCGACGGCCACAAAATGTGGATCGGAAACGGCGGGATCGCCGACGTGCATGTGGTCAACGCCGTCGTCGACGAGGAGCTCGGGCACCGCGGGCAGGCGTTGTTCATCGTCCCGGGCGGCACCCCAGGGCTGGAGCTGGTGCGCAAGCTCGACAAACTCGGCTGCCGGGCCTCGCACACCGCCGAGCTCAAGTTCAACGGAGTCCGGGTTCCGGCGGAGAACTTGTTGGGCGGACAGGAGAAGCTCGAGCACAAACTCGAGAAGGCCCGCGAAGTAGTCGCCGGGGGAAAGCGTTCCGGCTCAGCCACATTGGGCACCTTCGAGCAGACCCGCCCGATGGTGGCCGCCCAGGCGATCGGCATCGCCCGCGCGGCGTTGGAATACGCCACCACCTATGCCACCCAGCGCGAGGCGTTCGGCGGGCCGATCATCGACAACCAGGGCATCGCGTTCCCGCTCGCCGAGATCGCCACTCAGATCGACGCGGCCCGGCTGCTGACCTGGCGGGCATCGTGGATGGCCGCGCAGGGGATCGCGTTCGAGCGCGGCGAAGGCTCGATGTCGAAGATGGCCGCCAGCGAGGTCGCGGTGCGCGCCACCGAGCGGGCCATTCAGACGCTCGGCGGCTGGGGCTACATCAACGACCACCCTGTGGAGAAGTGGTATCGAGATGCCAAGCTGTACACCATCTTTGAAGGTACCAGCGAGATCCAGCGCATCGTCATCGCCAGCGCGCTGGGTGCCAACGAAGGCGCTCCGCCGCTGCACGTCGAGCTCGAGCCGTCCGGTGGCCCGCTGAACCGGGTGTTCGGCCGCGGCACGCTGCTGCGCGGGCGGGTGGCCGACGCGGCACTTGCCGCCAAGGACCGGGTTCCCGCTCCGCTGATGCGGGTTGCTATGCAGGTGTTGCGGCCGCCGCGAAAATGAGTAGTTATGGCTACCGCCGACGACGATGACGCCGGTGAAACCGGCGTTGAGGAGTGGCGCAAATGGCTACCGCCGACGACGATGACGCCGGTGAAACCGGCGTTGAGGAGTGGCGCAAATGAGTACCGATAAAACCGGCGCTGAAGCGACCGTCACGGCCGAGGACGGTAAGTACACCATCGCCGTCGACGGCGAGACGGTCGGCCTGGCCGCCGTTGCCGACAGGGGTGAGCAGCGGGTTTTCTATCACACCGAGGTCGACGAACGCTTCGGCGGACGCGGGCTGGCCACCATCCTCATCCACGAGGCCTTGGAGGCCACCCGCGCCGATGGCAAGCGAGTCGTCGCGGTCTGCCCGACGGTGGCCGTGTTCATCAAGAAGCACCCCGAGTTCCGCGACATCACCGATCCGGTCCGGCCGGACGTCCTGCAGTGGGTCGAGACGCTCTAGTTCTGCCGATGGCTCAGCTCGGCGACGAACCGGTCGATGAACTTGTCCACCGGCGCTGTACCCGCTTGCCGGATAACGAATTTCGTCAAGCCGGCCTCCAGATAGCCGTCGAGCTGGCGATGCAGCTGACCCCAGTCGGCGGCGATCAGCTCCGCGGGATCGACGTCTGGACGACGTTTGCGAACTGCCGCCGCCAACTCGTCGGGCAGGTCGCCGTCGCCGACCGCCAACGAGATGCCGAAGTGATCGGGTTCGATTGCCCGGCCGGCTTCCTCGGCCGCCCGCTCGATCGCCTCGCGGCCCGCGCCTGCCTCGGCGGGCGTCAGAAAACTGCCCAGCCAACCGTCGGCCAGTGCACCGATCCGCCGAAACGCCGCCGGGGCCGAGCCGCCCAGCCAGATGTCCAGCGGGGGAGTGGGTCTCGGCATCACCGCCGCGGCGGTCACCGTGAAGTAGCGACCGTGGTAGCTCGCCGACTCGTCGACCAGCGCCGCACGCAGCACCCGCAGCGACTCGTCGAACACCGCCGCGCGCTCGCCGTCGGGAACCGTGAACACCTCACGCTCGGCCGGAATCGCCGAGCGCAGCCCGAACACCGGCAGCACCCGCTTGGGTGCGACGGCGGCCAGCGATGCCAACTGCTTGGCCACCAGCACCGGATGGCGGCCCGGCAGCACGGCGACCGAGGTGCCGACCTTGAGGTGCTCGGTGCGGGCGAGCGCGTACGCCATGCCGACGACCGGATCGATCGCGGGGGAGTAGACCAGTTCGGAGAACCACAGCGAGTCGACCCCGCTGCTCTCCAAGTGGTCGACGACGCCGGCCAGCTCGCCGGGTGGTGAGTTGAAGCCCAGGCTGATGCCGAAGCGAACCTTCACTCGCGTCTCCCTCTACGTTGTCGTTCCTATCGCAACGTGCGCGTCTGACTCAGCCTTCCCGGTGGCTCCACGTTCGTAGTTGTCCGGCGATTCCGTCGAGGTCGGACATCGCGCCGGTTGCGACCTGGATGACGAGGTTGAACCGGTCGTCTTCCGGACCGGTGATCCAGTGGTCATTGATGGCCAGAAACGTCCTGCAGGCAGTCCAGGCGAGTCGTTTGTTTCCGTCGATCAGGGCGTGATTACGGGCGAGGGAGTGCAGCAACGCAGCGGCCTTACGGTGCAGATCCGGGTACGCGTCTTGCCCGAACACCGACGCCCGCGGCCTCGCCAGAGCTGATTCCAGCAAGCCATAGTCCCCGACTGCGACGTCGTCGCCGACGGCCGCCGCGCGGGCGATCTCGAGCAGGTCGTCGAGATCCAGATACTCGGTCATGCGTCCTTGAGGCGCTCCAGAACCCGGGCCTCTTCACGCACCACGCGCTGCAGGGCGTCGGCGACTTTGGCGGTGTGCGCGCGGCGGGCGATGTACTCATCGATGGCCGACAACGCGACGGCTTGCATCGACCGGCCCTCGTCGGCGGCTTGCCGGCGCAACGCTTCTGCCTGCTCGTCGCTGGGCCGCAGAGTCATTCCCATCATGCAAGATGATACCAAAGTGATACCACAGGCACTATCCGGCGCCCTTGCCGTTGTCGACGCGGTAGACGGCGCCGTGCACGGCGGCCGCGGCGTCGCTGGCGAGAAACGCGATCACCTGCGCGACGTCGACGGGCTGCATCATGCCCCGGGGGGAGGCCGTGCGCAGAATCAGGTCGTAGTTCGGGTTGTCCGGCGGGCTGAACTGCTCGATCTGCGGGGTGAGCATGCCGCCCGGGCAGACCGCGTTGACCCGTAGGCGATCGGCGGTGTACTCGACGGCCAGCGCGCGAGTGAGGCCGACGAGCCCGTGCTTGGCCGCGCAATAGCCGGCCGAATACGCCTGGCCTTCGACGCCGGCGATCGAACTGACGTTGACGATGTTGCCGCCGCGCGCCAGCAGATGCGGCAGTGCGGCGCGGATCAGGGAGAACGGCCCGCTCAGGTTGACTGCGAGGTCTTGCGCCCAGTCGTCGTCGCTCATCGACTCGGTTCGGCGCATCTGGTGTCGGCCCGCGACGTTGACCAGGACGTCGAGCCCGCCGAAATCGCGGACACACTGCTCGACCGCGCCCCGGCAGGCTTGCGGCGACGAGACGTCGACCGACGCGTACTCGCCACCGTCCACGTCGGAGAACACCTCGACCAGCCGTCCGGCGTCACGACCGATACCGAAAACCGTTGCGCCCTTGCGGGAGAACAGTCTGGCCGTTTCAGCCCCGAGGCCCGACGAAGCGCCGGTCACCAGTGCGACCTTGCCGTGCAATGCAGCCATGTGATCCGTTCTCTAGGTGCGCGCCCGCTCAACGAGGGCCGCCGCGAGCGTGGCCATCGGGCTGCGCCGAACCCGGCGGGCCGTCAACGCCACTAGAAGGTCGAACGCCGCCCTGCTCAGCGCAATGCGGCTCGTTCGCTGTTTCCAGGTTGGCGGCGCCACGGCCTGGCGCCGGCCCATGTAATAGCCCAACCCGGCTGCCATCAACAGAGCGGCGACTCCGGCCAGGACCGTCATGCTGATCAGCGTCGTCGATCACCATGACAACGCGGTCACACGCGAGACACACATCGGCCAATACCTGGTCGCTACCGGCGGCCGATCCTCACGAGGCGCGCTTGCTTTTTCCGGGGCGAGACGACCCATGGCGTCTGGCCGGTTACTGCTCGGCCAGGCCGTCGCCAGCGCGAGCCTCGAGCACGATTGCGTTGTCGTTGATCGCGGATTCGAAATCGGTTGCAGTGAAATTCTTTACGGATACCGTAGTGCTCTTCCGTCGACGATAAGTAAGTGACGGCGTGTCTGGTCTGAGTTGCCGCAATCGGGGTCCTATTGCGCGTCGCCAGCAGCGGCATCGGCGAATTCGCAGAATGCGGTGTAGGCACGGGCACCGTAGATGGTGGCGGGACCACCGTGCATCAGAATGCTGACGCCGATGGCTTCGGCGGCCTCCTGCTTGGACGCGCCGGCGCGAGCCGCTCCGCGAGCATGCGATGCGATACATCCATCACATCCGGCGACGACGCCGATGACCATCGCGATCAGCTCTTTGTATTTCTTGTCCATAGCGCCCGAAGCGAATGCGGCGTTGCTCATCTCCCCGAATCCCCGGTACACGTCAGGGATCATCTGCCGCAAGTCCCGGTGCTGTGGATTGAGGTCGTTGAGGACATCGTGGTAGTGGCCATGTGTAGTCATGCTCTATACAATGGGTATACCCCAGCGGGTATTCCAGATCGGGCGCGATGCGCGAGGAGTAACTAGCACCACCGGTCTGTCCACCAAGCTCGACACCACGTTGGTATCGACTCGTTGTCGTCGCGCGCGCAGCACAATTCGGCGCCCAGGCTGTTGCGCGATGGTGCGGATGGCTTCAGGCACGGACCGGTCGGCGGCGGTAGCAATGACGGTGCAGCCGGCGCGGGCGTAGCCCATGTAATAGCCCATCCCGGCAGCCATCAACCGTCACGGTGATCGGCATCGGCCAACACGGCCGGCTCAACGATTCAGCGGCGGGTCCGGTGCGAGGCCGCCGTCGGGCGCGACGTGGGCGAAGATCTGCTGGATCAATGTCAGGACGTGCGGGTCGTCGACCGTGTAGATGTGGCGCCGTCCCTCACGGCGGGCGCTGATCAGGCCGGCCAGACGCAACTTGGTCAGATGCTGGCTCATCGTTGCCACCCCGAGACCGGTGCGCTCGGCCAGCGCCGTGACGTCGAGGCTGTCCTGGGCGGCCAGCCACAATACATGCAGGCGGGCCGCATTGCTCAGCAACGCGAATGTGCTGGCTGCAGAATCGAGTTGCGGCCTGGTCGGCTCAGGCAATGGGCCCTCGATTCGAGGTTTCGGTCAGCCGATCTTTTTGTTGCGCCATAGCGGCATCCATTCTGGCGTGTTCCCCACGTCACACTTCGCTCAATCGAAACATTTTAACATTTGCGAAACTATCGAAATAAGTGCAGCATGTTCTGCGGTCGTAGCGAGCGATTCACCATTCGCTCCCGCGAAGTGAGAAGGGTGGGACTCACATGGCGCACATCGTGATCCTGATCGCCTGCGCGGTCGCGATCTATCTCTCCTGCGAGTGGTTCGTCAACGCCGTGGAATGGCTCGGGCGGCGACTCAACCTTGGCTCGATGGCCGTCGGCACCGTGCTGGCCGCCTTCGGGACAGCACTCCCAGAATCGGTGGTCACCCTCGTCGCAGTCACCACCGGCCCTACCGCCGAGGTCCGCAATATCGGCGTCGGCGCGGCAATGGGCGGTCCCTTGGTGCTGGCAACCGTCGCTTACGGGGTGACCGGCGCCATGCTCCTGCTGCGACGCCGCGAGAAGGTCTTGGTCGGCGTCGGGGCCGCACTCCTCGTCGAACGCTCCGTGGTCGAGGCCGACGCCCAGGACCCGGCCTGGGCGACGACGTCTCAGATCGAGCGGCTCGCTCGCGACCAACGCTGGTTCATGGCCGTGTTCGTCGTCAAGGTCGCGCTGGGTCTGGTGGCCTTTGCGCTGAAGCCGTGGCTGGGGTTGTGGTTCTTCGCGGCCTACGCCATCTACGTCTGGCGCGAGATTCGCGGCGGGCAGGCCTGTGACGCCGACGAAGAACTCGAGCCGCTCAAGCTGCAACGACGCGCCGCCCGGCCGGCCACTGTGGCCGTGCTGACCCAGCTACTGGGTGCGTTGGCGGTCATCTTCGTGTCCTCACAACTGTTCGTCCACCAACTTGACGCCATCGGTCCGATGCTCGGACTGTCGGGCGCGGTGACCGCGCTGCTGTTGTCCCCGATTGCTACCGAATTGCCCGAGATCATGAACGCGATCATCTGGGTCCGGCAGGGCAAAACCCAACTCGCGCTTGCCAATATCTCGGGCGCGATGATGATTCAAGCCACCGTCCCCAGCGGGCTGGGCCTGCTGTTCACCGACTGGCGGCTCGACCACGCCCTGCTGTGGTCCGCTGCGATCACCATCGTCGCCATCGCCTACCTGCTGACCACGATTCGCGACCGCAAACTCACGCCGACGCGGCTTGCCTTCAGCGCGCTGCTCTACCTCGTCTTCGCCGCCGGCCTCGTCCTCATCTTGACCTGATCAGACAACGCAGCACCCAACAACTACTCATCGCAGATCGGAGGCTGATATGACAACCCACTTCGCACAGGCACCCACCACGGTCGTTGCACGAGAACGGCATTCGTCCAGCCCTCCGCGATCGCTACTGGCCGGGCTTGTCCTGGCAGTCGCACTGCTCGGCGTGGTGGCCGAGGCCATTCCCACCGCTCACGCGGACGCAGACGACAGCAACTTCGTGAACGCCCTGACCTCGAAGGGCATCACCTACGGGTCGCCGCAAGCCGCGCTCTCCGCCGCCCACGAGGTCTGCAGCGAACTCGACCAGGGGCGGCAGGCAAGCGACGTCGCGAACGACGTAATGACGCGGAGCAGCCTCGACGGCTACCACGCGGGGTTTTTCGTCGGAGTCAGCATCGCCGCAATGTGCCCCCGGCACAGCCGGTAGAAGCTGCCGGCGGCCGATTCCACTCAATTCTGTGGGCGAAGGGGGACTTGAACCCCCACGTCCCGAAGGACACTGGCACCTGAAGCCAGCGCGTCTGCCATTCCGCCACTCGCCCTAAACAACCGGTGGAGCCTATCACTGTGCTGGCCGCCGTCCCCAACCGTGCCGACGCCCATCGAGCCCCCGCCCTGAATGGAATCGGCGCGATTCTCAGAGTTCTGTAGGTGCCGCTGCGCTGTGCTGGGCCGATAGCATTCTGGGGTACGACACGCGTGCCGCGACACGCCGGAGAACCGTCCGCCGTGCAGCCGAGAAACCGAAGGACTGAGCGTTTGAACATGGGCAGCCAGAAAGGGCTAGTTCAACGCATCGAGCGCAAACTCGAAGTGTCCGTCGGCGATGCGTTCGCCCGAATGTTCGGCGGATCGATCGTTGCCCAAGAGCTCGAAACGATGCTGCGCCGTGAAGCCGCCGAGGGAATTCGCCCGATCACCGGCAATCGCCTTTTGGCTCCCAACGAATACATCATTACCCTCGGTATGCACGACTACCAGAAAGTGGGCGCCGACCCGGACCTCACTTCGGACGCTTTCGCCAAGCAGTTGGCGGGATACATCGGCGAACAGGGGTGGCAAACATATGGTGACGTGGTCGTCCGGTTCGAGCAGTCGGCGAACCTGCACACCGGCCAGCTCCGCACCCGCGGTGCTGTCAACCCCGATGTCGAGCCCCGGCGAACAGCCGGCGAGCTCGCCCCGCCACAATCAGACCGTGCGTTCAGCGCAGAACCAGGAGTACCAGCGATGACCGAGAATTCGAGCTACCGCGGCGGCCCGGGGCAGGGCCGGCCCGGCGACGACTACTACGACGATCCCTACGCGCCGCCGCAGGACGACCCGCACGCGGCGCCCGAGGCGCGTAGTCCGTATCCGCCGGAGCCGGGCGGCTATCCCGAGCAAGGCGGCTACGACCAGCGCGGCGGCTACCCCGAGCAAGGCGGCTACGACCAGCGCGGCGGCTACCCCGAGCAAGGCGGCTACGACCAGCGCGGCGGCTACCCCGAGCAAGGCGGCTACGACCAGCGCGGCGGCTACCCCGAGCAAGGCGGCTACGACCAGCGCGGCGGCTACCCCGACCAACGTGGCGGCTACCCCGAGCAAGGCGGCTACGACCGACCCGCCTACCCCGACCAGCGCGGTGGCGGCCAAGGCTACGACCCGGGCTACCGCCAGGGCGGCTACGGCCAGCCGGGCGGCCAGGGTTATGGCGAATACGGCGAATACGGCCGCGGCCCGGCCCGCCCCGACGAGGGCGGCTACGGCGCGCCCGAGCAACGCGGCTACGACCAGGGCGGCTACCCCGACCAGGGCTACGGCCGGCAGGACTACGGGCAGCAACCCGACTACGGCCGTTACGGTGAGGCCCCCGCGCAGAACTACGCGGCGCCGGCCGCCGGCGGATACGCCGAGCCCGGCCGCGGCGGCGACTACGACTACGGCCAGCCCGCCGAGGCGGGCTACGGCGGCGGCTACGGACAGGGCGGCTACCCGTCGGGCGGCTCCGCTGTCACTCTGCAGCTCGACGACGGCAGCGGGCGCACGTACCAGTTGCGGGAGGGTGCCAACGTCATCGGCCGCGGCCAGGACGCGCAATTCCGGCTGCCGGACACCGGTGTCTCGCGCCGGCACCTGGAGATCCGGTGGGACGGTCACGTCGCGCTGCTGTCCGACCTGAACTCGACCAACGGCACCACCGTCAACAACGCGCCGGTGCAGGAATGGCAGTTGGCCGACGGCGACGTGATCCGGCTCGGACACTCGGAGATCGTCGTCCACATCCATTGAGCCCGTAGGTCGCCAAGCGTTCAGCTTCACCACGCGTTGACCGCCGTCCAAGTATCGTGACGTAGCTAGATCCGGGCACGTGGCCCGTGGCAGCAGGACCGAAAGGGACGCCAGATGCAGGGACTACTACTGCAGCTGACGCGTGCCGGCTTCCTGATGCTGCTGTGGTTGTTCATCTGGTCGGTGTTGCGAATCCTGCGCACTGACATCTACGCGCCGACCGGTGCGGTCATGGTGCGACGCGGATTGACGTTGCGCGGGACGCTGCTGCCGTCGCGGGAACGGCGCAGCGAAGCGCGCTATCTCGTTGTGACCGAAGGGGCGTTGGTCGGTGCACGTATCACGCTCAGCGGCCAGCCGGTGCTGATCGGGCGCGCCGACGACTCCACGTTGGTCCTGACCGACGACTATGCGTCGACGCGGCACGCGCGGCTCTCGCAGCGAGGCACGGAATGGTACGTCGAGGATCTAGGATCGACCAACGGCACATACCTTGACAGGGCGAAGGTGACGACGGCGGTACGGGTTCCCATTGGCACGCCGGTGAGTATCGGCAAAACGGTGATCGAGTTGCGCCCGTGACCCGCGCTAACGACGATGATGCCGGCGTAGCCGGGATCGAGGAGTTGCGCCCGTGACCCGCGCTAACGACGATGATGCCGGCGTAGCCGGGATCGAGGAGTTGCGCCCGTGACTTTGGTTATGCGCTATGCGGCGCGCAGCGATGTCGGCTTGGTGCGATCCAACAACGAAGACTCAGTCTATGCCGGTGCGCGATTGCTGGCGCTGGCCGACGGGATGGGTGGCCACGCCGCCGGTGAAGTGGCTTCGCAGTTGGTCATTGCCGCATTGGCCCACCTGGACGACGACGAGCCCGGCGGCGACCTGCTGGCCAAGCTCGAGTCCGCGGTGCACTCCGGCAACTCGGCCATCGCCGCGCAGGTCGAGATGGAGCCCGACCTTGAGGGGATGGGCACCACGCTGACCGCAATCCTGTTCGCGGGCAACCGGATTGGGATGGTGCACATCGGCGACTCGCGGGGCTATCTGCTGCGCGACGGCGAGCTGACGCAGATCACCAAAGACGACACGTTCGTCCAGACGTTGGTCGACGAAGGGCGGATCACCAAGGAAGAGGCGCACAGCCACCCGCAGCGGTCGCTGATCATGCGCGCGCTGACGGGCCACGAGGTCGAGCCGACCCTGACGATGCGGGAGGTCCGGCTCGGCGATCGCTACCTGCTGTGCTCCGACGGGCTCTCCGACCCAGTAAGCGACGAGACCATCCAGGACGCGCTGAAAATTCCTGACGTCACCGAAAGTGCCGACCGGCTCATCGAATTGGCGTTGCGCGGCGGCGGACCCGACAACGTCACCGTGGTGGTCGCCGACGTCGTCGACAACGACTACGGGCCCACCCAGCCGATCATCGCCGGCGCGGTCTCCGGCGACTCTGATGGGCAAGACCAGATGACCCGGCCCAGCACCGCTGCGAGCCGGGCCTCGGCGCTGACGCCGCGCAAAGAGGTCACCAAACGCGTTGTGCCGCAGTTCGAAACACCTCCGCCGCCGCAGCGGTCGCGGCGACGGATCCTGATCGGCGTCACCCTCGCCATCCTGTTGGTGCTCGCGGCGCTGGCCGTCGGCCGGACCGTCGTGCGCAGTTACTACTACGTCGCCGGCTTCAACGGCGCGGTGTCGATCATGCAGGGCATCCAGGTGTCGATCCTGGGCATGCCGTTGCACCAACCGTTCTCGCAGGGTTGTCTGAACAGCCGCAACCAGTTGTCGGTCATCCGCTACGGGCAGACCGCCAGCGGTTGCCAGCTGATGAAGCTGTCCGATCTGGCCGAGTCCGCACGCGCGCAGGTGGCCGCCGGGCTGCCGGCCGGCACACTCGACCAGGCCGACGCGCAGCTGCGCCGACTGGCCGCCGAATCGTTGTTGCCGCTGTGCCCGCTGGCCCGCGCCCAATCGCCGCCCACCGCGACACCGACCCCCGGACCGACTGCGGAGACCTCGGTTTCCGAAGAGCCGCAGGCAAGCTCGTCACCGACGTCCACCGCGCCGACTGTCACCGCACTCTCCCCGCCGCCGCCCCAGCCGGGAACCACCTGCCGGACTCCGGAATGACCACGCAGCCGCAGGCACCGGTCACCGTCACGCCTCCGTTGCCCAACCGGCGTAATGCCGAGTTGTTGCTGCTGGGGTTCGCCACGGTGATCACCGCGGCTGCTTTTGCCATCGTGCAGGCCAATCAGGAACGCAGCGTCGGCTGGGCTCTGCTCGACTACACGGCGGGATTTCTGGCAGTGTTCGGTGTCGCGCATCTGGCCATCAGACGCTATGCGCCGTACGCGGATCCGCTGCTGCTGCCGATCGTGGCGCTGCTCAACGGGTTGGGCCTGGTGATGATTCATCGCCTCGACCTCGACGAGCGGCTCGCCGAGGGGAGTGGCCGCGCGGTCACCAATCCGCAGATTCTGTGGACGCTGGTCGGCGTCGGCGCCTTCTCCTTCGTGGTGATCGCGTTGAAAGACCATCGACAACTTGCGCGGTACGGATACGTCTGCGGGCTGACCGGACTGGTCTTCCTGGCGATACCGGCGCTGCTGCCGCGGTCGCTGTCCGAGCAGAACGGCGCGAAGATCTGGATTCGGTTGCCGGGCTTCTCGATTCAGCCCGCCGAGTTCTCCAAGATCCTGCTGCTGATTTTTTTCGCCGCAGTGTTGGTGGCCAAACGCGGCCTGTTCACCAGCGCGGGCAAGCATGTGCTCGGCATGGATCTGCCGCGGCCGCGTGACCTTGCCCCACTGCTGGGCGCCTGGGTGGCCTCGATCGGCGTGATGGTCTTCGAAAAAGATTTGGGCACTTCGCTTTTGCTGTACGCGTCGTTCTTGGTGGTGGTGTACCTGGCGACTCAGCGGTTCAGCTGGGTGGTCATCGGGTTGGTGCTGTTCACGCTGGGAAGCATTGCGGCGTACCATATTTTCGACCACCTGCGGGTCCGCGTACAGACCTGGCTCGACCCGTTCGCCGACCCCGACGGTGCCGGCTATCAGATTGTGCAGTCGCTGTTCAGCTTCGCCACCGGAGGCGTCTTCGGCACCGGCCTGGGCAACGGGCAACCGGACACCGTGCCCGCCGCGGCGACCGACTTCATCACCGCCGCGTTCGGCGAGGAGCTTGGATTAGTTGGGCTGGCAGGCATTCTCATGCTGTACACCATTGTGATCGTGCGCGGGATGCGCACCGCGATCGCGGTGCGTGACAGCTTCGGCAAACTGCTGGCCGCGGGTCTGGCGTCCACGCTGGCCATCCAGTTGTTCATCGTGGTCGGCGGCGTCACCAATCTCATTCCGCTGACCGGTCTGACCACGCCGTGGATGTCCTACGGTGGCTCGTCGTTGCTGGCGAACTATGTGCTGCTGGCGATCCTGGTGCGCATCTCGCATGCGGCCCGCCGCCCGTTCCGGCCCCGATCGGGTAACACCGCACCGATCGCGACGACGAACACCGAGGTGATCGAGCGGGTATGAACACCTCCCTGCGTCGCATTTCGATGAGCGTGATGGCGCTGATCGTGCTGCTGCTGCTCAACGCCACCCTCACCCAGGTCTTCACCGCCGACGGGCTGCGGTCCGACCCGCGCAACCAACGGGTGCTGCTCGACGAGTACTCCCGGCAGCGCGGCCAGATCACCGCGAGCGGCCAGTTGCTGGCCTACTCGGTGGCCACCGATAGCCGGTTCCGTTTCCTGCGGGTGTATCCCAACGCCGCGGTGTACGCCCCGATCACCGGCTTCTATTCGCTGCGCTATTCCAGCTCCGGCCTGGAGCGGGCCGAGGATCCGCTGCTCAACGGATCCGATCAGCGGCTGTTCGGCCGCCGGCTGGCCGACTTCTTCACCGGCCGCGATCCCCGCGGCGGCACTGTGGACACCACCATCAGCCCGCGTATCCAGCAGGCCGGCTGGGATGCGATGCAGCAGGGGTGCAACGGGCCGTGCCGCGGCGCGGTCGTGGCACTGGAACCGTCGACCGGAAAGATCCTGGCGATGGTGTCCTCGCCGTCCTACGACGTCAACCTGCTCGCGTCGCACGACCCCGAACAGCAGGCACAGACCTGGCAGCGACTGCGCGACGACCCGCGCTCGCCGCTGACCAACCGCGCGCTGTCCGAGACCTATCCGCCCGGGTCGACGTTCAAGGTGATCACCACCGCGGCGGCGTTGCAGAACGGCGCCACCGAGGACGACGAGTTGACCGCCGCGGCGAAGTTCGCGCTGCCGGACAGCACCGCCAGCCTGGAGAACTATGGCGGCGCCCCCTGCGTCGACGCAGAAACCGTCACGCTGCGCGAGGCGTTCGCACGGTCGTGCAACACCGCCTTCGTCCAGTTGGGCATGCTCACCGGCGCCGACGCGCTGCGCAGCGCCGCACGGTCGTTCGGCCTGGACACGGTGCCCGATCCGACCCCGCTGCAGGTCGCCGAATCCACCGTCGGCCCGATTCCCGACGCCGCGGCGCTGGGCATGACGAGCATCGGGCAGAAGGATGTGGCGCTGACCCCGCTGGAGAATGCTGTCATTGCCGCTACCATCGCCAATGCCGGCATCACGATGCAGCCCTACCTGGTCGACAGCCTGCAGGGTCCCGACTTGGCGAACATCAGCACCACCGCGCCGCGCCAACAACGCCGTGCGGTGTCCCCGCAGGTCGCGGCTAAGCTAACTGAGTTGATGGTCGGCGCCGAGAACGTCACACAGCAGAAAGGGGCGATCCCCGGCGTGCAGATCGCATCCAAGACTGGTACCGCAGAGCACGGCACCGACCCGCGCCATACTCCGCCGCACGCGTGGTACATCGCGTTTGCGCCCGCGCAGTCCCCGAAAGTGGCCGTGGCCGTGCTCGTGGAGGATGGCGCCGATCGACTGTCCGCGACAGGCGGTGCGCTGGCCGCACCGATCGGGCGCGCCGTCATCGAGGCCGCGCTGCAGGGAGGACCATGAGCCCGCGAGTAGGTGTGACGCTGTCTGGCCGCTACCGCCTGCAGCGCCTGATTGCCACCGGCGGCATGGGGCAGGTCTGGGAGGCCGTCGACAGCAGGCTGGGTCGGCGCGTCGCGGTCAAGGTGCTCAAGCAGGAGTTCTCCCAGGACCCCGAGTTCATCGAACGGTTCCGCGCCGAGGCGCGTACCACCGCGATGCTCAACCATCCCGGCATCGCCAGCGTCCACGACTACGGCGAGACGCAAATGGACGGCGAGGGCCGCACCGCTTATCTGGTGATGGAGTTGGTCAACGGCGAGCCGCTCAACTCGGTGCTCAAACGCACCGGCCGGCTGTCGCTGCGGCACACCCTGGACATGCTCGAGCAGACCGGCCGCGCGCTGCAGGTCGCGCACGCCGCCGGTTTGGTTCACCGTGACGTGAAGCCAGGCAACATCCTCATCACCCCGACCGGTCAGGTGAAGATCACCGACTTCGGCATCGCCAAGGCGGTCGACGCCGCCCCGGTGACCCAGACCGGCATGGTGATGGGCACCGCGCAGTACATCGCGCCCGAACAGGCCCTGGGCCACGACGCGTCTCCGGCCAGCGATGTCTACGCATTGGGAGTGGTTGGCTACGAGGCAGTTTCGGGCAAGCGTCCGTTCACCGGCGACGGCGCGTTGACGGTCGCGATGAAGCACATCAAAGAACCCCCGCCGCCGCTGCCGTCCGATCTGCCGCCCAATGTGCGCGAGCTGATCGAGATCACCCTGGTCAAGAATCCCGGCGCGCGGTACCGCAGCGGGGGACCGTTCGCCGACGCCGTCGCCGCGGTGCGGGCCGGTCGTCGGCCGCCGCGACCCAGCGGAGCGCCCGCGAGCGGGCGCGCCACCCCAGCGGCCATTCCGTCAGGTCCGCCGACGCGGGCCGCAGCCGCCGCCACCACCCGCGCACCCGCGGCCAGGCGCTCCCGGCCTACCACCGGTGGACACCGCACGCCGCCGCCCCGCCGCACCTTTTCCTCCGGGCAGCGGGCGCTGCTGTGGGCGGCCGGCGTTCTCGGGGTGTTGGCGATCATCATCGCCGTCGTGATCGTGATGGACCACAAAAGCAATTCCCAGCAGCAATCGCCCGCACCGACCGTGACCGACACCGGAAGCCCTCCCAGCAAGTCGGAATCGGCTCCGGCGCATCCAACTAATTGGACGAATCGGGGGTCCTCGGGTCATCCTGGAGGGCAATGCACGCTGCCCACACCCAGGCGGGCGTCCGCGCTGACGATCTATTGCGCGCCGATGCCCCGACACGAGACACCACGATGACCACCCCGCAGCACCTGTCCGACCGCTACGAACTGGGCGAAATTCTGGGCTTCGGCGGCATGTCCGAAGTCCACCTGGCCCGGGATGTCCGCCTGCACCGGGACGTGGCGGTCAAGGTGCTGCGAGCCGACCTGGCTCGTGACCCGAGTTTCTATCTGCGGTTCCGGCGCGAGGCGCAGAACGCCGCCGCACTCAATCACCCGGCGATCGTCGCGGTCTACGACACCGGCGAAGCCGAAACTACCGCCGGCCCGCTGCCCTACATCGTCATGGAATACGTCAACGGTGTGACGCTGCGCGACATCGTCCACGGTGACGGGCCGATGCCGCCCACCCGGGCCATCGAGATCATCGCCGACGCCTGCCAGGCGCTGAACTTCTCGCACCAGCACGGCATCATCCACCGTGACGTCAAGCCGGCCAACATCATGATCAGCAGCACCAACGCGGTCAAGGTGATGGACTTCGGTATCGCGCGGGCGCTCTCCGACAGCGGCAACAGCGTCACCCAGACCGCCGCGGTAATCGGTACCGCACAATACCTTTCGCCCGAGCAGGCCCGCGGCGACACCGTCGATGCCCGCTCCGATGTCTACTCTCTGGGCTGCGTACTCTACGAAATCCTTACCGGCGAGCCACCTTTCGTCGGCGACTCACCGGTCGCGGTGGCCTATCAGCATGTCCGGGAAGACCCGGTTCCGCCGTCGCGCCGGCACGAGGGCATCTCCGCGGACCTCGACGCCGTCGTGCTCAAGGCGCTGGCCAAGAATCCCGAGAACCGCTACCAGACCGCCGCCGAGATGCGCACCGATCTGGTCCGGGTGCACAACGGGGAGCCGCCGGAGGCGCCGAAGATTCTCACCGACGCCGACCGTTCGTCGCTGATGGCCGCGCCGCATTCGCACGACTCCACCGGTACGCAGACCGATGCGCTGCCGCGCCAGCAACTCGACTTCATCCGCGAACGAAGCCCCGGCTCGATCAGCCGCTGGGTGATCGCGGTGGCGGCGCTGGCGGTGTTGACGGTGGTGGTCACCCTCGTGATCAACACCTTCGGCGGCGGCATGCGCAACGTCCAGGTTCCTGACGTGCGTAACCAGGCGTCGGCCGACGCGATCGCCGCATTGCAGAACCACGGCTTCAAAACCCGCACGTTGCAGAAGCCCGACTCGACCGTCCTGCCCGACCACGTCATCGGCACCGACCCGGGTGCCAACTCCAAAGTCGGCGCCGGCGAACTCATCACCGTCAACGTGTCCACTGGCCCCGAGCAGCGCGAGGTGCCGGACGTGTCGTCGCTGAGCTACGCCTCGGCGGTCAAGAAGCTCAAGTCCGCCGGGTTCGGCCGCTTCAAACAGGTCAACTCGCCGTCCACGCCGGAGATGAAAGACCGCGTCATCGGCACCAACCCGCCCGCCAACCAGACGTCGGCGATCACCAACGAGATCGCCGTGATCGTCGGTTCCGGCCCGTCCAGCAAGCAGGTGCCCGATGTCGCCGGACAGACCGCCGATGAGGCTCAGAAGAACTTGACGGTCTACGGATTCTCCAAGTTCGCTCAGGCCGCGCTGGACAGCCCCCGTCCGGCCGGGTCCGTCATCGGCACCAATCCGCCTGCCGGAGCCAACGTTCCGGTCGACACCGTGATCGAGTTGCAGGTGTCCAAGGGCAACCAGTTCGTGATGCCGGACGTCACCGGAATGTTCTGGACCGACGCCGAGCCGCGACTGCGCGCGCTGGGCTGGACCGGTGGGCTGGACCGGGGCGCCGACGTCGACGCCGGCGGCTCGCAACACAACCGCGTGGTGTTCCAGAGCCCGTCGGCCGGTCAGGGCGCAAACAAAGACGGCAGCATCACGCTGAAGTTCGGTCAATAGCCGAGTCGTAGCCACGCACTGCGGACAGGCTGTCGGCGACCTCGGTCTCTAGCCGGTGCACCAGCGCCTCGTCGCGAGGCTGGCCACAGTCGGCCAGCCAGTTGGCCAGCATCCGGTGACCGCCCTCGGTGAGGATCGACTCCGGGTGGAACTGCACGCCGTGGATCGGCAAGTCCCGGTGCCGCACGCCCATGATCACGCCGCTGCTGGTGTGGGCAGTGACCTCCAACTCGGCGGGCAACGTCTCGGGCAGGATGGTCAGCGAGTGATACCGGGTCGCGGTGAACGGGTCTGGAAGTCCTTGCAGCACACCGGTATTGGTGTGGAACACGCTGCTGGTCTTACCGTGCAGAAGTTCGGGGGCCCGATCGACCGTCCCGCCGAACGCCACCCCGATGGCCTGATGTCCGAGGCATACGCCGAGCAGCGGGGTGCGTGACTCCGCGCAGGCCCGCACCAGATCGATCGACGCTCCGGCACGCTCCGGGGTGCCCGGGCCGGGGCTGAGCAGGATCCCGTCGACCTCGTCGGCGACGGCGGCCGCGTCGGACAACCGGTCGTCGTCGTTACGCCACACCTGCGCCGCCACGCCTAACTGGCCGAGGTACTGCACCAGGTTGAAGACGAAGCTGTCGTAGTTGTCGACGACCAAGATCTGCATCGTCACAGGTTACCGGTGCTTTAGTAGCTGATGGGACCGGCGGGCTGGGCGGAATGCATCCGCACCGGTCCGGTGAAGCCGGCGACGCGGACATCGGACCGCACCTGCTCGGAATAGCCCAGGCCGAAGCGGACCACGTACTGCTTGTAGAGCACCACCAGGGGAGCGGCGGCCAACGATGCCTGCATGGCGGTGGCATCCCCGATCGCGGTGACGGTGTAGGGCGGACTGTACGTTCGCCCGTTCAGCAGCAGCGTATTGCCCACACAGCGCGGTGCCGAGGTGGCAATGATGCGCTGATCCTGTAGCTGGATCGCCTCGGCGCCGGCGGTCCACAGCGCGTTGAGCACGGCTTGGATGTCCTGCTGATGCACGACGAGGTCGTCGGGCGAGGCGTCGCGCGGGAAGCGGCCGTTCGCGTCGCGCTGCGCATCGGTCAGCGTCGCCACCAGCCCGGGCCCGTGCACGGCATCCAGCCCCGCGTCGGCTCCCAACTCCGCGGACCGCCGCAGCATCGCCGCCAACGCAGCGTTCGCGGACCGACCGTGCGTCGAGTCGATGGTGGTGGCCAAGCGGTCCCGTTCGGCGTTCAACCGGCCGACCTCGGCCTGCTCGCCGCGCACGAGATCCACCAGCCGCGGCGCATCGCTGCGCCGGATCTCGCCGCCCCGGGACACCCCGTGGGTCGCTCCGAGCAGCAGCCCAGCCAGCAGACACACCACCGGAACGCCCACGCGCCACAGCGACGGGCGCGGTCCCTCCTCGGGGCGACGCCGTGCCGGCATCAACCGGGAGATCCGTATCGCCACTGGCTCTCCATTCCTCGCTGGTACGTGCGTTACGCTCGTCGTTGCACCTGCTGATGAATACCGTAATCGCCGAGGGATCCCCGAGTCAGACATGCCGAAATCCAAAGTCCGTAAGAAGAGCGACTTCACCGTCAGCGCGGTGAGCCGCACCCCGGTCAAGGTCAAGGCCGGCCCGTCGAGTGTGTGGTTCGTGGCGCTGTTCTGCGGCCTGATGCTGTTTGGTCTGGTCTGGCTGATGGTGTTCCAGTTGGCCGCCACCGGTACCGACGCCCCGTCGTTCCTCAATTGGATGGCCGAACTCGGGCCGTGGAACTACGCCGTCGCGTTTGCTTTCATGATCAGCGGCCTGTTGCTCACGATGCGGTGGCGGTAGTGGCGTCATCGCTCTATCGAGCCCGATTCCGGGACGCGGCATTGCTGGGCCGGCAACGACAGGGACGGTAGATCACACGCGTGTGATTCATCCCCATTGTGCATAGCGCTTGTGGATAACTCCATCGACAGTGGTAGACCCCTTAGGAAATCCATGCAGCAAACTCAGTGGGCGCCGCCTTCGGCCGGGATCGCAGCTTGCGGGCTTGTGGGCGTTGTGATGGCTATCTCATGTGTGACCGTCGTCACAGACACGCCCGGCCGGCTTTTGCTCGGCATCGCCGGGGTCGGATTGATCTTGTTTGCGGGAATTACCTGGCGCGCACGCCCAAAGCTGGCAATCACGCCCGACGGCCTGCTGGTCGGTGGGGTGCTGCGGTCGCATCTGCTGCGACGAGCCGACATCAAGATCATTCGGATCACCGAATTTCGGCGGATCGGACGCAAAACGCGTCTGCTCGAGGTCGACGCCGCCGGTGACCAGTTCTACATCTTCTCGCGCTGGGACCTCGGCACTGATCCGCTGGACGTGCTCGACGCGCTGACCGCTGCCGGCTACGCCGGGTCCTGAGTCGACGCGGTCGCGCGAACCGGACGCCAGGGTCGTGGATTGGCGAAGACGACAGCCCTGGCGTCTGTTTCGCGGCCGCTAAGCCGGGCAGCCGTCAGGAGATGGTGATCGACTCGATCACCACGGGCTCGGTCGGCCGGTCGCCCGGGCCGGTGGCGGTGGTGGCAATGGCGTCGACCACGTGCTGTGAGTCCGCGTCGGCGACCTCACCGAAGATGGTGTGCTTGCGGTTGAGGTGCGGGGTCTTGCCGACGGTGATGAAGAACTGTGAGCCGTTGGTGCCCGGGCCCGCGTTGGCCATCGCCAACAGGTAGGGCTTGTCGAACTGCAGCTCGGGATGGAACTCGTCGGCGAACTTGTAGCCCGGCCCGCCGCGCCCGGTCCCGGTGGGGTCGCCACCCTGGATCATGAAGCCGTTGATCACCCGGTGGAACACCGCGCCGTCGTAGAACGGGCCGGAGCTACCTCCGGAGGCGTTCTCGGTCGAATACTCCTTGGTGCCTTGGGCCAGGCCCACGAAGTTCGCCACGGTCTTGGGGGCGTGGTTTCCGAACAACGCGATCTTGATGTCGCCGCGGTTGGTGTGCAGCGTGGCAGTGGCAGTCTGAATCGGGCTGGTAGTCACGGGATCACAGTCTGCCATCACGGTCCGGCCCGCCGGACATCCGGTGCCCGAACACCGTGTGGCAGTCTGAAAGCTTCGGAGCACGGTCTTGCGGCAGGGCCGGGAAGGGCGAGAGATGAGCGCTGAGAACGACACCCGACTGACCCCCCGGCAGCGGCTGAACCGCGGCCTGGCGAACACCGCGGTCGGGCCGGTGGACGTGACCCGCGGGCTCGTCGGTCTCGGCGTGCACTCGGCGCAGAGCGGCGCCTCGAGCCTGCGCCGCCGCTACCGCGAGGGACAGCTGGCCCGCGATCTGCGCAACGCGCAGGAGGCGCTCGTGCAGGAGCTGGCCGCCGCCCAGGACGTTGTCAGCGGTCTGCCCGAAGCGCTGCAGCAGGCCCGGCGTTCGCGACGCCGCGGGCCGCGGCCCTGGGTACTCGTCGGTGCGGCCACGGTTGTCGTCGCCGGGGGAGCCGTCGCGTTCTCGATCGTCCGCCGCTCCCGGCAGCAGGAGCCGTCGCAGCTGCCGCCGAGCGTCGAGGTGGAACCGCGGATCTAGTGGCTGTCACCGAGTCGCGCGAGGTACTGATCGAGGCGACGCCGCAGCAGATCATGGACGTGCTGTTGGACCTCGATTCCCTGCCGTCATGGTCCTCGTCGCACAAAAAGGTCGAGGTCATCGAGCGCGACGAGCAGGGTCGGCCGACCAAGTCCAAACAAATCGTGAAGGTCGCCGGCATCAGCGATGAGCAGGAGCTGGACTACACCGTGCACGACGACGGTGTCAGCTGGACTCTGGCAAAGTCCAAGCAGCAACGCGGCCAGCAGGGCCGCTACACCTTCACCCCCGATGGCGATGCGACCCGGGTGCGGTTCGAGCTGACCGTCGACCTTGCTGTCCCGGTGCCCGGATTCCTGGTCAAGAGGGGCGCGAAGGGATTGATGGAAACCGCCACCACCGGCCTGCGCGAGCAGGTCCTCAAAGTGTGTGGAGCCTAGGAGATTCGAACTCCTGACATCTGCCTTGCAAAGGCAGCGCTCTACCAACTGAGCTAAGGCCCCTCGTGTCGACCAGTGCTCTGATCGGCGGCCACATGCCAGACCTCGACGCCGCGCCGAGACCGGACCACCACCGCCAGCACAGCGATCGCTGCCAGCGGTAACACCAGTCTCACGAAACGTCTTGGCGAACACATGGTTGTGGGCCTAGGAGGACTCGAACCTCCGACCTCTTCGTTATCAGCGAAGCGCTCTAACCGCCTGAGCTATAGGCCCGTACGCAGGTACGACCGAGCGAGATTACCGCACCGGGCGGCCTGCTCCCAAACCGCTAGTCGCGGTCGGCCAGCGTCACCTCGACACCGCCGATCAGGTCGGTCGTCAGGTTGTAGATGAACGCGCCGATGGTGGCCGCGGCGGTGAGCAAGACGATGTTCACCAGCCCGATCAGGAACGCGCCGCCGAAGATCGTCCCGGCCGACACCAGCTCGGCGCTGCCTCCGGTGTTGTTCAACAGATCCCCGACGTTGCTGTTGAGCTTGCTCCACACACCCATACCGCCGAGCACCAGATACAGGAACGCCACGGCGATCATCCAGACGAAGAACAACGCCACCGACAGAATCAGTGACACCTTCAAGGTGCTCCATGGATCGATGTGCCGGATCTGCATGCTGGCGCGCAGCGGGCCGACCGGGCGCGACGAAACCTGGGTCCGTACCCGCGACGTCGGCAGGTCCGCCGACTCGTCCACCGCCGGTTTGCGTTGTGCCGCACGGGGAATGGGCCCGGACAGGTCGGGCAACTCGCTGGGGTAGGCGTCGTTCTCCTCGGCCTCGGGTGCCGGCGACTTCGCCGGGCCCGGTGCCGCGGAGCCAGAGATGAACCGGTTCAACCGGGCCTCAGCGTTGGGGCTGGCTGCGGGCCGGGCAGCCGGCCGCGGTGCGGGCCCGTCCGCCTGACGCTTCGGTGGTTGCGACGGCCGGGGAGCGCTGCGCTTCCGCGGCGTCGCGGCGCTCTCAGCGGTCCGCTCGACCGAGCCGTTCCCGTTCGGGGTGTCGCCCGGGCCGGCGTAGCCCGGCTCGTTCGGTGAAGTCACCCTCAGCTCCTCACTGTGCATTCGGCCGCCGAGGCGGTCGCTTAGGCCTCAGGCTCGGCGTCCGCGTCGGCTGCCTCGGCCTCTTCGGCGTTGCGGGCGATGGCTAACAGTGTGTCGCCCTCACCCAAGTTCATCAACCGAACACCCTTGGTCTGCCGGCCGGCCTTGCGGACCTGCTTGGCCATCGTCCGGATCACTCCGCCGCCGGAGGTGATCGCGAACACCTCGCTGTCGTCGTCGACGATCAGCGCTCCCACGAGCTTGCCACGACGGGTGTCGTACTGAATCGTCAAGATGCCCTTACCGCCGCGGCCCTGCGCCGTGTACTCCTCGATCGCGGTCCGCTTGGCATAGCCGCCGGCCGTCGCGACCAGCAGATATGTGCCCTCGCGGACCACATTCAGCGACAGCAGGTAGTCGTCTGTGTTGAACCGCATGCCCTGCACACCCGAGGTGGCCCGGCCCATCGGCCGCAGCGCGTCGTCGGTCGCGGAGAACCGGATCGACTGGCCGTTGGCCGAGACCAGCAGCAGATCCTCCTCGGCGGAGCAGAGCACCGCACCGACCAGCTCGTCGCCGTCGCGCAGGTTGACCGCCACGATGCCGCCCGACCGGTTCGAGTCGAAGTCGGTCAGCTTGGTCTTCTTGACCAGGCCGTTGCGGGTGGCGAGCACCAGATACGGCGCGTCCTCGTAGCTCTTGATCTGGATGACCTGCGCAATACGCTCCTCGGGCTGGAAGGCCAGCAGGTTGGCGACGTGCTGGCCGCGCGCGATCCGCGACGCCTCCGGCAGGTCGTAGGCCTTGGCGCGGTACACCCGGCCCTGAGTGGTGAAGAACAGAATCCAGTCGTGCGTCGAGCAGACGAAGAAGTGCCGCACGATGTCGTCCTGCTTGAGCCCGGCGCCCTGGACGCCCTTGCCGCCGCGCTTCTGGCTGCGGTACAGGTCGGTCTTGGTGCGCTTGGCGTAGCCGGTCTCGGTGATCGTGACGACGACGTCCTCGCGGGCGATCAGGTCTTCGTCGTTGACGTCGCCGTCGGCGGCGATGATCCGGGTGCGCCGATCGTCGCCGTGCTTGTCGACGAGCTCCTTGAGCTCGTCGTGCACGATCCCGCGCTGACGCTCCGGCTTGGCCAGGATGTCTTCCAGGTCGGCGATCTCGGCTTCGATCTTGGCCAGGTCGTCGATGATGCGTTGGCGTTCCAGTGCGGCCAGCCGTCGCAGCTGCATGTCGAGGATGGCCTGCGCCTGGATCTCGTCGATGTCGAGGAGCTCGATCAGCCCGGCCCGGGCGATGTCGACGGTTTCCGACGCGCGGATCAACGCGATCACTTCATCAAGGGCGTCAAGGGCTTTCACCAGACCGCGCAGGATGTGGGCCCGCTCGTTGGCTTTACGCAACCGGTAGGTGGTGCGCCGGATGATCACGTCGAGTTGATGCGCGACGTAGTAGCGGATCATCTGGTCCAGACGCAGAGTGCGCGGCACGCCGTCGACGATCGACAGCATGTTGGCGCCGAAGCTTGTCTGCAGCTGAGTGTGCTTGTAGAGGTTGTTCAGCACCACCTTGGCGACGGCGTCGCGCTTGATCTCCACCACGATGCGCAGGCCGACCCGGTCGCTGCTCTGGTCCTCGATGTTGGAGATGCCGGCCAGCTTGCCGTCGCGAACCTGCTCGGCGATCGAGGTGATGAAGTTGTCGTGGTTGACCTGATACGGCAACTCGGTGATGACCAGCGACGTGCGGCCGCGCGAATCCTCTTCTACCTCAACGACTCCGCGCATCCGGATCGAACCTCGGCCGGTGGTGTAGGCGTCATTGATCCCTTGTGAGCCGACGATCAGACCGTGCGTCGGGAAGTCGGGGCCCTTGACCCGCTGGCAGACCGCGGCCAGCGTGGCTTCCTCGTCGGCTTCGTGGTTCTCCAGGCACCAGTAGACGGCCTCGGCGAGTTCGCGCAGGTTGTGCGGCGGAATGTTGGTGGCCATTCCGACCGCGATACCGCCGGAACCGTTGGCCAGCAGGTTGGGGAACCGGCTCGGCAGCACCGTCGGCTCTTGTACCCGACCGTCGTAGTTGGGGATGAAATCGACTGTCTCCTCGTCGATTTCACGTAGCATCTCCATCGCGAGCGGAGTCAGCCGTGCCTCGGTGTACCTCATGGCGGCTGGGGGGTCGTTGCCCGGCGAGCCGAAGTTGCCCTGCCCGTCGACCAGCGGGTAGCGCAGCGACCACGGCTGCGCCATCCGGACCAAAGTGTCGTAGATCGACGAGTCACCGTGCGGGTGGTAGTTACCCATCGTCTCGGCAACGGAGCGTGCGGATTTCGCGTGACCTCGATCCGGCCGGAAACCTGAGTCGAACATCGCGTACAGCACCCGGCGGTGCACCGGTTTGAGGCCGTCGCGTACCTCCGGCAGCGCGCGGCCCACGATCACGCTCATCGCGTAGTCGATGTAGCTGCGCTGCATCTCGTGCTGAATATCTACCGGTTCGATGCGGTCGCCGGCTTCGTCGCTCGGCGGCAACGTCGTGTCAGTCATGTATTCCTTCGGTCGTCGGAGCTAACCGCCCCGATTTTCTAAACATCCAGGAAGCGAACGTCTTTGGCGTTACGGGTGATGAAGCTACGGCGGGCCTCGACGTCCTCGCCCATCAGAATGGAGAACAGCTCATCGGCCGCGGCGGCGTCGTCGAGCGTGATCTGACGCAGCACCCGCACAGACGGATCCATCGTGGTCTCCCACAACTCCTTGGCGTCCATCTCGCCGAGACCCTTGTACCGCTGAATACCGTCCTCGGCGTTGATCTTTCGGCCGGCCGCCCGGCCCGCCTCCAGCAGACCGTCACGTTCCCGGTCGGAGTAGGCGAACTCCGGTTCGCTGCGCTGCCACTTCAGCTTGTACAGCGGCGGCTGCGCCAGGAACACGTGGCCGTTCTCGATGAGCGGCCGCATGAACCGGAACAACAGGGTCAGCAAGAGTGTCGAGATGTGCTGGCCGTCCACGTCGGCGTCGGCCATCAGGACGATTTTGTGATAGCGCAGCTTCGCAAGGTCGAACTCGTCGTGGATCCCGGTGCCCAGGGCGGTGATGATCGCCTGGACTTCGGTGTTCTTCAAGACGCGGTCGATGCGGGCCTTCTCGACGTTGATGATCTTGCCGCGCAACGGCAGGATCGCCTGGAACATCGAGTCGCGGCCACTCTTTGCCGAGCCACCGGCCGAATCACCCTCCACCACATACAGTTCCGACTTACGCGGGTCGGTGGAGCGGCAATCCGCGAGCTTGCCCGGGAGCCCACCGATGTCCGTTGCGCTCTTGCGTCGCACCAACTCTCGGGCTTTGCGGGCAGCGATGCGAGCCTGTGCGGACGACACCGCCTTGTTCAGCACCGTCTTGGCATCGGCGGGGTTGGACTCGAACCAGTGCGACAACTGCTCGTTGCAGATCTTCTGCACGAACGACTTGACCTCGGTGTTGCCCAGTTTCGTCTTGGTCTGACCTTCGAACTGCGGCTCGCTCACCTTCACCGAGATGACCGCGGCCAGCCCCTCGCGGATGTCGTCACCGGTCAGGTTGGGGTCTTTGTCCTTCAGCAGCTTCTTGTCTTTGGCGTACTTGTTCACCACCGTCGTCAGCGCCGCACGGAAACCCTCTTCGTGGGTGCCGCCCTCGTGGGTGTTGATGGTGTTGGCAAAGGTATGCACCGACTCCGAGTAGCCGCCGTTCCACTGCATGGCGATCTCGACTTCGTGGCCGGGACCTTTCCCGGAGAAGTCGACGATGCTGGAGTGGATCGGGTTCTTGGTCCGGTTGATGTGCTTGACGAAATCGACCAGGCCGCCGGGGTAATGGAAGGTGCGGTGCTTGACCTTGTGTGGCGCAACGGATTCGGCGGCTTTTTCCTCCGCGGATTTCGGCGCTTCGGCGGTGTCGCTGACGACCTCGTCGACGACCTCGTCCTTGGTCACCCGTTCGTCGCTGAGGTTGATGGTCAGCCCCTTGTTGAGGAATGCCATCTCCTGCAGCCGGCGGGCCACGGTCTCGAAGTCGTAGTTCGTGGTTTCGAAAATGCCCGGGTCCGCCCAGAAGCGGACCGTTGTGCCGGTCTTCTTGGTCTTGTCGCCTTGCTTCAGCGTGCCCGGTACCGACCGGTCATAGGTCTGGTACCACTCAGATCCGTCGCGGGAGATCTCCACTTCGAGCCGGGTGGACAACGCGTTGACCACCGAGACACCCACACCGTGCAGACCGCCCGACACCGCGTAAGCGCCGTCGTCGCCGCCGAACTTTCCGCCGGCATGCAGCTGGGTCATCACGACGTCGACGGTGGGGACGCCGGTGGCGTGCATGGCCACCGGGATGCCGCGGCCGTTGTCGGTGACCTGGACGCCGCCGTTCTCCAGGATCTTCACGTCGACGGTGTTGGCGTAGCCGGCCATGGCTTCGTCCACCGCGTTGTCGACCACCTCCCAGATCAGGTGGTGCAATCCGCGTTCGCCGGTGGAGCCGATGTACATACCCGGGCGTTTACGGACCGCTTCCAGCCCCTCCAGGATGGTGATGGAATCGGCGCCGTACTCTTTCGGATTTTTCTTCTGGGCAGCCACGGTCGGAAGGCTCTCCTTGGGGTGCACGCGCAGGCAGTCCGATGACTGTGCGCTGGTTCTCGGTCAGTCTACCGTCAAGACGGCCCAGCACCGATTCTGCGCGGGCGTTTCTGCACAGCTATCTGCGCCGTGTGCGGAATTTTTTGCTATTGGCTGCGTCCAGACGCTTGACAAAGCGATTTGCGTCCTTGTGACGGCCCTCAGCGGATCTCCCGGAGCGGGTCATCCGTACGTGTCGCGCGGCCCTCGTCCGGCGATGTGCAAGCGGCCTTTGCGCCACGACGGAGCGACCGGACCGGTGATCTTCAGACTTGTCACCACTCCGTCGCCGACCTCGGCCGCGATTTTCGCCAACACCTGCGCCTGGATCATCCGCAGCTGGGTGGCCCAGGCCGTCGATTCCGCCGATACGCTCAGCACCCCGTCCCGCAGCGCGGTCGGGGTTGCGTGCTCGGCGATGTTGGCACCGACCACCGTCGGCCATCGGCCGAACACTGCACCCTCGGCGACGCGGGGGGTCCACCCTTGTTTCTTCGCCAATTCGCGGGCGGCACCACCCAGCGGCTGCGGATCACGCGAATCCGGGCCGGGGCCAGACCAGCGCCGCCGGGAGCCCGCGCCGGCGACCCGGCGGGCGGGCGGCAGCCGGCGGCCGCGCCCGACGTCTTTGCCTTGCGTGCGCGCGGCGCCGCGGGCTTCCTCCAGAACGCGCCGAACCAGATCCATGCCGCTCAGCCCGCCCAACTGCTCGGGCGGTTCGGTCTTGTCGTTGTCCTGGTCCGTCACGATTGCACCGCCGATGTCGGTCCGCTGTCGTCGTCGTTCAGGGTGATACGCACAAGTGTGGCATCCCAGTCACGCGGGATGTCGTCGAGAACGGCGGCGGTCACCAAGACCTGTTCTGCCGATGCAGCGGCCGCGGCCAGCGCCTCTCGCCGCGCGGTGTCGAGTTCGGCGAACACGTCGTCGAGTATGAGCACCGGATCGCTGCCGTCGGCTCGCAACAATTCGTACGACGCCAGCCGCAAGGCGAGTGCCATCGACCACGATTCGCCATGGCTCGCAAAGGCTTTCGCGGGTTGCTCGCCGAGCCGCAGTTCCAGGTCGTCGCGGTGGGGACCGACGAGACACACGCCGCGCTCGAGTTCGGCGTCGCGTCGCGCGGCCATCTTCGCCAGCAGCGCTTCCCGGAGCACCTCCACCTCCGGGTGCTCGGATTCGATGTCGATGCCGGCGTGGTAACCGATCGACGCCGGCCGCGACGCCGGCGCCAACACTTGGTAACTCTTCTGCAGTTCCGGGGCCAGCTCGTTGACCAGGTTCATCCGTGCGGCCATCAACTCGGCTCCATGTGTGGCCAGGTGCCCGTCCCACACATCGAGGGTCTCCAGCGCGCCACGGTCTCCCCGAAAACGCGCTCCTGAAGCGGATTTCAGCAAGGCCGCGCGCTGGCGCAGAACTTTGTCGTAGTCCGCCCGGATGCCGGCGACCCGCGGGCGGCGAACCGCAGCCAGGTCGTCGAGATACCGCCGGCGATCCGAGGGGTCTCCCCGGACCAGTGCCAAGTCCTCGGGGGCGAACAGCACCGCCCGCAGCACCCCGAGCACCTCGCGGGGGCTGCGGACCGGGGAGCGGTTCAGCCGCGCCTTATTGGCCCGGCCTGCCGCGATCTCCAAATCGACCGCGCATTCCCGGCCCTCGTTGACGACGATGGTCGAGACCACCGCGCGCTGCGCGCCCACTCGGATCAGCGGGGCGTCCGTGGCGACCCGGTGCGACCCCAACGTCGACGAATACCACAGCGCCTCAACAAGATTCGTTTTACCGAAGCCGTTTGACCCGATAAACACCGTTCGCCCGGGCGTCAACTCGAGTTCGACGTTCGCCCACGAGCGGAAATCCTGTAAGCCCAGGTGGCGGACGTACACCTAACCGCTAACCGGGCAGACGAACCGGCATCAGCAGATACACGTAATCCGTCTCCGCCGCCGGGAACGGTCCGCTACCACTGGCCTGCGCGTCGTCATCGGTGGCCGGCCGCAACACCGCCGGACGGCTGGGCGTGGTGAACCCGAACGACACCCGGCCAGAGTGCAACGAGCCCAACCCGTCGGTGAGATACGTCGGGTTGAACGCGATCGTGAGGGGCTCGCCGGCGAATTCCACCGGGACTTCCTCTTCGGCCCGACCCACGTCGTCGGCGCCGGCCGACAGCCGCAGCACGTCGCCGGAGAATTCCATCCGGACCTGAGCGCCGCGGTCGGCCACCAGCGCCACGCGCTTGATCGCCTCGGTCAGCTCGGCCACCCCGATGGTGGCCACCGCCGTGTGCTCGGTGGGCAGCAGTTGGCGGAACTTGGGGAACTCCGCGTCCAGCAACCGGGTTGTGCTGCGCTTGCCATTGCCACTGATTCCGAGCAGTCCGTCCTTGCCCACGGCGGGCCCGGCTCCCAGCGACAGGTGGACTTCGGCGCCGTCGGTCCCGCTCTTGGCCGCCTCGGACAGGGTCTTGGCCGGCACCAGCACGGCGGCCTCGACATCGGGTGCGGCCGCCGACCAGGTCAGCTCGCGAACCGCCAACCGGAACCGGTCGGTGGCAGCCAAAACGACCGATTCACCGGATATTTCGACTCGAATCCCGGTCAGCATCGGCAGCGTGTCGTCGCGGCCGGCGGCGACGGCGACCTGGCCGATCGCTTCGGAGAACACCTCCGAGGACAAGGCGCCCGTCTCGTCGGGCAGCGTCGGCAGCGTCGGGTAATCCTCGACGGCCATCGTCGGCAACGAGAACTTCGCGTTTCCGCACGCAATCGACACCCTGGTCCCTTCGACGTGCACGTCGACGGGCTTGTTCGGCAACGCCCGGGTGATGTCAGACAACAACCGCCCTGACACCAAAGCGGTTCCAGGAGAGGCGATTTCGGCTGCCAACCGAACTTCGGCGGAGACTTCGTAGTCGAAACCGGAGATCGTCAGGCCGTCATCTGAGCCGGTCAGCAGCACGCCGGCCAGTACCGGCACCGTGGGCCTGGCCGGCAGCGTTCGCGCCACCCACGCCACCGCCTCGGCGAAGTCGTCCCGCACCAAGCGAAACTTCAAGTCGGTCAAGCCGACTGTGGTCGTCGCCACGTCCATTGCGTCCCTTCATCACCCCGAACAGCAAGGCCAACGTCGGCGGCCTCACCCAGTGAAGTGCGGTGGTACCGCCGATGGACGCCCGTGCCCGTAAACCGTTCCGACGACCGAAACGGAAGTCGAACCACAACGTTAGAGCGTCGGACGCCAACTTGAAAGCTAATCGAAATCAGTGACACTCGGGTGTTTCGGACGCCTCGACGAGGGTGTGGAACGCCGCTTCCCCAGGGCCCTTTTCTGAAGAAGAAACTATGTAGAGATTTCAATAACAGTATTAGGGCCTGTGCACATTGGGGATAGCTGGAAGTCTGCGCTGTTCGAAGGGCCGGCCCGGGTGTGGATGATCGGACGACGGCTTGTGTGGTTCGTGTGCAGCGGATGGGGATCGGCAGCGGCTGTGCACTGACGGGGTCGTCGACCGCAGATGTGTGAGCAGTTTCCGCACAAGGGTATCCACAGCCGATTGTGTGACACGTGTGGTGAAGAGGGACAGAAGTTCTTCAGAAAATTTTGTGCGGGATCAGCGCTTGGAGCGCTGTCGGATGCGAGTGGTGAGTTCTTTGACGTGATCGAAGACCTCACGGCGCTCGGCCATCTCGGACAGGATCTTCTTCTGCGCATACATCACGGTGGTGTGATCCCTACCGAATGCCTGCCCGATCTTGGGCAGCGACAGGTCGGTGAGTTCGCGGCAGAGATACATGGCGATCTGTCGCGATTGAGCCAGGGCCCGCGTTTTTCCTGGGCCACGCAGCTCCTCGACCGTGGTGTCGAAGTATTCCGCGGTGGCGGCCATGATCGTCGCGGCACTGATCTGCATGGTGCTGGCGTCGGCGATCAGATCACGCAACACGATCTCGGCCAGGGCTTTGTCGATCGGTGCTTTGTTGAGCGAGGCGAACGCGGTCACTCGGATGAGCGCGCCTTCCAGTTCGCGGATGTTGCGTTCGATGCTGCTGGCGATCAGCTCGAGCACATCATCGGGAACGTTGAGTCGTTCCATCTGAGCTTTCTTGCGCAGGATCGCGATTCGGGTTTCGAGCTCCGGCGGCTGAACGTCGGTGATCAGTCCCCACTCGAAGCGAGTGCGTAACCGGTCCTCGAGGGTGGCCAGCTGTTTGGGCGGCCGGTCGGAGGAGATGACGATCTGCTTGTTGGCGTTGTGCAGCGTATTGAAGGTGTGGAAGAACTCCTCCTGGATACCTTCTTTGCCTTCGATGAATTGAATGTCATCGACCAGGAGCACATCGACGTCGCGGTAGCTGCGCTTGAACGCCACCTTGCGGTCGTCGCGCAGCGAGTTGATGAAGTCGTTGGTGAACTCCTCGGTGGATACATACTTCACCCGCATCCCCGGGAACAGCCGCTGCGCGTAGTTGCCGGCCGCGTGCAGCAGATGGGTCTTGCCGAGACCGGATTCACCCCAGATGAAAAGCGGGTTGTAGGCCCGGGCCGGTGCCTCGGCGATCGCCAGGGCCGCGGCGTGGGCGAACCGATTGGACGCACCGATGACGAACGTGTCGAAGGTGTAGCGCCGGTTCAGGCTCAGGCCGGCGGCCGCATCCGCTGCGGTGCTGTGCGGGCGTTCGGAGAAATACGACGGCCAGTTCTGGTGGGCGCTCGCCAGGGCTTCGCTGTCGTCGTCGACCTCGTCGAAGTCGGCGAGTTGTTCCTCCAACCCGGAAGCGGTGCCGTCGTCGGGTTCGTCGGCAGCCATCGCCGAGATGCGGACACCGAGTTCGATCTGTTGCCCGAGCCGGCGACTCAACGCCTCGGTGATCTGGGTGCGCAGGTGTCGTTCGATCTCGTTCTGGACGAAGCTGCTCGGCACCGACAGCAGAGCGAAGCCTTCGACGATCTGCAGCGGCTGGACGAGGTTGAGCCACGCGCGTTGTTGGGGAGTCAGCGGCGCAGCGTACTGCTCGCCGTTGGTGGTGGGGCCGTCGGGAGAGATTTCGCCGTTGAGTTCCGAGACGACCGCGCTCCAGACCGATGCGAAGCTTGATCCGGGGTCCTCGGTCACCGACGGGTCCCCCTGCTACGACTTCGAAGTGCAACCGTTGTTGGCGACGACGAACTGTCCACATGGTTATCCACACGTGTGGACAGGACAGCCACCACCGCGCCGCAGGTTGCCCCCGACGGCACGCGGGACCGGTTCGTGAGACAGCCAACAAGAGTCAGTTGGTGAGGAACCGGTCTGCCATCCTCGCTTCGTTGTCGAGCGCCGCTTCGGTCTGGAACGGCACTGCCCGAAATTAACAGCTTTCCCGGCGGACGCCAACCGTTCTGCAACATTGGCAAGGCAATTCGTGAGATTGCTCGCCGGACCGGGTGCGGGTGTGACATCAGTTAAGGATCGGCGTTCGGCGGCGGCTCACGCAAGCCAGGTTTGACCCGGCGAACAGCGGTCAGTACCCTCGTACAGTCGCCCGAAAGTCGGCGATACGGCTGCGATCCGAGCATCACGCCCGGGGGCCGCGCCGGTTACCACCGAGACACAAAGCCCAACGGGGCTACGTGAGGGCAAGCGCGACCACACCGGCACGGCGACCGGGCGGCGCACGATGCCAGATGTAACGAGGAGAGAGTCGTGGCAAAGGGCAAGCGGACCTTCCAGCCGAACAACCGGCGCCGAGCCCGCGTGCACGGATTCCGGCTGCGGATGCGCACCCGGGCCGGCCGGGCAATCGTGTCGGACCGGCGTCGTAAGGGACGTCGCTCGCTGACTGCCTGATTCCAATTTCGGTGTGACAGCGGTGCTTTCCGCACGAAACCGTATGACGCGGTCAACGGATTTCGATGTCACGGTGAAGCACGGGGCTCGAGCCGTGCAGCCGGACATGGTGATCTACGTCCACCGCGGCGATGACGCGACGGCGGATGCACCCAGGGTGGGTCTGATCGTCTCCAGGTCGGTCGGATCGGCAGTGCAACGGCATCAGATGTCGCGACGATTGCGCCACGCCGCCCGCGACGTCCTTGACGGCCTGCGTCCGTCGGAGCGATTGGTGATCCGCGCATTGCCCAGCGGCCGCGACGTCGGCTCCGTTCGGTTGGCCGAGGAATTGCGAGCCGGCTTGCGACGGGTGCAGAAGCCGGGGTCCAGGCGGTGACGCGGCGCTTACGTGTCGTGGAGACCGCGGTGGTGCGCTCGTTGATCTACCTCATTCAGCTTTACCGGCACATGATTTCGCCGCTGCGATTGCCGACGTGCCGGTTCACCCCGACCTGCAGCCAATACGCGGTGGACGCGCTGGCGGAGTACGGGTTGCTGCGCGGGAGTTGGCTGGCCGCCGTCCGGCTGGCCAAGTGCGGGCCGTGGCATCGGGGAGGATGGGATCCGGTACCGGAGCGCCGGGGAGCCGGGATCCAAGTCTGGGAAACCCCAGCGACGCTAGGGGAGAGTGATTCTGTTGTCTTTTGATCCGTTCAGCCTGGACTACTTCTATTACCCGGTCTCGGCGATCATGTGGCTCTGGTACAAGGCGTTCGCGTCGTTCCTGGGCCCGACGAACTTCTTTGCGTGGACGCTGTCGGTGATGTTCCTGGTGTTCACCCTGCGCGCGATTCTGTACAGCCCGTTCGTTCGCCAGATCCGGACCACCCGGCAGATGCAGGAGCTGCAGCCGCAGATCAAGGCACTGCAGAAGAAGTACGGCAAGGACCGGCAGCGGCTGGCGCTGGAGATGCAGAAGCTGCAGCGCGAACATGGGTTCAATCCGGTCCTGGGCTGTCTGCCGATGCTCGCGCAGATCCCGGTGTTCCTCGGTCTCTATCACGTGCTGCGGTGCTTCAACCGGACCAGCACCGGGATCGGGCAGCTGGGTCTGTCGCCGGAGCGCAACCGCGAATTGGGTAACTACGTCTTCTCGGCCACCGATGTCGCGCACTTCTTGGACGCCAACTTCTTCGGTGCTCCGCTTGGCGCGAGCATGGTGCAGCGCGGATCGAGCCTCGAGGCGTTCACTCACTTCAGCCGGCTGTCCGTCGTGGCCGTCGGTGTGCCGGTGATGATCCTGGCCGGCGTGGCCACCTACTTCAACAGCCGGGCGTCGGTGGCCCGGCAGAGTCCGGAGGCCGCGGCCAACCCGCAGACCGCGATGATGAACAAGCTCTCGCTCTACGTGTTCCCGCTCGGGGTCGTGGTCGGCGGACCGTTCCTGCCGCTGGCGATCATCTTCTACTGGTTCTCGAACAACATCTGGACATTCGGCCAGCAGCACTACGTGTTCGGCATGCTCGAGAAAGAAGAAGAAGAAAAGAAGCGCGAAGCCATCGAACGGCGCGCGGCCAACGCGCCGCCACCGGGTGCCAAGCCCAAACGATCCGCAAAGAGTACGAACAGTCCGGCGGCGATCGGAAGCGGTGAAGCGACGACGGACAACGGGTCGGATAGCCGCGCGCCGCGGCCGGGCGCCAAGCCCAAGAAGCGCGGGCGCTGACCATCGGTCCGGCGGGACCGGACAACAGACTTAGCCGGGCGAGGACCCGGGCGACGGGAAGGGAAAGACAGGCATGACAGACGTCGATACCAACGGACACGAGGCACTTGAGGTGACCGCCGAGGAGTCACCATCGGACACCGCCGAGACGACGGCGGCGGAGAACGGTGAGCCGGAGGGCGACCTCGAAGAGCGGTTGGTTGCCGAGGGCGAGATCGCCGGCGACTACTTGGAAGAACTGCTGGACCTGCTTGACTTCGACGGCGACATCGACCTCGACGTCGAGGGCAGCCGGGCGATCGTCAGCATCGACGGCAGCGACGACCTCGCCAAGCTGGTCGGCCGCAAGGGCGAGGTGCTCGACGCGCTGCAGGAGCTGACCCGCCTCGCGGTCCACCAGAAGACCGGAGTGCGCAGTCGCTTGATGCTGGATATCGCGAGCTGGCGCCGCCGCCGCCGCGATGAGCTGGCGGCGTTGGGCGACAAGGTGGCCCGACGGGTGCTGGAGAGCGGTGAGCGCGAGGAGCTGTCGCCTATGACCCCGTTCGAGCGCAAGATCGTGCACGACGCCGTCGCAGCCGTGAACGGTGTGCACAGCGAGAGCGAGGGCGTCGAGCCCTCGCGCCGGGTCGTCGTCCTCGTCGACTGACGGAGTTACACCGGTGTAGTTCCGGCGGCGCACCAGCGGGCACGAACGGGAGGAATGTTTCACGTGAAACATGTCGATTCCCGCGACCGCCCGGCGGCAGAGCTACCCCCTCCGCCGGAGGCGGCAGCGGCGATCTTCGGCGACCGGCTGAGCTCGGCGCAGCGCTACGCCGAGTTGCTCGCGGGTGCCGGCGTCGAGTGGGGGCTGCTGGGGCCGCGCGAGGTGGACCGGATCTGGGAGCGGCATCTGCTGAATTGCGGCGCAGTCGCGGAACTGATCGAGCCGGGGGAGCGCGTCGCCGACATCGGTAGTGGTGCCGGCCTGCCGGGCATCCCGTTGGCGATCGCACGGCCGAGGCTCCGTGTCGTTCTGGTCGAGTCGTTGTCGCGCCGAGTGGATTTCCTCAGCATGGCCGTCGCCGAACTCGGGCTCGATGTTGAGGTGGTGCGTGGCCGAGCGGAAGACGCGGCGGTCCGCGAGACCGCCGGCGGATGCGACGCAGTGACCTCACGGGCGGTGGCCTCGCTCGACAAGCTGGCGCGGTGGTCGCTGCCGTTGCTCCGGCCCGGCGGCCGGATGCTCGCGATCAAAGGGGAGCGTGCGCGCGACGAGCTGCGGGAGCACCGGCGTGTACTGGACCGGTTAGGTGCGACAGATGCCAGGGTGGTGGAATGTGGCGTGAGCTATCTGTCCCCACCGACAACGGTGGTGTTGGCGCGGCGCGGGGAAGCGGACCGGGGCTCGTCACGCAGACGGTCGAACAGGGAGAGCCTATGAGTGCCCCAGACAACCCGTTCGGCCCTCCGGCCGGAGACCATGTTTCACGTGAAACATCGGAGCTCGATACCCCGATAGGAGCCGCTGCGGAGCGCGCGATGCAAGTCTTGTCCAAGAGCTACCAGCCGCTGAGCCGTCCGGCCGAGCGCCGCCTCTTCACCATTGCCAACCAGAAGGGCGGCGTGGGCAAAACCACCACGGCGGTGAACCTTGCGGCGGCGCTTGCCGTCCAAGGGCTCAAGACCCTCGTCATTGATCTCGATCCGCAGGGCAACGCGAGCACCGCGCTGGGCATCACCGAACGCCACTCCGGGACGCCGTCGTCATACGAAGTCCTGCTCGGCGAGATCTCGCTGAAGGAAGCGATGCGGCAGAGCCCGCACAGCGAGCGACTGTTCTGCGTGCCGTCGACCATCGATCTGGCCGGCGCCGAGATCGAATTGGTCAGCATGGTGGCGCGCGAGAACCGGTTGCGCACGGCGCTGGCCGAACTCGATCGCGTCGACTTCGACTACGTCTTCATCGATTGCCCGCCATCGCTCGGACTGCTGACCATCAACGCGTTGGTCGCAGCACCGGAAGTGCTCATCCCAATCCAGTGCGAGTACTACGCGCTGGAGGGGGTGTCGCAGTTGATGAACAACATCGAGATGGTGAAGGCCCACCTGAACCCCGGGCTGAGTGTCAGCACCGTCATCCTCACGATGTACGACGGACGGACCAAGCTCGCCGACCAGGTGGCCGACGAAGTCCGCCGCTATTTCGGGCCCAAGGTGTTGCGCACCGTGATCCCGCGCAGCGTCAAAGTCTCCGAAGCACCCGGCTACAGCATGACCATCATCGATTACGATCCCGGTTCCCGCGGCGCGATGAGCTACCTCGACGCCAGCCGTGAACTCGCCGAGCGTGGCCGACCGAATGAGGGGGCGCAACAATGAGCCAACCGTCGCGGAGAAAAGGCGGCCTCGGCCGAGGCCTCGCATCGCTGATTCCGACCGGGCCGGCCGATGCGGGCGAGGACCCGACGCCGCAGGGACCGCGGCTCGGCGCCGCGGCCGCCGACGTGATGTTCGGCGGACCCACACCCGCCGGCGTCCCGACCGACATCGGCGCGGTGTACCGCGAGATCGACCCCGGCCTCATCGAGCCGAATCCGCGCCAACCGCGGCAGGTGTTCGACGAGGAAGCCCTCTCCGAACTCGTGCACTCGATCCGCGAGTTCGGCCTCATGCAGCCGATCGTCGTTCGCGCGCTGGACGCGGCGTCGGGCGGACCGCGCTACCAACTCGTGATGGGGGAGCGGCGGTGGCGCGCCGCCCAGACCGCGGGCCTGACCGCCATTCCCGCGATTGTCCGGGAGACGGCCGAAGACAACCTGTTGCGCGATGCCCTGCTGGAAAACATCCATCGAGCGCAACTGAATCCTTTAGAAGAGGCGGCGGCGTATCAGCAGCTGCTCGACGAGTTCGACGTCACCCACGACGAACTAGCAGCACGCATCGGCCGATCGCGTCCGTTAATCACCAACATGATCCGCTTGCTGCGCCTGCCGATCGCCGTGCAGCGCCGGGTCGCGGCGGGCGTGCTGTCCGCCGGGCATGCCCGGGCGTTGCTGTCGCTGGAGGGCGGCGCCGAGGCGCAAGAGGCGCTGGCCGCGCGGATCGTCGCTGAGGGACTGTCGGTCCGGGCGACAGAGGAGGCCGTCACGCTCGCCAATCGAAGCGAGCCGAGCCAGCCGGCGGCGCCACGACGTAAGCCGATCAGCATGCCCGGACTACAGGATGTCGCCGAGCGGCTCTCCAGCGCGTTCGACACCCGCGTCACGGTCAGCCTCGGCAAGCGCAAGGGCAAGATCGTGGTCGAGTTCGGTTCGGTGGACGATCTGCAACGCATCGTTGACTTGATGAACTCGTCGAAGCGCTGACCGCCCATACCGGACTGTTACGTCACTGTGACATTCCGCGACATCGGGCCGTTCTGAGATGCCCCGTCCAGCCGAATCCATCTGTGCGCCAGGCATTTTCATCGCCGAGGCGATAAGAGCACCGATCCGGGCCGCCGCCGGGCCAGAAATCGCCGCGGGACCGTCCGATGGCAGGCCCGAAGCGCGGTCGCGCGGGTATCGCGGTCGGCCCCGTCCGGGGGGTACGCTCGGCTGCGGGGTGGGGGTACCACCCGCTCGCGGGGAAGCCGGACCCACAACAATCTTGCGGGTTCCGACGGCCGCACCGCTCGGAGGCCCAGGAGTCCAGTGACCGCTCGAATCACACCGTTGCGGCTCGAAGCTTTCGACCAGCTCCCGAAGCATGCCCGCCGCTGTGTCTTTTGGGAAGTGGACCCCGCGACCCTCGGCCACGACGACCAACTCGCCGATCCGGAGTTCGAGAAAGAAGCGTGGCTGTCGATGGTCATGCTGGAGTGGGGATCGTGCGGCCTGTTGGCCACGGCGCCGCCACCCGAGTCTGCGCACAGCGAACCGGCCTGCCTGGGTTACGCGTTCTACGCGCCGCCGCGCACGGTCCCGCGGGCACACCGCTTTCCGACCGCGCCGGTGTCGGCTGACGCCGTGCTGCTGACCTCGATGCGGGTGGAGCCGGGGCCCGGCGCCGACGAGTTGCCCTACAGCCTTGTCGCGCGGGTCGTCGATGAGCTGGTTCGTCGCGGCGTGCGCGCGCTGGAGGCGTTCGGCCGCACCGACAGCGTCACGGAGCTGATCAACGCGCCGTCGGCCGAGCCGGACCTGCAACCAGTGCTCGAGGTGCTCGGGGACTGTTCGGCGGAGCACTGCGTGATCGCCGCGGACTTCCTGCTCGACGTGGGATTCGTTGTGGTGGCGCCACATCCGTACTTTCCGCGGCTGCGGCTGGAACTCGACAAGGGTTTGGGCTGGAAAGCCGAAGTCGAAGCGGCGTTGGAGCGGCTGCTGGAGGTGGCGGCGCTGCAGCAGCCCGTCGCCGCGGGATCTCCGGCGGGATCGTCGGCTAGGAGCCGCTGAGCCGGCCGGCCTGTTCGACCGCCAACTCGTGCGCCAGCAATTCGGCGAAGGTGAACGTCCCGGTGGGCCGGTCGTTCTTGCCGAGCAGATACAGCCGTTTGACCGCCGCGAGGATGCCCTCGGCGATCGCGTCGCGGGTCTGCGTGGTGATCAGCAACTCTCGATCCCGCGGGTTGGTGATGTAGCCGACGTCGACCTGGACCGTGGGCATCCGGGTCAACCGCAGCAGATCCCAGGTACGGCCATGCGTGCGACAGTCGCGTAAACCGGTGCGCGCCACCACTTCTCGCTGAATGAAGTCGGCCAGGTTGCGGCCGATGGTGGATACCGAGCCGTGCGAGTTGCCGAAGTGGAAGGAGGCCACCCCGTTGGGCGACGGACTGGCCTGTGTTTCACAGCGCAGGCTGATCATCAGGTCGGCGCCGACGGCGTTGGCGGTCGCGGCGCGTTCGGCATCGGACGGGCTGCGGTTGGTCGGCCGGGACAGGAACGTCTCCATGCCGATCGCCGTCATCCGGCCCTCGAGCCGACTTGCCAAGTCCCACAAGATGTCTGACTCGCTTATCGGCCCGGCGGACCCGTGCGCGATCAGACCGTGGTCGGTGCCGCCGCGACCCGGATCGATGATGATCCGCTTACCCGACAGTTTCGGGCCCGACCGGCGGACGAGTTCCTCTTCGCGGATCGCGTGCAACGAACCGCCGGTAACCCGGGAACTGAGAAAGTACAAGGAGCGCAACGTTTCCGGGCCGCAGATACCGTCGGCGTACAAGCCGTACTCGCGCTGATACGACATCAGGCCGTTGTGGGTCTGCAGGCCGAAATACCCGTCGACCAGGCCGGTGTAGAAACCGAGATCCTGCAACCGGGCTTGCAGCGTGGCGACGTCGTCGCCGTACATCGGTGCACCGAACTGGTGATTCAGCGTCCGGGCGCCCAGCCGGTAGGACGCCTCTTTTAGCGCGCGGTAGGTGGCTTCGCCGACGACGCCGTCCACCAGCAGACCGCGGTGCTGCTGAAACGCGCGTACCGCGTGGTCGAGTTCGGCGTCGAACACATCGAGCGCGACGTGTCGTCCGGTGTTCAGATCGGCGTCGGCGCCGTCCAGATGCCCAAGCGCGGTCAGCGAAGCCCGGATCTCGGTGACTGCGGCACTGCGGTCACCGCAGCGCAACGCTTCACCAGCGCCGCGATGCGGTTTCGACATTCCAAGGCCTCCGGTGAGCCGGTGGGAGAACCCTGCCGCTTCTTTGACAGGCTCGGCGCTATTGTCTCAGACGCTCAACGATTTCCGGAAAACGCCAGGCAAACCGCGCCGATCTACAGCGAACTACGCCAGGCCGGGAACAGCGTCGGAAAGCTCTCGCAACAACGCCGCCTTGCCCTTGGCGCCGACGATCCGTTTGACCGGTTTGCCGTCCTTGAACAAGATCAGCGTCGGGATCGACACCACGTCGAAGTTGCGGGCCGTCTCGGGATTGGCGTCGACGTCGAGTTTCGCGACGGTCAACTGGCCTGCCGAGTCGGCGGCGATCTCGGTCAGCACCGGTGCGATCATCTTGCAGGGCCCGCACCAGGTTGCCCAAAAGTCAACCAGCACAGGCGTATTGCTGGACAGCACGTCGCTGTCGAAGGAGGCGTCGGAGACATCCACGGGTGCGCCGGTGGACTCGGTGTGTGTCATCGTTGGTACTCCAATCAGAGTGTCGCCGTCGCCGGAGATCCGGCGGGTTGAGTCTGGGTCCGTTCGGCCGGTTCGGCGTGTTCGGCCAGCCAGCGTTCGGCGTCGATGGCCGCTGAACAGCCGGTGCCTGCGGCGGTGACGGCTTGCCGGTAGGTGTGGTCGACGAGGTCGCCGGCGGCAAACACGCCGTCGACGGAGGTATAGGTCGTGTTGCCGGTGACCCGCACGTAGCCGTCCTCGTCGAGATCCACCGCGTCGCGCACCAGTTCGGAGCGCGGGTCGTGGCCGATGGCGACGAACACGCCGGTCACCGGCAGGGTGGACACCTTGCCGGTCTTGGTGTTCTTCAGCCGCAGGCCGGTCACGGTGGTGTCGCCTTCGACGGCTTCCACCACGCTGTTGGTGACGAAGGTGATCTTTTCGTTGGCCTGCGCCCGCTCGAGCATGATCTTGGAGGCGCGAAACTCGTTGCGGCGGTGTACAAGTGTGACGCTGCGCGCGAACTTGGTCAGGAAGGTGGCCTCTTCCATCGCCGAGTCGCCGCCGCCGATCACAGCGATGTCCTGGTCGCGGAAGAAGAAGCCGTCGCAGGTGGCACAGGAGCTCACGCCGCGGCCCAGGAGGTCCTGCTCACCGGGCACATGCAGGTAGCGCGCGGCGGCACCCATCGCCAGGATGACGGCGCGGGCCCGCAGCGTCTCGCCTTCGGCGGTGGTGACTGATTTGACGGGGCCGTCCAGCGACACCGATTCCACGTCGTCCATCCGCAGATCGGCGCCGAACCGCAGCGCCTGCTCGCGCATCTGCTCCATCAACTCGGGCCCCAGGATGCCCTCGCGGAAACCGGGGTAGTTCTCAACCTCAGTCGTGGTCATCAAGGCTCCACCGAAGGACGTGCCTTCGAACACCACCGGTGCGAGCTGCGCACGCGCGGCGTACAGCGCTGCGGTGTACCCCGCAGGTCCGGAGCCGATGATGATCACATCGTGGACAGTGGATGACGGGGTCATACGAGCCTTTCGTGCCTTGTCGATGCCTTCGCAGCGCTAGAACGCCAGGGTAGGCGGTGCTGTTCCCGCGAACACTACGGCCGGAGCACAATCCTGTCAGCCAACAGGCCGGTGTCGGCGGAACTGCAGGTCGGGGTCACCGCAAGCGCCGAGACGGCGCCGGGCGTGTCGCCCGGTAACAGCAACAGGATCGCCGGTCGACCGCCGATGTCGACGGGCCGCGCGCCCAGCGGACGGGCGTCGGCCGGATACCCCAACCCGGTCAGGCACGAGGCGCGACGGTGTGGATCGGTCAGCGCCCCGAAGTCCGGGCGGATGTCGAGCAGGGCGAGGATCTGCTGATCCGACAGCGGGATCGCCGCGGGCGGTCGTGACACGGTGATGTGTTCGATGGTGGTAGGCCGGCTCGGCGTCGACTCCGGGGCCGTGATCAGCGCCCTGGTGCCCAGCCAGATTGCGACGGCGACCGCCGCCAGCCCGGTCGCCGCGACGGCCAACCGCGCCGAGCGGGGCAGGCCGCCGCGGTGTACGGCGTGCTGTTTACCCAGCGTGGCCCGGATCCGGTCGACGGCAGCGGGGTCGACCTCGGGTGCCGACGACGGATCGGAGCCCAGCGCGGCGACATCACGACGGACCCGGTTCAGCGCGCGCATGGTGTTCTGGGCATCCGGATCGCTGCGGACTCGTTTACGCAGCTGAGCGGCAGTATCGTCATCGACCAGACCGGCCTGCAGGTCGGCGAGGGCGTCCACGCTCGGCGCCGAATCATCGTACCGGTCGTCGCCCATTAGCCCCAGTGTCCGACATTTTGGATGAATATTCCATGAGGATCACCCGCTGAGCCTACGAAAATGAGCCGTTGAGTTTAGACTCAGACGAAGCTGAGGAATTTTCAGTTAAGGGGCGAACTGAGCGGCGTGGGGATATCGGACCCCCACTGCCGCGCCGACGCGGGACAACTCTGGCAGACCACGTCAGGAGAACGCGGTGACGGTAAGCGCCCTGAAACAGATCGACCACACGCAGCGTCATACTCCGGCCGAACTGGCTATCGCCGGCGCGGGCGGACAGCAGTATCAATTGCTGGTCGATCACAGCCCGGTCGCCATTTGTGTGCACGTCGACGGTCGCTACGTCTACGTCAACGAGACCTTGGTGCGCAACATGGCGGCGCGGTCGGCAGACCAGCTGCTCGGGCGCAAGATCACCGACTTCGTTCATCCGGACTCCCTGGCCGCGGTGCGTCAGCACATAGCGTCACGGCGGGAGTACGGCGACAGGACCCCACCCCTGGAGATGATGATCGTCACGCTCGACGGCGCCACCCGTGCGGTAGAGGCGCTGGCGATCCGGACGCGGTGGGAGGGCCGGCCCGCGCACAAGGTGGTCTTCCGGGACCTCACGATGCAGAAAGCCACCGAGGCGAATCTGCGCTTCCAGGCCGCTTTGGTGGCCCACGTCAGCGACGCCATCATCTCCACCACCACCTCCGGGTATGTGACCAGCTGGAATCCGGCGGCGGAGGTGATCTACCGGCGGCCGGCTGTCGACGCGTTGGGCCTGCCGATCGGCGGGGTCCTGGGGGCCGATCTCGACCTGGCGGCGATCGTCGCGAGCGGAGGAGTGGTACACACTACGCACCGGGTCGGTGACGGATCGGAGCTGACGGTGCGGGTCTCGGTGTCCAGGATGGACGACGGATTTGTGGTGTCGTGCGCGAATCAGACGGCGCTGCGGCGCGCTGAGCGGCAGTGCCAGATGGTGGTGGCGTCGCTGCAAGAAGGTGTCGTCGTCATCACGGCAGACGGCACGGTGGAATCGGTCAACCCGGCGACGCTGCGTATTTTCGGCGCGCCGGTGGCGGGCGTCGATATCGTCGAGTTCGCGAAAGTGGCGGAGGTGTCGGTATACGACGCGAACGGTCGGCTGCTCAGCTGGGACGAGCGCCCGGTCATGGAGACCCTCAAGCGCTCTCCGCGCCGAGGATGCATCTACGGCCTCGATCGACTGAGCGACGGTGAACGGATCTGGGTGTCGATCAACTGGTCGCTGCTGGACCCCGCCGATCCGGAGCGGTCGTCGGTGTTGATGTCGATCGTCGACATCACCGAGCAACACAATGCCCATCAGCAGCTGGCGTACCAGGCCACCCACGATGTCCTGACCGGGTTGCCCAACCGCGCCCACCTGGTGGCGTTGATCAACGATGCGATCGGGTCTGCCGAATATCGCTGGGGTGCAGTCCTTTTCATCGATCTCGACAAGTTCAAAGTCATCAATGACGAGCTGGGCCACCACGCCGGCGATACGGTTCTCGAGGTGGCGTCGCAGCGGCTCCGGGCAGCGTTGGGCCCCGACGACATCGTCGGCCGGGTCGGCGGCGACGAGTTCGTCGCGTTGTTGGCCGCTCCGATACAGCGCGTTAAAGTCAATGCCCTTGTCCGGCGGTTACATACGGCGCTGCGCAAGCCGATCCGCATCCGCGATGAAGGCCCCTGCGCGCCGACGATCCGCGCCCACGTCAGCGCCAGCATCGGCGTCGTCGCGGTGCAACCCGACGAGCAGCGCTGCGCCGCAGAGATGTTGCGCGCCGCCGACGCCGCGATGTACCGAGCCAAGGAGACTGGTGCGGCGACGTGCCACTCCAGTGACGCCGCCGATGTGGTGGTGCGACGCCAGAAGCCCAACCGCCGTGCCGCGCAGCCGGTTCGGGCGGGAATGACGGGCTAGCCAGCCGGGCGACGCGTGTCGCTGTGTAGATGGCCCAGTATCGCGGCGAGTCGCGCCCGCGCGCGGGCGCAGCGGCTCTTGACGGTGCCTTCGGCCACACCGAGCATCCGGGCGGTGTCGGCAACCGAGTAGCCGTGCATGTCGACCGCCACCACCGCTGCGCGCTGCTCGACGGGCAGGTGCATCAGTGCCCGCTGCACCGCGATGGCCGTCTCGACCTGTGCGGTCCGGTCCGACACCGGGTACACGTCGTCGAGCGCGACGGTGGGATGGATCTTGTTCCGCCGCAGCCGATCCAGGCACGCATTCACCACGATGCGATGCAACCAGCTGCTGACCGCGGCGTCGTGGCGGAACGAGCCGGCGCCGCGATGCGCGGACACCATCGCCTCTTGCAGAGCGTCTTCGGCGTCCTCGGCGCTACCACTGGTCAACCGGGCGAGCCGGTGCAGGTGTCGGTGGTGGCGATAGAAGAGCTGCTCGAAGGCGTAGCGGTCGCCCGCGACATGAGCAGCCAGCAGTTCTGCGTCGCTGCGTTGTTCTGCCACGGCCGGACATTAACCAATCCCCGTTGACCCGGCACTTCACCCTGTTACGACTTGGCCTGCACGGTGAGTTCGGAGATGCTGGTGCGGCTTTGCCCGTTGGTGGTGCCCAGCGTCGGGATCCACACCAGCAGGTAGGACGTCGGTGACGATGCGTTGACCGCAATGGTGTTGTGGCCCGGATGCATTGCGACAGGCTGGCCCAGTGCGGTGGTGTCGTCGAGCTTGCCCGGTGAGGCCGTCGCCGCCGAGCGGATCTGGATCTTGGTTCCGGTGCTGGGGACGTCGACGCTCACGGTGCCGACCACGGTGGGTTGGGGCAGCTGCAGCAGCAGGCCGACACCGCTCTTGAAAGCGGGGAACGGAACGGCGTCGTGATAGGTATCGGTGTCCCACGCGGTCGCCGGGTTGCCGTCGATCGCCTGGCGGGCCTGACCCGGATTGTCGGGTTCCTGGCCGGGCGAGAACACCGTGACGCCAACCGGTTTGACGACGCTGCCGGCCGCCGCTGGACTGGCGGTCGAGCTCGCCGACGGCCCATTCAGGCCCAGCTGGTCTTTGTCCAAGCCACCGACGTCGCCGAAAATGCGGCTGAGCACCGAAGCCAGGACTACCAGCGCGACGACGATCACGGCGGCCCCCACACCGATCCCGATGGTCACGGCGCGGCGCCTGCGCAGGTGGGCCTGCTCTTCCTCGAATAACGGCGAGGGCGTCCGGACCGGCGGTGCGGACGTCGGCGGCGGCGTCTCCTCGGCGACGGGGCTTAGCAGCTCGGTACGATCGGCTACCGCCGTCGCCTGCTGCAGCAGGTTCAAAAGGGTTGCCGCGCTGCGTATTCCGCCGTCACCGTGCAAGGAGTGGGTGGCCGCTGCGGAGATCTGGAAGGGGATGTCGCCGTCGAGGGAACTCGGTTCGACGGGCTGACCGCCGGGACCTCGCGGGGCCGGGTCCATGCCGCTGGGCTCGCCGGATTCGGGCAGCGGCCACCGGTTGACCAGCAGGGCGTACAGCGCAGCGCCGATACCGCGGATGTCGTCTTCGGGGTTGGCGTCCGGGATCGTCGCGGGAAACGCCAGCACCACGTCGCCTTCGATGCTGACCCGTACTCGGCTGGGATGGTCGATCGACAGCGCGACGCCGGCGTGGTGGGCACTTTCGGCCGCAGCGGCCAGGGTCTGCATCGCGCGTGCTGCGCCCACCGCCGACGGCGACGTCTCGGCCACTTCCTGCAACGACCCACCGCGAACCCACTCCGAGACCACCAAGCCACCGGTGCCGGTATGCACGACGTCGAGCACCCGGGCGATGCCGAGCTTGTCGAGGCGGCTCAAGCGCATCGTGCGAGAAAGGATTTCGCGGACGTACTCGTCGGACAGCGCGCCGTCCGGGTCCACGAACGTCAACGCCACCTGTCGGTTCAGCGCGGTGTCCAGCGCCTGCCAGAACTGCAGGTGCGGCGCCCCGCCATGGAATACCAACAATCGATAACGACCGCGGGCGATGCTCGCGCCGGGAACCAGGTGCTGTTCGTCGGAGGGGCCTGGCGATGCCGCGACGGCGTCACCGCGCGGTGGATCGGGGGACGGTCCGCCATTGGGCGGAGTCGGATCCTCCGGAGCCGCGACGGTGCCGACGTGCAGATCGGTGGGGACGTCGGGGTGGAATTCGTCGGCAACGGACGACGAAAAAGGGTCGGGGGCAGCCTTGGCTGACGTGCTGTCCGATGGGCCGTCGGTCATCCCCGGTCCTCTCCTCAGCCCCTCCCCGGTCAAGTGCTCGGGACGCCCGTGCCGAACGGGCTCCCGTGCCGGATAGTCCGCCCGATCGGACGAATTCCTGTGCTCAGGGTACGTGACGTTACTGGAGCGCAACAGCTGATCGCTGCCCATTGGGTTGCCTGCGGCAACGGGTGCTGACCTGCCGGAAGCGGGCGGCGGGGCGGCCTTACCGCGGGCCGGCGTCGCGCCGATCCAGCGGCGGAGGACGGCCCACGCCGCCTGCGCCTCCGGCACCTGCCCGCGGACCATGACGACGGCCAGGATCGGCAGCATGATCACCGCGAGCACGAACAGCCGCAGCAGCGAGCCGGCGCCGCCCCCGTAGGCGGTCAGCCGCTGCATGCCCAACAACACGTCCACCACGTAGGCGATCAATCCGGCGAGCAGCGACGCGGTGATCGTCACCAGGATGGTCCGCAACTCCGGCACGCCGATCAGATGACCGCCCGGCGGCCGTAGCGCCTTGCGCAGCAGGATGTAGCCGGCGATCGCGCCGGCCAGGAAACCCAGGCCGTTGGCCAGTCCCAGGTAACCCGCGACCAGCTCGGGCTTGTCGGTGACGTGCGGCGCGACCAGCGACGCGGCGATCTTGACGGCCGTGATGATGACGATGATCACGATCGGTATCCAGGGCTGCTCGCGGGCATAGAAGACCCGCAACTGCAGCAACACCACCGCGTAGGGGAGCAGCGTGAACGCCGATAAAGCGATCGCCGAGCCCAGGTAGCCGGCGTCGACGTCGCCGAAGTGGCCGTAGGCGAACAGCGCGCTGCCCATCGCCGACCCGCCGACGGTCATGAACGCGACAACAGGGATCAGCGTGATCATCGTCAACCGAATAGCCAGCGACAGGTCGGCGAGCACCGCGGCGGTGTCGTCGGCGGCGGCGTTGCGGCTCAGCCGCGGCATCACCACCGTCAGCACGGTCACGCCGATCATGCCGAACGGCAGCATCAACACCAGCCAGGTGTAGTTGTAGATCGCCGGACCGGACGCGGCCGCGGTGCTGGCGATCTGGTTGGTGACGATCAGACCGATCTGGCTGATCAGCACGTAGAACACCATGGCGGCGGCCATCGTGCCGAAGCGCTTGAGGCGGTCGTCGATTCCCCACAGCGGGCGCAGGCTGATGCGTTGGCGCCGGATGGCGACCAGCAGGACGGCGGTCTGCGCGAACACGCCCAGCGTCGTGCCGATCCCCAGCACCAGCAGCTTGGCGTTGCCCATTTTCACCGGGTCCACCGACAGCTCACCCGGTGCGAGCAGGTAGGCGCCTAGTGTCGCGATCGCGACGACATTGTTGATCACCGGCGCCCAGGCCGGTGGCCCGAACACGTTGCGGGTGTTCAGGATTGCCATGAACACCGAGGACAGGCCGTAGAAGATCACCTGCGGAAGGAGCAGGTAGGCGAACGCCGTGGTCAGCGGCTCGTTCACCTGAGGGCTGCGGCCCAGCATCAGCTGTACCAGTAACGGTGCGGCGGCCACCGACAGCAGGGTGGCGGCCAGCAGCACTGCGGTCGCCAGCGTCACCAGCCGGCGCATGAACGCCGCGCCGCCGTCGGCGTCGTCCTGCTCGGCGCGGGCGAGCACGGGTACGAAGATCGCGGTGAACGTGGCCTCGAGCACCAGCGCGGCGACCAGATTCGGCAGCTGGTTGGCCACCGAGAACGCGCTGGACAACGCGGCGCCCAGGATCGCGGCCAGCACCACGATCCGGGCGAATCCGGTGACGCGGCTGACCAGGGTCGCCAACGCCATTCCCCACGACCGCGACACCAAGGCGGCGTCGGACAGCTCGGGACGCGGCTGCGGCGACGTGCCCTGCGACGGGACGTGCCCGGTCGGCGGCAGCGGGCCGGTGGGAGGGCCCGGGCTGCGCTTCGAGCGGGGTTTCTGGCGGGTAGCGCCGCCGTGCGGTGCGGACCGGCCGGCGGGGTTCATGCCCGCTGCTCGTCGTTCACGTAGTCGTCGGCGTCGGACGGATCCGGGCGGTCGAGGTCGGCGGGGTCCGGCTGGCCGCGGAAGCGGTGCCAAAGCCGACGCCCCGCGAGCGCAAACAGCACCGCGCCGGCGCTCATCGTGATCGCGAACAGCACCTTGCCGTATGCGTTGGAGTGCACTGACAACCGCACCGGCTCGCCCAGCGGCACCCCGGCCGGAGTGTGCAGGGCGACGTCGATCGCGACCCGCTGGGTGAAGTTCACCTCGATCGGGACCCGCAGCGGCAGGTATCCCGGCGGCAGCTCCATCTCGCCGAGGTCGGTCACCGTCATGCCGGGCGGCGCGTCGATGGACAGCCGCACCCGGATCGGCACGGCCAGCCCGTTGTGCAGGGCCAGCGGCAGCGGACTGTGTTCGGTGGCCAGGGTGTAGGAGCCGGCCGGTTTGACGATGGTGACGGCGCCGAACAGGTCGTTGATCGCGTCGCCGACGACCTGTAGCCGTTGCTGAGCCAGCCCGTTGCGGGTATCGGGCCCGTTGGCCTGGCTGATGGCGCGCAGCGTGTCTTCCCGCAGCGGCGCGGTGTAGTTGACACCGGTGAGGCCGGTGCGGATGTCGGTGGTCAGCGCCACGCTGAGCCCGGAGAGCCGGCCCACCTCGGCGGAGATCTTGGCGATGACGGCGTCGGTGAACCGGCCGCGCGCGCCGGCGGCTTCGATATCGGGCTGCTTGGTGCCGTTGACCGGCGGGACGGCGGAGGCGTCGGCGATCAGCGCGGGCAGCGGCCGTGGCACGGCCAGGCCGGACCGGATCGCTGTCGCCAGCGTGGTCAGGATGGCGCCAGCGTCGTCGGAGCTGAGCTTCCAGCTGGTAGGAGGCAGCAGAATCTGGTTGCGCGGCAGCGCTTTGGGCTGCAGCGCTCGCCACAGCATCGAGCCCAACGCGTCCTGGCGGCGGGCGATCTCGGAGTCGTGCTGCAGCCGGATCGCCAGGGCGGCGTTCAGGTAGGGGGGCGCGACGGGGTCCGAGCCGGTCGCCCCGAATGCGGCGCCGACGGCAGGGTCGAACGGCGCCAGCACCACCTGCGGCGACAGCCGTCGCGGTGTGGTGTCGGCGGTCGGCGGTGTCGGGGTGTTCGAGTCGCCGGTCGAGGAGTCCGCGGCGGCGATCACCACGGTGCTGTTGTTGGCGCTCAACAGGTCCACGGCCCGCTGCGTCAGCGAGCCGTCGGGGATCAGGGTGGCGCCGCGGACCGCGGCGACGCCGAGGATCTGGTCGACGATGTCGGCGGCCCCGCCGGTGGCGGTCGCGGTGAGTCCGACGTCGCCGATGCGCTGCACGGCGTCCAGGTCGGCCTGGGCGTAGGGCAGCGGCGCGACGCACATCCGGTGCGCCAGGGCGCGCAGCCGGTTCAACCAGTTCAGCGCCGCCGCCTGCCCGGTGCCCGGATGGGTGGGGGTGCCCGGCAGCTGGGCGGGGCCGCTGGGGGAGTCGGAGACGACGTAACCCGCCATCATCGCGTTGACGGTGACCAACAGGTCGGGGTCGATGGCCAGGCACAGCGCGCGGCCGATCGCGCCGTCGGGGTCGACGTCGCGGTTGGTGGTGAACTCGGCGGCGGACAGCAGCACGTCGAGTCGGCCGCCGCCGGCCAGCGATGTCGCCAGTTCGTCGTCCGTGAGGCGCACCGGGATGGTCCCGCCCGGCACACCGGGCGCCAACCGGGGCTTGTCGGCCAGCGGCCACAGCATGGTCACCGGCACCGGTTTGGAGGTGTCGGGTGCGACGACGGCCAGCGCGTCACCGGCCACGCCCTGCGGATCGGGCGGCACCCCAACCACGGGCAGCAGGAAGCGGGCGTTGTCCAACCGCGCCGGTGCACCGTAGTCGGGGGTCCCGTTGACGTTGACCAGCATCGGGTAGACGCCGGGCGCGGAGATGTCGAGCGAATGCTTGGCCGCCGATCGCATCGGGGCCGACAACGAGAAGCCGATCTTCTGACCGCGCTTCAGTTCCGGCGCCACCGTCACGAAATCCTCGGCGGCCTCGTACTGGTCGGTGTCGCCGTCGAGGTTGGTGCGCAAGCCGATCGACGCGGTCACCGCCGCGGCGTGCTCGAGCCGGACCATCACCTCACGGACCGGTCGGTCGCCGATGTTGGTGACGGTGCCCTTGACGGTCACCACCGGCTCGCTGGTCGTCGTGGCGACTTGCGGGGTCACCTGATCAATGCGCACCTGGACGAACGGCGTTGCGCCGGGCTCGCCCGCTGCGGCATGCGGCGCGACCCCTGAAACAGTCAGGATGCCGGCCACCGCGACGAGGCGCAGCAAAGCGGCCCGCCGGAGCCGGGACCTCGTCACGGGCCTGAACCGCGACCGTTCTGGCGGCCGCGCACAGATTCGTCGGGCCGGCGAATTCGGGTGCGCGAGTGGGTCTGCGGCCGGCGCCGCGGAGAACTGGGCGGCAGCGGTGGCAGCGCCGCCGGGCCGTCGGTCTGCAGCTTGCCGATCAGCTCGTCAGCCACCTCGGCGAGCTTGCGCTCGTCGGCGTAGGCCAGCCGCGACGGCAGTTCGGGGATCGGCACCCACGCCACCTCGGCGACCTCGAGATCCTCGTCGGACAGCTCTCCGCCCGAGCAGCGCATCAGATAGTGGTGCACGGTCTTGTGCACCCGGCGTCCGTCTGTGACGAACCAGTAGTCGATGCGGCCCAGTGCGGCCAACACGCTGCCTTGAATCCCGGTCTCCTCGGCGACCTCGCGGATCGCGGTCTCCTCGGCCGTCTCGCCGAGTTCGATGTGGCCCTTGGGCAGCGACCACAGCATCCGGCCGCGCCGGTCGACGCGGCCGATCAGCGCGGCGACCTGCTCTTCACGCGGACCGTCGAGGCCGTCGATCACCAGCCCGCCCGCCGACGTCTCGTGCACCGTGCGCAGCCGCTCCGGCCCGCGACGGCGTTGGCCGGGCTTGGCGGCGTTGGCGGGCGTGCCGCCGGCGGCTATCTCTTTGCCGGTGGTTTGGCTTTCGCTCGATCCCGCTGAGCGCCGACCGCGGCGCCTCCCCCGACGCCGACGCGGTTGCGATTTTTCGCCGTCGGACACCCAAGCGATAGTAGCTGGCGTGCTCATACGCACTAGCCGCACTCGCCGGTAGTGACACGTCCGAGACCTCAGCGGCCGCGGCCGGCCGGATGGTCGGGCTCCTCAACGGCCGCGGGCGGACGCATCGTCGCCCGACTGATTTCGATGGTCGGGCTCCTCAACGGCCGCGGGCGGACGCATCGTCGCCCGACTACGCTGCTTCCGTGCCGGAACCCACTGACGATGCGGAGCTGCTGGCCGCCGCCGCGGTCGCCTTGCACAGGCACGCCGACGTCCTGAGCGGGCTCGGCTCGCTGTTCGCGACGGCCGGCCACCAGCTCTACCTGGTCGGCGGCTCGGTGCGCGACGCGGTGCTGGGCCGACTCGACACCGGGGACCTGGATTTCGCCACCGACGCACGCCCCGAGCAGGTGCAGAAACTGCTGCGGCCGTGGGCCGACGCGTTGTGGGACACCGGGATCGAGTTCGGCACCGTCGGCGCCGAGAAGGACCACCGTCGCCTCGAGATCACCACCTTCCGGGCCGATCGCTACGACCGGGTGTCCCGCAATCCGCAGGTGGCCTTCGGCGACTCGCTCGACGACGACCTGGTGCGTCGGGATTTCACCGTGAACGCGATGGCAGTGCGCGTCGCCGCCACCGGCGCGGCCGAATTCGTCGACCCCCTGGGCGGCTTGGCCGCGGTGCGGGCCGGGGTGCTGGACACGCCCGCCAAGCCCGCCGATTCGTTCGGCGACGACCCGCTTCGGATGCTGCGGGCAGCGCGGTTCGTCTCGCAACTCGGTTTCGCCGTCGCCCCGCGGGTGCGGACCGCGATCGAGGACATGGCGGCCGAACTCGGCAGGATCACCGTCGAGCGAGTCGCCGTCGAGCTGGACAAGCTGCTGCTGGGCGACAACCCGGTCGCCGGCATCGACCTGATGGTGCAGACCGGGATGGGCGACGTGGTGCTGCCCGACGTCGGCGGCATGCAGATGGCGATCGACGAGCATCACCAGCACAAGGACGTCTACCAGCATTCGTTGACGGTGCTGCGACAGGCCATCGCCTTGGAGGACGAGGGGCCCGACCTGGTGCTGCGCTGGGCGGCGCTGCTGCACGACATCGGCAAGCCGGCCACCCGAAAGCACGAACCCGACGGCGGGGTCAGCTTCCATCACCACGAGGTCGTCGGCGCCAAGATGGTCCGAAAACGCCTGCGCGCCTTGAAGTATTCGAGACATATCGTCGACGACGTCTCGCAACTGGTGTACCTGCATCTTCGGTTCCACGGCTACGGCGACGGCAAGTGGACCGACTCTGCGGTGCGCCGCTACGTCACCGACGCCGGCCCGCTGCTTCCGCAGCTGCACAAGCTGGTCCGCGCGGACTGCACCACCCGCAACAGGCGGCGGGCGGCACGTTTGCAGGCCAACTACGACGACCTCGAGGCGCGCATCGCCGAACTGGCCGCCAAGGAAGACCTGCAGCGGGTGCGCCCGGATCTGGACGGCAACGAGATCATGCAGTTGCTGGGCATTCCGGCGGGCCCTCAGGTGGGGGAGGCCTGGCGTCACCTCAAGGAGCTGCGGCTGGATCGCGGCCCGCTGACCCACGAGGAGGCGACCGCCGAGCTGCTGTCCTGGTGGCAAGCCCGCGGGAACCGATAGCGGTCGCAGCGCGTCGCACTGGCATGGAGTATTGCCTGAGCAACGGCGACGGGGCGGCGTCGATGTGGACCCGCGCACCGGATCTCGACCTCAACGGTGACGGCCGATTGGACGCGGTCAGCCTGGACTTCGACGGAGACGGCCTGGCCGACGATGCGCTGGCCGACCTGGACGGCGACGGCGTCGCCGATCATGCCGTGCTCGACGTGCACGGCGCCGGGGAAAGCTACTTCACCGACGACGGCTCGGGCACCTGGACGGTGACCGCCGAAGTCCCCGCCCGGGCCGGGCCCGCGCTGCGCTGGTTCGGCCTCGACGGCGTCGAGCACACCGGCGGCCCGCCGACCGAGTTCGGCGCCGGCGCGCGTTTGCTCGACAGCGACGGCGACGGGCTGGCCGACCGCGTCATCACCTCTGCCGACAACGGGGTGACCGGCTACGTGGACACCGACGGCGACGGTCGGTGGGACCTCAAGCTCACCGACACCGATGGCGACGGCGCCGCCGACGCCGCCGGCCCCGTCACGCCCAAAACGTAGGTCCCCGTCCGTTCCGGTGGCCCGGTACTGTCACGGCCCATGAACGTCGAGGAGTCACACCCTGACTCGGTAAGCGCCGCGCTGACCGCGATCCTGCGCGACGACCTCAACATCGACACCAGCCGGGTGACCCCGGATTCGCGGCTGGTGGACGACGTGGGCCTGGACTCGGTGGCGTTCGCGGTGGGCATGGTGGCGATCGAGGACAAACTCGGAGTCGTGGTGTCCGAACAAGAGTTGCTGGGCTGCGACACCGTCGGCGATTTGGAAGACGTCATCCGGGCAAAGGTCCCGGTCGGCCAGTGAGCGTGCTGGCCACCGCCCTGTCGGGGGCGATGCGCTCGTCAGCCCACGACCTCGTCGTCTTCGACCGGGAAGCCGACGGCTGGATACGGCACCCGTGGCCGCAGGTGCAGGCCCGCGCCGAGAGCGTCGCCGCACGCATCCTCGACGAGCCACGGCCCGGCGCGGTCGGTCTGGTCGGCGAGCCCACCGCGGACGTCGTCGCGGCCGTCCAGGGAGCCTGGCTGGCCGGGCGCAGCGTGTCGATTCTGCCCGGACCGGTCCGCGGCGCCGACCCGCAGCAGTGGGCGCACGCGACGCTGACGCGGTTCGCCGGGCTGAGGGTGGACACGGTGTTCAGCCACGGCGCCGAACTCGATCTGCTGCGCGGGGCCGACGGCCCGGCGGTGCTCGACGTGAGTGCCGTTGCGCGTAAAGAGCTCTCGACCACGTTGGTACCCGTCGATGCCGCCGCAGGCGCGCCCGCGGTCCTGCAGGGCACCGCGGGTTCGACCGGAAGCCCCCGCACCGCACAGCTTTCCGCCGAAGCGGTGCTGAACAACATGAACGGTCTGCTCACCCGATTCGACGTCGACCCCGCCGTCGACGGCGGATGCACCTGGCTGCCGCTGTATCACGACATGGGCCTGACCTTTCTGCTCAGCGGTGCGCTGGCCGGGACGCCGGTCTGGCTGGCGCCGACCGCGGCGTTCACCGCGTCGCCATTCCGGTGGCTGCGGTGGCTCAGCGAAAGCGGGATGACACTGACCGCAGCGCCGAATATGGCCTACAGCATGATCGGTAAGTACGCGCGGCTGGTATCCGACGTCGACCTGGGCCGGGTGCGAGTGTCGATCAACGGCGGCGAACCCGTCGACTGTACGGCGATGGAGCGGTTCGCGAACGCGTTGAGCGCGTTCGGGTTTGACGCCGGGGCACTCGCCCCGTCCTACGGGCTGGCCGAATCCACCTGCGCGGTCACCATCCCCGCCCCGGGCACCGGCCTGCTGTATGACGAGATCACTTCTCCGGCAACAGATTCGGGACCGCGACGGCACGCCGTGCTCGGCTCGCCGATCCCCGGGATGGAAGTTCGCATCGGCGCGGTCGCCGAGCGTCCCGCCGAGCTGCCCGACCGCGACGTCGGCGAGATCGAGATCCGCGGTACCTCGATGATGTCGGGCTACCTCGGCGACACCCCGCTGGAGCCCGGCGCCTGGTTTCCGACCGGCGACCTCGGCTACCTCACCGACGACGGGCTGGTCGTCTGCGGGCGGGCCAAAGAGATCATCACCATCGCGGGCCGCAACGTCTTCCCTGCCGAGATCGAACGGGTCGCCGCCGAAATACGCGGTGTCCGTGAGGGAGCCGTCGTCGCGGTGGGCACCGACGACGACTCGACCCGGCCCGGTCTGGTGATCACCGCCGAATTCCGCGGCCCCGACGAAGCCGGCGCCCGCCGCGAGCTGGTCGCCAAAGTCGCCTCCGAATGCGGCATCGTGCCGGCCAACGTGGTGTTCGTCCGGCCCGGTTCGCTGCCACGCACCTCGTCGGGCAAGCTGCGCCGCCTGGAAGTCAAACGCAACCTGGCGACCGCGACCACGTGACCCGCTGCGCCGGTGGTGGCGCGACATGAAGCCGGCCCTGGTGGGCGCCAGTCCGAGTTAGCGCGCCTCCGGGACATCGGCCGGAGTGCGGGGCAGTGCGTACAACGCCATCCGGCGGTTGCTCATGTCGTGCTCGCCAAGGAACGTGCACCCGGCGTATTCGCACAGCCGTCGCGCCGCGGTGTTGCGATGGTCGGGGTCGAACATGATTCGGCGGCAACGGGGTTCGACCTCGAAGACGCTGGCGACGATGCGGGGCAAAAGGAATGGGCCCAGCCCTTTGTTGACGATCGACAGCTCGGCGATGGCCGCGTGCAGCCCGACGTCATACGGGTCGGCGTCATACCGGTTCGCAATGGAATCCTTTGCGGCGCGGTACACCTCGACATATCCGCCGTCTTCGCCGTGCATGCTGCCGATGTATGGGCGCGAGTAGGTGCCGCCGAGCTGAGCGCGCAGATAATCCCGCCACCGCGACGGCGGCCAGTCAGACTCCCACGCCTCGACCAGATGCGGCATGTTCATCCACCGCGAGATCATCTCGGCGTCGGCGTCCGGGTCTACGAGTCGCAGCGCGTAGGGCTCGGCCAGCACCGGCGCAGGGGGCGGGGGAGCAGTGCGGACGTCGTCGCTGAGCCCCTCGGTCAGCTCCCGCGGCAACACGACAAGTGCGTCAGACATCGAACGGCTAACGGCCCGAGCCGGGCGGACCGGCGAAGGCCTGCGCTATAGGCAGCCAACGCGCCGCGTCGTCGCCGTCGGCCTTGATGTCCAACTCGCGCAACGGACGACGCTGCGTGACCAGACAGCAGAAGTCCTCGGCCGAGCCGGTGACGCGTTGCGCCGCATCGTCGGGACCCCACGACCACAGGTCGCCGTCCGGCGCCCGCAACTCCACCCGGAACGTCTCCCTCGGCGGTTGCAGGCCGTTGACTACGAACGCGAAATCCCGGGTGCGCACACCGATATGCGCGATCGAGCGCAGCCGGGCGGTGGGGGGCCGGGCCACGCCGAGCGCGTCGGCCACGTCGAGCCCGTGCGCCCAGGTCTCCATCAGCCGCGCCGTCGCCATCGAGGACGCGCTCATCGGCGGTCCGAACCACGGCAACTTGCGACCGTCGGAGACGGTCAACAGCGCATCGTGCAGCCGTGCCCGGGTTCGTCGCCAATCGGCGAGCAACTCGCCGGGCGCGACAGCGGCGAGTTCGTCGGCCGCGGTGTCGACGAAGCCGAGCGGGTCAGCACCCGCGGTCTGCACCACGTCGGCGAACGCCGCCTCGTCGGTCACCGCGAGCAGGGCGACGCGGTCGGTCCACAGCAGATGCCCGATCTGGTGGGCGATGCTCCAGCCGGCGGCGGGCGTCGGGGTGGTCCAGCGGTCGTCGGCTAGCGGTGCCACCAGCGCATCGAGCTCGTCGCTTTCCGCGCGCAGGTCCTCGACGATCTGCTGCAGGTCGGCCATCCGTGTACCTTAGCGATTCGCGCCGCGCCGCCCGACGACACTGTGCGCAGCCATCCCGCACAGGTAGACCACGGCGCCGGCGGCGATCAGGACAGGCGAACGGCCGTCGGCGGGAATGACGAACGCCGCCAGCGTGATCGCTCCGATGAAAGCGACCCAGAACAGCGAATCCTGTACGGCGAACACGTGTCCGCGCAGCGCATCGTCCACGTCGACCTGAATCGCGGTGTCCGCGCACAACTTCAGTACCTGGCCGACGCCGCCAAGCAGGAAGCCGCACGTCACCAACACCCACAGCTGCAGGCCGACCCCGGTGACCTCGATGGCCGCTGCGAGCGCCAGCGCTCCGTTGGCGGTGGCGTAGCGACCCCAGCGGCGCACGGTGGCCGGCGTGACCAGGTTCGCCAGAAATGATCCGATGCCGGCCGCCGCGACGAACAGCACGGCGTTACCGAACGCGGAGACTGCGGCGTTGTCGCGATGACGCACCAGCAACAGCACCAGCAGCGAGTTGATGCCGAACACCATCCGATGCGCGGCCAACCCGGACAGCGTCGCCGCCACGGTGGGACGGTCCAGCACGGTCCGCACGCCGTGCATCCAGCCGGTGACGACGGCGTAGAGGACCGAGCCGTGGATCGCCTGCCGGGTGTCGTCGGGACCCAGCACGTGCGCGGGGAACCGCAGTGACAACACCAGCGAAATCAGCAGCGGAACGATGACCAGCAGGATGATCGACGCCGATCCGCGGTCGCCGGAGCCGACGAACGCCCGCGGCACGAGCATGAAGTTGGCACCGAGGAACGCCGCGATCGCGCCGGTCGCCGAGGCGGTCGAGTTCATCGTCACGACCTGCTCACGCGGCACCACATGCGGCAGCGCAGCCGACAGACCCGACGAGACGAACCGGGCGAGCCCGTTGACCACCAGCGCCCCGCACAGCACCAACAAGTCGCGGACACCAAACGCCAGGCAGATCCCCACCACCGCGACCGACGCCACCCGGCCCACATTGGAAGCGATCAGCACCAGCCGCCGGTCCCAGCGGTCCATCAGCGCCCCGGCGAACGGACCCAGTAGCGAATACGGCAGGAACAGCACCGCGAACGCGCCGGCGATCTCCAGCGGCCGGGAGGCCCGCTCGGGGTTGAACAGCAGCGCCCCGGCCAGTCCCGCCTGGAACAGCCCGTCGCCGAATTGGCTGGCCGCCCGCAGTTCCAGCAACCGCCAAAAGTCGGGCAGACCCCGCACCGCGCGCCAGACAACGGCGGGTGCGTGCGGATGAGTCACTGGACCTACTTCCCCTGGAGCCCGGCAAACGTCGGCCGGCCAGCGGACGCTGTTAACAACAGTACAAATTCTTCGATGCGCGCTTCTGGTTCACCACGGCGGTCGGAGTCGGATGCCATGATGGAAGGGTGCCGCAGCCCGAAGACCCGGAGGACTACATTGCCCCCGCCGCACACCGTGTGCGCGCGGGAACGTTGCTTCTGGCCAACACGGATCTGCTCGAACCGACCTTCCGCCGCAGCGTGATTTACATCGTCGAACACAACGACGGCGGCACGTTGGGCGTGGTGCTGAACCGTGCCAGCGAGACCGCGGTGTACAACGTGTTGCCGCAGTGGGCCAAGCTGGCGGCCAAACCCAAGACCATGTTCATCGGCGGGCCGGTCAAGCGGGACGCGGCGCTGTGCCTGGCGGTGCTGCGGGTCGGCGCCGAACCCGACGGTGTTCCCGGCCTGCGCCACGTGGCCGGCCGGATGGTGATGGTCGATCTGGACGCCGACCCGGAGTCGATCGCCCCGGTGGTCGAAGGCGTGCGGATTTTCGCCGGCTATTCCGGTTGGACGATCGGCCAGCTGGAAGGCGAGATCGAGCGCGACGATTGGATTGTGTTGTCGGCGTTGCCATCTGACGTTCTGGTCGAGCCGCGGGTGGATTTGTGGGGCCGCGTGCTGCGACGTCAGCCGCAGCCGCTGTCGATGCTGGCCACCCACCCGATCGACGTAAGCCGCAACTAGTCGACCGGCGCCTCTTCGGGTAGCTCGTCGCGGGCCAGCCTGCTGGCGATCACCGAGCACACAATCAGTTGGATCTGGTGAAAGATCATCAGCGGCAACATGATCACGCCGACGGTGGCGGCGGGAAAGAACACCAGCGCCATCGGCAGACCCGACGCCAGGCTCTTCTTCGACCCGCAGAACAGCAGCACGATGCTATCCCCGCGGTCCAGGCCGACGAGTCGACCGATCAGCCAGGTGAAGAGCAGCACCACGGCCAGCAGCACGCTGTTGACCACGGCCACCGTGACCAGTTGCCACGGATCGACGCTGCGCCAGATGTGTTCGACCACACCCATCGAGAACGCGGTGTAGACGACCAGCAGGATCGAGCCGCGGTCGACGGCCTTCGTCAACACGGCGTGCCTGGCAATCCAGTCGGCGATCCAACGCCGCATCAGTTGACCCAGCACGAAGGGCAGCAGCAGTTGCAGCCCGACGTCGCGGATCGCCGAGGCGTCCATCTTGGCCCCGCCGCTGGTGTTCATCAGCAGCACGACCAACAGCGGGGTCAGCGCCACCCCGATGATGTTGGACAGGGACGCGCTGACCAGCGCAGCCGAAACATTGCCCCGCGCAATCGAAGTGAACGCGATCGAGGATTGCACTGTCGACGGGACCAGGCACAGGAACAGCAGCCCGTTGTACAAGTCGAGGTTCAGCAGCCAGGGAACCAGGCCGCGGGCAGCCAGGCCGAGAACCGGGAACACCACAAAGGTGGTGGCCAATACCAGCAGGTGCAGCTGCCAGCGCTTGACGCCGTGCCAGGCCTGCTGCGGCGATAACCGGGCACCGTATAGCCAGAACAGTACGGCGATAACGACTTTGGCGGCAACCGACATTGCGGCCGCAGCGCTCCCGCGGGCAGGGAAGAGAGCAGCGAGCGCGACCGTCGCCGCCATGGCAAGCAGGAAGGTATCGATCGGCAGCGCCGACAGGCGCCTCAGGGACAACTTCAATGGCAGCTGAGCGTGCAGGCCGCGCAGCTACCAGCACAGCTCGCGGCGGCGGCCTCCTCCTGGCGCAGCGCGAACCGCGCGGTCTGCCACGACCCGGCGGCGACCGTGCCGATCGCGCCGATGATGCAGACGACGACGACCGGCAGAGCGGTGCTGTGATGTCCGGCCAGCGCGACGGCTCCACCGGCGGCCAGCATGACCGCGGCGGCCAGCTGCGGCGGTGCTACCGAGCGCATCACCAGCATGGCGGTGTCGGTGACCTGGTCCGTTGTGGGGCGTGCCAGCGACCAGAAGCCGAGCACGGCCATCAGGACGGCCACGCAGACACAGAGCACTCCTGCGATGAGCATGGGGCCACAATACGAAACCCGTCCGGCCGCCGCTTGGCGGCGGGTGCGATCTAGTGCGCCAGCGCCTGCGGCGGAGCGACGGCTGCCGGTGGCGCGGGAGGCGGGGCGGCTGCTGGCGGCGGGGCTGCGGGCTGGGTGGATCCCGGCGGGCCCGCGCGGAACCCGTTGATGATGCCGTCGGTGGAGGGCGCCTCGGCGACGGCCTGGGAGGCGTCGGTCGTCACTGCCAGCGACACCAGGTATTTGTCCGGCCCGGAGGTCACGATGACGTGGCGCCGAGAGGTGTTGACCGTCATCTGGTCCTGCCGGTAGGTGCCCTCGATGATCGATGACGGCGAGCCGTTGAAATCGGCCAGCGAGGCGTTGGTGGTGCGCCACGCCGGCTGTTGCTGGCTGTCGATGTAGCCGTGGGTGATGGCCTCATGCGGGTCGAAGTCGCCGACCAGCCGGTACACCACCAGCTGAGCGTTGGATTTGTAGAAGCTATTGCTGCGACGGTTGGCGGTCACCACGAACGCGTCCGGGACGTTCGGGTCGGGAACCTGCGTCCACCCGGGCGGCATCGGCAAGACCAGGTCCAGCGCGTTGAAGCCGGGCGCCTTCTGCGGCTCCATCTTGACGCCCTTGCTGCCGAAGAACTCACGCAATGTCCCGGCGGCGGCCGGTGCGAGTTCCGGCGGAGGCGGCGGGGCGGGCGGCGCGGCCTGCGGCGGGGGTGCTGCCGGGGCCACCGCGGGTGCGGCCTGCGGCGCCGGAGCCGGCATGGGGTTGGCGAGGGCCCCGGGGTTCAGCGCGACGGCCTGTGGGGCGGGGGCCGGGATCGGCGCGGGGATGGGCCGGGGCGGGAAGACCGGATCGGCCGACGCGGCCGGGCTCGCCAGGCCCAACACACCGCACGCGCCGACGGCGAGACCCGCGACCGTTACTCGCCAGCTAGAGGCTGTCTGCTTCATGAGAGTCGGTCCTTTCACATCGCGCGGGTCGGTAGAGCGTGACGTCGCAGAAAGCGACTGTAACCAGGACGAAGTCACGGCTACCAGCACCGGAATCGACCTGGAACACACCTGGGACCAAGCCCTGATCGGTCTGCAATGCAACCGAGACCGTCGGTGGTCGGCGGGTCGCTCGACTCGGCCCTTATAACCTGTTGGACGTGACCGACTCCCCGACCGCCGCAGCCGGCCAGGCCGCCGAAGGGCAGGCCGACGCGCCGCGGTTTCGCTACACCGCGGACCTGGCCGGCCGCATCGAACGCACCTGGCAGGACAACTGGACGCGCTGGGGAACGTTCAACGTGCCCAACCCGGTCGGCTCGCTGGCGCCGACGGACGGCTCGCCACTGCCTGACGACAAGATGTTCGTGCAGGACATGTTCCCGTATCCGTCGGGTGAGGGATTGCACGTCGGTCATCCGCTGGGCTACATCGCCACCGATGTCTACGCTCGCTACTACCGGATGACGGGCCGTAATGTGCTGCACGCATTGGGGTTCGACGCGTTCGGCCTGCCCGCCGAACAGTATGCGGTACAGACCGGCACCCATCCGCGCACCCGCACCGAGGCCAACATCGTCAACTTCCGGCGGCAGTTGGGCCGGTTGGGTTTCGGCCACGACAACCGGCGAAGCTTCTCCACCACCGACGTCGAGTTCTACAAGTGGACGCAGTGGATCTTCCTGCAGATCTACAACGCGTGGTTCGACACCGCCGCGAACAAGGCCCGCCCGATCGCCGAGCTGATCGCCGAATTCGACTCCGGCGCACGCACATTGGATGACGGCCGCGATTGGTCGGCGTTGCCGGCGGGACAGCGCGCCGACGTGATCGACGCGCACCGCCTGGTCTACCGGTCCGACTCGATGGTCAACTGGTGTCCGGGGCTGGGCACCGTGCTGGCCAACGAGGAAGTCACCGCCGACGGCCGCAGCGAGCGCGGCAACTTCCCGGTTTTCCGGAAACGACTGCGGCAGTGGATGATGCGGATCACCGCCTACTCCGACCGGTTGCTCGACGACCTCGACGTGCTGGACTGGCCGGAGAAGGTCAAGACCATGCAGCGCAACTGGATCGGCCGGTCTTCCGGCGCGGCCGCGATGTTCTCCGCATCGGCGGGCGAGATCGAGGTGTTCACCACCCGGCCGGACACCTTGTTCGGCGCAACGTATCTGGTGCTGTCGCCCGAACACGATCTGGTCGACGATCTGGTCACGTCGAGTTGGCCGGACGGGGTCGACCCGCGCTGGACCCTGGACGCCGCCACACCCGCACAGGCCGTCGCCGCCTACCGGCAGGCCATCGCGGCAAAGTCCGACCTGGAGCGTCAGGAGAACAAGACCAAGACCGGCGTCTTCTTGGGCAGTTACGCGGTCAACCCGGCCAACGGCGAACGGGTGCCGATCTTCATCGCCGACTACGTGCTGGCCGGCTACGGCACCGGGGCGATCATGGCCGTACCCGGCCACGACCAACGGGACTGGGAGTTCGCCCGCGAGTTCGGCCTGCCGATCGTCGAAGTCATTGCCGGCGGCGATATTTCGCAGGCGGCCCACACCGGCGACGGCGCCCTGGTGAACTCGGACTATCTCAACGGGTTGAGCGTCGCGTCCGCCAAGGAAGCCATCACCGCACGGCTGGAGGCCGACGGCCGCGGTACGGCGCGCATCGAATACAAACTGCGGGACTGGCTTTTCGCGCGGCAACGGTACTGGGGTGAGCCGTTTCCGATCGTCTACGACAGCGACGAACGCGCCCACGCACTGGATGACGCCGCGCTGCCGGTTGAGTTGCCGGACGTCCCGGATTACTCGCCGGTGCTGTTCGACCCCGACGACGCCGGCAGTGAGCCCTCGCCGCCGCTGGCCAAGGCCACCGACTGGGTGCACGTCGAGCTGGACCTTGGCGACGGCCTGAAGCCCTACACCCGCGATACCAACGTCATGCCGCAGTGGGCGGCCAGCTCGTGGTACGAGCTGCGCTACACCGACCCGCACAACACAGAACGGTTCTGCGCCAAGGAGAACGAGGCCTACTGGATGGGCCCGCGGCCTGCCGAGCACGGTCCCGACGACCCGGGCGGTGTCGACCTTTACGTCGGCGGCGCCGAGCATGCGGTGCTGCACCTGCTGTACTCGCGGTTCTGGCACAAGGTGCTCTACGACCTCGGCCATGTCAGCTCCCGCGAGCCCTTCCGCCGGCTGGTCAACCAGGGCTACATCCAGGCGTTCGCCTACACCGACGCCCGCGGGTCCTACGTCACGGCCGCTGACGTCGTCGAACGCGACGGCAAGTTTTTCCACCCGGGTTCGAACGGCGAAGTCGAGGTCTTTCAGGAGTTCGGCAAAATCGGTAAGAGCCTGAAGAATTCGATCTCACCGGACGAGATGTGCGACGACTACGGCGCCGACACGCTGCGGGTGTACGAAATGTCGATGGGCCCGCTGGAGGCGTCGCGCCCCTGGGCAACCAAGGACGTGGTTGGGGCGCACCGGTTTCTGCAGCGGGTGTGGCGGCTCGTGATCGACGAGGACTCCGGCGAACTGCGGGCCACCGACGGCTCAGATCTCGACACCGAGACTCTGCGGCTGCTGCACAAGACCATCGCCGGTGTCGCCGAAGACTATGCGGCACTGCGCAACAACACCGCGGTGGCCAAGCTGATCGAATACACCAACCACCTCACCAAGCAGCACCGCGACGCTGTCCCGCGCGCGGCGGTCGAGCCGTTGATCTTGATGGTGGCGCCGGTGGCGCCGCACTTGGCCGAAGAGTTGTGGCAGCGGCTGGGCAGTACGACGCCGCTGGCGCACGGACCCTTCCCGGTCGCCGATCCCGACTACCTGGTCGAGGACACCGTCGAGTATCCGGTGCAGGTGAATGGCAAAGTGCGGGGCCGGATTACGGTGGCCGCCGACGCCGATGCCGACGCCGTGGAGGCCGCCGCGCTGGCCGACGAAAAGGTGCAGACATCGTTGGCCGGCGCCACGCCTAAGAAGGTCATCGTGGTCGCGGGGCGACTCGTCAACTTGGTTGTCTAGCCCGCCTCCTCCTCGGGCCGAGGGCCCGCATCGTCAGCGTGCGGGTTGTTTAGCCACGGGGCCTGAGGACGACTTCATGCAGATGGCCGTCGGGTGGCGTGGCCACGGCCTGCGCGACCGCTGCGGCAACGGTTTCTGGCTTCAAAAACTTCGAAGCGTCGTACTCGCCGCCTTCGAAGGACACCAGCGCCCGCTGCATGTCGGTGTCGACGCGGCCGGGGTACACCGTCGTGACACGAAGGTCCGGTTCGCTCTCGCGCAGCGAATCGGCGAACGCGCGGAGCGCGAACTTGCTCGCCGAGTACGACGCCATGGTCGCCGACGCCTTGCGGCCGGTGCCGGAGTTGACGAAGACGACCTGGCCGCCGGCCCGGCGCAGGGCCGGTAGCAGCGCCAGCGTAACTGCCACTGCGCCAACCACATTCACGTCGAACGTGGTACGCCAGTCTTCGACGGTCGACTCGGCGACCGGTCCCGGCAGGAAGACGCCGGCGTTGTGCACCAGCACGTCGAGCTCACCGATCGCGGCCGTGGTGGATGGGATCGCGTCGGTGTCGGTGACATCCAGCGGCAGCGTCGTGGCGCCGAGCCGTTCGGCGGTCTGCTGCAATGCCGGCGAGGGCCGTCCGGCCAGCACCAATGTGTGCGTCGGCGCCAAGGCCGCGGCGATGGCAGCGCCGATCCCACGGCTGGCACCGGTAATGAGCGCGGTGTGCATGCCTGAACTCTAGGGCCGATCGCAAGCCCGGTGCAGCCGGGCGCAGCGGGTCGGCCCCAGCAGTCTAGGGCAGCAAGGATTTACGGGGTCGCGTCCCCATTGGCCGCGGCGGCCGGGCTGGCCACCGACTCGCTGGCGGCCAGGTGCTCCAGCGGCGCCAGCGCCTTCGTCAGCGAATCCAGCTCGGGCGTGCTGAGCTGACTGAGCAGCGCGACCAGTGCGCTGATCCGGTTGCTCAGCGATTCGCGGTGAACGGCCAACCCCCGCGGGGTGATGTCGACGAGCACGGCACGTAGATCCGACGGGTCGCGGGAGCGCTTGACCAGGCCGATCTTCTCTAGCCGTCGAATCGCCACCGTGGTGGTGGGTGTGCGGACGCGTTCGTGTGCGGCGAGATCGGTCATCCGGATCGGTCCCCGGTCCAGCAGGGTGACCAGGATCGACAGCTGCGCCAGGGTGAGGTCGCTGGCCTGGGCCGCTCCCGCGCTGGGATCGCCGCGCCGCAGGATGGAGAACAGCTTGGAAAGCGTGCGGTGAAGTCCCTCCGCCAGCTCCGTGAGCTCGGGCACGGTGGCTTCAGTCTCCGCCATAGTTCGCTAGTCTAACCTGTCGCTCTCGCCGCGGCCCATTAATGGCTGTCGGGATCAAAGTACCTGTGACAAGAAGCGCTGCAGCCGCTCGGTGCGCGCGGCCTCGAATATCTGCGCGGGCGGGCCGGTTTCCAACACTTTGCCGTGATCCATGAAGACCACGGCGTCGGATGTGGACCTGGCGAAACCCATTTCATGGGTGACCACCAGCATCGTCATGCCTTCCGAGCCCAGATCGGCGATCAACGCCAGGATGCCTTTGACCAGTTCGGGATCCAGCGCAGAGGTCGCTTCGTCGAACAGCATGACTTGCGGCGTCATTGCCAGTGCGCGTGCGACCGCGACTCTTTGCTGCTGACCGCCGGACAGCGCGCCCGGGCGGCAGTTCGCTTTGTGCTTCATGCCGACCCGATCCAGCTGTGCCAACGCCAACTCGCAGGCCTCTTCGCCGGACAGCCGTTTGAGCTTGCGCGGCGCCAGCATCACGTTGTGCAGCACGCTCAGATGTGGATAAAGGTTGAAGTGTTGGAACACCATGCCGATCCGCTGCCGAAGCCGATTGGGATCGTCGCCGAGCACCGAGCGTCCGCCGAGCAGGACGTCCCCGCTGTCGGGCTCGTACAACCGGTTCAACGTGCGTAACAACGTCGACTTGCCGGAGCCGGACGGGCCGATGACCGCGACCGTGTGGCCCGCGGGTACCTCGATGTCGACGCCGCACAGCACCGGGTTGTCTCCGAAGGACAGGTGAATGTCGTTGCCTGCCAACGACACTGGCTGCGGCGTTGTCACATGATCTCCTGGGCGGTGGCGAGCGGGTCGACGTCGCGCGCGGGCCGGCCATGGCGAAGCCGATCGTCGACATAGTTGACCAGATGGGTCAGCGGGATGGTCAGCATCAAGTAGAACGCGCCCGCCGCGACCAACGGTGACAGGCTGCCGGTTTGCGCGTTCAGGTCGCGACCGACCTGGAACAGCTCGCGCTGGCCCGCGATCAGGCCGAGGAAGTACACCAGCGCCGAGGCCTTGAGCAGCGCGATGACCTGGTTGACCAGCGCGGGCAGCACCCGGCGGATGCCCTGCGGGATCACCACCAGTCGCATCGCGGTCCGGTAACTCAGACCCAACGCCCGGGCGGCCTCCAGCTGCCCGGTTTCCACGCTTTGAATGCCGGAGCGGAAGATCTCGCCGATGTAGGCGGCCGCAGTCAGCCCCAACGCCGCGATGCCCAGCGGATACGGGTTGTTGTGCGTCAACCCTCCGACGATCGGCCCGAATCCAAGCCCGATCACGAGGATGATGACCACTTCGGGCAGGCCACGGAACATGTCGGTGTAGATCCGCGCCGGCCAGCGCAGCCAGCGCGATTGCGAAATCCCTGCTACCGCAAGCGCCATGCCCACCACCAGCCCGATGACGGCGGACGACACAGTGAGGATCAGCGTGTTCGGCAGGCCCGTCGTCAACATGGCCGGGATGGCTTGCTTGTAGAGGTCCCAGTCGAAGAACTGGTCCCGCAGCTGGGCCAACGTGGATTTCGGCGGTGCGGCCCCGGGCGCCTCGCGGTGGTTGCGTTCGGCGATCGCCGCGAAATCCGGTAGGTGCGGCGTCGGCGCCGCTTTCGATCCCGGCTTCCAACCCTGCGGCAAGGGCCGTGGAACCCAGTCGGTGTACAGCTGCGACCAGGTGCCGTCGGCGATGACGGCGTCCAAGCCGGCGTTCAGCGCATCGATCAGCGGCTGGTTGTCCTTGGCGACCGGGAAGGCGATGAAACTGCCCGGGCTGTAGGTGTATCCGGCGACGGTGGCGCGGTCGCCGGGCCGCATCACTTTGGCCGCCTCCATGGCCGGCGCCACCCACGCGTCGATCTGGTGGTTCTTCAGGCAGGTGTACAGGGTGGTGAAGTCGGGGAATTTCACTGGCTGCACATGCACGGTTTCGACGGCGTAGGCCTCTTCGACGGTGCCCTGAATAACGCCGATCCGCTGGCCCGCGCCGAGCTGGTCGAAGCCGTGCAGCGGCGAGCCGGACGGCACGATCAAAGACAGGTAACCGAAGTCGTAGCCGTTGGTGAATCCGACTGTGCGGCGGCGCGATTCGGTGGCGACGATCGACGACGACGCGACGTCGAAACGTCCGGTCGCCACTTGTGCGAGCAGGCCGGCGAATTCGGTGCCGGCGAAGACGACGTTCAGTCCGAGCTTGGCGGCGATCGCGCGCAGCAGCTCGTTGTCATAGCCGGTGTAGCGGCCCGTGCTGTTGAGGCAGCTGGTCGGGGGACCGCCCGGCTGGGTGCCGATGGTCAGCGTTCGCGGCGTGCGCAAACCGAGCGCGTCGATGTTCACCGAACTCAACGGCTCGACGTCGGCCGTCGTGTAATCGCGTTCCTCCGGCGGGCTGGCGGTGACCAGCTTCTCCGGCAGGGCCATCGCGCCCGCTATGCCCGACGGCTTGCACATGTGGTTGTCGGCCGCCGCCGGCGCCATCGGAGCCAGACAATAGGTCAGCAGCACGGTGGCGAGCAGCGCGATCAGTTGCGACGAGCGGACTCTCATCCCCGACCACGCCATCGGCATAGTGCTTCGGCGTTGCTCAGGTCGTAGTCGGGGCCGTTGACGCCGACGGTCAGCAGCGTGACGCCCAGCGCGGTCAGGCCTTCGGCGCTGGGAATCAACTCGTCGCCTTCCTTGACGCCGGCGGACCGCTCGATCTCTCCCGGGTCGCGACCGACCGCGGCGCAGTGTCCGGCCAGCACCTCGGCGGCGTGCGGGTAGCTGTCGACCGAGGTGAACCCGTGCCAGATGTCGGCGTGCTCGGCGACCAGCCGCAGCGTCTTCTTCGGGCCCTTGCCGCCGATCAGTAGCGGGATGTCGCGGGTCGGCGCCGGGTTCAGCTTGGCCAGCCGCGAATTGATCCGCGGCAGCGCCTCGCCCAGGTCGTCGAGCCGGCTCCCGACCGTGCCGAACTCGTAGCCGTACTCGTCGTAGTCCTTCTCCTTCCAGCCCGACCCGATGCCCAGGATCAGCCGTCCGCCGGAGATGTGGTCGACGGTGCGGGCCATGTCGGCCAGCAGTTCGGGATTGCGGTAGGAGTTGCACGTGACCAGTGCGCCGATCTCGATGCGCGAGGTCTGCTCGGCCCAGGCGCCGAGCATGGTCCAGCATTCGTAGTGCGCACCGTCGGGATCGCCGTAGAGCGGAAAGAAGTGGTCCCAGTTGAAGGCGATGTCGACGCCGATGTCCTCGCAGCGGCGGACGGCGTCACGCAGGTTCTTGTAGTCAGTGGTGTGCTGGGGCTGCAACTGAACGCCGATGCGGATCGGCCGGCCGGAAGAAGTCATGGCCTCTACCGTAGGCGCGGGGATAGGCTGAGCAACATATGTCCGACAGCATCGCTGGCATCGCCATTCCCGACACTGCGCTGGTCAGGGCTATAACTGCGCACATCCGGGACGCCGAAGACGACCTATTGTTCAACCATTCGCGACGAGTGTTCATCTTCGGGGCCTTGCAGGGTCGCCGCCGTGGACTGCAGCCGGATCCGGAATTGCTGTACGCCGGGGCGATGTTCCACGACATCGGCCTGACGGAGCGCTACCGCGACTCGACGCTGCGCTTCGAGGTCGACGGCGCCAACGCCGCGCGCGACTTCCTGCTGGAGCACGGTGTCGAGCAGGCCGACGTCGACAAGGTGTGGCTGGGTATCGCGCTGCACACCACGCCCGGTGTGCCCGAATTCCTGGCACCGGAGACGGCCTTGGTGACGGCCGGCGTCGAGACCGATGTGCTCGGCATCGGCCGTGACGACCTGCCGCCCGAGGCGCTGGACGCCGTCACCGCCGCCCACCCGCGGCCCGACTTCAAACAGCAGATCCTGGCGGCATTCAACGACGGGATGAAGCACCGCCCGCAGACCACATTCGGCACCTGCAACGCCGACGTTCTGGAGCGCTTCGACCCGACGTTCACCCGGGACAACTTCGTCGACAACATTCTCGGGAACAGCTGGCCGGAGTAGGCGGTTCAATCGCCGTCGAGCACTCCGCGTAGCAGGTCGATCAGCACCAGGGGCTGGTCGCTTTGCACGGAGTGGCCGGAGTTCTCGACGACATGCACACCGCGGAATTGCGTTGCGCGCTGGCCGAGTTCGGCGGCGTCCTCGTCGGTGACGAAGCCCGAGGTGCCGCCGCGCACCAGCGTGATCGGTGCAGACAGTCCCGCGACGTCATCCCAGAGGCTGTCGAAGTCGGGAAACTCCCGGATGGTGTCCCAGCGCCACGTCCACGCGCCATTGTCCAGCTGGCGGGAGTTGTGAAACACGCCGCGGCGCAGCGATTTCGGATCGCGGTGCGGGGCCGCGGCGGTGGTGAGCTCGACCATCGCGGCGAAGCTGGGGAACTCCCGGTCGCCCTGCATCAGCGCCACGGTGCCCTGCTGCTCCTTGGTCAGCTCGGAGTGCCTGCGCAGCGCCGACGGGGTGACGTCGACCAGCACCAGCTCGCGGACCAGTTGCGGCGCAACGGCACCCAGGCCGATCGCGGTCAGCCCGCCCAGCGACATACCGACGATCAAGTCGGCGTCCGGCGCGAGGTCGCTCAGCACCGGGGCCACCGCTGCGGCGTTGTTCTGCGGCGAGTAGTTGCCGTCTTCGCGCCACGCCGAATGCCCGTGGCCGGGCAGGTCGACCGCCAGCGCGGGGACGCCCAGGCCCACGATCACGGTGTCCCAGGTGTGCGCGTTCTGCCCGCCGCCGTGGAAGAACACCACCCGCGGCGCGTCGTCGCCCCACTGCAGCGCGCTGACGCCGTCCGCCTCGACCCGGCGCACGGTGGGTAGCGGGCCGGTGACGCCGGCCTGCTCGGCATTCTCGGGCAGCAGCGCGAACTCGGACAGCCCAACCAGTTCGTCGTGGGAGATATCGCTCATGGCCTCCGACATTAGAGGACGTACCGGCGGCGAATGCCCCGGAATCGTTGCCACATCTCGGCGGCTCGCTCGGCTTCGGTGACCGTGGCGGTGTCCGCGGGCAGGGCGCCGAGCAGTTCGCCGTAACCGACCAGACGGGTGCTGAGCACCGCAGGCTGACCTTCCAGCATGTGCCGGTAGGTCAGGTTGCCGCGCTCGAAGCCTTGGGTGTCCAACCAGTTGCGCACGCCGGGATCACGGTGCGCCATAACCAAGCGGACGCGCCCGTCGGCGTCGGTGCTGGCCCGGCTCGGCGTGTAGCTCACCGGCCGGTAGAGGTAGTCCATGCTGTTGAAGAAGACGCCCATGTTGGTCAGCATCCACAGGCCGTCGTGGGCGTCGAACTCGACGATCAGCGCCTGGTCAGGGCCCAGCTCCCAGTACATGTTCGCCGCGGCCCGGCCCCGCTTGGCGTCGGCGCCGGTGGTGTCGACGCGCGGAAAAGTGTTCGGGTGCGCGGCGTCCACACCGCCGTAGCTGAACGGGAACTCCGGCCAGTCCGACATCAGGCCGGTGACGAAGTCGCCCGCCCAGCCGATCGCCTCGATCATGACCTCGGCGGTGGGCAGCGGCTTGGGCGTCGACATGTCGACGCGCTCGATCCGGATCTGCGCCGGCAGTTCGTCCCAGCGGTCGAATCCCTGCCGGATGAACAGTTTTCGCGAATCAACGGTGGTCGGCAGCCAATTCGGACCGCGCTGTGCGCCGCCGATGTACAGCTCGAACTGGCCGTCGGCGCCGACGTCGAGCCGCTCGCCGGAGATGTTGGCTTCCGGTGTGTCGCCGAAAGGTTCGTGCAGCACGCCGGGGCCGGGGGTGCGTGCTCCCTGAACGGTCACGTTGAAGAAGCGGGCGGTGCCGCGGCTGCCGGTCAGCCGGTACGTCGACTGCCCGTCGATCCAGGCCTGCTGGTAGGTGAAATCACCACAGTCGCCGCCGAGTTTGCGGGTCGGGCCGCAGAATGCGTGCAACGCCGGGTAGCGGGTGTCGCGGGTCTCCAGCGCCAAATCGAAAGCCTGGCCAACGTTTTGGGTGAGAAACCGCAGCGCGTCGACGCGCTGCAGGGCGGTGGCGGCGTTGGCGTCTTTGAACACCTGCGCCCCGGCGCTCTGTAGCTGTGCGCAGAACGCCGTCCACGCCGACTCGAGGGCGGCGTCGTCGGGGCAGTCGCCGAATGCCATCGCTCAACCGCCCAATCTGTCGAGCATCGAACCCACGACTTCGCATGCGCGCCGGGCGGATTCGAGGTGCCCTTCCTCGTCGATGCGCGGGCCGATCAACTCCAGGTCGAACCCGTGGGCGTATCCGCCGGCCAACGCTTGCCTGATGATCGCTTCGATCGGGATGGCGCCGTCGCCGGGGACTGCGCGGCCCGGCAGTGCCCGGTCACCCAGCACGTAGTCGCTCAGTTGGATCAGCCGGGTCCGCGGCAGCGCCTGCTGCAGCAGGACGTCGAGCTCTCCTTCGGCCCAGCAGTGGAAGATGTCGATGCAGATATCGAGCCCAGTCATCTCGGCCAGTGTGATGGTGTCGCGCAGCGTGTGGGCGATGTGCAGGTCGGCGTACAGGCTGGAGGCGTTTTCGATCGCCAGCGCCACGCCTGCATCGGCCGCACGCTGCCGACACGGCGCGATCATCTCGCAGAATCGCTCGGCGGCTTGCCGCCAGGAGCGGTCACCTCGCCCACCGGTCAGCATGTACACGGTGCCGGCCCCGGCGTCTGCCGCTGCGTCGATGACCGGCTCCAGCGCGGTTGCGCCGCTGAACAGGTGATACACCGCCTCGACCGTATAGTCGTTGTGCTGCAATAATTTTGGGAATTCGGGGTCCAGCAGCTGGCTATCGAGGATGCTCAACCGGCGCACACCCAGATCCGTCCAGTACTTCTGCAGCTCGGGCAGCGTGGCACCGTAGAAGGTGACGTTGTGCACCGACAAGCGTTGGTGGGTCACGCCCTATTCTCGATCTCGACGCCGAATCGCTCACGGAAAGGCCGGAATTCCTCGTGCAGCGCGTCGAGGTCTTCGCCGATGTCGGTGAGCAGTTGGGTGGAGTAGCGGAACTTGCCGTGCCGGTCGCCGCGGTTGGTGGCCAGATAATCGCGCATCGCCGCCTCGGCTTTCGCCGTCAGCTCCCGGCCTGCGAACTCGTAGTAGCGCCGCACCGTGGCGACCTGATCGGCGATGAAGTCGGCGTAGCGGACATGCAGGATCCGCGGATCGTCGACCATCGGATTGGTCATGGTGTTGGCGATGCTGGCGCGGGTCATCTCCAGGTGCTTCTTGGCCTCGGCGTGCAGGTCGACCGGCCCCACGATGCCTTCGGCGATGTCGGCCATCATCATCGTGCGCGACGCGGCGACCTGCACCGGGTCGCGGTGTAACCACACCAACCCCGCATCGGGGTACGCCTCGAACATCTCCGCAAGCCGGAAGCCGTGAAAACCCTTAAGTACCCAGTACTTTCGCGGCCGATGGTATTGCAACTGCTGCAGCATGGCTTTGTGCAGCCAGTATTGCGCCTTGGCGTCGCTGGCCAGGCCGCCGACCAGCGACTGCATCGGCACCCGCCACCACGCCGTCGGCGTCATCACCCGGAAATCGAACGCCCAGGTGCGCTCGTCTTCGGGCAGGCCGTCGCCGAGCATGTCGTTGTAGGGATGGCTGTGCAACCACTTCGGCAGTTTGGCGTTGATCTCGCGCCAGTCGGCGTCGGCCTGCTCGCGTCGCCGGTCGTCCGAACCGGCCACGCCGGGCGGCGGCGACGGGTACATCACCTCCCAGAACCGCAGCGCCCGCGCGTCCGGGTCGACCGCCATCAGCGCGTGCATCAGCGTTGTGCCCGAACGGGGTTCGCCGGTGACGAACATCGGTGCCTCGATCACTTCGTCGGCGATCGGATAGGCGTTGCGGTCTTCGATGAACACCAGTCGTGAGGTCAGCAGCCACCGGCACACCTGCGCCGCCGCGGCGACGCCGGCGTCGTCCATGCCGAGGGCGTTGAGATGTTCGACGGCCACCGCGAAGCGCTCCGGCAGTGTCGCGTCGCCGAAATCAGCCAAACCGGTTTCCGCGGTCGCGGCGGCCAGCAACTCCGCGGCGTCGAGAGTCACCGAAGATCTCCGCACAGCCGCAGCAATTCATCCTCGGCCGCAAGGACATTGGCTGCCGACGCTGCGGCGTGGTCGAGGCCGGCCATCGCGCCGTAATCGAGGATCTTCGGTACGCGCAGACCGGCGTCGACGAACGACTTGATCGTCGTCGCGACCTGCTTGGGCGTGCCGTGCGGGACCAGGGCGAGCAGCATCTCGGGTTGCACCTTGGCCAGGAACTCGACGATCCGCTCGCGGGTCAGCACCGCGGGGTCGATGTCGTGAAATCCACGCCAGGACGGGCCCATTGGATGTTCGAAACCGAAGTCGCGCAATGTTTCTGCGGATACCTGTAACAGGAACGCCTTGACCAGCGGAGCCTGCAGGATGTCGGCCAGCGCCGCGTCGTCCTTGCCGATGAAACACACCTGGATGAAGCACGGTGTTATCGCCATCGGATCGCGGCCGGCGCGTTCGGCCGATGCCCGCACCTGGCCGAGCATGGCGGCGTAGTGCTCCGGGGTCCACGCCCCGGCCGGCCACCAGCCGTCGGCGTATCGACCGGCGATGTCGAGCATCCGCGGGCCGCTGGCGCCGATCCAGATCGGCGGCAGGTGCCCGTCGCACGGCTCGGTGTCCAGCCGGGCGTGGTGCAGTGTGTAGAACCGGCCGTCGAAGTCGACCGGGCCGTCGCTGTCCCAGAGCAGCCGAATCACTTGCAGGGCTTCCTCGAAGCGGCTGACCGGTCGGGCGAAGTCGAAGCCGTACGGCAGGGTGTTCTCGCTCTCGCCGCTGCCGAGGCCGAGGATGAATCGGCCGCGGGCGAGGTGATCGATGGTCAGCGCGGTCTGGGCCAGCATGGCCGGATGGCGGCGGACGGTGTCGACGACGGCGGAGACCAGCGGGACGTTCTTGGTCAGTGCCGCCGCAGCGGCCGCGACTGCAAGCCCGTCGAGGTGGCGATGCGGTGACGGCGACGCGCTGGCCAGATCGGTGAATTCGGGAGTCCAGATCGAGTCCGGCCAGAAGCTGACCATGTGGTCGGGCAGCCAGATCGAGTGATAGCGGCCGCCGTCCAGTTCATCGAGCCGAGTCAGATCCAACGGCAGGCTGGTGCGCAGAAATGCGGCGGGCTGAACCTTCATCGAAAGATGATGCTAAGCACCTGCACAGCGCCGTGTTGATGGAATCGAACATCTGGCGACCATGTGTCGATGTGCCCACCTCACAGCGACAACGCGCTTCCCCGGCACTGTCTCCGCCGAATTTGTCGCTCGGAGGTGGGCACGTCGACACATCCCACAAAGCCGAACCGGCCCGCCACCATGTCGGTGACGGGCCGGTTCGCACAAGATCAGCCCTCGCTGATGAACTCTTCCAGCTGCGCCCGCGCGATGTCGTCGGGCAGCTGCTTGGGCGGGCTCTTCATCAGGTACGCCGACGCGGGCACCACCGGTCCACCGATGCCACGGTCCTTGGCGATCTTGGCCGCCCGCACCGCGTCGATGATGACGCCGGCGGAGTTCGGCGAGTCCCACACCTCGAGCTTGTACTCCAGGTTCAGCGGCACGTCGCCGAACGCGCGGCCCTCGAGCCGGACGTAGGCCCACTTGCGGTCGTCGAGCCAGCCGACGTGGTCGGACGGGCCGATGTGCACGTCCTTGGTCTTGAACTCGCGCTGCACGTTCGACGTCACGGCCTGCGTCTTGGAGATCTTCTTGGACTCCAGCCGCTCACGCTCGAGCATGTTGAGGAAATCCATGTTGCCGCCGACGTTGAGCTGCATGGTGCGGTCGAGCTGTACCCCTCGGTCTTCGAACAGCTTGGCCATCACCCGGTGCGTGATCGTGGCACCGACCTGGCTCTTGATGTCGTCGCCGACGATCGGCACGCCGGCATCGGTGAACTTCTTGGCCCACACCGGGTCGGACGCGATGAATACCGGCAGCGCGTTGACGAATGCCACGTTGGCGTCGAGCGCGCACTGGGCGTAGAACTTGTCGGCCTCTTCGGAGCCCACCGGAAGGTAGGAGACCAGCACGTCGACCCTGGCGTCTTTGAGCGCCTTGACCACGTCGACGGCCTCGGTGTCGGAGATCTCGATGGTCTCGGCGTAGTACTTGCCGATGCCGTCCAGGGTCGGGCCGCGCTGCACCGTCACATTGGTCGGCGGCACGTCGGCGATCTTGATGGTGTTGTTCTCCGACGCGAAGATCGCCTCGGACAGGTCGAAGCCGACCTTCTTGGCGTCCACGTCGAACGCTGCGACGAACTTGACGTCGCGGACGTGGTACTGACCGAACTTCACGTGCATGAGGCCCGGCACGGCGCTGTTCTCGTCCGCGTCGTAGTAGTACTGGACGCCCTGGACCAGTGAGGAAGCGCAGTTCCCGACGCCGACGATGGCGACTCGTACCTCGGTGGACGCCTGGGGCGCGTTCTGCTCACTCATTGGGCGTTCTCCTTTACTCGATATCCGTGCAGTGGATGTGGTGGGGTGCCTGGCTCTAGGCCTGCTCAGCGCCGCGTTGCGCTACACGTTCGGCCGCGATCAGTTCATTGAGCCAGTTGACTTCGCGCTCACTGGATTCCAGCCCGAGCTGATGGAGCTGCCGGGTGTAGCGGTCCAGCGAATTACTGGCCCGCGCAATTGCTTCACGCAGACCTTCGCGACGTTCTTCGACCTGGCGGCGACGGCCCTCCAGGATGCGCATCCGCGCTTCGGCCGGTGTGCGGTTGAAAAATGCCAGGTGCACGCCGAAGCCGTCGTCGGTGTAGTTGTGCGGGCCGGTGTCGGCCACCAGCTCGCTGAAACGCAGCCGGCCCGAGTCGGTCAGTTCATACACCCGTCGAGCGCGACGCACCGGCGTTCCGGTCGGGGCGGCGTTCTCGGCGATCAGGCCGTCGGACTGCATCCGGCGCAACGCGGGATAGAGCGACCCGTACGAGAAGGCCCGAAATGCTCCGAGCAGACCGGTCAACCGCTTGCGCAGCTCGTAACCATGCATAGGCGACTCGAGCAGAAGTCCCAGGATGGCGAGTTCCAGCATCGAGTCACCTCCTTTGCTCGGTTTTGTGCAACGCTGCTATGTCGGCTAACAGTCTCGCGCCATAGTATCGCCCCGATATATTAGCGATCACTCCAGTTGGCGTCTACCCTACGTTCAGCCGGCCGTGGCCGCAGTGTCAGGACGAATACACCGAAGCCCGTCGAGTTGGAATCACCCTGGTTGCAAGCCTGTTCGTGTCGGCATCCCGCAGGCATAACCAGACAACGTGCCAATTCACTTTCACTGGTTTCTTCCCACCTACGGCGACTCGCGCGACCTGATCGCCGGCGGCCACGGCAGCAACATGCGCGGCGACCGGCCCGCCGACCTGAGATATCTCACCCAGCTCGCCCAGGCCGCCGAGATCAACGGCTTCGAAGCGGTGCTCACGCCCACCGGACTCTGGTGCGAAGACGCCTGGCTGACCACCGCGATGCTGATCAACAGCACCGAGACGCTGAAGTATCTCGTTGCGTTCCGGCCTGGGTTGGTCAGCCCGACTCTTGCCGCGCAGATGGCGACCACCTTCCAGTGGCAGTCGCAGGGCCGGCTGCTGCTCAACGTGGTCACCGGCGGCGAGAGCAGCGAGCAGCGAGCGTTCGGCGACTTCCTGCCGAAAGAGGCCCGCTACGCCCGCTGCGGAGAGTTCCTCGACATCGTCCGGCGGTTGTGGACGTCCGAGCAGCCGGTCAGCGTGACCGGTGAGCACCTGCAGGTCGAGCAAGGCAGCTTGGCGCGCCACCCCGATCCGCTGCCGCCGGTGTTCTTCGGCGGCTCGTCGCCGGAGGCCGGCGAGGTCGCGGCCCGCTACGCCGACACGTACCTCACCTGGGGTGAGCGCCCCGAACAGGTCAAGGAGAAGCTGGACTGGATCCGTGGCCTTGCCGCGGCGCAGGGCCGGCAATTGAGCTACGGCATCCGGCTGCACGTCATCTCTCGCGATACCAGCGAGCAGGCGTGGGCAGAGGCCCAGCGGCTGCTGAGCGGGCTCAGCCCGGAGACCGTGGCCGCCGCCCAGCAGTCGCTGGCCCGCTCGGAATCGGTGGGCCAGCGCAGGATGCGCCAATTGCACGGCGGCGGTGAGGATTTCGCGGCCGGTGCGGACGCCCGTCAGCTGGAGATCTATCCCAACCTGTGGTCCGGCGTCGGCCTGGTGCGCGGCGGCGCGGGCACCGCGCTGGTCGGTTCGCACCAGGAGGTAGCCGATCGCATCGCCGAGTACGCCGCGCTGGGCCTGGACCACTTCATCCTGTCCGGCTACCCACACCTCGAGGAGGCCTACATCTTCGGCGAGGGTGTGCGACCTCTGCTGGCCCAGCGCGGGCTGCTCGACGCGGCCGGACGCTCGACCGAGCCCGTTCGATCGGCGTTCCTGCCCCGGCTCGGTGACGTCAGTGCTTCATAGCCCGACCGCAGTCTGACGGCGACGCTGCTGCTCACGCCGCGCGCGTCGGAAACGTAACCGACCTACATCTCGACACCGGCCGGGCGGACGTACTCTGGTCATCGTGCGATTGCAGCGACAGGTGGTGGACTACGCCCTTCGACGTCGCTCGCTGCTGGCCGAGGTGTACTCGGGCCGGACGGGGGTGTCCGAGGTCTGCGACGCCAACCCCTATTTGCTCCGGGCCGCGAAGTACCACGGCAAGGCCAGCTCGGTGATGTGCCCGATCTGCCGCAAGGAGCAGCTGACGCTGGTGTCGTGGGTGTTCGGCGAGCACCTGGGCGCCGTGTCCGGCTCTGCGCGCACCGCCGAAGAGTTGGTCATGCTGGCGACCCGATTCGAGGAGTTCGCCGTACACGTGGTGGAGGTATGCCGCACTTGCAGCTGGAATCATCTGGTCAAGTCGTATGTGCTCGGCGCGGCCCGGACGGCTCGTCCGCCGCGGAAGCCGCGCAGCACACGGACGGCGCGCGATGGCGCCCGCACGGCCAGTGAATAGCGAAGGGCCGCAAGACCAGTCAGCCGCTGATCGTTCGTCAGGGGCTGCTGGCGGCCCGAAACCCGGTGGCCCGCGGAAGCGACCCCCGATCCCGCCCGACGATCGGCTGACCACGATCCTGCCGCCGGTGCGTGACCGCGACGACGTGCCGCATCATCTGCGCGATCCGATCGAAGCGGTCAAGGCCGCGCTGGACGGCCGGCCCACCCCCCGCGGCGCGGACCGCGACGACCGCGGGCCGCGTCAGCCTCCCCCTGCCGCACCGCCGCCCCGTCGCCAGCACGCGGCAGGCAGCCCGCCCGGTGGGCGTCCGCCGAGCGGCAAGCCACCGCTGCCGGACTGGGGCTGGCTGCAACGGATCGACTGGAGTCGGCTCGAGCACATCAACTGGCGTTGGGTCCGTCGCGGCCTCTACGTCAGCGCCGTGGTGCTGCTGCTGTTGCCGATCGTCACGTTTGCGATGGCCTACTTCATCGTCGACATCCCCAAGCCCGGCGACATCCGCACCAATCAGGTCTCGACCATCCTGGCCAGCGACGGCTCCGAGCTGGCGAAAATCGTTCCGCCCGAAGGCAATCGGGTCGACGTCAACATCGACCAGGTACCGGTGCATGTGCGTCAGGCGGTGATCGCGGCCGAGGACCGCAACTTCTACTCCAACCCCGGCTTCTCCTTCAGCGGATTCGCGCGGGCGTTCAAGAACAACCTCTTCGGCGGCGACACCCAGGGCGGTTCGACGATCACCCAGCAGTACGTCAAGAACGCGTTGGTGGGAGCGCAGCGCGCCGGAGTCGGCGGACTCGTCCGCAAAGCCAAGGAACTCGTCATCGCCACCAAGATGTCGGGGGAGTGGTCCAAAGACGATGTGCTGCAGGCGTATCTGAACATCATCTATTTCGGCCGCGGTGCCTACGGCATCTCGGCGGCCTCGCAGGCCTACTTCGGCAAGCCGGTCGAGCAGCTCACCATCGCCGACGGCGCGCTGCTGGCGGCGCTGATCCAGCGGCCGTCGACGCTGGACCCCGCGGTGAACCTGGAAGGTGCCACCGAGCGGTGGAACTGGGTGCTCGACGGCATGGTCGACGACAAGGCCCTCTCACCGACGGACCGCTCGGCACAGCAGTTTCCGCCGACGGTGCCGCCCGAGCAGGCCCGCGCGCGCAACCAGACGACGGGCCCCAACGGGTTGATCCAACGTCAGGTGACCCGCGAATTGATGGACCTGTTCAACATCGACGAGCAGACGCTGAACACCCAAGGGCTGCAGATCACGACCACGATCGACACGACGGCGCAGAAGGCCACCGAGTCCGCGGTGTCGAAGTACATGGAGGGCCAGAACCCCGACATGCGCACCGCGGTCGTGTCGATCGACCCGCACAACGGCGCGGTGAAGGCCTACTACGGCGGGTCCGACGCCAACGGGTTCGACTTCGCCCAGGCTGGGCTGCAGACCGGATCGTCGTTCAAGGTGTTTGCGTTGATCGCCGCGCTCGAGCAGGGCATCGGGCTGGGCTACCAGGTGGACAGCTCGCCGCTGACCGTCAACGGCATCAAGATCACCAACGTGGAGGGCGAAGGCTGCGGGGTCTGCAACATCGCCGAGGCGCTGAAGCGGTCGTTGAACACCTCCTACTACCGGCTGATGCTCAAGCTGAAGAACGGCCCCGAGGACGTCGCTCAGGCCGCACACCAGGCGGGCATCGCGACCAGCTTCCCGGGCGTGGCGCACACGTTGTCCGAAGACGGCAAGGGCGGCCCACCCAACAACGGAATCGTGTTGGGCCAGTATCAAACCCGGGCGATCGACATGGCCTCGGCCTACGCCACGCTGGCCGACTCCGGGGTGTACCACCGCCCGCACTTTGTGCAGAAGGTGGTCAACGCCGAAGGCCGCGTGCTGTTCGACGCCGGCAGCTCGGACAACAACGGCGAGCAGCGCATCCCCAAGGACGTCGCTGACAACGTGACTTCGGCGATGCAGCCGATCGCGGGGTACTCGCGCGGACACAATCTGGCCGGCGGCCGGCCGTCGGCGGCCAAGACGGGCACCACGCAGCTGGGTGACACCGACGCCGACAAGGACGCCTGGATGGTCGGCTACACGCCGTCGCTGGCGACCGCGGTGTGGGTGGGCACCACGCGAGGTGACATTCCGCTGGTGAGCAAGTGGGGAGGCGCGATCTATGGATCGGGTCTGCCATCCGACATCTGGAAGGCGACGATGGATGGGGCCCTCAAGGGCACGTCCATCGAGTCGTTTCCCAAGCCCACCGAAATCGGCGGATCCGCCGGCGTCCCCGCCGCGCCACCACCACCACCTGCACCACCCCCGATGACCGTCATCCAGCCCACGATGGAGATCGCGCCGGGCATCACCATCCCGATCGGACCGCCCACCACGGTTCCCGTCGGTCCGCCGCCCGCGCCGCCGGGAGGGCCCGAGCCGGCACCTGCACCTGCACCGCCGCCGTGACCGACCGCGCCGCCATTTCGCCGCGGCGGCTGGCCGCCGATCTCCGGTCGGCGGATGACCGGGATTGCCCGAGCCGCACCGACTTTCTCGGCGCAGCGCTGTCCGGTGTCGTGGGCGGCCCGGTGGGCCGGCACGCGCTCATCGGCCGCACGGCCGTGTTCACGCCCGTGCGGGTGATGTTCATGATCGCGCTGGTGTTCCTGGCGTTGGGGTGGTCGACGAAGGCGCCGTGCCTGCAGACCATCGGGACGGGGCCGCCCGACCAGCGGGTCGCCAACTGGGAGAACCAGCGGGCCTATTACGAACTGTGCTATTCCGACACCGTGCCGCTGTACGGCGCGGAGTTGTTGAGTCAGGGCAAGTTTCCGTACAAGTCCAGCTGGATCGAGAAGGACGGCAGCGGCAAACCGCAGACCCGTTATGACGGCCTGCCCGCCGTGCGCTACATGGAATATCCGGTCCTCACCGGCGTCTACCAATACGTCGCGATGTCGCTGGCCAAGACCTACACCACATTCAGCAAGCTGATCCCGCTACCCGTCGTTGCCGAGGTGGTGGTGTTCTTCGACATCGCCGCGCTCGGGCTGGCACTGGCCTGGTTGGCGACCGTGTGGGCCACCGCCGGCCTGGCCGGGCGCCGCGTCTGGGACGCCGCGCTGGTGGCCGCGTCACCGTTGGTGATCTTTCAAATCTTCACCAATTTCGATTCGCTGGCAACGGCTTTGGCGATCGGCGGCCTGCTGGCATGGGCGCGACGACGGCCGGTGCTCGCAGGGGTGCTGATCGGCCTGGGCACCGCGGCCAAGCTGTATCCGCTGCTGCTGTTGGGTCCGCTGCTGGTGCTGGGCATCAGAGCCGGGCGGCTGCGCGGCGTGGCTCGCGCTGCGGCGACGACGGGGCTGACCTGGCTGCTGGTGAATCTGCCTGTGCTGGTGTTGTTTCCGCGGGGTTGGTCGGAATTTTTCCGGCTCAACGCGCGCCGCGGCGAGGACATGGATTCGCTGTACAACGTGGTCAGATCCTTTACCGGCTGGCGGGGTTTCGACACCAACCTCGGTTTCTGGCAGCCGCCTGAGCATCTGAACGCCGTCGTGCTGGTTTTGTTCGTGGTGTGCTGTGCGGCAATCGGTTTCGTCGCGCTGACCGCTCCCCGGCGCCCGCGGGTGGCGCAGCTGGCGTTCCTGGTGGTGGTGGCGTTTCTGCTGACCAACAAGGTGTGGAGCCCGCAGTTTTCGCTGTGGCTGGTACCGCTGGCGGTGTTGGCGTTGCCGCACCGCCGGATTCTGCTGGCCTGGATGACGATCGACGCGCTGGTGTGGGTGCCGCGGATGTACTACCTGTACAGCGTGCCCGATCGCGGGTTGCCCGAGCAGTGGTTCACCGCGACGGTGCTGCTGCGCGACCTCGCGGTGCTGGGGTTGTGCGCGCTGGTGGTCCGCCAGATCTATCGGCCCGAGGAGGATCTGGTCCGCTGGGGCGGCCGGGTCGACGATCCGGCGGGCGGGGAATTCGACCGTGCACCCGACGCACCGCCGAGCTGGCTGCCGCCGTTGCTGCGCCCGGGCCGCCGTCAGCAGCCGGTCGCCGCCGATGCGCCCGAAGCGGATTTCGTCAGCTCGGCCCCCGTCCGGTAACCTATGGCGGTTGCCGACGCAGGCGACCCTCCTGCCACGGGGACCCCGTGGCCGCACACGACCATAGGAGGTGATGAGGTTCCCATGCGTCCATACGAATTGATGGTCATCCTCGACCCCACTCTCGACGAGCGCACCGTGGCTCCCTCGTTGGAGACCTTTCTCAACGTTGTCCGCAAGGACGGCGGATCGGTGGAGAAGGTCGACATCTGGGGCAAGCGCCGGCTGGCCTACGAGATCGCCAAGCACGCCGAGGGCATTTACGCGGTGATCGATCTGAAGGCCGCGCCCGCGACGGTGTCCGAGCTCGACCGCCAGCTCAGCCTGAACGAGTCGGTGCTGCGCACCAAGGTGATGCGCACCGACAAGCACTGACTGACCTGTTGACGATTGACCGCGTCGCGTCGGAGCCGTTGCGTAGGCTCAGCGAGACACCGCTCATGATCATGCGCCGCTTCCGGCGTGCCCAGAAGGACTGAGGAGTTCACAGTGGCTGGTGACACCGTCATCACGGTCATCGGAAATCTGACCGCCGACCCCGAACTGCGTTTCACACCGTCGGGCGCGGCCGTCGCGAACTTCACCGTCGCGTCGACGCCGCGCATGTTCGACCGCCAGACCAACGAGTGGAAGGACGGCGAAGCGCTGTTCCTCCGCTGCAACATCTGGCGCGAGGCCGCCGAGAACGTGGCCGAGAGCCTGACCCGTGGCTCGCGGGTGATCGTCAGCGGACGGCTCAAGCAGCGTTCGTTCGAAACCCGTGAGGGCGAGAAGCGCACCGTGGTCGAGCTCGAGGTCGACGAGATCGGCCCGAGCCTGAAGTACGCCACCGCGAAGGTCAACAAGGCCAGCCGCAGCGGCGGTGGCGGCGGCGGTTTCGGTGGTGGCGGCGGATCCCGTCAGTCGGCCCCGAGCGGCGGCGGCGCAGCACCAGCAGCCGGCGGCGACGACCCGTGGGGCAGTGCCCCGGCATCGGGCTCGTTCGGCGGCGGCGACGACGAGCCACCCTTCTAACCAACTTTTTACGACAGAACGAAAGAGACAGACATGGCCAAGTCCAGTAACAAGCGGCGCCCGGCGCCGGAGAAGCCGATCAAGACCCGCAAGTGCATCTTCTGCTCCAAGAAGGGCCAGCCGATCGACTACAAGGACACCCAGCTGCTGCGCACCTACATCAGCGAGCGGGGCAAGATCCGCGCCCGCCGGGTGACCGGTAACTGCGTGCAGCACCAGCGCGACGTTGCGATCGCGGTCAAGAACGCCCGCGAGGTGGCATTGCTGCCCTTCACCTCCGCGTCGCGGTAACCGCTAAGCGCAGAACGGAATCAGCGAAACAATGAAGCTCATTTTGACCGCCGACGTCGACCACCTCGGGTCCGTCGGCGACACCGTTGAAGTCAAAGACGGCTACGGCCGTAACTTCCTGCTGCCGCGCGGCCTGGCCATCGTCGCCTCCCGCGGTGCTGAGAAGCAGGTGGCCGACATCCGTCGCGCCCGCGAGTCCAAGCAGGTCCGCGACCGCGAGCACGCCAACGAAATCAAGACCGCGCTGGAGGCGCTGGGTTCGGTTGCGCTGCCGGTGAAGACCGCAGGCGATTCGGGCAAGCTGTTCGGCTCGGTGACCGCCGGTGCCGTCGTCACCGCGATCCGCAAGGCCGGCGGGCCCAACCTCGACAAACGGGTCGTCCGGTTGCCCAAGGGCCACATCAAGGCCGTCGGCAGCCACCCCATCATGCTGCATGTGCACCCCGAGGTCGACGTGCAGGTCGCGCTCGACGTCGTCGCCGAAGGCTAGAGGTTCGACACCCTACCCCGGTTCAGCCGTCACCGGCCCGGACCGGGGCAGAAAGCACGGTTGACGCTGTGGCGAACTCGCCCGCGTCGGTCAGATATAGCGAACGTTACCGTCCGTTAACGCGGTTAATCATTGGCTGAAACGCAACACGCCCGAAGTGGCTACCAGTCACGACACGCCGTAGAGATTCCCATCCACACAAAATCCGCAGCTGTGTGGTGCGCTTATCTGCAGTGATGTTGCAAAGTCGCATATTGCTCCACAAGTTCTCCACAACCCCTCAACACGGGCGCGGATGGATATGCACACACGATGCACAGGTCTATGAACAACACCGTTTGTTGTCCTCGCCAGCAACCTTTAACGTCGACCCGTCGTGAGGTGATGCCGGCGTTCGAAGACCGACAGCGCGGCCCGCGGTGGGAGTCCCGCCGACTGTGGGCTCGAGTTGGTCACGAGGGCGAAGGCCGACGATGCGCCCGGGGTGGGGGGTCCCCCCGTTTAGACGGGGGCCACTCGGGCGGTCGGGCTGAGTCGAGCGGTGTCGGTGGCATGACCTAACGTCAGGTCGCCGGTTTCGAATGCGCGTTCGATCATCGTGCGGAGGAGGCGGGAGATTCAGTGGCCGTAGTAGACGATTTGGGTCGTGCCGGAGCGGACGTCCCCAGCGAGGACTACGGGCGTCAACCGCCGCAGGACCTCGCCGCCGAGCAGTCGGTGCTGGGCGGCATGCTGCTGAGTAAGGACGCCATCGCCGATGTCCTGGAGCGGGTGCGGCCCAGCGACTTCTACCGCCCGGCGCACCAGAACGTCTACGACGCCATCCTGGATCTTTACGGCCGCGGCGAGCCGGCCGACGCGGTGACGGTGGCCGCGGAGTTGGATCGCCGCGGGCTGCTGCGCCGAATCGGCGGGGCGCCCTATCTGCACACGCTGATCTCGACGGTGCCGACCGCGGCCAACGCCGGCTACTACGCCGGGATCGTCGCGGAGAAGGCGCTGCTGCGACGGCTGGTCGAGGCCGGGACCCGGGTGGTGCAGTACGGCTACGCCGGCGCTGACGGCGCCGACGTCGCCGAGGTGGTCGACCGCGCGCAGGCCGAGATGTACGAGGTCACCGAGCGGCGGCTGTCCGAGGACTTCGTGCCGCTGGAAGACCTGCTGCAGCCGACGATGGACGAGATCGACGCCATCGCCTCCAACGGCGGTCTGGCGCGTGGTGTGCCGACCGGGTTCACGGAACTCGACGAGGTCACCAATGGGCTGCACCCCGGGCAGATGATCATCGTCGCGGCCAGGCCTGGCGTGGGCAAGGCGCTGGCGCTGGATACCCCGCTGCCGACGCCGACCGGCTGGACGACCATGGGCGACGTCGCCGTCGGCGATGAATTGATGGGCCCAGACGGACGTCCGACGCGCGTCGTGGCCGCGACCGAGATCATGCTGGGCCGGCCATGCTACGAGGTGGAGTTCTCCGATGGCACGGTGATCGTCGCTGACGCTGAGCACCCGTGGCCGACGGCGTTTGGCATCCGCACAACGGGCCAATTAATTAGCGGCCTGGATACTATCTCCGCTGCGGGATCCGTCGTGCCTTCCGCGGGGCGTTCGGGCGCGACCACTGTGATGGCTCCGGTGTTGCAAGTCGACAAAGTTCGCCCGGTCACGAGCGTTCCGGTGCGGTGTGTGCAGGTCGACAACGCCTCGCACCTGTATCTGGCCGGCCGCGGCATGGTGCCGACGCACAACTCGACGCTGGGTCTCGATTTCATGCGGTCGTGCTCGATCAAGCACCGGATGGCCAGCGTCATCTTCTCGCTGGAAATGAGCAAGTCCGAGATCGTGATGCGGCTGCTGTCCGCCGAGGCCAAGATCAAACTCGGCGATATGCGGTCGGGCCGAATGAGCGACGACGACTGGACACGGCTGGCGCGGCGGATGAGCGAAATCAGCGAGGCGCCACTGTATATCGACGATTCGCCGAACCTGACGATGATGGAGATCCGCGCCAAGGCGCGTCGGCTGAAGCAGAAAGCCGATCTGCGCCTGGTCGTCGTGGACTACCTGCAGCTGATGTCATCGGGCAAGAAGGTCGAGTCACGGCAGCTCGAAGTGTCTGAATTCTCAAGGCATCTCAAGCTTTTGGCCAAGGAGCTTGAGGTTCCGGTGATCGCGATCAGCCAGCTCAACCGTGGTCCCGAGCAACGCACCGACAAGAAACCGATGCTGTCGGACCTTCGTGAATCGGGATGCCTGACCGCTGCGACGCGGATCCTGCGGGCCGACACCGGTGCCGAAGTGACGTTCGGCGAGCTGATGCGCACGGGTGAGCGGCCCCTGGTGTGGTCGCTGGACGAGCAGCTGCGAACGGTGGCCCGGCCGATGACGAACGTGTTCCCGAGCGGCCGCAAGGAGGTGTTCCGGCTGCGCTTGGCTTCTGGGCGCGAAGTCGAGGCCACCGGCAATCATCCGTTCAGGACGCTTGACGGGTGGACACCGTTGGAAGAGTTGACGATTGGCGACCGGCTGGCGGTGCCGCGCCGGATTCCGGAGCCGGTTGGCACACAGCGGATGGCCGACTCCGAGGTCGTTCTGCTGGCGCACATGATCGGCGACGGCTCGTGTGTGAAGAAGCAGCCGATCCGGTATGCGTCGATCGACGAGGCCAACCTCGCTGCGGTGGCCGTTTCGGCGGCGTATTTCGGAGTGACTGCGGTGCGTGATGACTACCCCGCCGCCAGGGTTACTACGCTGCGGTTGCCCGCTCCGTATCGGTTGACGCATGGTCGACGTAATCCGATCGCCGCATGGCTGGACAAGCTCGGGCTGTTCGGGTTGCGGAGCTACGAAAAGTTCGTGCCGCAGACAGTTTTCGCATTGCCGAACGATCAGGTAGCGCTATTCCTGCGGCATCTCTGGGCGACCGATGGATCGGTGCTCTGGAATCAGTCGTCTGACCACGCACAGATCTACTACGCGTCTACGAGCCGGCAACTAGTCGACGATGTCATGCAGCTGCTACTGCGTCTCGGCGTATGCTCGCGGATAGCGCGCGTGCCGAAGTCTGGCTACCGTGATTGCTGGCATCTGTATATCGACAGGGCAGAGAACCAGAGCAGGTTCCTACGAAGCGTCGGTGTGCACGGCATTCGAGGGGCCGCTGCGCGAGAGGTTCTTGCCAAGCTGGACACTCGCAGCGGTCGTCCAGGCTCTGACACAGTACCGAAAGAGGTGTGGATCAAAATCGGAGAAGCGCTGGCTGCCAAAGGAATCACGCACCGCGAACTCTCGGCTTCGCTTAACGCATCCTTTGCTGGTGCGACACGCAGATTTGCACCAGGTCGGCCGCGGTTGCACAGCGTCGCCGCGATGCTGGAGGACCGCGAAATCCATGCATTGGCTACTAGCCATGTATTTTGGGACAAGATTGTGGAGATCAGCAGCATAGGCGAACAAGATGTTTATGATGGAACTGTCCCTGGCACGAATAACTTTGTGGCACAAGGCATTTCAGCCCATAACAGCCTCGAACAAGATGCGGACATGGTCATCCTGCTGAACCGGCCCGATGCCTTCGAGCGCGATGATCCTCGCGGTGGCGAGGCGGACTTGATTCTGGCCAAGCACCGCAACGGCCCGACCAAGACGGTGACCGTCGCTCACCAGCTGCACCTGTCGCGCTTCGCCAACATGGCGCGGTGAGTGTAGGTTCTCAAATCCCGTGTCCAATTCTCAAATGAAATGTCCACTGCGTGTCCAATTGGACAACCGAGTGAGACGCGCGACGCAAATAGGCGGGAGTCGGTGGGCCCCTGGTTCTTAGAACGCCCCGCCTTTATCGGTGTAGCCGGCGGTCAACTTCTAGACGAAAATTACTGTTGCACAACAATTTCTGCCCACGTTAATCTGAGATCTAGTCTCGTGAAAGCGCGTGCAAATTACCGGAGATCGAAGATAGTGCAAGGAGTCCTTCGAATCGCGCCAAGCTGGGTGCCTACCTGATGGTGGGCATCGTGGCACTGCTTCTGTTCATCACGGGAACGCAGCTGCCGAGCACCGCAATGAGATTCGTGACCAACGGCCCGCTGGTTGTCACAGCGCTTTTCACGGCGTAGGACCGCTGGATATGGCGTTGGCCGGGCATCGTGCGGATAGCCGGCCGGCCGTCACTGGTTGGTACTTGGTAAGGAACCTTGAACTCGTATCGCTATGACGCGCAACAGAATCGAACAATAGAGACCACCCTGGATATCGCGCTGGCGATAGCCCAGTCCTGATCAGCGCATCAGACGACGCGCGTGCGCCCACAACAAGCGCGACCAGAACGACGATCTAGGCGCGCCGCAGGCGGCAGCTGATCGAAAGCCCATTCAAGGCCTTGCACGGCGCCTCAGCTGCGCCGTTGCGGCGTGGCGAAGGAGGCGATGTGATCGATGGTCGTGTTCAGTGCGGTCCTCAGTGGCTCGCCGTCGCGGAAGGTCTTGGCCAGCAGCAGGCCGCCCTGCAGGGCGGCCAGCAATGCCATGGCTAGTTGGTCGACGTCGGCGCTTTCGACGAGTGCGCCGCGGGCCTTCATCGCTCCCAGGCCATCACGGATGGCGCCCTGCCATCGCCGGTAACCGACCACGACGTCGTTTCGTGCGACGTCGTCTCTGTCGGCGAGCTCGCTTGCCAACGAACCCAACGGGCATCCTCCGCGAAAGTCGTTGGCCCGCGCGCTGGCGACGATCGCCTGGGCCCAGGCGCGCAATGCGTCGATGTCGTCGAGGTGGGCGAGCAGGGGTTTATGAAACCCGAGGTTCGCGTCGCTCCAATACCCGATGACGGCGCACGTGAGGGAGTGTTTGTCGCCGAAGTAGTGGTAGATCTGCGACGCGCTGACCCCGGCGGCGGCCTGGAGATCCTCGAAGCTGGTGCCAGCTACTCCCTGCTGGAACATCAGGGCCGCGGCCTCGGCCAGGATGCGGTCACGGGTGGCTTGGCCCTTGCGCGTGATCATCTCACAAGAATAGCCTTCTTTGGTATGTAAGTTCCAAAGAAATCCTATTTTTCTAGAGTGCTCAATTCAGTAACGAGAGACTAGCGCCGTTAAGGCCATGTAGACGTCCACCAGCGTGCATCAGGCGGAATCGCTGACAATATCGCTGCAGATCATATGGTTTACCACGTGATACGGGCGGTCAGGATGCGTTCCGGGGTGGTGCAGCCTGTGCGAGTACTCATCGCGGGAGGGCCCCCTGATTCTGGTGTTGACATTCCAAACATTATGCGGTTTTGTGAAGTAGTCATTCCAACCTGGCAGGGAGGCGGTTGCATGACTACTCGGAGTTCGACCATCGGGAGGCAGGCGGAGGCGGCCGGGACATCACCGCAATTCGCCGTCGCCTACATCGCGCTGCACGCGGCCGCCCCCGCGGTCCTCACTGGTGGCGTCGAGCCGATCCCGGGTCGACCGGCCGCGCCATGATCCCGGGCGCAACGCCCGCAATTTCACGCTAAAACCTCACACGATTAGGAGACTTCAATGAGCAAGAACCCCTCGCCCAGCGGCCGGATGCAGGGCCAGACCGTCCTGGTCACCGGCACCACCAAGGGTGGCATCGGGTATGAGACCGCCCGCCTTCTCGGTGACGAGGGAGCCACCGTCCTGACCCACGGCCGCACCCAACAAGCGGCGGGCGCCAGCGTCGGCAGCCTCACAGTCGACGGCAACGGAGCGGGCACGTTCATCCCGGTCGCCGCCGATCTGAGCTCAATCGCCGGCGCCCAGCAGCTGGCAGACGTCGCCCGAGCCGCAGCCCCCCACGGCATCCACGGTCTGGTCAACAACGCCGGCGCCGGGTTCAACGAGCGGCGGCTGTCCCCCGATGGCTTCGAGATGACCATGGCCATCAACCACGTGGCGGTCGCCGCCTTGACCGATGCACTCCTGGACCTGTTGCAGGCCGGTGCCGGCGCCTTGGGAAGACCGTCGCGGGTAGCCAACATGACCGCGCTGATCGAGGGGCGCGGCAAAGTTGAGACCGACTGGTCCTATCCGGGCAGGTACTCCCAGACTCAGGCCTACTTCAATGCGAAGTTGACCAACCTGCTCTACACCTACGCCTTGGCTCGCCGGCTCGACGGTCACGGGGTCACGGTCAACGCGGTCAGCCCCGGCAGCGTGAACAGCGGTTTCGGCGCCAAGGCTGGCGGAACCTTCGGGCTGATGATGAAGCTGGGTTCACCGCTCTACGGCCACGCCAGCAAAGGCTCCGCCGGGGTCATCCGGATCATGACCGACCCCGGCCTGGCCACCGTCACCGGCGGCTACCACACGCCCTCCAAGCAGAAGAAGTCCTCCAAGAAGTCCCGCACCGAGCACCTGCAGGACCAGGTCTACCTGCAGACCCAACGCATCCTGCGCGCCCACCACGACGACCACCCCAGAAGCGTCGGTGATGACCGCGCTCACCCCACGCCGCAGCGTTTCCAGTAGCTAGTCGCCGCGGCGGCGGACCCGGGGGGTGGCCGCTACGCCTGTGCGCCCGGGCGTAGCGGCCAGCTCCCCATCAGCCCGAGACCTCGGGCGGGCAGGTGGCAGCCAAGACGCGTGCGCCGACCAACTGGCCCGCGCGAGCTGGCCGGTGGCGGCGGTCTTTCCGGCTAGTGCACGCGAGGCGATCAGATGAATCGGAAAGGGGGATCGGGAGGGCGGGAGCCAAACCTGGGCACAGTGATAACAGCAAGCGAATCAGTCGCCGAGCCGCACCGGCTCACCCCCAAAGGGCGGGCGACCCGGGAGCGGATCGTGGCAACAGCAGCGCAACTGATGTATCACCACGGTGTCGCCGGCACCAGTCTGGTCGACGTCCACAAAGCGGCCGGGGTTGGCCCCTCGCAGGTGTATCACTACTTCGAGGACAAGGAATCCCTGGTCAGGGCGGTCATTGCCCACCGCCTGCACGCTGTGCTGGCAACGCTTCGGGGGCTGGACAGCATGGAAGGGCTGCGCGCCTGGCGAGATTTAGTCGTCGACACCTATCGCCAGCGCAACTGTGAGGGGGGCTGGGCGCCGACACCGGTCTGACCCTGAACCTGGGGATCAACCCGATCGTCGCCCGCCTCATCGGCCAGTACGGGCCAGTTGCCTTGCGCGACATGTACGTGGCGGGATTAAGTACCGAAGACCCCGACGCCTTCGTCGGCGGGCTGTTTCTGACCGAACGTGGCGGCGGTTCGGATCTCAACAACACCGTCCATACCCGGGCGCATGACATCGGTGACGGCCTGGTCGAGATCACCGGCGAGAAATGGTTTTGTTCCGACGCCGACGCCGACGTCATGGTGGTGATGGCGCGCAATGCCCCCGACGCACCGGTGAGCCTGTTCCTGGTGCCGCGGCGCCGCGAGGACGGCACCCTGAACATCCGGGTCCGCAAACTCAAAGACAAGCTCGGCACCCGAAGCTGCCCGACCGGTGAGATCGAATTCGACCGATCCATCGGATGGCCGCTACGCCTGCAGGACGCCGGCGCTACCGGCCTGCGCGACGCCATGGACGTCACCAACGCCTGCCGACAGGGCGTGGCGATGATGGGCCTGGGCACCGCCCGCCGCGGCCTGCTGGAATCGGCGATCCAAACGCATCACTGGAAAGTCAAGGAACGCTTACTGATCGATCTTCCGATTATCCGTGAACAACTCGTCGATCTGCTCGTCGACGTGGAAGCCGCCACCGCACTTGGCTTCGAATGCAACTCCGATCGCTACCCGACAGGACACGGCGTGCCGCGCATGCTGATCCCCGCAACCAAATCGCATCTGTGCCGACTCGGTGTGTCCGCGGCCGCGCAAGCACTCGAACTGCACGGCGGCAACGGCTACAGCAACGACTTCGGGCTGGCCCGACAGCTACGTGACGCCCAGGCCAACCCCATCTGGGAAGGCACCGAACACATCCTCGCCCTCGACGTGCTGCGCGCCATCGGCCGCGAAGGCGCCCACCACGACGTACTGACCCGCATCGACGACGCCCTGTCCACCGCCGAGCACCACACCGCGGGCTGGGCGGTCCCCGAACTGCATGCCGTTCAGATCGCCCGCAACCACCTGGCACGGCGCGTCACCCAGATCGCGGAAGCCGGGCCCGGCGCGGCTGAAGCCAACGCCATCAGGTTGTCGCAGCTGCTGTGCCGAACGGTCATGTCGGCGTTGTTGTTTGAACACGCCGCCCGCGACGACACCTCAGCCCGCTCCACCCTCATCGCGGTCCGCCACACCCGCCGCCACCTCATCGCCGACGCGTCCTGGACCGACCGCATCGCCCAACACCTTGGCCGAGAACTGCTTGCGCACAACGATATCGACGAACGCAGCGCGGCCAGCGCCGCCACCATTATCTGATCGCGCCGTTCGCAGAAAGTCACCGACAACAGTCGACCACGATCCGACAAAGGAGCCGAATCTCCATGGCGACAATCAGCAGCACCGAACAATTCATAGCTCGGGCAAAGCGCCGCCTTCCCACCGTCAGCACACTGCCGGGTCTGGGCTACATCGAGCAGCGGCTACGGACGCGGGCGCGGGAGCAGGTGCCCTTCGCTGAGCCGCCGCGGGCAGTGGGCTCAAACCCGTCATGGGCGACTTCGGTCTGCCGGTCTTAGGCCACATGATCGAGCAGTTTCGTAGCGGACCTGACTTTGCCCGGGCCCTCTACAACGAGCGCGGGCCGGTTAGCTGGTACGGGTCGCCGTACATGAAAGCTGTTGCGGTACTGGGCCCAGACGGCACCCAGGAGGTCTTCACTAACAAAAGCAAGGATTTCTCCCAGCAGGGTTGGGTGCCGGTCGTGGGAGCTTTCTTCAATCGCGGCCTCATGCTGCTCGATTTCCAGGAGCACCACCAGCACCGGTTGATCATGCAGCAGGCGTTCACGCGGACCCGGCTGGCCGGCTATGTCGAACACATCGACACCGTCGCCACCGACGTCGTCGGGCAGTGGCCCACCCACAATAGTCGGTTCCTGCTGCATCCTGCGGTGAAGGAGCTGACCCTCGATATCGCGTCCGTGGTATTCATGGGCAACCCCCCGGGAGCCGACAGCGCACAGCTCACCAAGGTCAACCAAGCGTTCGTCGACACCGTCCAAGCCCCCGGCGCGGTGATCCGGTTCCCCCTGCCACCATTCAAATGGTGGCGCGGCGTGAAAGGCCGCAAGCTACTCGAGGAGTACTTCACCCCACGGATACAGGGTGCACGGCGACAAGAACCCAGCACCGACATGCTGTCGGTGCTGTGCAACGCCGCCACCGATGAGGGCGACGCATTCACCGACAAGGACATCGTCAACCACATGATCTTCCTCATGATGGCCGCACACGACACCTCGGCATCCACCATGACGACCATGGCGTATCACCTTGCCGCGCAACCACACTGGCAGCAACGTGCCCGAGACGAGTCAGCTCGCCTCGGCGACGGACCCCTGGACATCGAGGCACTGGAAAAGCTGGAAACCCTCGAGTTGGTGATGAACGAATCGCTGCGGCTGGTATCGCCGCTACCCCTGGCTGTGCGATCCACCGTGCGTGACACCGACATCCTGGGGCACTACGTCCCCAAAGACACCACCATCGTGGTGTGGCCCAGCATGAACCACCGGTTACCCGAATTGTGGACCAGCCCCGATGAATTCGACCCCGAGCGGTTCGCCGAGCCACGCTGCGAGCACAAACGTCACCGCTACGCCTTCTCACCATTCGGCGGCGGCGCACACAAATGCATCGGCATGATGTTCGGCCAACTCGAGATCAAGACGGTCCTACACCGGCTGCTTCGGCGATACCGGTTGGAACTCACCCGACCCGACTACCAACCACACTGGGAATACAGCGGGATGCCCCTGCCACTCGACGGGATGCCGATTACCCTGCGCCCCATAACACCATGACCCACCCGCTTTCCCAGTGACAAAGACGGGCGGCCGACTGGCGAAACACCTTTAACCAGTACTTATGCAGCGAAGATTAGCAAATGGCACCAGCTTGCTAAAAGGCCCGATTGCATCTTCGGGCTCGGGGAACACATGGAACCTTCGTCCTACCGCGTGGTCCCGTGGGCGACGGGAGATACCGGCGCCGGCGCGAGTGGCGGTGACGCGGCGCCCTGGCTGGGCCAGCCTGCACCCTCGCGGCGGCTTGGCCCAGTGGCACGCCAGCGGCGAACGGCCCCGCCTCGTGCGGTTTTGACCGCGACGCAGCCGTCGAATGTCGCGGCCGTCACCACTGTCATGCTTCGCTCAAGATCGCGATGGACTTTGTGTCCAGGTAACTGTCGATGCCCTCGGGGCCCAGTTCGCGGCCGTAGCCGCTGGCTTTGACGCCGCCAAACGGCGCGAAGGGGTCCATGGTGTAGCCCTGGTTGATACCAACGGTTCCGGTGCGAATGCGCGCCGCGATCGCCAACGCCCTTTCGGTGTCATCGGACCAGACTGAGCCGGCCAGGCCGTAGTCGGAGTCGTTGGCGATCGCGATGGCCTCGTCGTCGTCGCGGTAGGGGATGACGGTGATGACCGGTCCGAAGATCTCTTCGCGCGCAATCCGCATGGTGTTGTCGGCGCTGGCGAACAACGTGGGCCGGACATACCAGCCGGTGTCGAGGCCGTCGGGCATATCTGCGCCACCGGCAATCCGTTGCGCACCTTCATGTTCCCCGATCTGGATGTAGTCGTGGACGCGCTGCTGTTGGCGCCGCGACACCAAGGGGCCGAGATGGGTGTCGGGGTCGCTCGGGTCGCCGACCCGCAGATTCGACATCTCGGCGGCTAACGCGTCGACGTATTCGTCGTGACGCGCTTGAGGTACCAGGACGCGGGTGAGCGCGTTGCAGATCTGCCCGCTGTTGGACAGGCTTGCCGATCGGACTCCGGCGGCGACTTTCTCAGGGGACGCGTCCTCGAGCACGATCGCAGCGGACTTCCCGCCGAGTTCGAGGCTGACCTTGGTGAGGTTGGCTGCGCAGGCCATTGCCACGGCGCGGCCCGCCGCGGTCGATCCGGTGAACGAGACTCTGTCCACGCCCGGGTGCGCGACGAGGGCCGCACCCACCTTGCTGCCGCCGACGACGACACTCACCACCCCGGCAGGCAGGCCCGCTTCGGTGATCATCTCGCTCAAAAGCAATGCATCCAAGGGGCTTTCGGGCGCAGGCTTCAACACGACGGCGCAGCCGGCCAGTAGAGCAGGCACGAGCTTGGCGATGATGAGCAATTGAGGCATGTTCCACGGCACGACCGCGCCGACGACGCCGACCGGTTCTTTCCGGACGCGCACATCGGCCCCGAAGAAGCCGCGCCGGTCCTGCTGCCACTGATGACCTTCGGCGAGGTCGCAGAACGCGCGGATCATCATGGCGCAGTCCCACGTGTGCGCGCTTGGCGAAGCTGATCGGGGCGCCCATCTCGGCGCTGATGATGCCAGCCATCTCGTCGCGGCGGCGGTCGTAGGTGTCGGCCAGGCGCCGAACCATGGCGATTCGTTCGGCCGGTTCGCTACGGCCCCAAACCGCGGAGTCGAAGGCCGCGCGTGCCGCGGCGACAGCACGGTCGATGTCCGCGACGGTTGCCGCATCGACTTCGGCGATGACCTTTTCGGTGTGCGGCGATATCACTGACAGGACGTCTCGCCGAGTCTGCAACGCCATCAGAACCTCCCGGTCATCGACTAATATCAACTACTTGCTATTGAAGTGCCGACGATATACCGTCGGCTCCGATGGGGTCGCAGGGGCCGGTCGATCACGGTGCCGGTTGCCGCAGGTCCTTGCTAATCGGATTGCACGAGGAGCGATCATGGCGCGTTTCCCGAAGCCGGCGGAGGGCAGCTGGACCGAGCACTATCCCGAGCTCGGCACGGCGCCGGTGTCCTATGAAGACTCCATCAGTCCCGAGATCCACGACCTCGAACGCGAGGCCATCTTCAAACGAGCCTGGCTGAATGTCGGTCGTGTTGAACAGCTTCCCCGCAAGGGTAGTTACTTCACCAAGGAACTGAAGGTCGTCAATACGTCAATCATTCTGGTGCGCACGGGATCAGGTGAGGTCAAGGCGTTCCACAACGTGTGCCGGCATCGCGGCAACAAGTTGGTGTGGAACGACATGCCGCTGGAAGAGACCCGCGGTGTGTGCCGGCAGTTCACCTGCAAGTACCACGCCTGGCGCTATGACTTGGACGGCAACCTGACGTTTGTGCAGCAGGAAGGCGAATTCTTCGACCTCGACAAGAGCCGCTACGGCCTCGTACCGGTGCACTGCGATGTCTGGGCGGGATTCATTTTTGTCAACTTCGCCAAGAGGCCCGAGCAGTCATTGCGCGAATTCCTCGGGCCGATGGTGACCGCGCTGGAGGGCTATCCCTTCGACCAGATGACCTCGCGCTGGTGCTACCGATCGGAAGTCAAAGCGAACTGGAAGCTCTACATGGACGCCTTTCAGGAGTTTTACCACGCACCGGTATTGCATGCGAACCAGTCACCGACCGCGTACTCAAAAGCCGCGGCCGAGGCGGGTTTTGAAGCCCCGCACTATCGGCTGGATGGGCCGCACCGGCTGGTCAGCACCTCGGGGGTGCGGGCCTGGGAGATGGCCGCCGAGATGCGCAAGCCAATCGAGGACATCTGCCAGAGCGGGCTGTTCGGCCCGTGGGACAAGCCTGATCTGGGGCCGATGCCCGACGGGCTGAACCCGGCGAAATGTGATCCGTGGGGCCTGGATTCGTTTCAGCTGTTCCCGAATTTCGTCATCCTGTTCTGGGGCCAGGGCTGGTATCTGACATACCACTACTGGCCGACGTCCTACAACAGCCACGTCTTTGAAGGGACGCTGTACTTCCCGGCGCCCCGCACGCCGCGCGAGCGGGTGGCTCAGGAGTTGGCGGCAGTCTCCTTCAAGGAATACGGGCTGCAGGATGCGAACACTCTCGAAGCGACGCAGTCGATGATCGAATCGCGGGTGATCGACACCTTCGTCCTCAACGATCAGGAGATCCTTCTCCGTCATCTCCACAAAGAGACGGCGGCCTGGATTGAGCAGTACCGGCAGATGACCACGGCGGGGGTGTGACCTATGCTTCCCGTCGAGTTCGCCGACTTAGAGCCGTTTACGGAGTGGTGTCTGCCCAGTGAGCCGCAACGCTATGCCAAGCGGCTGGCCAGCTCCATGGTTGAGATGAAGGCGTTCTATGACGCGATCACCCCGAGAGCCGAAGAGGCGTTGGCGTTCTGCGACAAATTTCCTCTCAGCGAACTACCTGATGATGTCGAGAACCTGATGCATTTGCTGTACTCGATGATCATGGTGTCGTTCCCGGTGGAGTGCTGGAAACAGCCCCGGGTGCCCGACTCGGGTGCCTCCACCCTGAACTGCGTGTCCGAGCCCGCTCCGTGAGCGATGTCACGGTTCTGCGGGCGGCGCGATGGGCCGACGTCGTCACCGGCGAGATCCGTACACCGGCGGTGGTCGTCGTCGAGGACGAATGTATTGCGGCTATCAATCCCGAAGCGCCGCTGCCGGATTCGGCCACTATCGTCGATTTGGGTGACCTGACGTTGCTGCCGGGTTTGATGGACATGGAGCTCAACCTGCTGATCGGCGGGCCCGGCGGCCCCGAGGGTTTGCCGTCGCCGATGCACGGCGTCCAAGACGATCCGGCCTACCGCACGCTGCGCGGCGCGGTCAACGCGCGCACCACACTCGACGCCGGATTCACCACCGTGCGCAATCTAGGGTTGATGGTCAAGACCGGCGGCTACCTGCTCGATGTGGCGCTGCAGCGTGCCATCGATCAAGGCTGGCACGTCGGGCCTCGGATCTATCCCGCCGGCCACGCCGTCACCCCCTACGGCGGTCACCTCGACCCGACGGTGTTTCAACGGCTCGCACCCGGCATCATGCCGCTGTCGGTGGGGGAGGGCATCGCCAACGGTGTGCCGGACGTGATCGCCTGCGTGCGGTACCAGGTTCGGCACGGCGCCAAGCTGATCAAGGTGTCCGCCTCCGGGGGTGTGATGTCGCACAGCACTGCGCCGGGCGCGCAGCAGTACTCCGATGCCGAGTTCGCCGCCATCGCCGACGAGGCCCATCGCGCCGGTGTGCGCGTCGCGGCCCACGCGGTCGGAGACAGCGCCATCCGGGCCTGCATCCGGGCCGGCATCGACTGCATCGAGCACGGTTTTCTTGCCAGCGACGACACCATCCAGATGATGGTCGACCACGGCACCTTCCTGGTGTCGACCACCTATCTGACCGAGGCCATGGCGATCGACCGCATCGCACCCGAACTGCGCAAGAAAGCGCTGGAGGTGTTCCCGCGCGCAAAAGCCATGTTGCCGAAGGCAATTGCGGCCGGCGTACGAATCGCGTGCGGCACGGACGCTCCCGCCATCCCGCACGGCCAGAACGCCAAGGAGCTCGGCGCGCTGGTGACACGCGGTATGACACCGGCGCAGGCAATCAAGGCGGCGACCATCGTCGCCGCCGAGCTTGTCGAGGCCGACGACGAGTTGGGCCGGCTGTCACCGGGCTACCTCGCCGACATCATCGCCGTGCCCGGCGATCCTTTCACCGACATCGCCGCCACCCTCGACGTCCGCTTTGTCATGAAGAACGGGCAGATCCACAAGTCGCCCGCCGCATGCCCATGAACAGAGCGCGGACACCCCACATGTCGCCACGTGCGATAACGTCGAGTCGTGGCTGATCAGCGATCCCGCAGGCGGAGTCCGCAGACAGTGGACACGCAGGCGGGTCTGGAACTCACCGACAACATCCTCTGGCTGCTCAAGCAGGCGTTTTACTACTCGCTGACTACCATCAACGACGCGATGAAGATGCACGGTGTGAGCACCGCCCAGATCGGTGTGTTGCGCCAACTCAGCAACGAACCAGGCCTCTCCGGTGCTGAATTGGCCCGGCGACTACTGATCAGCCCTCAAGGTGTGCAGCTCGCCCTCACCGCGCTGGAGAAGCGCGGCTTCGTCGAACGCAAACAAGATCCCCAGCACGCACGCATCTTGCGGGCGCACCTCACCGGTGAAGGACGCAAGGTCGCTGAAACCGTTGTCAGCGAGGCGATCTCAGCGCATCAGGACGTGTTCGGGGTCCTCACCGCCGATGAGCAGCAGACGTTGCGCGAACTACTGGGCCGCGTGGTCGAAAAAGGCACCGGCCACGAACTCTTCATCGATCACGTCGAGAGTTAACCCCCTGCTCGCTGGCGTGAGCGCCGTTCCGGTGAACCTAGTATCTAGTACTTGAGATTAGTCACAAGTAGTTGATACTCTGACCGGGATGAGTGACGAGCCCACGCCCTTACGTAACGGACCGGTCGCAACGGCCGCCGCCGGCGCCGTGCCGGACGAGATCACGATCAAGCTCGACGGGCGCACCACCGCAGCGCCGTACTCCGCCGGCGACACAATTCTGCAGACGGCGCGCATGGCAGGTCTGCAGGCACCGTCGTCCTGTGAAATCGGCTCGTGCGCCACGTGTATGGCTCGGATAACCCACGGCAGCGCCCGGATGCTCAACAACGATGCGCTCGAGCCGGATGAGGTGGACGAAGGCTGGGTGCTGACATGCCAGGCGTTGCCCACCAGTTGCACTGTGCGGGTGGAATATGAATGACCGACCGGAGGTATTGACCGCGATGGATCGCAACTGATGAGCAAGGTGGCGGTGGTGACCGGCGGGGCCTCCGGCATGGGCGAGGCGACGTGTCACGAACTAGGCCGGCGCGGGATAAAAGTCGCGGTCTTGGACGCCAATGAGGTCGCCGCACAACGTGTGACCGAGGATCTGCGGGCCGACGGCGTGACCGCGCTCGGGGTAGGCGCTGACGTCACCGACCGGCCAGCGGTTGAGCAGGCCTTCGCGAAGGTGCGCAGCGAACTGGGGCCGGTAACGATCTTGGTGACCAGTGCCGGCATGTTCGGATTCTCGCCGTTCGCCGATATCACCACCGAATCCTGGTCTCGCATGATCGATGTCAACCTGACCGGCACGTTCCACTGTTGCCAGGTTGCGTTGCCCGACATGGTCGACGCGCGGTGGGGCCGGATCGTGATGATCTCGTCGTCGAGCGCCCAGCGCGGATCCCCCTTCGCGGCGCACTACGCGGCTTCCAAGGGGGCGGTGATCACCTTGACGAAGTCGTTGGCCCGCGAATACGCCGCATACGGAATCACCGTCAACAACATCCCACCCTCAGGCATCGAAACCCCGATGCAACACCAGGGTCAGGCCGCCGGATACCTACCCTCCAACGAGCAGCTTGCCAGCAACATCCCACTGGGCTACCTGGGCACCGGCGCCGACATCGCGGCGGCAGTGGGATTTTTGTGCTCAGAGGAAGCCCGCTACATCACCGGCCAAACCCTCGGCGTCAACGGGGGAGCGGTGATGTGACGACCGATGACGACTGGAGGTTTCGATGACACGATCAGGAAGGCCCCCGGAAGGTTCCTGGACCGAGCACTACCCCGAGCTCGGCACCGGCCCGATCTCCTTCAGGGATTCGACCTCCCAGGAGTTCTACAACCTTGAACGCGAGGCAATCTTCAAGAAGGCCTGGCTGAACGTCGCGCGCGTCGAGGAACTTCCACGGGCCGGCAGCTATCTCACCAAAGAAATTGAAGTTGTCGGAACGTCGGTGATCCTGGTGAAGGGCAAAGACGAACGGGTTCGCGCCTTTTACAACGTATGTCGGCACCGTGGAAACAAGTTGGTGTGGAACGACTTTCCTGGCGAAGAGACCCGAGGCACGTGCCGCCAGTTCACCTGTAAGTATCACGGTTGGCGGTACGACCTGCAGGGTGCCCTGAAATTCGTTCAGCAGCAGTCGGAGTTTTTCGACCTTGACCTGGCCGACTACGGCTTACGTCCGTTGCCTTGCGAGGTGTGGAACGGCTTCATATTCATCAACTTCGACCCCGAGCCGGACCAGAGCCTGCGCGACTTTTTGGGCCCGATGATCACCGGGCTTGATGACTACCCCTTTGCGAAACTGACTGAACGCTACGAATGGGTAGCGCACAACAACAGCAATTGGAAGATCTTCGCCGACGCCTTCCAGGAGTACTACCACGTCCCCTCGCTGCACTCCCAGCAAGTGCCCGCAGAGGTACGTGAACCCAACGCCGGATTCACCTGCGGCCATTTCCAACTCGACGGCCCGCACCGACTGGTATCCACCGCCGGTACGCGCCGCTGGCTGCTGCCCCCCGAATACATGTATCCGATCGAGCAGGCTACCCGCAGTGGACTGGTCGGACCGTGGCGTACCCCCGATATCGGTGAGCTTCCGGACGGGCTCAACCCCGGCAACATCGAGCCCTGGGGAATCAGTAATTTCCAGATCTTCCCCAACACCGAAATCCTCATCTACGGCGGCTGGTATCTGCTGTACCGATACTGGCCCACATCGCACAACACCCACCGTTTCGAGGCCTACACATTCTTCTCGCCTGCCCGCACCGTACGAGAACGCGTGGAGCACGAAGTCGCCTCGGTGGTGCTCAAGGAGTTCGCACTGCAGGACGCGGGCATGCTCGGCGGAACTCAGGCAGCGCTGGAATACGGGATCGTCGACGACTTTCCACTCAACGATCAAGAGATCCTGGTGCGCCACCTGCACAAGGTGGTCGTCGACTGGGTCGAGGCGTACCGCCGCACCCAGGCCCCGGTAGGAGTATGACCGTGGGAGAAACCCGGCTGCCGAGCGCGTTCGCCGAATTCGAAAGCTACGCCCAGACCTGGTGTCTGGCAACAGAAACCGAGCGATGGAACGCCCGTGTCAACGCGTCGATGCCTGAACTGCACGACTTCTACGACGCGTTCTTCCCGCGCCTGGAAGAAGCGATCGAGTATTGCGACAAGTTCCCGCTCGACGACTTACCCGACGACGCGCTGCACCTGCTGCACCTCATCTACTCGCTGATCATGGTGGCCATGGCGGTGGAAATCATGCACCAGCCCGCCCCGGTCGACGCCGCCGACGCGGTCATGATCCGTACTGGCGAACCAATCCCGTGATCAATCCGCTGGCTTCCGAAAAGGAGTGTTCATGAGCCTGCTCACTATCACGAAACTCACCGACTCCGTCGGAGCCGAAGTTCACGGCTTGGACCCAGCCGGGCTCGGAGGTGACGATTTGGTCGGCGCGGCCGTGCTGGATGCGTTGGAGCACAACGGAGTTCTGGTGTTCCGCGGCCTGCGACTCGATCCGGAAGCCCAAGTCGACTTCTGCCGGCGCCTCGGCGAGATCGACCATTCCTCTGACGGACACCACCCGGTGGCGGGCATCTACCCGATCACCCTGGACAAGTCGAAGAACGCCTCCGCGGCCTACCTGAAAGCGACGTTCGACTGGCATATCGACGGCTGCACGCCACTGGGTGAGGAATGCCCGCAAAAGGCGACGGTGCTCTCAGCAGTTCAGGTTGCCGAATGGGGCGGCGAAACCGAATTCGCCAACTCCTATGCAGCTTACGACGCACTCACCGAGCAGGAGAAGGAGCGCTTGGGGGCATTGCGTGTGGTCCATTCGTTGGAGGCATCGCAGCGGCGGGTATACCCCGACCCCACGCCGGAGCAAGTAGAGCGCTGGCGTGCGCGGCGTACCCATGAGCACCCGCTGGTGTGGACCCATCGAAGCGGTCGAAAGTCCTTGGTGCTCGGCGCTTCCGCCGATTACGTGGTCGGCGTGGATCTCGAGCACGGCCGTGCGCTACTCGATGAGCTGCTGGTGCGAGCCACCTTGCCGGACAGGGTCTACAGCCATTCCTGGTCGGTTGGCGACACCGTTATCTGGGACAACCAAGGCGTGCTGCATCGCGCCGCCCCTTACGACCCCGACTCACAACGCGAGATGCTGCGCACCACTGTTCTCGGTGACGAACCGATCCAGTAGAGGGAAGAAGCCATGGCCAAAGCACTGCTGTTCGTCGAAAGCAAACCCGCCTCACCCGAGCAGGTCGACGACTATCACGCGTGGCACGAGAGCACGCACATCCCCGAGATGCTCAGCGTCGATGGGTTCGTTTCGGCGCGACGCTGGCACGCCGACGACGGTGAATCCTTCATCACGCTCTACGAGATCGACACCGATGTCGAGACCGCCCGAGCGAACCTCAAAGCCGCGCTGCAAGCCGGTCAGATGTCCCGACCCGACGTTGTCCAGTTGCAACCGCCTCCCGTCCAGCGCTATCTGACATTCGTGGGTGAAACCACCGCGTGATCCACCCGCTTCGCCTGACTCCGCTGCCAGACGTTGAGTGGGACGACGAGTCTCGCGCAGCGCTGTCCTCGCTGATCCCGGCCGAACGGGCCAACGTCCGCGGCGCCGGCAACGTCCTGTCGACCATGCTGCGCCACCCCGCGCTGACCGCGGCCTACCTTCCGTTCAACGCGTACCTGCTTACCGCATCGACGCTGTCCCCGCGGACACGCGAAGTGGCGGTGCTGCGCGTTGTCTACCGGAGTAACTGCGACTATCTGTGGACGCATCACGTGCCGCTGGCAGCGCGTGCCGGGCTGACGACCGCCGACATCGACGGCATCCGATCTGGCCACTGTGCCGACAGCACCGACCAACTGGTCATCCAGGCTGTCGACGATCTCACTACCGACGCCACTATCAATCAGCACACCTGGGACCAGCTCTGCGACAACCTCACCCATCAGCAATGCATGGATCTGACCTTCATCATTGGGGGTTACTTGCTGCTTGCGTTGGCGGTCAACACCTTCGGCATACAGAACGAGGAACCCGCGCAGGGGCGACGGTGACTGGGTCGTCCTCCGACGCCCAGCTGTTCATCACCACGACGCGAGCGTTTCTCGACAAACATGCCTCACTTGCCGACGTGCGAGCGCTGCACAGTGACGGGCGTTCGTACGATGCGCAGTGGTGGCAGCGGGCGACCGAACTCCCTGATGAGTCCGGTAAGCGGCCGCGTATTGACCCCCGCCTCCGACCGACCTAATGTCAAGTACCTGATACTTGCCACTGAGATGTGGTGCTGTGCGGCTTGATCGGCCCATGACTTTCACGCAGTTTTGGTCAATATCCGGAACGGAGGCACCAATGAGCCCGTCACTGGCCGGCCAGGTGGCGATCGTGACCGGCGGAGCCTCGGGTCTCGGCCGCGGAATTGTCGAAGGCTTCATCAAAGCCGGCGCCGAGGTAGTCATCGCGGACGTCAACGACAAACTCGGACAGGACCTGGCGCACTCCTGCGGGCCGCGGGCGCACTATAGCCACGCCGACGTAGCCAACGCCGACAATGTGAGCACTCTGATCCTGGAGACAACTGAACGCCTTGGTGGCCTGGATGTGATGGTCAACAATGCCGGGATCTCCACCAGAATGCACAGGAGCTTTCTCGAGGACGATCTCGCAGACTTTTCAAAAGTCATGGCAGTCAACCTCTTCGGGGTCATGTTGGGTACCCGGGAATCTGCGCGCTACATGAGCACCCATGGCGGCGGCGCCATCATCAACATTGCCTCTATCGGAGGGTTGCAGGCCGGCGGCGGCGTCATGACCTACCGCGCCTCCAAAGCCGCGGTCATCCACTTCAGCAAGAGCGTGGCAACTGAGCTGGGACCCAAAGGAATCAGCGTCAATTGCATTGCACCCGGGGGGATTCCAACGCCTATCCTGGCATCTTCAGTACAAGGCTTAGGTCTCAGCGAGGAGGCCGTCGACAAATTCGTGGACAAAACGCGTACCAGAATGCGCAACGACCGCCCCCTTCCCCATGAGGGCACTCCCGAGGACGTGGCCGAAGCCGCCCTTTATCTCGCCGCCTCCCCAGGCACAACCGGTGCAGTTCTCACCGTCGATGGAGGCACGTCCGCGACTGCCTGAGTATCACGATACGGTCGACGTGTCTGATCGTTATCGGCGTTGGCTGCCGTCTTATGTTCGCGGCGAACTAGTCTCCATCGCGGTCAAGCTGTTGTGCCCGAACAGATTGGCAGGGGCGCAATTCAGCGGTGGGCTACCAGCCACCGCCGCAGTAGCGGTGGCGAAACAGCAGCGAAGACAAGCGGCCCGGCCAAGTCTTGCTGCGGCCGCCGACCAATGCACCCGGCCAGGGTCCAACCGCATCGACTGCAAGACGGGAGGATTTCCCATGGGTATCGGTATTCAGGTTGATGGGCTGACGAAGTCCTTCAGTGCCTAGCGAATCTGGGAAGACGTCACGATGGACATTCCCGAGGGAGAGGTCAGCGGGCCGCTGGGCCCCTCAGGTACCGGTAAGTCCGTTTTCTTGACGTCGCTGATCGGCCTGCTGCGCCCCGAGCGCGGCTCGATCATGGTCGACGGCACCGGCATCACCGAGTGCTCGGCCAAAGAGCTCTACGACATCCGCTCCCTGTTCGGCGCCATGTTCCAGGACGGCGCCCTGTTCGGGTCAATGAACCTGTTCGACAACTCCACGTTCCCGTTTCTTTAGCCGCGCAGTGCGGGGAGGACGAGGTGGTCGATGACGGCGATGATGAAGTCCCGGTCGACGGGGGCGTTGAGTGCGGTGATCTGATGGAAGACCATGGCGGGCAGCACTTCTGCAATGAGGTCGGTGTCGGGTGGGTCGGGGATGTCCCCGCGTTCGACGGCGCGTTGCACCATGAGTCGAAAAGCCTGCTGGCCGGGTCGGGCGAGGGCGTCATCGACGGCGGTCTGAAGTTCGGGGTGATGACGCATGGCGGTCAGGAGACCGGCGACGATCCCGTCGCGGCGGCTGTCAGGTGAGTGCCAGCCGGCGCCAAACAGGATCATGTCGTCGCGGAGGACTCCGGTGTCGGGGATTTTCGGACCGAGGTGGGTCGACGCGACGGCGACGGCGTCGGCGACCAGGGCGGCTTTGTCGGGCCAGCGCCGGTAGATGGTGGTTTTGCCGACGCCGCAGTGGGCGGCGACCGATTCGATGCTCAGGCGGTCGTAGCCGACGTCGGCGAGCAGATCCTGGGTGGCCCGCAGGATCGCGTCGTGGCGTGCGGCGTCGCGTGGCCGGCCGGTTCGGGTCTGGGTTGTCTGCATGTTCCTAGGGTCTCGCATCGTGTGGGTAGTCACGGTCCGGGCGGCGACGGGTTTCTTCGGTGAAAGGTGTCGAGTGCCGGGGCGACGGCTTGGTCATGCCGCTTTGTGGCCGGTCAGCAGCCAGGCCGGTATTTTGGCGCGACCTGTGTCGTCAAGGGCGACATGGTCAGGCATGGGCAGTCCCCGGGGCACGTGGGCGTGGATGAAGGCCGGTCGGATCTCGTCGATGACCCAGTACCTCTGCACGGCCTGGCGTAGCTCCTCTTCGGTGACGGCCTTGGGTCCTTGCTCCAGGGACACCGGAAATGTGCCGTGGGCGAACACCAGAATGAACAGCGACGCGCCCGGCGCCGCTGCCCGGTGTATTGCCTTCAGGTAGGCGTCGCGCAGTTCCACGGGCAGGGAGTGGAACAACGTGCTGTCCATGACCGTCGAGAAGCGTCCGTCGTAGCCGGTGAGCGTCGTGATATCGGCCTGGACGTAGGTGGCGGTGGTCAGGCCACGTTCGGCCGCGGCTTGGGTGGCTGCAGCGACCGCGGTCGGGGTGAGATCCACACCTACCACCGTGTAGCCCTGCTGGGCTAGATGCAGCGATGCCTCGGCAAAGCCGCAGCCGGCGTCGAGCACGTCGCTGCGGAACTTGCCTTGGCGCATGAGTTCGGCCAGCTCGGGTTGCGGCTCACCGATGTTCCATCCCGGTGGCCCCTCGAGACCATCAAACTTCTGTTGATAGATCGCGTCCCAATCGGTGACCTGCTGAGGTTCTGTCACGATCGCCTCTCTGACGGTGCGTTGTCTCGGATATACGATACGATACGATAGCGTATATCGCAACGCAAGACCGCATCCGAGACAGGGGAGAGCCCGCGTGACCGCACCGACAGAACGCCTCGGGCGCATCGATGTCCAGTTCCACTTTTCTCCGGCGTTCTACACCGAACGCGTCAGACAGTCCGGCGGCCACATCACCACGGACCGGTGGAGCGTCGAGGCCGCGCTGGACTACATGCACAGATACCGCGTCGCAGTGGGCGTCATGTCGGTCTCGACCCCTAGCGTCAACTTTCTCGAACCTGCGGACAGCGTCGCCATGGCCAGAACGCTCAACGACGCCGCCGCCGAGGTCGCCCGCGACAATCCCGGCCGCTTCGGCAACTTCGCGACACTGCCCATGTTGGACGTTGCGGCGACCCTCGCAGAAATCGACTACTGCCTGGACGAACTCGAGATGGAAGGCGTCTGCATGATGTCGAACGTCGGTGGAACCTACTTGGGACACGAGAGTTTCGCTCCCATCTTCGACGAGCTGAACCGGCGCAAGGCCGTCGTCTTCGTCCACCCGACCGACCCCGCCTACGGACAGGTCAGAATGGCCCCCGTGGCAGAGTGGCCGTTCGACACCACCCGCGCCGCGATAGATCTGATGTACTCCGGGACGATTCGGCGTTGCCCCGACGTCAGCTTCATCCTTGCCCACGCCGGCGGGGCACTACCGATGGTGGCGACCCGGGTGCAGTCGATGAGCGCCTTCTACGGCTCCAACCCGTCACCCACGTCCATGGACGACACCATCGCCCACATCGCGAACTTCTACTACGACTTGGCGATCTCCGCGCACCCCAACGCCATCGGCGCGCTGCGCGCAGTATCCAGCCTGGAGCACGTGCTGTTCGCCTGCGACTGGCCCTTCGCGCCAGACATCGCGGTACAACAGAACGTCGCCGGGTTCGAGTCGCTCGACCTGACCCCCGGCGAGCGCCATGCCATCGAACGCGGCAACGCTGCACGACTCTTCCCGACACCGGTCACCGATCACCCGTTGGCCAGTCATGACGACCTTGCCCGCGCTCCTTTTCGCCAGGACCGCGGCGGGTAAACGTCCACGCCTTCCCGACCGCACACATTCGGACGCTCGCGGCAGGGCCTTCATCGCGCGAACCAAACTCGAGCGGTCGGTCAGGATCTATATCCGGCCGTTATGGATTAGTCGATCGACGCTGCGCGTGCGGCATTCGAAGGGTTCCCGTTGAAGACTCTCGTTCTTGACGAAACGCGCCAGCGAGAACGTCAGCCGCAGGCGGGTCCTGGCAGTCCCGGCACGGATGCAAGATCGCCGTGTCGGAACACAACCTTGCGGCATCGGCCCTTCGACGGATGAGCGAAACCAGCAGGTGCGCAACCGGTTCCATCTTAAACATTGACTCCAAAAAGACCGCGCCTGAACCTGCTGTCAGGCCCGGCGGAATACCGCGCGCGGCTGATCGGTGCTGAGGAACTCGAACGCAATCTCGGGCACTACCTCGGTGTGGCCAGCCAGCAGAGCTGACCACCCTCCAACACGGCACCACGACATCGAAAAGCACACTCACACAAAGGAAATGATCATGGCATCACATCGACCAGTAGCACTTGTGACAGGCGCCGCCTCCGGTATCGGCAAGGCGGCTGCCCTGGAACTCGTCGACGCGGGATACGAGGTGGTCGGCACCAGCCGCCACGTCGAAGGCTCGGCGCCCTACGGCAAGGTGACGTTCGTCCCACTCGACGTGTCGAAGGACGATTCGGTGGCAGCCGCGGTGGAGCAGATGCTCACGCGTTTCGGACGCATCGACGTCCTGGTGAACAACGCCGGCGTCGGATCCGCCGGAGCCGCCGAGGAGACCTCGCTGGCCCAGGATCACGCCGCCTTCGAGATCAACGTGTTCGGCACCATCCGCATGATCAAGGCGGTCCTGCCGCATATGCGCGCCCAAGGCGGCGGCCGAATCGTAAACCTGTCGTCGGTCGTCGGCTTCATTCCGATGCCGTTCATGGCGATTTACTCGGCCTCCAAGCACGCCAACGAGGGGTACTCGTGGTCGCTGGATCATGAGGTCCGCGAATACGGCATTCGCGTCGTGACCGTCGAACCGGCCTGGACTAAAACCGGATTCGATGTCAACAGTCTGCAGATCGCGGCACCACTGCACACCTACGACGCCCGCCGCAAGGTCGCCGAGAACCTCATCACCGATGCCGTCGAGAACGGCGAGGATAACGCTGTCGTCGCCAAGGTCATCGTCGCCGCAGCTACCGACAAGAAGCCCAAACTGCGCTACACCGCAGGCTCGCAGGCCCGCCTGGCCGCGACCATGAAGCGCATCCTGCCCGCCGGGGCGTTCGACCAGCAGATGCGCAAGCTCAACAAGATCAGCTGACAGCAACCAACCCCAACACCGACCATCCTGGAGCATTCTCATGGACTTCTTCGTCACCGCCGCACCCGGACTTACCGCCGAAGCCGAGGCCTATCAAGCCGAAGAGAAGCAGGCGCTCAACGAATTACGCGCCGAAGGCGTCGTCTCCGCCGCTTACGTCCGCACCGACGGGCAAGGCCTCGTCGGGATCGTGCACGGCACCGATCTGGACGACGTCAAGGCACATCTGGCGCGACTGCCGTTCGTTGCGCACGGCTACATGGCGTTCGACTACGTCCCCATCGTGCCCGTGTGATCACCGAACTCACGACGATCGTGCACTCACGAACCCCCGTTTCCCCGGATCGACGCATGGCACAACCGCTCCGATCCTCTTGTCGAGGGCAGTGTTACGGACCCAACCCCGGTGACGCGACGCGATGATCGCCGTGTTCCGCGGCGCCGCCGATGCCGGCGTCACCTTCTTCGTCAAGTCCGCCGAGGGTTACGCCCCCTACTTCGACGAAGAACTCGTCGGTGCAGCCCTCGTGTCTTAGTCGAGCAGGGTGTCGTCGCCGCGCGCCGTCATTGAGGGTTGTGGGCGGCGCTCGGTATCGGAGTGGCAGGTTGCCGCATCCGGCGAGGTGGTCAGCGCGGATGCGGGCGACCTGCGGCGTTGCAGTCGCCGGTCGTTGTTGAGCACGGCGGCGCAGGCGTAGGTGCACAGGATTGTCCCGGCCACGGCCACCGGGGGAATGGTCCACAGGCGTCGCAGCGCAACTGCGTGGCGGCACTGCTCGACGTAGGTGTGGGTTTCCCCGATCGCGGGGCCGGGGTGTTCGGCGAGTGCTGCTTGGCTGGTATCGAGCTTGAATGCGTTGCCGCACACGATGGTAAAGCCCCAGCGGTCGTAGGTGTTCAGCGATACCGGGAAGCTCATCACCAGCAGGGCGACGGCGATGATGGTGGCGCAGAGGCCGATCACGCCGGCGGTCCGGCCGATGAGGGGTTCGCGCGAGGTCATGTCATGCAGACGTTGGAGAACAGCAAAACGGGCCAGGAGACGATCGAACCCAGGAAGGACACGATCAGGTCGGCGCCGCGCATGGAGTGCAAATGGTCGGTGTGGGTCGATGACCAGATCAGCCCGATGATCAGGTACGGGGTCCCCAAGACCAGTCCAAGTCCGATCCATTCCGCCACAGTGAGTTCGTAGCTGAGTATTTGTCGAAGTTTGGCGAGCAACCCACACTCCCGTCGTCGTCCGATCCGCCGTGACCAGCACCAGGTGTTGTGCACGACGGTTCTAGACGCAGCTGGCGCCACCGGATCTCATTAAGTGTTCTAGCGGCCACATCGTCGTGAGTCAAGCCGACTTAAGTTAATCACTATTCGGACCGTTGTCACGAGTGTTCGCAGATTTGGTCGGGCGCTGTCGATTGCGCTGTCGATCGTCTGCAGTTGATCGGTGGTGGCGCGTATCGATTGGGATCGCTGGCGGTGTGGGCAACGCGGATGAGGGCCGCGGTGTTGGTTGTTATCGGCCGCGGCGCGCGGTGGTTCCGGTGCGGGCGGGGCGGCCGAGGAGAGCGACTTCGGTGAGTCGCCGCGCGGTGGCGCGGACGCCGGCGCTGTCAGCGCGGCGGACGACGCGCCCGAGGTCGACGATGACGGCGTAGGCGGCGTAAACGGCGTATCGGGCTCGGGCAGCGGTCATTTCGGGGCGCGTGGCGGTGACCAGGCGGACCCAGGCGTCGGCGGTGGACTGCTGTATCGCGTCAAGCATGACGAGCTCGTGGTCAGGAACGTGATAGCGCTCGGTGTAGTAGACGTAGGCAATTTCGGGGTAATTGAAGGACCGGGTGACATACGCGGTGATCAAGGCGGCCAGCGCATCTTCGGGTTCGGGGTGGCGGGCGACGATGGTGGCGACGTCTCCGGAGGTGCGGTCGGCGGCGCGGCGGTAGGAGGCAACCAGCATGTCGGCTTTGCCCGGGAAGTAGCGGTAGAGCCCTGATGGCTGCATGTCGACGGCGGCGGCGATGTCTTCCATGCCGGTGTCGCGGAATCCCCGCTCGTAGAACAGACGCATCGACTCTTGCAGGACGAACTCGTAGGTGCCGCCAGCCGCGGTCAGAACTGGGCGGGAGTAATACGGGCCGCGGTTGGCGCGGTTGGCGGGCAGGTCGGCGGCCAGGATGTCGGCGGCCATCTGGGACATGAAGTTACGGACCTCGCCGGAGGCCAACGGGGTCGAGTGGTCGGTGATGCTGCCGATGACCGAAAGCGTGGCGGCCGACAATGTCGACAGTTGAGCGGTGCTGAGCTTGGGGCGTTGAGCGGCCAGCGGTCGCTGCAGTCGGCGGTTGACCAGGTCGAGATCGCGCTTGAGGGCGTCTTTGTCGCCTGGTCGCAGGTATCGGCGTTCCCAGCGATACAGTCCGCCTGCGGTGCGGTTGTCCATCGTGATGGCTACCAGCGAGGTGATCAGCTCCGACAGCACCGACGCGGACTCCCCGGCGGTGAAGTCCTCCGCGAAGGCGGTGGCCGCAACGAGCTGTCCGCTCAACGACAACATCGCCTCGCGGAACAAGTCGTACTTGCTGGGTGAGTGCCGGTAGAGGGCCGAGGAGGAGATGCCGACCCGCGAGGCGATGTCTTCCATACTGACCGCGTGATAGCCCTGCGCGCTGAAGGCATCGGCTGAGGCGCGCGCGATCTGCGCTTTGCGATCTTTGGGCCGGCGCCGGATGGCTGCCGGCACCCGCGCCGGCTCGCCACCTGTCATAGCGCTCACGCTAACCGCCGACCCGGCTCACAGTGACGGCAACGGTGGCGCGTCTTGGCCTCGGCTCGGCGCGCGGAGTGTCTGCTTGCAGGTATGTGGCGAATTATTGATCACTTCAGCCCCCGATCTTGAATCGATGACGGACGTAGGGCGGCCACGTATTCGCATCACGATGCAGATCACTGTGCCCGCCATCCCCTCCGACCGCTCCCCGCGTGTGGCCTCCCGACGAAGAATAACCGTTTACATAATTGCGTGGCGGCGCTTAGTGTGAGACGCTCCACTCGACCGCAGCCGCCGTTTTCACCGGCGAGAACCGGACGGCCTCGAGGGAACGCGATGACGACATCCCATAAGCGGATCGACGCTGACGCGCTGCCCACCACCGGGACCCGGATCAGCGTCCGGTACGGGGCGGCACGCTGGAATGAACGGCCCGTTAGCGTGGCCGACGCGATGGACTTCTGGTCGTTTGCCGCCGGCGCGGCCAACGTGATCATGCAGCTGTCGCAACCCGGCGTCGGGCACGGTGTAGTCGAGTCGAAGGTCGACTCCGGCAACCTGCTCAAACATCCGTGGAAGCGCGCCCGAACCACATTTCAGTACCTGGCTGTCGCGGTGTTCGGTGATGAGGATGACCGCCGCGCCTACCGGGAGGCGGTCGACACCGCGCACCGTCAGGTGAAGTCGACACCATCGAGTCCGTTGTCCTACAACGCTTTTGACCGCAACCTGCAGATGTGGGTGGCGGCGTGTTTGTTCGTGGGTCTCGAGGACTCGTATCGGATGTTGCGCGGACCGATGACGGCCGAGCAGTCGGAGGTGTTCTACCGGTCGGCCTGGACGCTGGGCACCACCTTGCAGGTCCGCGAAGACCAGTGGCCGCCGACCCGCGCGGAGTTCGATGACTACTGGAATCAGGCCTGTCTGAGCGTGAGCATGGATGACACGGTGCGTGGCTATCTTCAGGATTTGATCGACCTGAAAATGATCAATCCGTTGCTGCGGTTGCCGTTTCGGCGGTTGCTGCGGTTTCTGACCACGGGATTTTTGGCGCCGGTTTTTCGTGACGCGCTCGGTTTGTCGTGGAGTCCGCGCCAGCAACGCCGCTTCGAGCTGCTCTTCCTGCTGGTGTCGTTCGTGAATCGTTTCCTGCCGCCGTTCCTGCGCCAGGGCGGTAGCTGGGTGCTGTTGGGTGACGTGCGCCGGCGGGTGGCGCGCGGCGCGGCGCTGATCTGACTGAGGTCGACAGGAGTTCCGTGTGTCCATGGACAGGTTGCGGCGGATGCTGGCCAGACCGCTCAGCGTGGCCGCACTCATCGAGATCGCGTTATGGCTGCTTATCCCGCACGTGGTGATCGGCATGGCTTGGGCCACCACCCATCCCGATACAATTCAAGCGTTGCAAAATAGTTGGGGCACTGCGGTTCCCGGACACCTCGGCGACCCCGCGTTATGGCTGGGGGCATCCTTGCTCTGGCCAGTCATTTTGCTGCTGCCCACCAATTGCACGTTTACATGAGAATGAGAAAACTTGCCCACCTTGAGGTTTCGGCGGTAGGCCTGGGCTGTATGGGGTTCAGTCACGGCTATGGCCCCGGCCCGGACAACGCGCGGCGGTCACGCTGATCCGGCAGGCCCACGACATCGGCTGCACGTTCTTCGACACCGCCGAGCGCTACGGCCACGGCGCCAACGAACAACTTGTGGGACAAGCCCTGGCACCGATGCAGGACGAGGTCGTCATCGCCACCAAGCTGTTCATCACCAAAACCGGTGACGACATGACCCGCAACGACCTGTCGCGCCAGATCCGCGAACACCTCGAAGCGTCGCTTTCCAGGCTGGGCACCGATCACGTCGAGCTCTACTACCAGCACCGGGTCAACAAGGACATCCCCGTCGAAGACGTGGCGGCGTGCATGGGTGAGCTTATCGGCGAGGGCAAGATCCTGGGGTTGGGGTCAATCGCAAGCTACTGAGGATGAGGTACGCCGCGCGCATGCCGTCACGCCGCTGACCGCGGTGCAAAGCGAATATTCCATCATGGAAAGGAGATTCGAGAAAGACGTCATTCCCGCCTGCGAGGAACTAGGCATCGGGTTTGTTCCGTTCAGCCCGCTGGCCAGTGGCTTTCTCTCCGGAAAAGTCGAAGCCGACACCGAATACGTCGGCGACGACGTGCGACGGGTGATCACCCGCTTCGATCCCCGCAACATCGCAGCCAACCAGCCCCTGCTGGATCTCATCACCGGCTTCGCCCAGGAGAACGGGGCCACCCCCGCCCAGATCTCCCTGGCGTGGATGCTGCACAAAAACGACTTCATCGTCCCCATCCTCGGATCACGTCAACTCGACAGAATCCAAGAAAATCTCGGGGCCGCCGAGGTCGAGCTCACCGACGAGCAGTTCAGCCGAATCGAGGCAGAACTGGCCAGCATCCAAATCCACGGCGATCGCACCGACGAGGACATCGCAAAGCTTCCCCAGAGGCAATGACACCCAGCGCGCGACCACCCCACACGAATTCATCTGCGGCGGTGCAGGTTTAACGCAATTAGCTTTGGGGAGCCTCCAGGTGCGGCCCGCTCCATCGGCTGAGGAATTCGTCGAGGCTGTGTTCGCCGAGCAGGGGTGCGCGTCGGTCGACGCCGGCTGGGGTGTCGGTGAATTTGATGGGTTGGCCGGCGAGGGCGATGGGCCGGTTGCTGCCGGGCTGTTCGACTTGCACGAGCATCTCCCGGGCTGCCACGTGGGGATTGGCGTAGATGTCGGCGACGGTGTTGACCGGCCCAATCGGGACCCGTCCACCGAAAAGGGCGACGACCTCTTTGGTGGCGATTCCCGATAGCCATTCACTAAGTGCGGCGAAGACTTCGGCGCTGTGGATCTCGCGCTGCAGACCGGTGGCGTCGCGGCTGCCGGTGGCCATGTCGGGTCGGCCGATGGTATGGGCAAGCGTCAAGCGGAGTTCGCTGAATAACCAAGTGCAAAGCCTGCGTGGTGGGTAAATTGTGTTGTTGCACAGTCGATCGCAGTCATCCCGCTATTGATCGGGGAGGGTCTACAGGCGCGAGCTTGGTTGCGGTTCCATTCGATCCAACCGATACCGCTACGTCCATCCTCGGCGCGGACGCGGGCCATGGCGCGATGGAAGTGCGTGATGCGCCCGTCGGGCGCCTCTGCACGTCGAGGACGAGATGTTCGGGTTGGGTGAGAACCTGTGCGGCACTGATTAACCCGTCAGTGCCGGCTGTCTCGGTGGATGCTCCGGTCTGGACTTCGGTAAGTGTGTCGCCGCGCTGGGTGTAGCCGACGGCCCGGCCACCGGGCATGCCGGGAACGGTGACGGCGTGGGTGTGGGTGCCGTCGTCAAGGTGGAAGGCGCTCCACATCCAGTCGTTGGCCCACCAGTCCCGTGATCCCCAGGAATGGTCGCGCTGCCCGGGGCCCGCGAACGCGAATTGCTGATCACCGATACGGATGGCACCGGTGACCCGGCAAGGGATTTCGTAGCGGGTCGAGACGCGCCACTGGTACGGGACGCCGTCGGTTTCCCAGGTGAGGTCGATCGACACCGGGACCGGTTCACCGGTCTCGTCGCGCAGCGGCGCCGCGTGGTCGGCGAATGCCTGCGCGGTGGCGTCGAGTGTGACGTGGAATCGCGTCATCGGCTCGACGCAATGCTGTACTGCTCGAAGGGATTCCGTGTGAACGATCTCGACGGAGCCGCCATCGGCGGGTAGTGGAGCCCGCTCGTCGACCACCATCAGGGTGGGTTGGCCCGGCCGGACGATGGATGCCGCGAAGAAGCAGGCTCCCAGGTTGGGCTGCAGCCCGAGTCGCACGTAGACGCCGAGCGTTTCAGTGGCGTCGACGGCGTCGAAGTACCAGCTTTCGTTCCACAACGCCTCTGAACCCGGTGTGTGGCGGCCCTCGTCGGCCGGTTCTGGGCGCAGCGCGGCCGGCGGCGAGCTGGCTGCAGGTAATAGGCTCAGCGCGTCGAGATCCAGGATCTGCTGACACACCCGGGCCAGCACCGTGGCGAACATGTCGTCCCCACGGTCGGTGCGCTCGACCACGACACCGGCCGCGATGGTGATCACCAGACACGCGAAACTCTGCCGTCGATACTCAGCCCAACACTGATCCCAGCTGAAGTTGGTGACACCGCGGCGGACGAGCTCGTCGTAGTAGAACCGCACTAGGTCGTGCTCGTGGGCGCGTCGGTCCGCCACGATCAGAGAGCTGCCCACAAAGTAGGCCAGGTCGTGCATCACCGGCCCCCACGACACCGTCTGCCAGTCGACGACCGTGCAGGAATCAGCGGTGAACAGCAGGTTGTCTAGTCGGTAGTCGCCGTGGATCAGTCCCAGTGGGGTGCGACGGTCGGCGGCCCAGCCGTCGAGAACGGAGACGAAGGCGCGGCAGACGTCGGCGTGCAACACCGACAACGCTGCCTGGTTCAGCGGGTTGGGTTGGTTGAGGTAGTCACGCAAACCCTCGGCGGCGTCGTTGAAGGCCGGCGCATGTAGCTGGGCAAGCGCGCCGATGGCCAGCTGCGCTTGCTGGTTAAAACATCCGCGGATCTGGTCGCCCACCGTCGCGTCGGCGATGTCCTCCAACACCAGGGTGAACCAGCCCGCCGACTCGTCGAACACCGCGAGATGACAGCGCGCCAGCGGGCCGTCGAACCCGTCGGGAACGTTGCGGTAAAACGTAACCTCGCGGTAGTAGGCGCCCATGCCCACACCGGTGGAGCGGCTGCTCGCATTGTCGCTGGCAAGTTTGACAATCACCGATCCCGAGCCGGCGGACGCGCGGAAACGTACGCGGTGACTCTGGCTCATCTGCCCGGTGCCGATGCGTTCGACCGACAGGATGGTCGGATCGTCGACGGCAAGGACCTCACCGAGCCACCCATCGCTGATCTGGCTTGGATCCCTGATCAACAAGGTGGCGTCGTGCGTCCTGGCAACCATCGTGGTTCGTCTCATCTTCCGACGTAATCTGATACGTACCCGTGTCAACATAGTATGTGACCCACGACCGTGTCAAGATGTGGTGGTGAGCGACGTCAAGCGCAGCTACCGGGGCGTCTCTGCCGACGCCCGGCGACAGCAACGACGTCGCGTGCTGATCGAGGCCTGTCTCGATCTCATCGGGGCCGGAGGCACCCCGGCTGTGACGGCAGAATCCGTCTCAGCCCGGGCGAAGCTGACCAAGCGCTACTTCTACGAAAGCTTCGCCAGCCGCGAGGCGATACTTCTGGCCGTGCTGGACGAGATGTTCTTCGAGTTGATCGGCAAGATCCGCGACGCCATCGATAGCGTCGATCCCGACGCCCGAGCAGAAACCGTCACCGCAGTGTTCGTTACGACACTGTGCGACGACCCACGACGCGCCCGGCTCTACGCCGAGGCCCCCGCGATACCCACCCTGCAGGAACGCCGGGACGAGGCCATCGTCGCATTCACCGACCTGATCGCCCGCGACGACGACACCGGAGCAGTTGCAAGCCTGAAACATCAACTGATGACACGAATTATCGTCTCCGGTGTCACCGACGCCGTCACGAGCTGGATCAACGGGACGCTCAACGCAGACCGCTCAACGCTGACCCAGGCGATCGTCGCGCTCAGCAGAAATGTCCGCCGGTAGGCCGGACGCCGATAGTCTGCGGTAGGCATCGACACGAGGTGGCGATGGCATTTCGGCAGTCGCGGTCGCGATCGGGTGCAGCTAGTCACCTATCGTCCGACCGTCGTAGCACGCACGTCCACGACACCGCCGCCCGGCGCTGTTCGGCCATCGCCCGGTCGTACTCGGCCCAGTCGTCGTGTTCACCGCCGGCTGCGGTGAAAATCGCGCGTAGCAAAAGCCGCAGCCCTTCGGCGTCCAGCCAGGGTTGGGGGTTGTCGGGTCCGGCGAGCTCGGCGCGCCCTTCGACCGCCGCCCATTGCCAACCGTTGCGGAAGGTGGCCGTGATCTGGGGTCGAGCCCGCAGGTTCGCCAGCTTGACAGGAGCTGACGCGACCAAGGCCAAGATGGTCTCCCCGGTAGCGGGATAGGCCAGGACGCCGGCGTTGACCAGCGACGACTGGATCGTGCCGTTGGCGCGCAACGTCGACACCACCACCAGGCCGCGCTCGTGGCTGGACAGCGATGCTGCTTCTTGCAGGGTGACGGTATCGGCGCTGGTCATGACAACCCTCTTTCAGTGCGACCAGACGACGCGCCATCCGCACCGATAGCGCGAGGAGGCGGTTCTTGGTGTGAGCGTGGGTTCTTCGCGAAGCGATGAATGGCTTGGTCGGCATGTTGTTGTATTGCGGGGTCACGGAAGTCGGCGACGATCTCCGACTGATCCACGAGGGGCCCGGTGACGGCGCCCGGTCGGCTGGCGTAGAACACGCCGCTGCGCAACTGTTCGTCGGTGACCCCATCGACCAGTCGCTGGGCGCCCTTCTCCAGCTGGTGTCCGACCCCCAGTGCGGGAAGGACGTAGGGCAACAGAAGATGATTCATCAAGGTCCGAGTGAGCAGGCCCATGTCGCGCAATGCGTCCGTCCCCGCGGTGTTGCCCGGGCTCACAGTGAGCAGCCGCAGGCCGGGATGCTTTCGCGCCAGTGCCGACATCCACAACGCACCAAGGTATTTCACCTGTCCGTAAGCGAGAAACGTGTTGTATTTCCGCTGCTCGAAGAACGAACCGTCGATGACGCTAACGAACTCCTCCACCGAGTGGTCCGCGAACGTCGGCCGCGGCATCCGCATCATGCGAACACCGCGCGCGGCTTCGCTACCCACCAGTACCGCGGTGTTGGTTAGTGCCCCGGCGTCGATGAGATTCTCCAGCAGGACAACGTGGCCCAGTACGTTGGAACCGAAGAGATGCGTGACGCCATCCGCGGTGAGCGCCTGCGGTGTTGGGCCGCCGGTGCCGCCGGCGTTCATGACCACCGAATGCAGTGCGCCATCCAACGCGCTCAGCGCTGACCTCACTGAGTCCAAATCGGTCAGGTCCATTCGAATGACCGTGAAGATGGACCTGCCCGTGAGGCGTTCCAGCTCGGCGGCCGCGGACCGCCCGCTGTCGGTGTTGCGACACCCCAGGTAGATCCTGTCGAAATCGCCGGCAAGAGCGAGTTGCCGCGCCACCTCCTTGCCGAGCCCCACGTTGGCACCGGTGATCAGAACCGCCTTGAACGACCTCGCAGCCATGCTGTGATTTCCTTTCGATAGAGACTTCGCGCCGGCACGAGCTGGTCACTCGGCTTCGTCACTTCTGTACCGGGAGCTTCATCAGCGCATTAAATTTGTAGCATATGCTACATAATCACGCTTAAGTTCGCCGATGTCAAATGTCGGGTCGTCTGGCATAGATGGCCGCTCCTCATCTTTATGACGCTGCGGTGGAGTCTATTTCGATGCTTATCAGCAAGAACGAGACGCGCCTAACGGCGAAGCGACGCCGTAGCAACGGCAGGCAAGCGCAACTGCTTTATGTAGTGTATACTGCAAAAAGATATCGCCGTGAAGCTGTTCTGACTTCCGGGTTGCCGCGAGCAGGTCCGCGCGGAACGGCGGACAGGATCAGATGAATCGGAAAGGGGGATCAGGTCAGCGGGCCCGCAGCGGCGGATCTCGCCAGACCTGGCCAAGTGATGGCAGCGAACGAATCGGTCACCGAGCCGCAACGGCTCACCCCCAAGGGACGCGCCACGCGGGATCGGATCGTGGCGACCGCAGCGCAACTGATGTACGACCGCGGTGTCGCGGGCACGAGTCTTGGCGACGTCCAGAAGGCCGCGGGCGTTGGTCCTTCGCAGGTGTATTACTACTTCGGGGACAAGGAAGCCCTGATCAGGGCCGTCATCGCCCACCGCATCCACGCGCTCCTGGCAACGCTCGGGGGGTTGGACAGCATGGAGGGGTTGCGAGCCTGGCGAGACTTCATCGTTGACACATATCGCCAGCAGAACTGCGAAGGCGGATGCCCGGTCGGGTCGCTGGTCGGGGAACTGGCCGAACGCTTCCCAGAGTGTCGGGCTGACCTCGCTGGTGGATTCGACCAGTGGGAAGCGGCGATCCGCAAGGGTCTACAGGCCATGTGGGGCCGGGGCGATCTGCGCCGCAAGGCCAACCCCGACCGCCTGGCGACCGCGTTGTTGGCCGCGGTCGAAGGCGGCATCATGCTCGCGCAGGTTCGCCGCGACCCCGCTCCTTTGGAAACGGCACTCGATGAGGTCCTCGACCGCATCGAGGATCTCAGGCCCCGACGCGCGACGGCCCGTCAGTAAGACGCAACACTGCCCGTCGCGTTCCTTGACAGCATGAGTGATCGCGTCCAATGCATCGAACAAGCGAAAATGGTTGCATGGCTGTGACTTTCGTAAAACCCGCGAGGAGAAATAGTGCTATCTCGACGAAATCGCGGTGCCGTCCGCCGTCGTAGTCCAGCGCAACGCCTACCTGGCTGGGCGATTCGGCCGCCGAAGACCCAACGTCCGTGTCGGGCGCGTCCTGAGAAGTCGAGGAAATGAGTGTTTAACGTGGCGGCTTGCTTCGGCTGGCAACTTGCCGTTTATCTCGTCGAGTTAGATCGCGCGCCGAATATCCGGCCGGGCATGCCGATCCCCAAGCGAAGAGCGCCGCCGCTAAACGCGAGCGCACATCCATCGCTGGTTGGGTGGCGGGCCGCCCGCCATGGGAAGTGTTGCCTAGGTTGGGCATCGGCGCGCCCTGCGCGTAGGAGCGCCCATGGTGTGACCCGGTTGGCGGGCCGGCCCGGCCGTCACGGTGGTGATGCCATCACCTCGCTTCCATGTGTTGCTGGTCATTGCGGTGGTCGAGTTCCACGGGTTTCCCGTTGCGCGGAGGGCTGCGCTGCATCGGGTCGACCCGCCGCGCCGGTTGTCGGTGCTGTCGTCGTGCTGCGCGATGCAAAGCCCGACCAGCACGCCGGGGCCCACAACGGGCACATCCGGCCGCTGGTGGTGCCGGCGGCTGACAGAGGGAAGCCTCAGCGGCGCAGAAGATGGCGTCGACTTCGGCGATCAGCGCCAGCACCACTAACGGGTCATCCATGCCCAGGGTCGTGGCCAGAGCATCTGGCTCGATGGTGCCAGGCGGTGCCGGCGCCGCCATCGTGTTGCACTGCGTCATAGCTACCTCCTTTCACTGTCAGCACACCGACCATCCATGTGTGAGGCACAGCCGCGGGATCGCATCCACCGTCGACGGGGGTTCGGCCGATCGCGGGTCGGGGTGACCGGGCTGCGGAGAGACAAGCAGCCCGGTCACCCGGGGTACCGGCGCGGACCGTCGGGCGTCGTGGCCGCTCAGACGCTGACCGGCTCCTTAGCGGCAGTGAAGTCGCGGACCGGGTCGCCGTTCTCAGTGATCACCCTGGTGTCGTCGATGACCTGCCCTGCGTCGGAGCGGTTCACGGTGATCTTGCGGGGCTTGGCCTTCTCGGCCACCGGGATCACCAGCCGCAACACCCCGTCGCAGTAGTCCGCAGTGATCCGGCCGGTGTCGAGGTTGCTGCCCAGCACCAGCTGACGGGAAAACACCCCGCGGGGCCGTTCAGCGGCCAGCATTTCTCGGGACGGGTCCACCGGTGCGCGTTCGGCGCGCACAGTCACCACGTTGTTCTCGATGTCGAGATCCAGCGAGTCCGGATTCACTCCCGGAAGGTCGAATTCGACATGGAATTGGTCGCCCTCGCGCCAGGCATCCATCGGCATGACCGCTGGCCGTGCGGCGGTCCCCAGCACCTGCTGGGTGAAGCGGTCCAACTCGCGGAATGGGTCGGTACGCATCAGCATGGTGGCCACCTCCGTCTGTCCTTTCCCTCGTGCCATCTATGCGTCGCCAACTGGGTTATCTGTGCCAATTGGCACAGATTTTTATTTAGCACTCGGTCGCAGCGAGTGCAAGTAGGAAACGAAGAAATTTTGAACATGCTCAACGGCAGCGCGCTACCCGGCCCGTCCGCCCCCGCCGACCGCCGATGGAGCCGGCCGTCGCACCGGGCGAGGCCCATCCGATCGGGAGCGTCAGGGCCATCCTCGTGGCGACCGCCGGGATGCGTACGCGTGTGACTATCCGTTCATCGGCACCTGGCTCGTCGTTGCGCAGGTCTGCTTGGAATGCACTGTGTGGCAGCGACGTTCGTAGGAAGTAGTCTCGTGGAACGCGGCAGTAGGCTAGAGTATGTTGTGCGGCAACGCATTTGATGATACCAAATTTCACCGTGCGACATCAGCCTCGACGTCCACGAGGCCCAGGGGTATATCGGCGGTCCGAATTTCGCAGGCGGTTAGCTCCGCGGCGGCGGCGCCGACCGACGGGGCCTCGCATCACCCTGACGCGAGGCCCCTAAGCGCGTGCGGCTCAGATGCCACCGGCGACTTTCTCCCGCCGCTGCGCAACCGCCCACCCGGTGCCGGCCAGGCCGACCAGAGCCAGCGGAATCGTCCATAGCCGGCGGGTGCCCAAAGCTGAGTTGCACGATGCGACGAATTCGCTCTTGGGGGCGAGTTGGTTAGCAATGGGGATCTGCTGCACGACCGGCGAGTTGCCGACATTGCGGTTGTCCTGCTCGCGCGCCGCCGACAGGTCGGAGTGCACCGCGCTGCCGCACCCGACACCGCCGGAGATCGACACCGGGACAAACAACCCGATCACGCCGGCGGCCAAGAGAATGACGCCGCCCAGAAGAACCAGCCGCCGTGTACTCATCACATCACTCCTTCTGTTGTGCTTGCTCAAGCGTGGACCCGCGATTAATAACCCATCGGCGTCGTCGCCAAACGTCAGGTGCCGATGTCATCGATGCGGCGCTATACCCGGCGCGCGAATGTCAGCACGGCGGCGCGCGAATGCCGCGGCCAGTCGTTGACCGCACCGATATCGATGACGATATGCCTGCGCCGCCTCCGCACGGTGCCGCCGACCCTGCAGGGTCTCGCACGGCCAGCCGAGCATCAAAAACGTTGCAGCACAGTGCATTAAAGCCTCCGACGCGATGCGGTTTGCCCTCCCGACGCGACACGGTGACCGCCGGCCGGCCGTGTGTAACGCCGCTAACACCGGCGGATGAGAAGCCACTCCTTCGCGCCGCAGATGTGACGATGACACCATGACGACGACGACAGAGGCTCCGCGTGCCGACACCGACCCGCATATCGTCCTGGGCCTCGTAGGGGCACCGGGCACCGCATTCCTGCTGGCTCGCGAACTGGCCGACTCCGGACTGAGCGACGAACTCGACCGGCGGCTGCCCGGTGCCACTTGGCGCGTCGAGGTCGTCGAAACGCGCCTGGTGAAACCGCCGGCCACAGATGCCGCAATCGTCAACGCGGCCCGGCGATTACTGCTGGATCGCGGCTGGGATGTGGTGGTGTGTCTGACCGACCTCCCGCTGCACGTTCACCGACGCCCCGTCGTCGCCCACGCCAACCCGGTGCAAAACGTCGCGATCGTGTCGGTCCCGGCTTTCGGTGTCGTCGGCGCCCGGCAACGAATCCGCGAACCGATCGTGCGACTGCTGGAACGACTCATCGGATCGCACGGCCACAGCGCAGATTCGCACGGCGTGCGCGGGACTCCGCGGCGGCTATCGATCCAACGGGTCCGCGAGTTGGGGACCGACACCGCCAGCGGAGCGTTCGCTTTCACCGCACGCGTGCTGACCGGCAACCTGGTGCTGCTCAGCGGAATGGTGGCGGCCAACCAGCCCTGGAAACTGTCCCTGCGGCTCTCGCGCGCCCTGACCGGGGCGGTAGCCGTCGGTGTGATCGGCCTGGTCACCTCCGATGTATGGCGACTGTCCGACGCATATGGATGGTGGCGGCTCGCCGGAACTGCGCTGCTGTCGATCGGCGCGACCGCGGCGACGCTGATCGTCGGGGCGGATCTGTGGGAGCACGACGCCGCGGCTGCCGTGCGAAAACAGGTGCTGCTGTTCAACATCGCGACCGTGTGCACGGTCGCCATCGGAGTCGCTGCGCTGTATGCGGTGCTGTATCTGCTGGCGCTGCTCGCGGCGTTTTGGTTTGTCGTGCCGCAGGTCTTCACCAACGCGGTCAGCCACCCGCCCTCACTGCGGGACTATGTCGACCTCGCGTGGTTTACCTGCTCATTAGCAATGATCGGCGGCGCACTGGGCGCAGCGCTGGAAACCGAGGATGCCGTGCGCGACGCCGCCTACGTTCGACGATCCGACGCCCAAACCGAGAAGGACGAAACCGCGGCTACGCCCAGTCGCGCGGCGACGTGAGTCTCTGACGCCGCACCGGCAGGCCCGCCCGACACGCTGGCCCGGACGTATTCCCAGCGAATTATGCAGCGGCCGCGACGAATTTTGATCAGTCGACGTGTTTCTCGCCCTACTCCACGGGTACATCTCCGATGACCACGTCGGTGCACGAAGCGCGCCCACCAGCCCCCGGGTGAGTTCTGACGCGGAGCAGACTGACCGGCACAGGCGGAAACGCCACTGAAGGAGACCCAAATGAAGGCCGTCACCTGGCACGGTAAACGCGACGTCCGCGTCGAGACCGTGCCCGATCCGAAAATCGAAGAACCGACCGATGCGATCATCGAGGTGACCTCGACCAACATCTGCGGATCCGACCTGCATCTCTACGAAACGCTCGGCGCATTCATGACCGCCGGCGACATCCTCGGCCACGAACCGATGGGCATTGTCCGCGAAGTGGGCGATGCCGTGACCAACCTTGCGGTCGGCGACCGCGTCGTGATCCCGTTCCAAATCTCTTGTGGCAGTTGCTTTATGTGCAATCAGCAGCTGTTCACCCAGTGTGAGACCACGCAGGTCCGCGACCAGGGCATGGGTGCAGCGCTGTTCGGCTATTCCCAGCTTTACGGCGAGGTGCCCGGCGGACAGGCCGAACTACTACGGGTGCCCCAGGCGCACTTCACCCACATCAAGGTTCCCGACGGCCCCCCGGACTCGCGGTTCGTCTACCTGTCCGACGTACTGCCCACCGCCTGGCAGTCAGTGGCCTACGCCGGCCTTCCCGAGGGCGGCTCGGTCACCGTGCTCGGCCTGGGTCCGATCGGCGACATGGCCGCCCGGATCGCCACCCATTTGGGCTACCGTGTGATCGCCGTCGACCGGGTGCCCGAGCGCCTCGCCCGCGCGGCAGGCCGCGGCGTTGAGGTTCTCAACCTCGATAACGGCAGCGACCTCGGCGACACCATCCGCGCGATGACCGATGGGCGCGGCACCGACGCCGTCATCGACGCGGTAGGGATGGAAGCGCACGGATCGCCGGTGGCCAAACTCGCGCAGCAAGTCACCGGCCTGCTACCCGACGCCGTCGCCCAGCCTATGATGCAAAAAGCCGGGCTGGACCGCCTCGACGCGTTCTACGCAGCGATCGACATCGTGCGCCGCGGCGGCACCATTTCCCTGATCGGTGTTTATGGAGGTATGGCCGACCCCCTGCCGATGCTCACCTTGTTCGACAAACAGATTCGGCTGCGGATGGGGCAGGCCAACGTCAAGAAATGGGTCGACGACATCATGCCGCTGCTCACTGACGACGACCCGCTCGGCGTCGACACCTTTGCCACCCACACCCTGCCGCTGGACCAGGCACCGCACGGCTATGACATTTTCCAGAAAAAGCAGGACGGTGCCGTCAAGGTCATCCTCACGCCCTGATCCGGGCCGGCCCACACTACGATCGCGGTTCATGACGGAAGGACCGGTGTCGGGGCAAGCACAGGCGGGCGAGGTTCCCCCGCTCGATGTCGTCGGCTCCGGAGTCCTGCCCCCGGTCGCTGACCGAGTGCGCCGACTTTTTTGGCTGCTCGAGCGGTCGGCACCCTTTCTTGGATCGCGGTGGGCGGTCGAGTTGTGGTGCACCCCACCGGTTCTCGAGTCGAGTCTGCGCATGCCGCCGGGTGTGTCGCCGGGCAGGCCGATTGAAGCGTATTGGGATGGGCACCGAGTCGCCGGTGAGGAATGGGGCGAGGGGCCGCCGATATATCTGGTACACGGTTGGGGCGGCCAGCGCGCGCACTTGGCGGTGTTCGTCAAACCGCTGGTGGAGGCGGGGTATCGGGTCGTTGCGTTCGACCTGCCCAGCCATAACGAATCCGATCCGGGCGCGCTCGCGCCCGGGCGTACCACGGCCACTGAGTGCGCCGACGCGATCGCGGCCATGATCGAGACCCATGGACGCGCCTACGCGGTGGTGGCGCACTCGCTCGGTGCGAACGCGACTGCGTTGGCGGCGGCGCAGGGCGCACCCGTAGGGCGCCTGGTCTTCTTAGCGCCCATGGGTGATTTTCCGCTCTACCTCGACCTGTTCGCCGCGCGCCACAACTTCGGCCGCCGGATCCTCGCGGGTCTGCACCGTCGTCTGGAAAAACGGATCGACATGCCGCTAGAAGAGACGAACATGACGCGGATCGGTCGACGAGCCAACTACCCGCCATTGCTTCTCATCCATGACCCCGACGACCCGGACAGCCCTTACGCTGCCAGTGAGCGACTGGCCACGTTATGGCAAGGCGCACGATTAGTGACCACGCGAGGTCTCGGCCGATTAGCTCATTACCGAATCCTGCGCCACCGCCCCGCTATTCAGGCCGGGGTCGAGTTCATCGGACAACACGCAGCGGGAACGAGATCCACAGAGCAACCCAGCACGACGTAGCACCGGTCGAGCAACTGGACGAAATTTCGTCGGCATCGAATCCGTCGATCGGGGTTCCTTCACGTGGTGGTGAGTGACACGGGCGGTGTAGGAGGTCGGCCTGACAACTTGAACGCGTGATCTGTGGCTCACGCAGTGGACACGGCACTCCGCACTTTCCTACGGTTCAGTCTGTGACCGGCGAGCAATCGGAAGGGGACGACTGGACCGGGCATACCCGCGGATCCGCGGCCTACGGGCGGTTGCTCGCCGCGCTATTCTGCGCCGGCGTCGCAACATTCGCGCAGCTGTACTCGCCCCAGGCCGTGTTGCCGTTGATCTCGACGGGTCTCGGCGTCGGAGCGGCGAAAGCCGCCTTGGTCGTCTCCGCGTCGACAGTGGGCCTGGCGATCGGCGTCATCCCCTGGTCGGCGTTGGCCGACCGCATTGGCCGAGTGAAGGCGATCACCATCTCGGTCAGTGTCGCCACGCTGGTGGGGATGTTGGTGCCGTTCAGCCCGGCGTTCTCGCTACTTCTCGCGGGCCGATTCGTCGAGGGTCTGATGGTCGGCGGTGTGCCGGCCATCGCGGTGGCGTACCTGACCGAAGAGGTCGATCCGGTGCACGCCGCCCGGGCGGCCGGCATCTTCGTCGGTGGAACGACAATCGGCGGACTGCTTGGACGTCTGGTTTCCGGACCCGTTGCCGAGGTCGCCGGCTGGCGTGTCGGTGTCTTCACGGTCGCGGTGATCTGCGGGATGGCGGCGATGGGCTTCGTCAAGCTTGCACCCGATCCGCGCGGATTTGTTCCGGCATCGCGCCTCGACGCCAATCCCGAAGGCAGCCTTGGCCATCGGCTTGTACTCAACATGCGCACACCGCGCCAGTTGGTGCTGTTCGCACAGGGATTCCTCCTGATGGGCGGATTCGTCGCGCTGTACAACTTCTTGGGCTTCCACCTGCTGGGCGCACCCTTCAACCTCGCGCCCTCGGTGGTGAACCTGATATTCGTGGCCTATCTGGCCGGCACCTGGGCATCATCACGGGCGGGCGCCGAGGCCGCCCGGCTCGGCCGCAAGCATGTTCTCTTGGCCGCAGTGGTGGCCATGATGATCGGTGTCGCAATGACTCTCAGCGACAACGTGATCACCGTTCTTGGCGGACTGCTGGTCGCGACGGCCGGTTTCTTTGGCGCACACTCGACCGCGTCCGGCTGGACCGGCCAAACGCCGGTCGGCAAGGCGCAAGCTTCGTCGCTGTACAACCTGTTCTACTACGGCGGTTCGAGCGCTATTGGATGGCTGGGAGGGGTGGCGTTCGACGCCCGCGGCTGGACAGCGGTTGCCGCCATGATCCTGGCGTGCACCGCTGTCGCGGGGGCACTCGCGGCGCTGTTTCTGCACAACGATTAGTTGGTCGCTACGAGTTGCATTCCGTCGCGGCCGATTTCGCCGCAAGTAGCTGTCGAGCCCGCAGGACGACGCGAACAGATTAACGGTGTAGCGCGATGTCATCTTCGGTATGCGGCGACACGAGGGCCACCCGTCACGAGGCACGAGGCGACGACGAGCCACCGAGGGGCACTCCGTGGATAATGGGCCGGACGAGACCGCGTGAGGGGATTGGCAGTTGCGATGACGATCACGACGCTGGGGGTGCCGTCGGTGCCGCATCGGATCGACGGTGCGCCATCGTCGCATGCCCCCGCCACCGGCCCTCTGGTGGACAGCTACGGGCGGATCGCGACCGACCTGCGGGTGTCGCTGACCGACCGCTGCAATCTGCGCTGCACGTATTGCATGCCCGCCGTCGGCCTGCCGTGGTTGGGGGCCGAGCAGCTGCTCCGGACCGACGAGATCGTTAGGCTGCTCGGCATCGCCGTGACGCGGCTGGGCATCACCAAGGTGCGCTTCACCGGCGGAGAACCGTTGCTGGCCAAGCACTTAGAGGACGTGGTGGCATTTACTGCGACGCTGCAGCCGCGACCCGAAATCACGCTGACCACCAACGGCGTTCTGTTGGCCGAACGTGCGGCGTCCCTGGCGCGGGCCGGGTTGAATCGGGTGAACGTGTCGCTGGACAGCGTCGACGAAACGAGTTTCGCGGCGATCAGCCGCCGCCACCGGCTGGCCGACGTGCTGTCCGGCTTGGAGGCCGCCGACAGGGCGGGTCTGCGGCCGGTGAAGGTGAATGCCGTGCTGGACCCGCGTACCGGCCTGGACGACGTGGTTCCGCTAATGCGCTACTGCCTGCGCCACGACTTCCAGCTGCGCATCATCGAGCAGATGCCGCTGGATGCCGGTCACCAATGGCGGCGTGCGGACGCGGTGACGGCAGGCGACGTGCTGGCCCAGTTGCGCCGTCACGGCTTCGCGCTGGAGCCTGATCCCGTGGCGCGCGGCGCGTCACCGGCTGAGCTGTGGCGCATCACCGACACCGCGACGGGCTCGACGGGGATGGTGGGTCTCATCGCGTCGGTGTCGCACCCGTTCTGCTCGACCTGTAATCGTGTCCGGCTGACCGCCGATGGGCAGCTGCGCAGCTGTTTGTTCGCCAACGAGGAGACCGATCTTCGGGGACTGTTGCGCGGCGACGCGAACGACGCCGCAGTCGAGGCCGCCTGGCGGACAGCGATGTGGGGGAAGCCGGCGGGCCACGGCATCAACGACCCGGACTTCGTCCAGCCGCGTCGCCCGATGAGCGCGATCGGCGGTTGACGTGACGAGCGAAATCGGCATCACGGTCAGGTATTTCGCGGCAGCACGCGCTGCCGTAGGATCCGACTCCGAGCAGCTGACCATGCGGTCGGGCGCCACGGTCGACGATCTTGTGACCGGGTTGGGTGACCGCGACGGGGATTTGGCACGGGTGCTTTCGCAGTGCTCGTTCCTGCTGGACGGGATAGCGGTTCTGGACCGCGGCCAATCGCTGACGGCCGGCGACACCGTCGACGTCCTCCCCCCGTTTGCCGGCGGCTAGGTCAAGCGCAGTTGACCCACTCGTCGGTGCCGTCGGCGAAGAACTGCCGCTTCCACACCGGCAGCCGTGCCTTGATCGCGTCGACCAGGTCCGCGCAGGTGGAGAACGCCGCTTGGCGATGGTCGGCGGCGACCGCAACCACCAGCGCGGCCTCGCCGATCTCCAGCACACCGACCCGGTGACTCGCAGCAACCGCACGCACCCCGGCGGATTGTCCGGCGACCTCGGCCACCACCGCGGCAAGAACGTCGGGCGCCGACGGGTGGGCCGAGTATTCCAGCCGGAGCACCTCGCGTCCGTGGTCGTGGTCGCGGATCATCCCGACAAACCCGACCACGGCCCCCGCGGCCGGATGGCTCACCAGGTCTTGGTGCTCGGCGAGCACAATCGGTTGATCCGTCAGCACGGCACGCACTACCAGCGTCATCGCCACCCACTATATTGACGAACACCATGCGGTCTGTTGAGGAACATCAACGCATTGTCGCCGAGCTGATCACGGCCCGACCCGCCCGCACGCTCGCGCTCGCCGATGCCGAGGGTCTTGTGCTGGCCGAGGACGTGACAGCGACCCTCGACTTGCCGGTCTTCGACAACTCCGCGATGGATGGTTACGCAGTGCGCGCCGAGGACGTCGTCGCGGCCACAGCTGCGTCACCCGTGAAACTGACTGTGGCCGAGGATATTCCGGCCGGCTGCAGCGACATTCTAATCCTCGAGCCAAAGACGGCGCATCGGATCATGACCGGCGCGCCGATCCCGGACGGGGCGACCGCGGTGGTGGCCGTGGAGGCAACCGACGGGCGAACCGACGTCGTGAGCATCACCGCGCCCAGCGCCGAGGGCGGCTATATCCGCCGCGCCGGCGAGGATGTCACCACAGGCGCCACGGTGCTACGGGCCGGTCAGGTCGTCACGCCGGCCGTGATCGGGCTGGCCGCGGCGTTGGGATTGCCTGTGCTGACCGTGATTCCGCGTCAACGGGTGCTGGTGATTTCGACCGGCTCTGAGTTGGTGGACCCGGGTAAACCGTTGCGGCCCGGCCAGATCTACGAGTCCAACGCCGTCATGCTGGCCGCCGCGATCCGCGAGGCCGGCGCCGAGGTGGTCGCCGTGGCGACTGCGAGCGACGACGTCGCGGAGTTCACCGCGTTGCTGGACCGCTACGCCGCCGAGTCGGATCTGATCATCACCAGCGGCGGCGTCAGCGCCGGCGCCTACGAAGTCGTCAAGGACGCATTCGGCCGAACCGGTGATCAGGGCGTCGAATTCGCCAAGGTGGCGATGCAGCCGGGCATGCCGCAGGGCGCAGGGCGGGTGGCCGGCAAACCCATCGTCACGGTGCCCGGCAACCCGGTCAGCGTGCTGGTGTCCTTCGAGGTGTTCATCCGCCCGCCGCTGCGCTCCGCCATGAGGCTGCCCGATGCGGAGCGGCCGCGCCGGTCCGCGGTGTTGACCGAGACACTGACCGCGCCGGCCGGCAAACGGCAGTTTCGTCGCGGCATCTTCGATGACGCCGCGGGCACTGTAGCGAGTCAGGGCCCACCGGGGTCGCACCACCTGCGGTGGCTGGCGTCGTCGAACTGCCTGCTGGACTTCCCGGTCGACGTCACCCAGATACCGGCCGGCGATCACATCGAGATCTGGGACCTGCGCTAGACACCTGACAGAATGACACCCGTGGCTGAATCCGGTCCGCTCTCGCACATCGACGATCACGGTGCGGCTCGCATGGTCGACGTCACCGACAAGACGCCCTCGCACCGCACCGCGGTTGCCGCGGGCACGCTTCGCACCACCGCGGAGGTGGTGCAGTTGATCTCGACGGGTGGACTGGCCAAAGGTGACGCGCTGGCCACCGCGCGCGTCGCGGGGATTCTGGCGGCCAAACGCACCAGCGAGCTCATCCCGCTATGCCACCAGCTGGAATTAACCGGCGTCGAAGTCGAATTCACCATCGGCGAAACAGATGTCGACATCACCGCGACGGTGCGCAGCACCGATCGCACCGGGGTTGAGATGGAGGCACTGACCGCGGTGAGTGTGGCGGCGCTGACGCTCTACGACATGGTCAAAGCGGTGGATCCGGCGGCGCGCATCGACGACGTCAGGGTGTTGCGCAAGGACGGCGGCCGCCACGGGTCGTGGGTGCGATGACGGTACGCCGGTCTGCGCGTGTCATCGTCGCGTCGACTCGCGCATCGGCCGGGGCCTACGAGGACCGGTGCGGGCCGCTGATAGTCGAATGGATTGAACGGCAAGGGTTCTCGTCGACTGAACCAGTCGTGGTCAGCGATGGTGACCCGGTCGGCGACGCGTTGCGTGCGGCGATCGCCGATGGTGTCGACCTGGTGATCACCTCCGGCGGAACCGGCATCTCGCCGACGGACGCCACCCCCGCGCAGACGGCGGCATTGCTCGACTACGAAATCCCGGGCCTGGCCGACGCGATCCGGCGGTCCGGCCTGCCGAAGGTTCCGACGTCGGTGCTGTCCCGCGGTGTCTGCGGGGTGGCCGGGCGCACGCTGGTGGTCAACTTGCCGGGGTCACCGGGTGGTGTGCGCGACGGCCTGGGGGTGCTCACCGACGTGCTTGCCCATGCTCTCGACCAGATCGCGGGCCACGACCACCGGCCTTAAGCGGCAGTGCGGTTGGCGCGCCTCAACCCGATAGCGCGGACCAGCCACCAGACCGCCAGCGCGCCCACCAGGGCGACGGCCAGGTTGCTCAGGAAGCCGACGATGCCGACCGCGACCGCCAGCGCCCAATGCGCGAGGTGGCGTAGGTCTTTCAGCAGCGTGATGTGCAACAGGCCGGCGACCATCAGCAGACCCGCCAGGATGGGCACCGGAAAGCCGGACAGCGCCGTGGTCATCGTCGCCCCCAACGCCAGCGCGAGCGCGATCACCACACCGCCGAGCATGACCGGTGCGCCGCCGCTGCGGGCGCCGAAGGCGCGGTGTGCGGTCATGCCGCCGGCGCCGTGGCACACCGGCATTCCGCTGATGCCACCGGCGAACAGGTTGGCTACGCCGATCGTGATGGCCAGCCGCCCGGGACGAACCCGGTAGGCGGCATCCCCGAAGTATGTGCGCGCGGTGTCGGCGGTGGCCAGACACGAATTGGCGAAGGACAACGGCACCTGGGGGAGCACCAATGCGACTGCAGCCGCGGCGAATGCGGCCCGGCTCAGATGCGGGGTATGCACCGCCGACGGACCGAACGTCACCGAACCGTGAAACGTCAGCGCCATCGCGACCACGGCCACGAGAACGAGGAGCAGGGCGATCTCGCGATGCCGAAAGACCAACGCCACCAGGATGACGACAAGCGTGGCACCCGCCAGCCACCAGAATGAATGTCGATGATCGGCAAAGGCTTTGGGTGTCGCGGACACCAGCCGCCACGCCAGCTGGCAAAAGAGCAGCCCCACGGACAGCTGAATGCCGCGGATGATCGGATGCGGGAACACTTTCGCGACCCGATCCAACAGCCCCGACGCGCCGAGCACGACAAAAATCATCCCCATCAGCAGCGCGCCCGCGGCGATGTCGTCGGCGCCGAAGCCATGTGCGATCGCGATCGCACCGAATGCCTTCAGCGGTTGGACCGGCACCGGAAGTCGATAGACCAGGCCGGCGACGACATACAACAGTCCGGCCGGCAACAGCACCGCGGTCGGAGTCAGGCCGTTCTTCACGATCAACGCCACGGCAATCGGCACCAGGACACCGAGATCACCTACGGCTCCGGCACATTCGGCCCAGTCGAACCGGAACGACTTCACCGGCTCCAACTGCGGCGCAGTCGTGCTCACCATGCCGACACTCTAATTCAGCGCACGTCGTTTGCACGAGATGCCCGCCGGATGGATGCGGCTTGACCGGTTTCGAAGCAGTACGAAATCGCTTGTGAGAGATAGTATTGTGCCCAATCATCACGGCGAGTAGGGTTAGCGTCCCAAAGCGCAGGAAGTCCCAACCCAACGTAAGGGGAACGCCGTGCGACAACCTGAGCTAACCAGTCTCATCGGCCTGCGAGACAGCGACGGGGACCGGCTCCTTCTCCTCCGCGTGGATCGGCCGGACGGGACCCGCGGCTACATGCTGAGGGTTGGAACGGGAAAAGTGTTCCTGACTGCCGGCGATCTGAAAGGCCTGAGCAGCGTCATTCGGTACGAGCTGGTGTCGGCGAACCAGTTCCGACTCCTCGGTCGGCTGATCTGGCTCCTGATCTTGTGCGCAACGGTGTGGTTCCTGACATCGGAAGTCACCGGGCCGTTGTTTGCGTACCCCTGGTCGAACTGAGCAGGGAATCTCCTCGCAGCGCCGCGAGCTTAGAGCTGCCAGTCGTTCGAGCCGTCGTGCCTTGAGTAGGTGCCGCCCCCGGAGTTGACCACCACGATGGGATCGCCGGCGTTGAAGTTGTCGAAGAACCATTTCGCGTTGGTCGGGCTGATGTTGATGCAGCCATGACTGACGTCGCGCTTGCCCTGGTCATCCACCGACCAGGGAGCGCTGTGGACGAAGTCGCCGCTGTCGTCGAACCGGACGGCCAGCTCGACCGTCGTCTTGTAGCCGTACGTCGAGCTGACCGGAACGCCGTAGGTCGAGGAATCCATCACGACCGTCGGCAGCTTCTCTTGCACGTAGTAGGTGCCGTTCGGGGTCTGGTGGCCGCCGGACGCCATTCCCATCGACATGGGAATGGTCTTCTCCACGGCCCCGTTGCGGGTGACGGTCAGCTGGTGTGTGGCGTCGTCGGCCGTGGCCACCAGGGTGTCGCCGGTTTGGAAGTTGGAGACTGTGCCACCCGCGTCGACGGTCACGGCGGTGTGCGCGGGCCAGAAGCTCAGCGGGCGCCACCGCAGCTGCGTGGGCTTCATCCAGTAGAACTTGCCGGGAACCGGCGGGACCGACGAGATGTGGACGGCGTTTTCGGCTGCACCGGCATCGTCGACGAGCCCCGGGAAGTTGATGATGATCGGCTGGCCCACACCCACCGTCGCGCCGTTGGCAGGAACGAGTCTCGGCGGCCCGAAAGGTGCCGTGCCGGTGAACGGTGTCGGGTCCTGCCCCGGACCGGGACCCCCTGGATCGCCGGGAGGCGGATCCGCCAGCGCCGTACCTGCGCCCAGCATCAGCACCCAGCCGAATACCGAAACCACCCCGACTGCCCGTAGAGCGGCGGAAAGGCTTGCTCTCGTCCAGCCCGACATATATGTCCCTCCAGTCGCTTCGTCGAGACAGTCTTCCACAGCGCCCAAGCCGACTAGTTCTTTGTCGCGTGGCGCCGCGATCGAGCGGCTGGTGCGCGGTGGGGTGCTACTGCCTCGGCGCCACGGCGGTCTGCGCGTCGTGGCGGGTCGTGAGGAGGAATTGATTGGGGACGGAGAGCTTGAGGACGGTCCGGACCGTCTGCAGATACTGCCGGGTCAGCGATCCGGTGGCGTAAGGCAGGTCGTACTTCTCGCACAAAGCTCTGATGCGCGTCGACATTGCGGCATAACGGTTGCTGGGCAGGTCCGGGAACAGGTGGTGTTCGATCTGGTAGCACAGGTTGCCACTCATGAATGCCAGCAGCGGCCCCGCGCGGAAGTTCGCCGACCCGAGCATCTGCCGGAGATACCAGTCGGGCTTCGTCTCGCCATCCAGCACATCGGGAGTGAACTTTTCGGCTCCGTCGGGAAAGTGGCCACAGAAGATGACCAGATACGTCCAAAGATTGCGAGCCACGTTGGCGGTGAAGTTTGCCGCCATCGTACGTCGCCAGCCCCGCCAGCTGAGTAGCGGAAAGACGAGGTAATCCTTGCCGGTTTGGCGGGCGATCTTGCGGTATAAGGCTTTCGTCTGCAGCGACTTCGCTGCATCTGTTGTGACACGGGCTCGTTCGGAGTGCAGGCCATGGCGTGCGATGCCCCATTCGAAACCTATGGCCAACACCAGCATTCGCAGTAACTGCACTAGATGACCCGGATTCCAGGGCTGATCGCGGGTTACCCGCAGGACGCCGAATCCGAGATCGTCATCCACGCCGACGACGTTGGCGAACATGTGATGGCGGTAATTGTGGGAGTAGCGCCACTGCGACGAAACTCCCGCCATGTCCCATTCCCAGGTGGTGGAGTGGATCTCGGGGTCATTCATCCAATCCCATTGACCGTGGCCGATGTTGTGCCCGAGTTCCATGTTCTCGATGCTCTTCGCGACGGCGAGCATCGCCGTGCCCAGAATCCAGCCAAGGCGCTTCCTGCTTGCCCATAACACGAGTCGGCTACCCGCCGCCAACGCCCGCTGCAGCCGGATTGCCTGAAGTATGTAGTGCGCGTCTCGCTCGCCCCTCGACTCCTCGATATCGGCCCTGATTGCGTCGAGCTCGCGACTCAATTCCTCGACGTCGGCCTGGGTGAGGTGGGCGTAAGCCCTGATGTCGGTAATCGCCACGGCCATTCCTCTAGATGTCGTCCCTTAGCTGGCGATTGGGCAGGACCGCTTCGGAAGCGCAGCGACCATGTCGTCCGGGACCTTCGGCGCACCAGGTTTCGCGCACGGCATACACAGCGACCTCCGTGAGCATCAAGGCTCAATCTGGGCGGTGCTGTTGCGCGTTCCGTGCCGCGGACTCAGATCAGGCGGCGGCAGCGGTCCCAGGCCGGCTGTGTTGTCAGCACTCTCCAGAAAACGCCCCGAACGCCAAGTTGTCAATCGCTGCGGACAAGCGACTACCCTACGCATCGACACATTTCTCGCCTCCCATGGGGACCGAAATCCAAACCGGCCGTAATGATTTCAGTGTGGGCGCGACCACCGCTGCCACCGCCCGGCCGGAGCCCCTGCGGAGACGCGAGCGCTAATCGGGCGGCTCGTCTTCCGACACCCGGACGGGAGCAGCGTCTTCCCTGTCGCTGGGTTTGCCGGGAACACCCTCCGCTTCGCGTTCATTGGCAACCTTCTCATCGAGGTCATCGACGATGCTCTTCAGCTCGTCAGCCCGACTGAGCGGGTCTTCATTTACGGGTTCCGTCATATCGCTTCCGTTCATCTGCCAGGCCCCCTCAAGGCGAACAATGGCGCGGTATACCCTTCCGCGCACGTTGGTAACCCGTCGACCACGTCCTCGACGACGCTGCCTGCTGCGGCGGCGAAACAGCGGTGCCTGCCGTCCACACGATGGGACCCGCCGTCCGTTTCCCGACGGAATTGCCGGGGTACCACCTGTGCCGTGACTTCCCTATGGCTCAGCGACCGCGTCGAACAGCCTTGGGCTGCAACTGACCTTGACGCGGATCCACAACGTGCCGATATCGTCGTCGTCGGTGCGGGGATCACCGGATTGATGACCGCGGTTCTGTTTGCTCGCGCCGGCAAGGACGTGTTGGTGTTGGAGGCGCGCACGGTCGGCGCCTGCGCCACCGGGAATACCACCGGAAAGGTCAGTTTGCTGCAGGGCAGCCACCTTTCGAAGATCCTGTCCAAGCACGGCAGAAGCGTGACGCGTGCCTACGTAGACGGGAATCGCGAAGGGCAGAGTTGGCTGCTCAATTACTGTGCATCGCAAGGTGTAGCGGTACAGCGTGAGGATGCGTATACCTATGCGCAGTCCAGCGATGGCGTGTCGTCCGTGCGCGCCGAGCTGAACGCATGCCACGCGGCGGGCTTACCTGCAACATGGGAAGACGACGCCGACGTCCCGTTTCCCTATCAGGGTGGCGTGCGCCTGGCCGGGCAGGCGCAATTTGATCCGATGTCGTTGTTGGACGCATTGGTCGTTGAGCTGCTCGGCCACGGTGGACGGTTGGTCGAACACGCCCGTGTCCGCCGGGTCTCGAGCCACGGTAAGCGGCTTCGCGTCCACGTCAACAACGCGGCACACGAGGATGTGGAATTCGAAGCCGAGCAATTGGTTCTCGCCACCGGGATTCCCATACTCGACCGCGGCGGCTATTTCGCCCGCGTCAAGCCGAGCCGGTCTTACTGCTTCGCCTTTGAAGTCCCCGGCAATATCACCCGTCCGATGATGATTTCGACCGACTCGCCCACTCGGTCGGTGCGCTACGCGCCCGTTGCCGACGGGGAGCGCTTGATCTTGGGCGGCGCGGGCCACACCGTCGGCCGCGAGAAGAGCCCCTCGGTAGCGCTGGAGGAACTGTCGGCGTGGGCGCGCACACACTACCCGGGAGCAAACCAAACCCATTTCTGGTCAGCACAGGACTACACGCCGATCGATGATCTGCCTTATGTTGGCCCCATCCTGCCGGGCAGCGAAAGCATCTACGTTGCAACGGGTTTCAACAAATGGGGCATGACGAACGGTGCCGCTGCTGCGCTGGCGCTGTCGAGCCGCGTGCTCGGCGGGCGGATGGATTGGTCGAGTGCGTTCGCGAGCTGGAGCCCGCATGAAATTTTCGGCCTGCGCACAGCGATGAAATCCAACCTGGAGGTCGGATTCACTCTGACGAGAGGGTGGATCACGCCGTCGACTCGTTTGGGCCGTCGGAACCCCAACGAGGACGAGGGCGGTGTCGTGAGCGGCCCCCCTTGGCGTCTCGAAGCCCGATGCCGGGTCGACGGTGCCGAGCACCGCGTCTCGCCCGTGTGCCCGCACCTTGGCGGAATCGTGAACTGGAACGACGCCGACAAGGCCTGGGAATGCCCATTGCACGGATCGCGCTTCGCCCCGGACGGCACCCTCCTCGAAGGGCCGGCGACACAGGACCTCACTGCCGAACGGCGCCAGCGCTGATTGCGACTGCCCGAGTGAGCAACGTCATTATCGGGTAAAGGCTGTGGATGGCTACGAAAACAGGTGCTCCAGCGGTGCTATTCGACGTCGACGGAACGTTGGTCGACTCGAACTACCTGCATGTGTACGCCTGGCAGCGAGCTTTCGCCGAGCAAAACGTTCCCGTCGACGCCTGGCGCATCCATCGCAGTATCGGGATGGATGGATCGACACTGGTGAACGACCTGTCCGGTGGCGTCGACAGCGAAATGCAGGAGCGGCTATCGGAATTGCATGGCCAGCACTACCGCGACGTCGCGGGCTTTTTGCGACCGCTGCCCGGCGCGCGGGCGTTGCTGCGTCACGTAACCGAGCTCGGGCTCCAAGTGGTGCTCGCGAGCTCGGCGCCCGAAAGTGAGCTCGCGCTGCTGCGCGAAGTGCTGGACTGCGACGACGTGGTGGCTCACGTCACGAACTCAGGCGATGTCGACACGGCGAAGCCGCAGCCGGACATCGTGGAGGTCGCGCTTGAGCGAGCCGGTGTCACCGCCGAACAAGCGGTGTTCATCGGAGATGCCGTCTGGGACGTCGAGGCGTGCGTTCGTGCCGAAGTACCGTGCATCGGTGTGCTCACCGGCGGCGCCGGGCGTGACGAGCTTCGACATGCCGGGGCCATCGACGTCTTCGAAGACCCCCGCGAGTTGCTTGACAAGATCAGCGAGACGCGGCTGATGGAACTGGCGACGTCGCCATCACGGATGTAAGTTCCACTGGCCGCAGTCTTGGGCCAGAACGTCGTTGACGTCGACTTCCTGCCCCCCGACTATGGGTCCCGGAGTCGACGCCGTGCTCACGATGCGCTGGTAAAGAACCGCGGCAGGGTCGACCTGGCCGTGCGACCACGACCGCGTCTGCCAGGCCCACCGGTGCCCGGCCGTGCGCGAATTCCCGATGACGCCATCGGCGGCGGCCCACTGGCAGACGTTGATACCCCCGTAGACGCCGGTGCGCTGCACTCCGAGCACCGAGTTGATTCCGCGAAACCATTGCAGCGCAACGTTGTTCCAGGTGTCGCGGTTGATGTCGTCGTCGACGGTGAAGAAGATCGGCGCACTCTGGCCGCCACCTGCAGCGGTGTGCAGCTGCCAGGCGGTGTGAGCGTCGGCGACGCCGCCGTTGAATCCGCGGGTGAAGTCCGACGGTGCTGAGCCACCCGGCTTGCCGTATTGGTAGTTGCTGACGATCACCAGCCCAGCGGCAGTGAGCGATTCGGCGTAGGGGCGGGTGATCGGCTTGGCACCGAACGACGAGCCGGGACGCGACAGCGAGACGTAGTTGACCACGCCGGAGTGCCCCGCGGCCCGGATGTCCTGGGCCGGAATCTGGTGCATGGCGAAGTCGATCAGGGTAGGAGCGGCCGCCGCAGCGGGGGTGGCCGCACTTACCGATGCCGCACCCAGTCCGGCCAACGCCGACAGAGCGGCGGCGGAGCGCAGTGCGTCACGTCGGGAAACCGGACGTGACAGCCGGACGCTGGCAGTCGCCGACGAGTCATGCACCGCGTGATGTTAACAATGTGACTGCTGTTAATGGTGTAGCCTCGCTGGCCGAGTTCGATTCGATACCCCGCCGATCCATCGACGGCCGTAGGGCGGCTCGATCCGCCGCTTCGTGGCGCGGGATGTCGGCATCCGAGCCGTGCTTCACTTCGGCAGGTCACGGCTGCATCACAATGAGGTCGTAATGCGGTCACGGCGTTCCGTGGCATTTGTGGCGAATCCCAATGAATAGGCCCCGGATTTGTCGTGCAACGCACACAAAACTGCCTATTGATCCGGCCCGATACCTCCAGATGGGTTTGCGTACTGAGATTTTCGCACCTCGGTGCCCATGCCGCTTCGGTACGTTGGAATCAGGGACGAGCAGTGTTCCCGCCGTCAATTCAGATCGAATCGAAGGACAACCCTGATGATGAAAATTAGTGGCCCTCGCGCGCGCCGACGCATCGCCGGTATCGGCGCAGGCCTTCTCGGCGGAGCCGTGGGAATTGGAATCTTAGCGGCACCGCCTGTGTTCGCGGCACCTGACTGCAGCCCGGCCGGCGTGAATACGACCGTGTCCTCGGCGACCGACGCGGCGCAGCACTATCTCGCCGCGCACCCTGGCGCCAACCAGGTCGTGATGAATGCCTATGGCCAGCCTCGCCCCCAGGCGGAAGCTGATTTGCGCAGCTATTTCACCGCGCATGCCAGTGAGTACTACGACCTGCGCGGTGTTTTGGCCCCGATCGGCGACACCGAACGGCAGTGCAATGTGACTGCGCTGCCGCCGAATCTAGAGTCGGCCTATCAGGAGTTCATGACTGGCTGATGCGCCCCGGAACGACCTGCCCCGACGTGGCGGCAGGTCGTTCCTTCAGGGCGCAACACGGTGCCTCGTGTGCGACCATCGCTGAGCCGCAGCGTAATTCGCGCCCTTGCGGCGGGTCTCGCCTAGCCAACAGACCTAACTCGGCGATGATATCGGAGACATCAACGGTCGGTATCAATTGCGGCTCTTGTAAAGATTATTCGGTGTCAATGGATCGATGCCGACTACGCTCGGGACGTGGCGAAACGTGGCGACTGGTCGGTGGGCCAACGGGTACGGGTGAAAGCCGTCGACGGTCAACAGCGCGCCGGCGTCATCGTTGAGGACTTCGGCGATACGCCCGGCCGAGCGGTGACCGTCGGCGACGTCCGGATCGCTGAACCCAGCCGGCGATGGGCGGTGCAGCTCGACGCCGGTGGCCTGGTCTTCGCCGACAGTGTGGACCTCGACAACGCAAAGTGAGCTGATCCGCAGCCTTTCAGCGCGCGAATATACGGGCCGCGACCGTCGGCAACTCGGCGTAAGTCACGATTCCCGGGCGCGCCGCGCATACCGCCGGAATGGCATTGACCAGCGGAGCGGCGGTGATACGAAGTCCGATGCCGCGCATCCGGTCAGCAGTCAAGTCGGCGAGATCTGCTGCGGTTGGCATCAGGTCGACCTTCACGTAGACATTCGGATCCCCGACGATCTCCACCCGGTAACCATGTTCGATCCGCCATGGCGGCTCCAATGTCTGGCAGGCAACCCAGCGTTGCTGCACCGTGAGGACCTCTTGGTCGCCGACAGTGCCGTACCATTTCACGTCCATGCCACCGACATGCCCGGCCAGGATCGAAACTCCGTCAGCGACAACGTCTTCGGTGGCATAGGCGAACGCAACGTCGCACCCGATCTTCTCGAGGTCGACATGCATCATGCGGGCGAGAACGTCGACGGCTTCTGCGAACACCGCCGTCCCGCGGCGGACATCGTCGGCGTGCCCGGGATCGTCTTTCGGGCGACCCCAGCCGACGGACTGGAAGTTCGCGTCCCCGATAAACTGTGAGACGTCGACGGATTCGGTCAGCGACGCGTGGCGAACATCGGTGGAAACCCCGCTTGCTATCGCCGCCACCAACTGTGCGAAGCCCGGGTTCATCCCACTACCGAAAATCGTTGCGCCGCCGTCCTTTGCCGCGCCGTCGACGGCGGCCCGATCGCCCTCGGACAGGTTCCGCCCGGTCAGGAACTCCGCACTGGTGACGATGTTGACGCCGGCCCGCAGGATGCGTTGCACCTCGTCGACGCCGAAATGCAGCGGCGTATAGATGACGCAGTCGGGATGGAGCGCCAGCAGCGCGTCGACGTTATTGGTGGCGCAGACCCCTAGATCCCGACCGATGTCGCACAACCGCCCGATGTCCACGCCGACTTTGTCGGCCGAATACGCATACGCCCCAACGAGTTCGATATCGGGGCGCCGCATTATCGCCTTGACCACCTCGACGGCGACATTGCCGGTGGTCCACTGGACGACGCGCAGCTCGTCAGCCATCCGAATCGGACGCTTCAAGGTAGGCCACGATCGCGTTGGTCAGCCCGCGCCGCGCCATGTCCAGATCGAAGTAGCTACCGATCTGACGCTCTGAGGTAATCCCGCGCATCGCACCCGGTATGAATGTCGCCACTTCCCGCACTCGTGCGGGATCGACGCGCAATCCGGCGAAGGCGTTTTGACACGTCGCCAGCCACCCCCGTCCCCAGGACTGGAGCTCGGCCGCTGTGCGCGGGTAGAGGCGTTCGAGTTCGGAAGGGTCGCGGGGCAGCGCGGCACGCAGGTTTTCGATCGCCTTGGAGTCGGTCGCCGTCAACCCGTCGTAGAGGGTGTCGATGATGTCCGCGACGCGTTGCCGCAATGGCGCCGAAGCATCGGTCTGTTCGAAGACATCGGCTCGGTGCTCGGCGGTGCGGTGCAGCACAGCGGCCCACAAGCCGTCGGCGTCGCCGAACTGGTACTGGACGACACCCCAGGTGGCGCCGATCTGCTTGGCAATCCGGTTGGCCGACACCGCGCCGGGATCGCCGGTAGCCAGGGCCTTCAGGGCGGCTTCCAACATGTTCTCCCGGCTGGCATCGCCGCGCCGGTTGGTGCGCTGCGGCGCAACGCCCGCGTCGGTCATCCTGCCGATGCTACAAGATACACAGAACCTTCTATGATTTTTTCATTGATCCCACTATGCTTTCCGGTTGAACGTCTTCCCGTGCGCCACTCCCGAGGAGTTCAGATGGCGAAACCGCCGCTGTCGATGAAGCCGACCGGCTGGTTCCAGATCGCGTGGTCCGATGAGATCGCCGTCGGCGACGTGCACAAGGTGCACTACTTCGGCCAAGAGATGGTGGCCTGGCGGGCGCAGTCGGGACGGCTGACGGTGATGGACGCCTATTGCGAACATCTCGGCGCCCATCTGGGTTTCGGCGGTCACGTCGCGGGCGAAGTCATCGAGTGCGCGTTCCACGGTTGGCGGTGGAGCCACGAAGGCCGAAACGTCTGCATTCCCTACGAGAAACGGCCCAACCGTGGACGCAAGATGCGCACCTATCCGGTGGTCGAGCGCAACGAATCGGTCTACATCTGGCACGACGTCGACGGCCGTGAGCCGCTGTTCGACGTTCCTGACGTCTTCACGAGCTTCGAAGACGGCAGCAGTCTCGCGGACTACTACCCTCGGCAGAGCCTGTATGAGCCGGGATTGGAACTGCACCCGCAATACGTGCTGGAGAACGGCGTTGACGTCGCTCACTTCAAATTCGTGCACAAGACGCCGATCGTGCCGGTGTTCACGCGGCACGATTTTTCACAGCCGGTGTCCTATGTCGACTTCACCATCACCTTCGAGGGTGACGAGAATCAATCGATCGACGACGTCGACAGCGGCGTGGAGGCCATCAACGGCGGCCTGGGCATTGCGGTGACGAAGAGTTCCGGCATGGTCGACAACCGGACCATCTCGGCGGTCACGCCGGTCGACGAGCACACCTCGGATGTCCGGTTCACCGTGTACATCGGCCGCACTCCCGGCAAGGACGCCCCGCGGCACGAGATGAAGGCGCAGGAGTTCGGCCAAGAGGTGATCCGGCAGTTCCGGCAAGACATCGAGATCTGGTCGCATCAACGCTATTCGGACCCGCCGGCTTTATCGTCCTCGGAGTTCGAAGGTTTCACCGCAATTCGCGAGTGGGCTCGCCAGTTCTACCCCGACGGCCGGGGCGGCAGCGCCGCCGACCTGCATTCCGCGACCACCGAAGCCCGCTGACACGGCAACCCCAACCGAAAGGCCGATCGAATGAATGCTCCCGTCCGCGTCTTCCAGGTAGCCACCGGCAACGTGGGCTCCGAGATGATCAAGCGCCTCGGCAACCGCACCGATCTGGAACTCGTTGGGCTGCACTGCTATTCGCCGGAGAAGATCGGCCGTGACGCCGGCGACATCGTCGGGCTGCCGGCGATCGGGGTAACAGCCACCGGGACCGTCGACGAGATCATCGCGGCCAAGCCCGATGTGCTCACGTTCCACGGCGTCTTTCCCGACGAGGACCTCTACGTGAAAGTCCTTGAGGCCGGGATCAATATCGTCACGACAGCCGACTGGATCACCGGCTGGCACCGCGACACGAACCACCCCCACCCGTCCGGCAAGCCGGTGTCACAACTGCTGGCCGAAGCCTGTGACAACGGTCAGTCCAGCTTCTACGGCACCGGTATGAACCCCGGCCTGAACCAGATCCTCGGCATCGTGTGCTCCGCCGACGTCGCCGAGATCGAGCACGTCATGACCCTCGAATCGGTCGACGTGTCCTGTCACCACAGCAAGGACACCTGGATCGAGGTCGGCTATGGCCTGCCGGTGGACGACCCGAGCATCCCGGGCAGGCTGGAGAAGTACACCCGCGTCTTCGCCGACAGCGTGCTGATGATGGCCGACTGCTTCGACCTCGAACTCGACGAGGTGAAGTTCAGCTACGAGCTCGGCGCGTGCACCAAAGACGTCGACCTGGGCTGGTACCAGATGCCCAAAGGCTCGCTGGGCGGTAACTACATCAAGTACCAGGGCATCGTCGACGGCGTGCCCAAGGTGGAGACGCACCTGGAATGGCAGATGACGCCGCACACCGATCCCAGTTGGAACATCAAGGGCTGCTACATCACTCAGATCCAGGGCGATCCGTGTGTCTACAACAAGCACATGATCTTCCCCAAGCCCGGCGTCGACCTGTCCAATCCGGACAACTTCGCCTCCATCGGCATGACCGTCACCGGCCTGCCGGCCCTCAACGCCATCAAGTCCGTCGTCGACGCACCGCCGGGACTTCTGACAAGCGCCGACCTGCCGCTGCGGGCGTTCGCAGGCCGATTCAAGGCCTAGCTACGCGAGGTGCCGAGCGCCCACATGCGGTGGGCCGTTTAGTCCGAGACTGAGAATTCCTTGTATCCGCCATTAACTTCGGATAAGAAGAGGTGCGGTGACGCGTGTCACGTCGGTTGACAGCAAGGGAGTGCGACTGTGAACGGACCCAAGATGCCCGCGAAAGTCGCCGTCGGGGCCATGATCGCCGGCGCGGCGAGTGCGTTGAGCATCCAAGCCGCCCACGCTGACGACACCCTGCTGCCCCTCGGCGATCCGCTGGCCGGGAGCGACACCGCGATCATCCTCGGCGGAACGACCGAGCCGACGCCGTCACTCGCCTTCGCGCAGGCCGCCGAGAATCTGTATCTGAACGCTCTGGGGTTCGACGGTGGCGCAATGTCCTCGACGGTGTGCGACATGGTCGGGACAGACCCGTGCGCGGCGCCGCTGCAGGTGCTGACGACGCCGGAACTGATCCAACAGGGCCCGAGCAGTCTGACCGCCGCCGACGACGTCACCCTTGCGGTGGAGAACGAATTCAACGCGAACCCAGGCGCTTTCGACGCCGAGCACCCGCTGACAATCTTCGGATACTCGCAAAGCGCCACCGCCGAGTCGATCGCCATGACCCAGCTTCACGATTACGGTATACCGCTGAACGACCTGCACTTCGTGTTCATCGGTGACCCCTCCCTCGAAGGCACCGGGATATGGCCCAATCTTGTTCCCGACCTGGACTCCATCTTCGGATCGACCCTGACGGACAAGCTACTCACCGACCTCGGCTTCGACGGCGTCCTGGGCAATCTGACGCCGACGGATCTGTACCCGACGACGATCTACACGCTCAACAGTGATGGGGTCGCCAACTTCCAGCAGGACTTTGAGTCCGGCGGACTGCTGAGCACGATCTCGCATCTGTTCATCCAGCACGTGGAGTACTTGGGATTGACTCCGGCAGAGCTCGCGAATGCGACCGTGTCGACGAATGGTGAACTGACGCTTGTCGATATCTCCGACAACATCAACAACGCTGACGCATGGCTCAGTGCAGTATTCGAGCACGGGGCCGCCGGCAGCGGACTGCTCGAGAGCGTATTCCAGTCTCTGGAGCTGTATCTGACCAACATGTTCTGACCCGGGTTGTGGGAAAGGCGGGGGCTTCCCGACTGCGAGGTGTCGGGAAGCCCCCGCCTTTGGCTTACTGGTTCGAGATGGTCGCGGTCGAGCCGTCCACCTTGGTGAGCGAAATGCTGAAGGGTTCGTTGTAGGTGTGGGCGCGGTCGCGCAGATAACTCAGGGCGACGGCCTCGCCGAACCTGATCGACTCCTCGGTGTCGCTGCGCCAATGGATTCCGGCGTGGATCCCGTGCCCGAAGCTGATGTTGTTGGCGAGTTTGTGCAGCTCGCCGTTGACAGTCAGCGCCGCCTCACCCGGCGGCGGGACGTACGCCGTTGTCGATTTCCCGTCGGATGCCGGGACCACCGGGTTGGTGATCGTGGCGCCGCCGTCGAAGAAGAATTTCAGCACCGTGATGCACGCGCCCGCGACCGTGCCATGTCCGGTCGGGTAGGCGGGATGCGTCGGGGATCCTTCGGGAAAGGCTTGCGACAGAAAGTAACTGTTGTTCGCGGCGAAGCTGCTGGCCACTGCCTGGGAATTGAGCACCGTGTCGCTGACGTGGCCTTGGATGGACCCGCCCTGGCCGGTCTTCTGGAGGTGGACGATCGCGCCGCCAGACTCCGGACGGTGACGCAGGTGCACCCACCACTTCTGGTACCAGACCGCCTTGAGTGCCTCGTTGGCAACGGCGGCCAGCGTGGCTGCGATGTCGGGTGGCCCGAACGTGGCGAAGCCATTTTGAGTCGTGTTGCCGACATAGGGGTTGCCGGGATTCAGCGGCACCGATCCGCCGTTGTTGATCGTGCTGAGCACCAGGTAGGCGATGAAGTATGCCTGGTAGAGCACGTCGCCGTGAGTGTAGGCGGCGAGTCCGCGACCATCGTGCAGGTACCGCGGCTGTGGGAGGTTGGTGAGGCTTTTACCGGTCGGCTGGCCGTTTTGCACTTGCAGGAATTCCGACGGGGAGAGCATGAAATCCGCGCCTGAGGTGGGGCCGGTGCTGGCTTTGTTCGTCTGGTACTTCTGCACGATCGGCAACGAGCCCAGCGCGGTCGGCTGCAGCAGGAATTGAGACATGTACGGCCCGGTCGTGTCGCCGGCGAAGACGCCGCGGAAAAGCAGTTGCGGGGTCACCTGACCGCTGGAGTCACGTGGTCCCGCGTAGCTGGGCATCGCCGACAGTTCGGCGGCGGCCTTGGCCACCGTGGGGTTGGACGGGTAATCGGTGAAGGCAACGTCGCGCAGCAGCGATGCCCAGTACAACTCGACCAACTCGGTTGCGTACGCCTCGCTCGCGAGCGCCGGCGCCGGCGGCACGGCGAATTGACTGGCGTCTTCGCAGTCGAGGTAGAAGGCCAGGCCACCCTGCGGGCCGTTCAGTGTGCGCGGACCGCCGAGGACGATCTTGTCGAAATCTTCTGGGGCACCGCTGCTCAACGCGTGTTTGAAGGAGCTGTACGCGGCGAGGTCGACCAGCCCGATCCCCTCCTGAAGTACGCCTTTGCTGTAGGTGCCGGATTTGTCGGCGTAGAGAGCTTCGTCGCCGTTGTCGATCTGGTTCGGGCTGGCAACAAACGAATCAGCTCCGGTGATCTGCGTGCGCAGTGCCAGCGACCGCGCGACGCGATCTTCGCTCGCGGGCACAAGTTGCTGATTCAGCGGGTCGGTGATCGTCATGATTGGACTCCTTTTGGACAGTACGTCGGCATTTTGCTCCGCGCTTCGAGGCAAACCGAATTATCAACTGTGCCAATGAGATACAGAAACGGTGCAGGCACCACCCTTCGCGGTGATGCCTACACCACCTTCGCGGACCACGTCGGCCAGGCCTGCCGCCTGTCCGGATCATTCCGGATTGGGTGTGCCGGCGAACGGCACTTCCATACCTTCCTTGAACGACACCGCCGCGCTCTGGACGAGCAGTGCGACGACAAAGGCAAAGCCCGCGAGGATGCCGGTAAATTGCGCGTAGCTTCTGGCCGTGACGGATATGTCGAAGCCGAACCAAAGCGAGCAAGAGTCCGCAAGATATCCCATCCCCATGGTCGGCACATAGTTGACTTACCCACGGCACGTGAGGTTTTCGTCTGCGACGCGTGCGCTCTTCAGCTCTGGACGGGAGGTCACAGCACTTGAATGCAGGTCTTAGCCCCCGACGCGGTGTTAGGAGCAGAGACGATTCAGTTCGGTCATCTGATCGTCGAGGGTGTGGCGGAGCGGGTCGAGGGTGGAGCCGGTGCCGGCCAGGTAGCCGTTCCCGAGTTCTTCGAGGGTGCTGATCATTGCGGTGATGGCCGTGGACAGGTCAGCGGGTGTGGCGGGTTGCGCCGCAAGCCGGTTGGTGAGGAAGGCACCGCCACCGAGCAGCGCCAGCCGGGCGTTGACGGCGATAGCGAGTTCTCCGACGGGATCATTCGGAGCTGGATTGCCGAGGTGGGTGTTGGTGATCACGCTTTGACAGACGACGGTGTAGGCCTGGCAGACAGCGGATTTCGCATCTGCGGTCTGCTGGCCGGAGAAGTGCGGTGGGCGGTGCAGGGGATTGAACCATGCGGCGATGGCCAGCGCGGTGGCGAGTACCGCGAGCGTCAGCGCAGCGGCCGTCCACCCGTTTGGCTTCGCATCCGGGATCCTGGCCCGCCGGTGGCTGGTGGCCTGCGGACCGGCATCGGCGGCGTAATCCTCAGCAGGCGACAGATCGGTCATTTGTCCTGGCGTCCCTTCGGTTGCCTGATGCTGCCCGACAGAGATGCCAGCACCGTGCCGGAGCCATGACGATAGCGACGTGCTCGGCCCGTCGTGATGTAAATGCCGTTATTTGCTGATCGACGCTCGGCGCGGCTCCCGGGTCTACCGCCTCATTCCGCCGTCGACAACCTTGACCGTCTTGTGCGGAAAGCGCTTCTCGGCGTGCGCTTTCGCGGGCGAATTCGGCAGGACGTACAACGTTTCGCGCTTGTCCAGAAGGGGCTTCAAGACCTGGTCCATGAAAGCCTTGCGGTCGTCGAGGTACGGCTCGATGACGTCTTCACCGGCCGGACACACCGCAAGACAGTAGGCCGCTTTGTAATTGGGCTTGAAGGACAGGCTCTGCCACATCGACGCGTTCTCTGCGTCGCTGACGCGCGTGCGGAAATCTTGTGCATCAGAACTGTCCGCGATGGTTTGCACCCAGTCGGTGAAGCCACCCATGAACTCGCGGTAGTTGTGGGTCGAGCACGACACGAAGTCGAACTCGCCGTCTTTGCCGATCGCGCCGACGGGACACGCAGCGACACAGAGCTTGCACTCCAGACACGGCGAATAGTCCAGCGGCTGCCCGTAGGAGCTGATCGCAGCGTCGACGAGAATCGTGCCCAGCAGGACAAAGTTTCCGAATCGCGGATGAATGACGTTGCGGTGTATGCCCATAACGCCGAGGCCGGCAGCCACGGCGACCGGTTTGTGGGCCACCACCCAGATCCGGCCCGGGAAGCGATCCATCTCCATCGGGAAGGTGGCCGACGGATTCAGCGCGCGATAGCCGCGGTCTTCCAAGGTGCGGGTGATGCGGTGCGCGGCCTCGTTGAGGATTTCGCCGCTGCGGTGAAACTCCTGGTTCGCCACGCTGCGAGCCGTCGATCGGACGTTCTCGCGATTCATCTTGACCACCAGCGAGATATAGCTGCGTGTACCGGGCAGCGCCTGTTCGACGTGAGGCATCTCAGATGCCAGATCGGGGTTGTCCACCGCCGCAAACGCGACGTCGTCGGCGCCGGCTGCCAGGCAGATATCCCGGAGCCAGTCCGCATCGAGCACGTCGGGTCGCGGAGGTCGATCGGCCCGGTCGGCGATCACCTTCCGCACCGTCGGGTGATCGGCAAGACGGCGGGGCAGCTGAGACGTCACCCTGAATATAGTACGCTATACCCAGCTAACGTGCCCTGCCTGCGGCTGCGGTCTTGCGCACCCTCGATTTCTTGATCATCGTTTCGATGATCAAGACGACGGTCCATATCGGGGGCAGCAGCACGAATGTCACGACCATCGCCCATTGAGCCGGGTGTCTCGCAAGGTTGGGGACGACATCGTTCTGCAACCACGGGAACAGGTGATCGCGCAGGAGGGGCATGTACGCGGCCGTTGCCAGCGCCACGCCCAGCGCAGTGGTGACGATCGCCAGGGCCAGCGTGATCCGGTTGGCATTGCTCACCGCAACAAGCAGCACTCCGACCAGCACCGCCAACAGGCCGGCGACGTCGAGGACGTGGATGGTGCTGGTGCTGGCGAGCACGCCGAGCGCGATGAGAAACAGCCCCGCGAAAAATGGGCGCCGCGCCGCGGGGCCGACGGTGCTGACCCGGTAGGCGAGTGAGGTGACGGTGCGCGCGGTGGTGAGCACCGGGCGAAGGGACACGGGGGTGGTGTTGCCCAGGTCGACCATCTTCGTCGCGACAGCCGCGGCGCGGGTGACAGTCTGAGCGAACTGGCGGCTGTCCGTCTCGCTGGTGATCTTCTCCGCGGGTATTTGGCAGGCGCGCAGAACCTCGTCGACCTTCGTTTCCGGCACGACGCCGCCCGCGTTGCCCACCGCGCCGTGGTAGGCAGAAACGAAGTCGCCGGCCGCATCTTCGTCGGCGCCGTCGTCCTTGTCCCTGGCAATCTGGTCGACGACGTGCATGAGTTCCTCGCCGGCGATGAGCCGCTGGATGCCGGCCGCGACCCACATCGCAGTCAGCGGAAGGCTTTTGGGCAGCGTCACGGTGGTGTCGGTGAGGAACTCCATCTCGGCGGCCTTCGCAGGCTTGGCCCGCTCCCAAATGCCGGGCGGCGCGACACCACCGGCGATCTGCTCGAGGTTGAGCCGTAGATTCTTGCCGAATGACGTCGGGTCGTCGGACTCGGACGCGAGCTGGCGGAGCCGCCGCGGGTCGAGCAGCAAATGCACCAGCCACCCTGCGCCGTCGATCCGCCCCCACATCCAGTCGTTCGCCCGCCACGATGCTTTGTAGAACGCGCCGAAATGGTGCAACGCCATGCCGGTGAGCTTCTCCTGGGCCAGCTTTCTGGGATCCAGGTTGGTGCGGGTGTCCGAGCTCATCTGGACCAGCTCGAGCGCTTGATCGGCGAGAACCTCGTCCGGCTGCAAGGCGTATCGCGCGACATGCAGATCGAACAGCCTGGCCGCGACGAGGTCCGCCGAGTCGCCGGGCGACCCGGCCAGGTAATCGATGACATCCCAGACGTATTCGCCGGCCGAGACCGGTGTGCTGTCCGGGGCCGGCGCGGACGCATCGCGCTGCGGCAGCAGACCACGCAGGTCGATCACGACGGTGGCGAGGTCCTGCCACGGCTGGCGCGTGGTCGCCATGTCGGCACCCAGCAGCCCAGCCGCGGCCGAGGCCGCCTCGGTCCTGAGCGTGTCGAGTCCGGGAACGGTGTCAGATGCCGCGTCCTCGCGAGTCGGCGCTGCGCGCTGCGGCATCGCGTCGCTCACCCGCGCCCGGAGTCGTCCGAGCGCCCGCTTGCCCTCTGCGGACGGCAGCAGCTGGTAGGTACGGGTCAGTAGCGCGAGAACCGTCGCCCTGCCCTCGTCGAGCGCTTCCCGGCCCGCCGCGTTCATCTGGTCGTACCGGCCTACCTCCGGCAGTTCGGACGCCAGAACATTCTCTGCTTCTGCGTTGGCTGCCTTGAGGGCCTCGTCAGCGTCGGTGCCCAAGCCGACCTGGCGATCGTCGGGTGCTCCTTGGCCCGTCGTCATCCGCGTCATGACGTCATCCGACGCGGCCCGCGCGATGCTGGCGGCGCGACACTCGCGATAGCGGCGGTAAAACAGTTCGCCGAGACGAGGTTTCGTCGGTACCAGGAGTTGCATCTGCGTGCCCAGGAGCGCGAGCTGCTGCCGGGCGTCGCTGCGGGCGCGCACCCGTTGGTTGTGCGCCGCGATCGAAGTCAGGTCACCGGAAATTGTCTGCGCCAGCACCGCACCGACGTCTGCCGCCAACGCTCCCGCAAGGTCGGGCGCATCGGCCAGGGTGGGTGGCGACGATGGCTGCGCGCCGCTGCTGACCGTCGGCACCACGAACGCGAGTACCCGTCGCACCTCACGATTGGCGGGGCGGTCGAATACCGCCTGCAGCGCCGGGCCGAGCGGGCGGTTGGCCAGCAGGCCCCCGTCGGCCGCGAATTGCGCAGATTTGATGCCCGCGAAATCGGCCATGTTCGGGTGGCTGTTGCCGCCGTCGGTGCCGATCGGGATGAAACCGGGTTCGAATGCCAGCGGAAAGGACGCACTGCAGCGCGCCGCAAGCGCAAGCGCTGCAACATTTTTCGCCGTCAGCTGTGCGCTGGTGAAGCTGAACAGCCCGTGATGGTCGGTGTCGCTGATCAGCGTGCCGTACTCGTCTGTGAATGTGCTGGCCTTGCCCGTCAGCAGCGTGGTGGTGATGAACACACGCGTCGGGTCCTTCTCCGGCGCGGAGTTCTTCGGCCACCTGCTCGCGAGCGCGTCCAAGCCTTCGCGAAGCCCTTTCAGCAGCACGTTGTCGCCGTAGAGCAGCGAGGCGGGATTCTTGTCCGACGGATCCCGCAACAGCGTGCCCAAAGCTCCTTCTTTGAACCACAATTCGCGCAGGCCATCGAGGTCGAAGCCTTGGACGTTCGCCAGCCCCAGGATGACGGCGTTGATGCCGCCGGCGCTCGTGCCGGAAATGACATCGATGCCGACGTCGACGTTGAGCAACGTGAGCAGGTCCGCATACAGCTCGCGCACCTTGCCGCCCTGCGCGGAGGTATCGGCGACCCGCTCCCGTCGTGACCGACTGGCAGCCACCAGCAGGTTCATCTCCCGGGCCATTCCGCCCATCCAGACCGCAAGGCTCACGCCCCCGGTAAACGCAACCGCGAGCCGTAGCTCGACCGCGGGCTGAGAACAGTCGTCGGAATCAGCGGGCTGCGGCGCGTTCATCGTCGCGTCCTCGTCACGCCGTTGCGTGCGCGAACAAAGCCTCGGCCTGCTTGAGCCGGCGCTGCGTGCGGGCCAGCTTGCCCGACTTCATTTTCTTACGCCACGTCGGGAATTCGTCGCCGTACTTCTGGTGCTCGGCACCGGCGGATTCGTACACGACGTAGCCGCCTTTGAGAATGCTGAACGGTGCGTGCAGCTTGCCGAGTTTGTCGTATTGCGCGGTGGCGTGATCCGACAGCGGATCGAACCAGGCCGGCGTGACGAAGTTGGAGACCGAGACGCCGCTGACCGCGTAGGTCGGCGCCTCGACCGGGTCGCACACCTCGAAGCTGTACGACTTGCCAGCGCTGTCGTTGGCCCACAGGTTGCAGTTCGGGTCGATGAACATCTCGAGCACCTCATGCGACAGAACGCTGGAGACGCTCCAATCTTCAGTCGTCGGCTTGCCGCCGTTGTCCAGCTCCGGTTTGGCCGCGACCACGCCCCACAATTTCCCGCCTTGGTCCTCGGTGTGGAATCCGAGCACCCCCTGGGGTTGGTCTTTGATGGTGTCGACCAAGGCGATCCCGTGCGCCGCAGCGGGTACGTCCTGGGGGTTGGTGTAGAAGATCACCGCCGCGGGAGCTCGATCCCAGAGCGGGGCAACGTCCAGTTTGACCTGGGCGGCGATCGCCTGGGTCATCGTGGCGGCGTCATCGTTCGACACCAGTGTCGACTGGTTGAGAATCGCGATCAGCATGTTCGCTCCCGTTAATCGAAGGCCCGACCTCGTCGCGGGCTAAACATAGTGTCTGCCGCTGTCGGGAGAATTGCGTGAGTAGTGCAGTACTCATTTCCGGCGAGCACGAGACGATTTGATGTTTCGAACAAGTGTGCGACGGCTACTCCGCGGTCGGAGGTGATCGCGACATGAGCGACAACGTGCAACAAGCACCGCATGAGACGGCGGAAAAGGACACTGCCGACTGGGTTACCGGTGACGAGCCCATGACCGGACCGCAGCGAAGTTACCTGCACACCCTGGGCCAGGAGGCGGGCCGTGAAGTCCCTGACGACCTGACGAAGGCCGAGGCGTCCGACTTGATCGAGGACCTGCAGCAAAGCACCGGCCGGGGTACGTAATGCTAACGCGGACCGTCGATTTCGTAGGTCCCTTGGTCGTCTGACACGACGACCGTGACATGCCGTTGGGTGCCGTTGACCACGGCTTCGCAGGTGAACGTTGTCCCCTTGTCGGCGCTGGGGTCGTGGCCGTTGTTGCAGCTGACGTCGGTGACGGTGTTGGCGCCGTAGCCGCTGGCGGGATCCGACAGCGTCTGCAGGACGCCGGTCTGCACCTTGGCCACGTCGAGGAACCTGCCCCCGGTAGCCCCGTGCCGGCCCACCACGACGGCGGCCCCGATCAGCAAGGCGAGAGCGCCGGCACCGATCAGCAGCCAGGGCAGAACCGTCCTGCGATCGGCGGTACCCTTCTCTTTTGCGGGGGCAGTGGGCTTTTGGTGAGCGACCGGTGGCGGTGGGCGTTGCGGACGCTGCAGGTACCAGGGAATGTCTGCCGGTGGTGGCGGGCGGTTACCGGCGGGAGGCCGGCGATACGGCGGCGGGGGGATCGGTCGCGGCAGGGCGCCGGTTTCGTCGTCCGAAGTGGGACGGCGCCGATACCAGGGCGCGTCCGGGCGGGGTTCGCGTCCGGGGCCCGGCTGCCGCGGATCGTTCACGGGAAGTTCCCGTAGCACTGAGCGGCGTTGCCGACCAGGCCGGAGCGGAACGCGACGATGCGGGTGAATCCGGCGGGCACGCTGTCGCCGTTGGTGTCGCTGGCGACGAGATGGTCGGTGAGCAAACCGGATATCGCCTCGTCGAGGTCGCCGGCAGTGAGCACCAGTGTGCGACCGGAGGGCAGCGGAACGGGGGCGGCCATGTTGCGTTGGGCCACCCCGGTCAGGCATGCGGTGCGCAGCGCCGCGCGTTCACCGGTCAGCGAAACACCTTGTCGGCGTTGGACTGCGAGCATATACCGGGATGTGACGACGGAGAACGCGGTGTCGTCGCCCTGCAGCAGTTCACGGTTCTTGCTGTCGGTGTAGGCGCCGATCGCCTGCAGGCCGGGAAGGTCGACGTTGATGGTGTCGGTGGCCGGGCAGTACGACGCCGGCGGGCTGGGTCGGGCGTCGGCACACGCGATGTTGCCGGCCACCGCCAGCGTCGGAGCCCTGTCGGGGTGGAAGATCTGACCGAGGGTTTCCATCAACAGCGCCAATGAATCCCCGGTGATCGCCATCTCGCCGCGATCGGAGTCGCCCGACGAGTAATTCTGCAGCCCGGGAGGAAGGCCCACGTGGCGGCGCGCGATCTCGTCATGGTCGATGGCCGCGCAGGTGGCGGCGTCGCCGTCGAATCCCTCCTGAAAAGCGCCGACCCGGTCGAGCGCGGAACCGTGTGCGCCAGGCGCATTTTCGGATTCATCTGTGGGGTCGCGCAGAGTGATGCCACCGGCGAGCACATGGTCGAGGCCATCGGTGGTGTTCAACGCGAAGCGCGTCGAGTTGCCCTGGGCCACCCAGTGCAGGTAGACCCCCGCGAAGCAGTCAGCCTGCTGCTCACGGACGATGGTGCGGGTCAGCACGTGGACGCTGTGCGCTCTGGTCTGCACGGCATGACCGAATTCGTGCGCAAGCACGCCGGCCACCGCGACGTCTCCGAAGTACTTGCGCGCGTTGGGGATGAGAGAGCCGCGGTCCCACGATATCGAGTCATCGCGTCGGCAGTACGACGCGTTGGGATCGCCATAGACGACGGTCTTCCCGCACACGCGGCCGCTCGTCGGATTCGTCGAGTCGTAGGACCTGATGGCCGAGACCGGGGTGTAGTTCCCGGGAAACGACTGAGGATAGGTCGACGCCCAGAAGTCTTGAATGTCGTTGACTGCCAACAATGCAAGCCGATCGACGCCGCCGCCGTCGGTGCCCTCGACGACGCCCTGCGGTGCGGGGGCATCGGGGCGCACTCCACTCAAACCATGGGTGGCCGCCAGACCACCGACCCGGTCGGGGTCATACAGCATCGAGGCCGCGCGCCCTTCCATAACGGTGTGGGCGCATCCGGCGGAAACTGGGCCGAGGCAGGCCAACATGAATGCGGTGCCGATTCGGCTGAGGTTGCGTACTGGTCGCCCGGCGGCCCGGTGTGGGCGGTGCTTCATCCGATCCCTCCCAGCGGCCGGGCGCTTCCCTGTCGGCGACGTTAGCCCAAAGGTATCGAGCGAAATGTCGTTTAGCCGAGCGCCGATATGTGTACTAGTTACGGACCATGCGGCTTGAGCGCGGGGAGGAGTGTCATGGCCACTCAAGTCAGCCTGAGTCCACAGCTCATCCGCGAACTCGGTGCCCCGCACAGCACCCTGAGGGCGCTCGTCCAACGCTGTGAGTCCGCGATCATCGTGTACGCGGGCGGCGAGGTCGATGCTCGCAACGATTCCACTTGGCGGCTGCTGCTCAGCGAAGCTGCCGCAGCTACCGCGCACGGCGAGGTATCAGGCGGATCGTCGAGGTTTGCGAACTCAGCGACGCGCTGGCCGTTCACCTTTCGGCCGACGCGGCGCTGGGCCACGGTTCTGTTCGCGACGACGTATCGCCCGCAGACGCCGGCCGAACCGGTGGCGAACGTGAGCCGACCGTTTCGGATTCGGCCATGCCTTCGATTGCACTCTCAGAGTCGATTCCTCGCCGGCCACTGGAGGAGTCGTCATTCTGGGCTACCGCATTGTCCGGACCGATCAAAAAGCTGAGGCGACGCTCGCTCACCGCGAAGTCATAACTGGCGTGAGAGTTGCCGCGAGTTCGGCCTGGCTTCGACGTACACGGCTATGCGCACGATGAGCCCTCCGACCCGAGATCTGCCACGTAGCTGGCGAATCCACCTTCGACTCGCGAGTTCTTACGGGCAGACGTCCGCACATTCGTCCGGTGCGTCGTGGTCCAGCGCCGGGTATGAGCCTTCACGCGGTTCACCAGATCGAGGTCCTCGTGCAGAGACACAGCGGCGAACCCGCCGACGGTCATATACAGGTCCGCGCGGATTCCCAAGTTGGCTCCGTGTACGTGATCGTGCCCTTCAGCGAGTCGATGTCGTTGCTGCCAGAGCCGAGCCGTCGGCCGATCGAGTCCGTCCGGCGTGACTGTGCCGATCACTGCATCGAAGCCTGCGTCGGCGAACTGCACCTGGGCGGCGAGCCAATTGGGAGGCACAGTGGTGTCGGCATCGGTGTTAGCCAGCCACACGGCGTCGTCGGGGAGTCCCGCGCGCCGGGTTTTTGCGACCGCGTCGAGCGCGCCGAGGTGGCGCGCGGCGCCGACGCGGCCGATCGTGCTGACGATGGTGCGCACACCGCGACCGTCGGCGAGCGTGCCGGTCTGATCCGTGCAGCAGTCGAGGACGACCACGACATCACACGAGATGCCGGGGTATTCGCGCCGCAGTTGGTTCGCCGACGTCCGGAGGCTGTCCAGGCACGCGGCGACATGTGCTTGCTCGTTACGGGCCGGCACCACGACCGTGATGCGGCGCAGGGAGGTCATGCGCTGTCCGCGCCTTCGCGATACACCGAAACAGGCTCGCCCCACACCTGGATCGTCAGGTCGACGTCGTGATAGCGGGCCCGCAGTGGCAGGTCGAATATCGCGGCGGCCTGAGCGTTGACGGTGGGCCCGTCGAGCGGGATGTTCTCGGTCGGAGCGCTCCAGTTGGCGATGAGGATCTCGCCATGGGGGCGCAACCGGCGACGGACGCCGCGAAGCGTGGCCAGGAGCTCGGGTCCGTCGAGAAAGTAGGCGACTTCGGAGAGCACGATCAGGTCGAAGTCCGCGTCGGGAATGTCGATCGGCGCCGCACCCAGGACCCACCGCACCGCCGAGGTACGTTCTCGCGCGACGTCGAGCGCCATCTCGCTGGCGTCCAGCCCGACGACGTCGGAGACGCGGTCGCGAAGTAATGCGGAGAGTTGGCCGGTGGAACAACCGATTTCCAATGCGCTTGAGTATCGGGTGCGCCCCAGGCAGGCGAGTGTTATTGCCAGTCGCCGCTTTTCGTATTCCGACTCGTCGAGGCGCCAGGGGTCGGTGACACCGTGGTCGAGCATGGTGTCGAAGGGGGCGGCGATCTGCGCCCGCGAGCGGACCGCGGCGATGTGGCCCTCGGCGCGCGCGGCGAGATCGTGCGGCACGGGTACGAGAACAGTCTCGATGACCCGTCGAGCCCGGTCGCGAAGCGCTGGTCCGATGATCGGATAGCCGTCAGGCGCGGTGAGTTGGCTTGTGTAGCAGTCTAATGCGGCCGCTTTAGACTTGAGCGCCTGTAGAGAGGGCGCGATGGTGCGTACTCGCGGCCACTCGATATCGTCCGGTGTTGCCCAGTGCCACAGCCACACCGGGTAATAAAGCAGCGCCGCTTCCCGTTCGCGCGCCGCCGCCTCGGCCGCTGCGGCTACCGCCTCATGATCTGCGTGCCCATCGCATTCCACCGGGGCAAAAAGCAGGGTTTTAGCGTCGACGAGCTCCACCAACCGGTCGACCATCTCGTCAATTGCATTGCGCAGGAGCCCGTCAGGAAGATTCCACCAGATTGTCTTGATGTGCGAACCCAGGGCCGCAAGCGCCTGCTCTCCTTCGACGCGGCGCTCCGTCGAGCCTGATCCGCTGCCGCCGTAGGTCGCGACGACGACGGTCACTGTTTCGGCTTTGTCCGTCAGGTCGGCCAGGGTGGCACCCAGGGCCAGAGTTTCGTCGTCGGGGTGAGGCGCAAGGAGCAGGACGTGCGGGTAATGCTCGAGTAGTGAATCAAACCCAAGCCGGGCAACAGTGTCCCAGCGAGCATCGAGCAGCCAGGTCGACTCGTCGGTCCCGTCCTCGCGGTGGCTGAACGGCCGTGCGATCGACGCGCTATCTGTTCGGGTGTCGGCACGTGCAGCGACGGTGAGATCTGAATCGTGTGCGGGGGGCATGGCAGTACTCCGGCATTTCGATGCGTGGGTCACCCGCGGGGCTGGCGTGATGCGTCCAACTTGTACCCGCTTCGGTTGCTTCGGAAACGGTTCTCGGGCTCAGGGGCTGGGCGTTGCGCCATGGACGCGGGGGAATTCGCCGGTCGCGGCAAGGCTTCGCGCGACCTCGGTAACTTTCAGGTTGAGTTTTTGTGAGGCCCCTTTGAGCAGGGTGAACGCTTGATCGGCGGTCACCCGGTGACGTTCCATGCGCACGCCTTTGGCCTGCCCGATGACATCGCGGCTGTCGATCGCGCGCTGGAACTGGTCCGCGCGTTGGGCTTCCAGTAACGCCAGCGCTCCATGCGTCGCGTAGAGGTCGGCCAGTCGCTTGGCAGCGTCGTCGAATGCACCCGTTGCGCGGGCGTAGAGGCTTAGCGAGCCGAGTCGGCGGTCGTCAACCCACAGCGGGACGCACAGCATGGCGTGAATGCCCAGGCGCACCGCCTCCGCCGCGAATTTCGGCCACCGCTGATCGGTCGCGCAGTCGTCGATGTGGATGCGCACTTGGTCTCGGGAGGCGTCGATGCACGGCCCGCTGCCGGTGTGCTGCTGTAGGGCGTCCAGTGCGGGTGGCGCGCTTCCGACAGTCGCTTGCGGTTCGAATCGGCCACCGGCAAACAAGTTCAGTCCGGCCTGGTCTGCACCGCTGATGGCGGCGGTCGCCGCGTTGAGAATCGCCAGCAATGTGCCTTCGAGATCGGCATTCGTGACGTGCAGCGACCGGCACAGCACGTCGAGTGCGGTGAACTCCGTCTCGCCGAGAGCGCGCAGACCGTCGAGGTCCGACAGTGCGGCTGGTTGCCTGCCGTCGGAGTTATTGCCGCTGTCCGGCGTCATCCGAACCGGGACGACAAGTGTTCCAGGGCAGGGCAGTTCCGGAAGATCAGCGAGACCGATGTGCCGTCGGCACGCCCATCGACGGTGCAACTGTCGGCCAGCGCCTGCATCAAAATCAAACCCCGCCCGCGGATGGCAGTGATCGGGGTGGGGGTGGGCTCGAGCCAATGGCCCCGATCGGTGACGCGAATGTTGATGACGGCCTCATCGGCGTCGTACGACAGATCGAGGGTCACCACGCCGGTGCGGCCGATCCCCTGGTAAGCGTGGTCCACCACGTTGGTCAGCGCTTCGTCGGTCGCTAACACGATGTCGCACACACGTTCCGGATCGAGATCGACGGAATCTTCTAACCAGGCGCGGAGTCGCTCGCGGAACTCGACCACCGTGTCACCGTCCGCGTATCCGCTGTGGGTACAGGTGCCAGCTGTGCTGGCGATCGCCTCCTCGCTCACCGTCGGTGGCTACCCGGTCTCTCCCGCGGCTAAGCCCAACTCGCGAATGGCATCGGCCACAGAAGGATAAATGTGGATCAGATCACCGATACCCAATAGGTGCAGCGGCCGACTCGTGGCGGGCCCGTCTGCTGCCACCGCGTAGGCCATGTCTCCGGCGTTGTTGTGCACGTTTATCAGCACCCCGATGCCGGCGGAGCCTAGAAATTCAACGCGCGACAAATCGATGATGAGGGCCGAGGGTTCACGGGATAGAACCGAGTCCACGTGCACTTGAAACTGCGGGGCCGTGACCATGTCGATCGTGCCGGCAGCTGAAAGCACCACGGCAACGCCGGCATCCTGCTCGACGACCATCAATCCGTTGTGTGCGTGTTCTCGTTGAGCCATAGCGGGCCACATCCTCACTAGCTAACTGCGCGTGAGGCTGTCGGCTGAACCAGCGCACATCGTGAACAGGCCCAAGACTACTACAGGGGCCAATCGGAGTTACCGCCGCCGTCTGGCCGCGATCGGAGGCGCGGCTATTCGCTTACGCGTGGGTTCGGGGGCGCTGGAGCTGGCTGAATTGAGGCGTGAGGACCAGGGTCGTGACCGCGTCGAATACCGTCAGTGTCCGGTCGGGGTCGGGCACCGAGCTGAACACGGGGCCGAAGATCGTGCGCCCGCCGATCGTGATCAGCGGGCTGCCGCCGATGTCGCCCAGCGCGTTCTGGCTGAGCTGGTGGGCTTGTCGCACCGCCGCGTCCAGCGAGGCATCGGCCAACGCTGCCGCGGTGGTCCGGCGTGCACCCACTGCCTTGACCACCTGGTCAACCAGATCGTCGTCGATTGCCGCCGAGCGGTCGAAGTAAAGCTCGCCGAAGGCGAAGTAGGCCTTGGCCAACGCGACCATGCCGACCTCGTCGCGCAGGGCGGCCATCAGCCGGCCGACCTTCTGGGAATCGTCCATGCGGGCCTGCTGAGGTGGCGGCAGCTGGCGTCCCTCGTTGAGGATCGCCAGGTTCATCAGGCGTAGCTCGATATCGAACCCGACCTTCTCGGCCGCGGCCGTCAACCAGCGAGCGGTGTTCCAGGAGAACGGGCAGACCGGGTCCAGCCATAACGTCACCGCGTCGTCGCGCCGATCCAGCGACTCCATGCCAGCCATCTCTACTCCTTGAATCTTCAAATCCTCAGTATCGAACAAGGATTCACCATCGACTCGTCGGGGGTGCAATTACCTTCCCAACAACACCTCGCTGATGACATACCATACCCCCTAGGGTACATTGGCGGTCAACGTGCTGCGAACGTCACCCGGGCAAAGGGCCGAATGACCCTGTCTGGTCGACCGATCCGAGCGTGAAGTAGAAGCGACAACGACGAGGCCATCAGTGAGGAAACTTGGATGTTGACCTTTCTCAGACGCGGGTGGGTACCGCTCGTCGTCGTGGTGGCGGTTGTCCTCGGTGGTGTCGCGGTCGGCCGGCTCCGCGGCGCCTTCGGCTCGGAGAAGATTTTCCACGCGACCGGTGGTAGCGCCGAACCGCTTCAACCGTCCCATCGCAAGCAGGTGACATACGAAGTCGATGGCCCCGGCAGCACAGTGGGAAGCGTGAGTTACGTGGACAAGAGTGCCCAACCGCAACAGGCCGACTTCACCGGTCTGCCATGGACCTTCACCATCACGACGATGGCACCTGCCGTGCTCGCGAGCGTTGTGGCACAGGGCAATAGCGACAACATTGCCTGCCGGATCACTGTGGACGGGGTGATCAGGGACGCGCAATCGGCAACCGGCCGCAACGCGCAAACATCCTGTCTGGTGAAAGCCGGATGAACGCCGACGCCGACCGCCCGAGATTCACGCGGTTCGTCCGCACCTTCGCCGTGCCGATTATCGTGGCGTGGCTCCTGCTGACGGTTGCATTGAATGTGCTTGTGCCGCCGATTGAGTCGGTCGCGAGGAACCACGCGGTGACGATGTCTCCGCAGGACGCGCCGGCGATGATCGCCGCGAAGCACATCGGTGAGAAGTTCCACGAATCGGACTCCGACAGCATCGCGATGATCGTCCTGGAAAGCGACGAGAAGCTTTCCGAGGAGGCCCACCACTATTACGACAGCTTGGTGAAAAAGCTGGAAGCCGACCCTGAGCACATACAGCATGTCCAGAACGTGTGGGGAGATCCGCTCACCGCCGCCGGAGTCCAGAGCCGCGACGGCAAAGCCGCTTACGTCCAGCTCAATTTGGCCGGCAACCAGGGCAGCACGGCGGGCAACAAGTCCGTCGACGCCGTCCGCAAGATCGTCGACCGATCGCCACCACCGTCAGGTCTGAAGGCGTACGTCACCGGGCCTGCGGCGCTCACCACGGACATGAACGAGGCCGCCGACAAAAGCATGTTCACCATGATGGGCGTCACGGGCCTGGTCATCATGATCATGCTCTTCATCGCTTATCGTTCGGTTAGCACGATGCTGCTGATTCTGGTGATGGTCGGGTTCGAGATGGGAACGGCCAGAGGGTTAGTCGCACTTCTCGGGAGTCAGCGTCTCCTCGGGTTCTCGACGTTCGTCGTCGCCATGCTGTCATCGCTGGCGATCGCGGCGGGAACCGATTATGCGATATTCCTCATCGGTCGCTATCAGGAAGCGCGTAAAGCTGGTCAGGATCGAGAAACCGCGTACTACACGATGTTTCGCGGGACCTTTCACATCATCTTGGGCTCAGGCCTGACCATCGCCGGAGCCACCTTCTGTCTCCATTTCGCTCGGCTGTCCTATTTCAAAGCACTCGGCATCCCATCAGCTTTGGGGCTCATCGTCGTCGTCGCGGGCGCGCTGACCGCGGCGCCGGCCGTCGTCGCCGTCGCGACTCGCTTTGGATTGCTCGAACCGAGGCGGATGATCAAGACGCGCGGGTGGCGCCGCCTGGGTGCCGCCACCGTGCGCTGGCCCGGTGCGGTTTTCGCAGCGTCACTGGCCAGCGCCATCGTCGGCATCCTCATCGTGCCGACGATGAAGATCAGCTACAACGACCGCTATTACATCCCGCGCAGCCTGCCGTCGAACGTCGGCTACGCGGCCGCAGAGCGTCATTTCAGCGCCGCCACAATGAATCCCGACATCCTCATGGTCGAAACGGACCACGACATGCGGAACAGTGCCGACATGATCATCCTGGACCGGCTGGCCAAGGAGGTCTTTCGCGCACCGGGAATCGCCATGGTGCAGAGCATCACTAGGCCCCTGGGCGGCCCGATCGAGCACACGTCGATACCCTTCCAGATCAGTGCGCAGTCGATTCCGATCCAGGAAAACCTCCGATTCATGAAGGACCGGACCGCCGACATGCTCACGATGAGCAACGACCTCGGCGTCATGATCGGTTCGATGCAGCGGATGCGAGATCTTGTGGGGGAGATCGGCACTGCGACGCACCGCACGATCGGCGATATGCACGCAATGCAATCTACGCTGGACGAGATGCGGGATCACCTGGCGGACTTCGACGATTTCGCCCGACCGTTCCGTAGCTACCTGTACTGGGAGCAACACTGCGCCAACATCCCGGTCTGCTGGGCGGCCAGGTCGGTGTTCGAGGCGACCGACGGTGTGGACAAGTTCAGCGACAACATGAGCACGCTGATCAGCGACACGAACAACATCGACGCGATCATGCCCCAGATGGTCGCTCAGTTCTCGCCGATGATCGCTGTCGCAAAGTCCATGCAGGACACGCTGCTGACCATGCACAGCAGCTTCTCGGGACTGGTCACCCAGATGGGGCAAATGACCGACACCGCCAGCGCCATTGGCCAGGCGTTCGACGCGTCAAGAAGCGGCGATTACTTCTACCTGCCACCAGAAGCCTTCAAGAATGCTGACTTTGAGCGCGGTCTGAAGCTTTTCCTGTCGCCAGACGGTAAGGCTGCCCGCTTCATCGTCATTCACGACACCGATCCGGCGACGCCGGCGGGCATTTCCGCGGTCATGCCCGAGTTGAACGCGGCGCATCAAGCGGTCAAGGGAACGACGCTGACCGATGCCAAGTTCTACCTCGCGGGAACGGCGGCAATCTACCGCGACATCGAGTCAGGCTCCCACTACGACCTGTTGATCGTGGGAATCGCGGCGCTGACATTGATTTTCGCCGTGATGGTGATCATCACTCGCGCTCTGGTCGCATCGATGGTGATCGTCGGGACGGTGCTGCTATCGCTCGGCGCTGCTTTCGGGCTGTCAGTGCTGGTGTGGCAGCATCTCTTTGGCTTGGAGTTGAACTGGATCGCGCCGGTGTTCGGGTTGATCATCCTGCTCGCTGTCGGGTCCGACTACAACTTGCTGCTGGTGTCCAGGTTCCAGGAAGAGATCGGCGCGGGCTTGAAGACCGGCATCATCCGCTCGATGGGCGAGACCGGCGGAGTCGTCACCGCAGCGGGCCTGGTGTTCGCGTTCACCATGATGTCCATGGTCGCCAGTGACTTGCGCTCAATTGGTCAGGCGGGCAGCACGATAGGGCTGGGCCTGTTGTTTGACACGCTCATCGTGCGCTCACTGATGACGCCGTCGATCGCCGCGCTGCTTGGGCGTTGGTTCTGGTGGCCTCAGCGGGTAAGGCCGCGGCCGGCCGAGCAGGGCGGCCGACCCGTCACACCGCCTCCGCCGACACGCCCGCTGCCGAAGGCCGGTCACACCCGCGACGCGGTCACCGCGGGGCGCCACTGAGATGCAACACCGCCACCGCGATACCCCCGGGGGTAGAATGGCAGACAACCTATTCCGCTGGAGGACCGATGATCGATGACGCCGACCGCATGGACGCCGTGCTCAGCAGACTGCGCCGTGCGCAAGGTCAGCTTGCCGGCGTGATCTCCATGATCGAACAAGGCCGCGACTGCAGAGACGTCGTCACCCAACTGGCGGCGGTATCCCGCGCCTTGGACCGGGCGGGCTTCAAAATCGTCGCCTCCGGCATGCGGCACTGCATCACCAGCGCCGAGTCGGGCACACCACCACCTCTGACCGAAGACGAGCTGGAAAAGCTGTTCTTGTCTCTTGCCTGACAACAGCGGCCGAACTCACGTGAGCTTCAGCGGTACACCGGCGTCGTCGAAAACGTCCTGTATCGCCTCGAACAACGAGTTCTGCCCGCGGCGTACCGCGCCGAGGGAGCGCCGCGACAGCGCGCTGTGCTGCCATTCGAATTCGAAAGGCCGATGTTCAGGAGTGCCGAATCCGCCTCGCAGGCAGTCGGCGAGCGCGTCGAGATTGCGTCCGAAGTATCCGCCGGGCCCGTTGACGGCCGATCCGATCTCGCGGTAGAAGTCGTTGACGGATCTGATCTTTCGGCCGTCGATTCGGAAGATCACGGGCGGGCTGTCGGCTGGATCTCGCGTCATCGTTGCCTTCCCGCGTCAGTGACCAGACAGAAAGAGTCATAGTGGTCGCCGGTATAGAAGTACTGCGCCGGATCGGTCAACGGGGTTCCGCCAGTGACGATTCGCCGGACTGACCGATCCCGAGCGCGCGACGTGACCACGGTGTACTCGTGGTAGTACCCTCTGCGCTGCTTGGGCAGATGCCCCTCGCGGTTGCCGAACACCGCTCCGTCGCTGTGTGGAAACGGGAACGGACCGCCGGCGTGGATACGCCGCACGGTGTCGACCACTTCGGGCGGCAGGCTGCTGATCGGACATGTCGTCCCGCCGTCGCCACCGCTCGGCGCCGAGTCGGGAGAGTGGTTGCGCGACAGCATGACTGCGGCGAACGCGACGACCAGCACGCCCAGCGCGATCAGTACCAGCCTGCGTCGACCCACCTGCGCTCCTCGCCTTGCGCCACGACCACCCTAGCGCTCGCTCGTGGCGACGTGCTTGGGTATCAGAGGCGCACCGCCGCGAACCTGTAGCCGGGAGGCCTGACGTATGGAGCAATACCGACGCGACGACCTCGTCTTCGATGTCCGCGATGCCGGACCGCCCGACGGGCCGGTCGTGGTGCTGCTGCACGGCTTCCCACAACACAATGACAGCTGGGACGGCGTCATCGACCGGCTGACGGCACAGGGATTCCGTTGCCTGGCGCCCAACCAACGGGGCTACTCATCGGGAGCGCGGCCCGCCCGTCGTCGCGACTACCGCATGACCGAGTTGGTCGCGGACGTCGGCGCGTTGATCGATGCCAGCGGCGCGCGGCGGGTGCACTTGGTCGGACACGACTGGGGTGCCGCCGTCGCGTGGGCCGTCGCGGCCGCGATGCCCGAACGGATTGCGACGGTCTCGCCGGTATCGGTGCCGCATCCCGCCGCGTTCCTCAAGTCGTTCGTCACCAGTCGCCAGGGCCTGGCGTCCTGGTACATGTACTTGTTCCAGTTGCCGCGCTTGCCGGAGTGGCTGCTGTCGCGCCGACGCGGCGCGGTGGTGGCTGAAGTGCTGAGGCGAGGAGGTCAGACGCCGGCGGCGGCGCAGCGCGACGGGCAGGCCATGAGCGAGCCCGGCGCGCTGACGGCGGCGATCAACTGGTATCGCGCACTGCCACTGTCCAATCCACGAGCCAGCACCGGAAAGGTCGCTGTCCCAACGCTGTACGTGTGGAGCGACCGGGACATCGCGCTACTGCCGAAAGCAGCTCACGACACCGCTCGGTACGTCAGCGGGGAATACCGGTTCGAGATCCTGCACGGCGTCTCGCACTGGATACCGGACGTGGAACCCGACAAGCTCGCCGATCTGTTGCTCGACTGGTTCGCCGCGCACCCGGCCTGACTACTGTTTCGTCTCGACGACCAGAACCTCGGTCTTCGCGCGGTTACGGACGGCTCGCGGAACGGATCCGACCAGCCGTCCGACCACCGAGTTCAGCCCGACGTCGCCGACGACGATGAGATCGGCGCCAACCTGTTCGGCCAGGCTGATCAGCGCGTCCACCGGAGCACCTTCGACCGCCTTCTCCTCGACATCGTGGGCACCGGCGTCCTTGGCCCTCGCACCCGCATCGCGCAACATCGCGTACAGCGGCGCGTTTCCCTCGGTCCGGTAGCCCTCGCCGGAGAGTTGATCGGGGTCCGTCCCGGCTGAATGCGAATCCGTCGGCACATACGCCGACGCCACAATCAATTTCGCGTTCGCCTCCGCGGCGATCGCCGCTGCTTTGTCGACTGCGCGAAGAGAGGTCTCCGAGCCGTCGGTGCCGACGACGATGGTTTTGTACTCCGCCACGTTGCGCTCCGATCAGTTGAGGTACTACGGCGAGTGTACAAGTGTTCACTATATTTCGGTAAATTACCGATTACCCTGCGGTTTGAGAACGATCCGTCAGTCCCAGTCGCAGATGCTCGCTGTGAAAGATCGCCTCGTCGAGCAGTTGGGCGACGTGGTTGTCGTAAAGGGCGTAGACGATGCTGCGGCCCGACCGGGTGCCGGTGACCAGCCCGAGGTTGCGCAGCAACCGAAGCTGATGGGACACCGCAGACTGCTCCATGCCGATCGTGTCGGCCAGCTCGGTCACCGCCAGCGGACCCTGCCTCAGTTCGGTCAGGATCAGCAGTCGACTCGGAGTTGCCAAGGCCTGCAGCGTGTTGGCGATATGGGCTACGGCATCGGTATCAAGCCGGGCCGCGGGGCGATCTCGGCCCTCGACTCCATGTCCCATAAGCAGGCAGAATACCCGAACCGTCGACGCATGAAGACGTATTCATACGATCTGGTATCGTCGGCAGCTCATCGTCCGGAGGTCATTCATGGTCGCGCCGACCACAGCGCCGAGCCGTTCCCCGCTTGCCCCCGCGGTTGCGCCTGTCCGGCACACCAAGCTGTTCGCGCTCGCGGAAATGCGTTGGGCGGCAATCGCTCTGGCGTTGTTTCTGGCCGGCTTGGCGGCGCAGCTGGCGGGCGGTCCGCATTGGCTGTGGTGGACGCTGTACTGGGGCTGCTACGCAGCCGGCGGCTGGGAGCCGGGCCTGGCCGGCTTGCAGGCGCTCCGGGACAAGACCTTGGACGTCGACCTGCTGATGGTCGCGGCGGCGATCGGCGCGGCGGCGATCGGGCAGATCACCGATGGCGCACTGCTGATCGTGATCTTCTCGACGTCCGGCGCGTTGGAGGCGTTGGCGACCGCACGCACCGAAGACTCCGTACGCGGACTGCTCGACCTGGCACCCGAAACGGTGGCCCGCGTCCGCGCCGACGGCAGCGAGGAAATGGTCAACAGCGCCGATCTGGCTGTCGGCGATGTCGTGGTGGTGCGGCCCGGAGAGCGGATCGGGGCCGACGCCACCGTGATCGCCGGTGCCAGCGAGGTGGATCAGGCCACGATCACCGGTGAGCCGCTGCCGGTCGACAAGATTTCTGGCGACGAGGTATTCGCGGGAACCCTCAATGGCACTGGCTCCCTGCGGATTCGAGTGGACCGGCGCGCCGAGGACTCCGTCGTGGCCCGCATCGCGACGTTGGTGGAAACGGCCAGCCGCACCAAGGCCCGCACGCAACTGTTCATCGAGAAGGTCGAACAGCGCTATTCGATCGGCATGGTCGCCGCCACCATTGCGGTGTTCGCCATCCCACTGCTTGCGGGGGAGTTGCTGCAGCCAGCGTTGTTGCGCGCGATGACATTCATGATCGTGGCCTCGCCGTGCGCCGTGGTCCTTGCCACGATGCCGCCGCTGCTGGCCGCGATCGCCAACGCCGGCCGCCACGGTGTGCTCGCCAAGTCGGCGGTGGTCATGGAACGACTCGGGGCGACCACCCAGTTCGCATTCGACAAGACCGGCACGCTGACCCGGGGGACACCCGGTGTCGCCGAAATTCACTGTCTTGAAACGGGTCTCGGCGATGACGAACTGCTGGCCCTGGCAGCTGCGGCCGAGCACCCCAGCGAACATCCGCTTGCGTCGGCGATCGTGAACGCCGCACGCACAAAGGGTTTGGCCGTGCCCGATGTCGACGAGTTCGCAGCCCACCCGGGCCGGGGCGTCACCGCCCGCGTCGACGGCCGGCTCATCGGCGTCGGGTCTCCGCACGCCCTGCTGGCCGACCTCGACGCCACCGCTACTGCCGCGGTGACGGCGATGCAAGATCGCGGCTACACCGCGGTGGTCGTCACCCGCGATCACCGGGCGGTCGGGGTGCTGGCCATCACCGACCAGTTGCGCCCCGAAGCCGCGGCCGCCGTCAGCGCCGCACGCCGGTTGACCCGCGCGGCACCGGTTTTGCTGACCGGTGACAACCAGGCAACCGCCGACCAACTCGCCGCGCAGGTCGGCATCGCCGATGTCCGTGCCGGTCTGCTCCCCGACGACAAAGTCGCCGCGGTACAGCAGTTACAGGCCGGCGGTCAACGGCTGGCTGTGATCGGTGACGGCATCAACGATGCTCCCGCACTGGCAGCCGCGCACATCGGCATCGCGATGGGCGGTGCGGGATCGGATCTCACGTTGCAAACCGCCGATGCCGTCGTCGTGCGCGACGACCTGACGACGATTCCCGCCGTCGTCGCGCTGTCGCGGCGAGCGCGCAGGGTCGTGATCGCAAACCTGACGATCGCTGCCACCTTCATTGGGATGCTGGTCATTTGGGATCTCGTCGGCACCTTGCCGCTGCCGCTCGGCGTTGCCGGGCACGAGGGCTCGACCGTGATCGTGGGGCTCAACGGGCTACGTCTGCTGCGCCGATCGGCCTGGAGCCGCGCCGCCGCGGTCCGCTGATCGTCACGTCGGCCGGCGAGCCGACACCCGATGTCGTCCAACACGATAGAGGTATACCTGCAAGGGTTGAATCGTCATGGCTGCATCGTTTCCTAAAGGCTGCGCCGGCGATACTGCCGGAGTCGGTGAGCATTGGCGAGTGTCGCCGGTTCGACGGTGGGTCGCAGCACGGTGGCGAGTCGTTCGCTAACTGCCTCGGTGTCGAGATCCATCCCGATCGCAACCAGACAATTGGCAGACGCCCCAGCGGGTGCGTTCGCGATGTGGATTGACGTACCGACCAGGTTGACGGCAAAGGTGGGTGCGGCGGAGCCGTAGCGCATCACGACAGCTCCTTTGAGCCGGTACACCCCTGACGGCGGATCCTCGAGCAGGTCGAGGAGCGCCCCTGGGTCGATTTCACCGTCGCTGGTCGCCGACACGGAGTCGGCGTGCAAATGAGCGTGGTCGGCGGCCTCGACGAACAGTTCGCGTAGCGAGAGCTGGCCGATCACGTCACGGGATTCAGCTATGTCGTAGAGCAGTCCGGGGTCGATTCTCCCGCCAACGGTCCCAACCACACTCGCGCGCGAATTGCGTTCTCGCACCCGTTGTTTGACACGGTCGACCACGACGGTCCGGTCGCCGCCCGGTAGTTGATCGAGCTTGTTGACGACCACCAGAGATGCCGCGCCGTAGCGGGCCGGTACCACCTCACCGACGTCGATGGTGTCGAAATGTGTTGTGGCATCGATGACATCGACAAGCCCGCCGAATCGCACGCCGGTCACTTCGCTGAATCCGATCATCCGGACGACGGCGACGGGATCGGCCAAACCGCTCGTCTCCACGATCACGGCATCCAGGTCGAGCCGCGCATCGGCGAGCTTGGCCAGCGCCTCGTCGATGCCGCCGTCATCGGGCAAGCAGCAGATGCAGCCACCGGCGATGGAAACGGGCTCGTCGATTTGCCCCGACACCAGCATCGCATCGACATTCAACTCACCGAAGTCGTTGACGATCACACCGATCCGGGCTCCCGGGGCACTCAGCACGTGGTTGAGCAGACTCGTCTTGCCGGCGCCGAGGTGGCCGGTCAAACAGATCACGGGAATCGACCGCACGTGCAGCGACGCTACTCGGCGGTCAATTCGACCGTTTCGACGTCTTCGGTCTGTCCCAATAGCCGAGGAAGGCTGTCAGTGCCGGGCCGCGTGCTGGGCTCCCGCGCGGGTGGGTACCGGCGCTTCGTGTGCGTCCAGGGTGCGCTGCTGGCGTCGTTCGTCACGCCCGATGCGACGGTTGAGCACCCGGTCATCGCGACGGGTGATCGTGGAGCTCAGCGTGATCAGGCGGTCGAGCTGTTGCCAGCTGAGGCCGTCGAGGTCGCCGTCAGAGTCGTGGGTGGCGAGTACGACGCCGCCGCGGAGCAACGGCACCGTCTTGGCGGTGAAGCCGGTCGTCGACAACAGCGTCTCAGTGGCGCTGCGGTTGACCGTGCGCTGGCAGTGCCGGGTCGAAGGCGTGAACCAGAAGTCGAACTGTCGATCAGCACTGGTCAGGCTTTCGAGTCCGTAGTTCTGAACGAGTTCGGCAATATCGGATTTGCTGTAGGCACGGGTTTCATAGACGGGGCCACCAGGACTGAAGTAGAGGACTGTATTCATGGGCGGGTGTCCTTTTCAGGCTCCTGTGAGTCATGTGCGACTGGTGTTACTTACATCAATGTGATTTGCCGGGTCACGGCGGAACTAAACCTGCCTAACGAAAAGAACACGAAGGTTTATTTCCGCGGCGCGGAAATTGCTCAAGCAATTGCCGGCCACGGTCTGCCAGACTGTCCGAATCGGCCAAATGTAAAAGTGTCTGTCACCGTGAACGCGACGCGTGGAGCACGTTGATGCAAGCTTCTGTTGTGACCAAGTCGGTTCGGCCATTGTCCGCCGCGATGCGTGCGGGCTCCCGTGACGAGCATGAAGCGGCCGAGCAGTCGCCGTTCATCGCCGAACTGCTCAGCGGCAACCTCGTCAAAGACGCCTACGTCGATTACCTGCTGCGTTTGCGGGTGGTCTACGCCGCATTGGAGAGTGCCATACGTTCGCACCGTGACGACCCACTGGTCGCGGTCGTCTACGACCCGGCCCTCGAACGACTGCCGGCCATCGATGCGGATCTGCGCCACTGGGCCGATGGCATGCCACCTGGCACCAATTCGCCTGCGGCAGAGGCTTATCAGAGCCGACTCGAGGGCGTCGAAGGCGGCGAATTGCTGGCCCACCACTACACCCGCTACCTAGGGGACCTGTCCGGTGGCCGAGTCATCCGCCGCGCGCTGGACCGCGTGTATAACCTGGGCGGTGTCGGTTTGATGTTCTACGACTTTCCGATACACGCGAAACGTTACAAGGACTCATACCGCGCTCACCTCGATGACCTCACCTTGCAGCCCGAGCAAGTCGAGCAGGTGGTGAACGAAGTCAAGCTGGCCTTCCGATTGAACCAGGCGCTGTTCGACGAGCTCGCCTGCAACCTCGCGGCCTACCGCGCCTAGGAGGCTGTGACCGGGTGACCCGTGAACACTCGCAGCCCGAGCGCACCGATGACCTCGTCCCGGTCGGCACGCCCATCGATCTCGACAACTGTGCTCGCGAACCGATCCATATCCCCGGCAGCATCCAGCCGCGCGGTGTGCTCGCGGTCGTACGTGAGTCGGACTTCCAGGTGCGTCAGGTCAGCGCGAACGTCGACGAGCTCCTCGAGCTGGAGCCCGGGCATGGTTTGGTGATCTACTCCGACGGACTGGTCGAGCGCCGCGGCGAGTCGATCGACGACAACATGGACCGCTTGGCCGACGCCATCGGGCGGGTAAGTGATGCATCGGTATCCTGGATCAGGACGGTGATGTCGGAGAACACCCACGACGACGTCAGCATTGTGACGCTCCGCCGCCCCTGAGAACATTTCTTTGCCGCGTCCGTTGCTTCGTGTGCTCAAGGCTGCACCCTGAGCACCACCTTGCCCATCGGCCCGCTGGTGAGGTGGTCGAAGGCTTGCCGTAAAGCGGATCGAATGGGAATACGCGGTCGACGAGTGGTCGTGCATCCGATCGTGCCAAGATGTCGAGCAGGTCGTGTCGTGCCACGCCCCGCGATGTTGTTCGGGCGTGTACATGCTCAACGCCATGGCGCCGATCTTCAGCCAGCGCGAAAACAACGTTCCAGTGTCGAAATTGGGGACGACACCGCCGAGTTGTCCTACCAGGCTGAGTCTTCCGTGGTCGCCCATGGTTTCGATGACGGCGGGTAGCTGCGTGCCTCCGATGGTGTCGACAGCCAGCTTCACGCCTCGCGGGCCCACGAGCTCCTTTGCGCGGTCAGGCCAGTGGGGGTCCTCGGGATTCAACGTGAAGGTCGCTCCCAGCTCGGCGAGGCGCTGTTGCTTTTCGGGACTGCGCGACAGCGCGATAACCGTGTGTCCCATCGCAGTGGCGAGTTGTACGGTGGCGACGCCCACTCCCCCTGATCCACCGGTTACCAGCACTACCGACTCAGGCTCGAGTGGCTCCCACATGGTGAGCGCGCGGTATGCCGACAGATAGACCACCGCCGCACCCGCGCACTGCTCTGGGGTCCAACCGGGCGGGAGCTCAGCCAAGACGTTCGCCGGCACAGAGACCTGCTCGGCAAACATCCCCCACCGGAACAGCCCCACCTGGCTGCGTAGAAGCACACGCTGGTCTCCGACGCGAACGTCGTCGACGCCTGCACCGATTCTCACGACCGTCCCGATACGGTCGCGTCCCAGGACGTGCGGGGCCGGCGGATACACCGGGTATGGATATCGCCTCTCCGCCATCATGCGGTCGGCCGGGTTCAAGGCGGCATAGTCGACTTTCAGAATCACTTCACCATCGCCTGGGACGGGATCTGGCGTCTCCTCTAGGCGGATGTGCTCGATCCCTGCCGCGCCGTCCCACAGCCACGCCTTCACCCTTGCGTCTCCCTCCCCATTTCCAGCCGGTAGATCCGGCATCCCGGCATCGGCGCCTCGTCGCCAGTAGCGCTGTCACGCTGTGTGAGCCGCGAACGACGGTATCCGTAACGCAGCTGTTGCGCTATCAAAAAGCTTCGCGTGAAATATCACCAGGCGTGTGTCGACTTCTCATTGGATGCCGTGCGAAAAGTCCATGTGCCGGATCGGCGATAATCAGCCGATGACGGTAGCCACACCATGACGTCGTCCGAATTGCTCGGAGCCGCGGCCGCGCTCGAGCTCGGCGGGATCATCGCGCTGGCAGTTCTGCTGATCGTCTCGCGTCGACAGTTGAAGAACACCCGAATCCAGTTGGAGCGCAAGAAAAGGCTCGAGACCGGTCGACGACGTCGGCGTCGCGGTGTCGCACCGTTGGCAATCCGGACCGCGTTCAAGACCGCCGACTCGTTGATCTCGAAAGGCATTGGCGCCACGGTCCGTAACTCCGTCGAAGAGCTCGCGGGGTGGGCTCAAGTCGAACGTCCCGACCTTGCCCGGCTGACGGCCGACGGCGACGTCGTGGTCGCCTTCTCCGATATCGAGGACTCCACCCTGCGCAACGAAACGCTGGGCGATCGGGGGTGGCTGAAGATCTTGGAGCGGCACAACCGCCTCGTCCAAAAACACGTCGCCGATCACGGCGGTCACGTGATCAAGAGTCAGGGCGACGGGTTCATGATCGCTTTCGCCGATGCGGGCCAAGCCGTCCGGTGCGCTGTCGAAATACAACAGGCGCTCGACGACGCCGATCGCTGGGAGGGAATCAAAGTGCGGATCGGGATGCACCTGGGGCCCTCGGTCAGGCGCGGCGACGACCTGTTCGGACGCAATGTCGCTCTGGCCGCGCGGATTACCGGGCAGGCTGACGGTGGCGAGATCCTGGTCAGCGAGTCGGTGCGCGAGGCCGTCGACGGTGCGTCCGGCATCGAGTTCAGCGAACCTCGCGAGGCGGAACTCAAGGGATTTCAGGGAACGTACAGCCTCTATCCGGTGGACGTAGCCGCCTAGTTGTCGGTCAGATCGCTTGATGCCCAGGCGGTGTGGTGTTCTCGTCGACACCCACTCGTCGCACCCGCGGCCCGAGATCCGGATGGCTCAGCAGCGAGTCCACCAACGAGACCGGCCCTCCGACACAGGACCAGGTGTCGTCCCACAGCGTGGAGACCAACCAGGATCGGTCCGTCGGGAACATCAGGTCCGGTAGCAGGCGCCAGCTGGCGGCATGCTCGGGTCCGGCCAGCACCAATACGTACGGCCAACCCGGGTACAGGCGCACTCTGGGCGCCTCGGGGAAAACGATGTCGCTGCCGCCGGTTTCGAGGTATCCCAGCCACCACCGCTGCGAAGACCCGCTCCTTCGAAGCAACGAGATCAACGCGTGATCGTGGCGCTCTTGCTCTGAGGGGTTTTCGGGCAGGACGACGGTTGCGTAGTCGTCGAAGACGGGTGGAATGCCCGAGGTGATCGTCGTCCCTACCGAGGTACCTGCATCGATCCACGCGACGTCCGCTGCCGCGCCGATTTGCCAGTCGCGGCCATCCCGGGAGACCCAGTTCACCGGAACAGCATCAACCACGAGCGTGTGGCGGTCTCAGCCCGCCGCCTGGTCGGGGCCGACCACGGCCGCAGCCTGCAGCACCGGCGCCGCAGGAGCTGTGACGCCCAGCTGGTGTGCGACGAAGTCCGCTGCCTGCCCGGCCATTCCGTTGACTTTGTATGACGAGTGGGCGCCGCGATCCGTGCCACCGGGGAAGCAGACCGGGTCACCGGCCGCGCACAGCTGAAGGGTCTTTGCGCCGTAGAGCGGTCCGATGCTGATCGGGGGTGCATTGTGATCGGCGAGACCGAGGAACCATTCGTCGGGCGTTCCGAATAGGACCACTGCCGCGACGTGCGAGGCGACGGCCGGGGGCATCGGCCCGGAAATGCTTGCGGGAAGGGCGAATCCGGCGGGCACCGAGCTTGCGGTCGTGTAGCCGGCCACGGCGGCGCCCTGTGAATAGCCGCCCAACACGATCTTGGTCGCCGGGCAATTCGCCGCGATCGACTGAATCCTGTTGCTCGCGTCGGCGATTCCGTCGGTGGCGCGACCGAAGTCGAGCGATGCCGGGTAGTCGACCCCGTAGACGTCGACGGACTTGCCTTGCAGCCTGGGGTTGAGCGCGTCGACGAAAGCCTGGCCCGTCGCGCCGACACCGGGCGCTTCCAGGGTGCCGCGGGCGAATACGACCTCAACGTTGGCGCATGAGTCGCCTGCCGCATTCGCTGAGGCGGCTGGAACAAGACCGCCGGTGAAGAATGCGGCCAGAGCGAACGTGGCGACGATCGTGGACCGGGTGACCCGGCTCATCAGGGTGCCCCGTCGGGCTACCGGCGGTCTGCTCATGACGTGACTCCCCGTCCTCGTTCTGTTGCGTTCGCTGTACTGCCAGCTACAAGTGGCAGGGATACCCCGCGATTCCGGGGCGGCCGAGTGATCTACGCCACCTCGTCCCATGCGGCACTCTGGTGAGCATGGAACTCTACGACGTGATGCGATCGACGCCCGCGGTCCGTCAATTCACCCACGGACCACTTCCCGACGACGTCGTCGGCCGAATTCTGGACAATGCCCGCTTCGCGCCGTCCGGCGGCAACAGGCAAGGTACCCGGGTGGTGATCGTACGCGATGCGGATTCGCGGGCAGCACTGGCGGAACTGGCGTTACCGGCCGCACGCCGCTACGCCGCGCAAGTCGCCAACGGCGAATCACCGTGGAATCCTCTGCAGCCGCCCGGCGTGGACGCGTCGACGATCGCGGCAACGGAGCCGCCCGAGCAGATGTCGGCGCCGTTCCGCGACGCCCCGGTGGTGCTGGTGTTCTGTGTGGATCTGGCGGTGGTCGCCGCGGTGGACCAGGACCTCGACCGCGTCGCGGTGACGCCGGGGGCGTCCGTTTATCCGCTCGTGTGGAACGTGTTGCTAGCGGCCCGCAATGAAGGGTTCGGCGGGGTGTTGACGACCATGGCGGTCGCCGAGGAACCGCGCGTCAAAAGCCTTCTGGGAATTCCCGATTCGTATGCGGTGGCCGCAGTGGTCCCGCTCGGCGAGCCGGCACGCCGGGTCACCAAACTGCGTCGCCGGCCCCTCGCCGAGCTTGCCGTTCGGGAGCGTTTCGACGGACCTGCGTTCGGCGCCTGAGTCAGCGCCCGACCGCTTTCGCAGCGAAGTCCGCTGCCTGATCCGTCATGCCGTTGGACTTGTATGCGCTGTGTGCGGCGCGGCTGAACCCGCCGCCGCTGGTGCAGACGGGATCTTGGGGCGCACACAGGTCGATGGTCTTGCTGACATACCTGGGCCCGATGTTGATCGGCGGAGCGTTGTGGTCCACCAGGTTGAGGAAGCCACTCGAGGGCTTCCCGAACAGGGTGACAGCGGCGACGTGGTTGGCGACATTCGCCGGCAACGGTCCGGTGATGCCGGCCGGCAAGTCGTAGCCTGGCGGGACGCTGTCGGCGGTGATGTAGGCCGCGATCGCAGCACCCTGCGAGTAGCCGCCGACGACGATCTTGGTCGCGGGGCAGGTATTGACGATGCCGAGGACTCTGTTGGCCGCGTCAGCCACGCCCGCGCCCGCTTGGTTGAAGTCGAGCGAAGCCGGATAGTCGACCGGATAAATCGCGGCGGGGGTGTTGCCCAAGCGGCCGTTGAGGGCGTCGGTGAAGGCCTGTCCGGTGGCGCCGACACCCGGCGGCTCGAGGGTGCCACGGGCGAAGATGACCGCGACGTCGGGGCACGGTTCGCCGTCGGCGGCACCGCCGACCGCGGAAGTCGAAACCAGAGAGCCCGCGAGCAGCAGGCATGTCATCAGCAGTTTCAGCAGTGCCCGTATCCCGGCACGGACCATTGGACGGGTGCTCTGCGTCGGCATAAGAGACAGATTAGGGCTCTAACACCGCGGACGCAGCGCAGGGCCTTGCCGGCCACGAATCGGGCCGCGGGTCCGTGATAAACTTAATTAGGCTAAGTAAGTCTTGGGGTAACGGAGGTTCAGGCTGATGACTCGTTCGGATAACGACACCTGGGATCTGGCGTCAAGTGTCGGCGCGACCGCTACCGCGGTCGCCGCGTCACGAGCGATCGCATCGCAGAATCCGGATGCCCTGCTGAACGATCCGTGGGCGGATCCGCTTGTCCGCGCGGTCGGCATCGACACTTTCGTGAAGTTGATCGACGCCGAGGCCGGACAGCCTGACGACCCGCTGCCGAATCGTCGTGCGATGAGGGAGCAGATCGCCGTGCGTACCCGCTTCTTCGACGACTTCTTCGTGCACGCGGCCGAGTCGGGCATCCGGCAGGCCGTGATTCTGGCGTCAGGTTTGGACACCCGGGCTTACCGGCTGCCCTGGGGAGCCGAGACGGTCGTCTACGAGATCGACCAGCCTCAGGTGATCGCATTCAAGACGCGGACTCTGGCGGACCTGGGTGCTGAACCCACGGCCCAACGGCGAACGGTGGCAATCGATTTGCGCGACGACTGGCCGACGGCACTGCTCGCGGCCGGATTCGACACCCGGCAGCCGACGGCTTGGAGCGCCGAGGGTCTGCTCGTCTACCTGCCACCGGAAGCGCAGGACCGTCTCTTCGACAACGTTGCGGCCCTGTCAGCGCCGGGCAGCCGGATCGCGACCGAACACATGGACATGCGCGACGTTCCGCCGGATTGGGCCGAGCGACTCACCGAGCGGTCGAGACGCATCGGCTCCGACATCAACCTCGCCGAGCTGTTCTACACCGGTGACCGTAATACCGCCGCCGACTACCTCGGGGCGCGCGGTTGGCGCGTCAACACGCAAACCACCGCAGAGGTATACGCCGCCAACGGATTCGAGCCGCCCGACGACGAGTTGGCCGCCTTCGGCAGCGGCTCGGGCTACCTGACGGCGACCTTGACGTAGCTAGTGGCGCAGCGTGCCGAGTCCGTGCTCGACCTGAAGTGCTTTGAGCGCCACCGCCGCCGTCTCGTAGCCTTTGACGACGCCCTCCAATCGGGCCGGCGAGCCGTCGAAACACGCCCAGTCGAATACCGATTGGCAGACATGGTCGGCGAGGCTGCGTAAGACGCCATCGCGCGGAGGGTTGTCGATGACCTTGATCGCCGCCGTGCACAGCGAGCCTTTGTCGACGTCGTCACTGCGCAGTGCCCGGTGGACCAGCGACATCAGGTCGCGGGCGTGAGCGCCCTCGAAATCCATAGAACTCCTTGCCGGTCATCGCTTTTGGGTCCCGCACCGCCACAGCGACGAAAGACCGCGATCGTCGAGTCGTAAAGGTAGCCCAGCAACGGGCACATACCGGCCACGGGCAGGTAACAGAGCGACATCGGAGTTCGAGAGCGGTCCGGTGCAGGAATGCGGGCGCATCGGCCGCGCTGAGGACTATTGACTCGCAACAATTTTCGCGACCTGCTCGGCGACCGCCGCGCGGATGTCGGCGTCGTCGAGGTCTTGCAGTCCGAAGGCGACCCGCAGCGTAGGGCCGAGCAGCGCCCACCCGACTTGAAGCGCCATCCCGTGGGCTGCCAGTAGTCGCGCCGTCCGCTCGTCGCTGTGATCGGCCCGCACCACATCCAGGAACGCTTCCATGCCGGGAAAGCGCTGCTGGAGTTCTTCGACGGCGAATCCATCGAGTGTCGAGCGCACCATGACCCGCGCTTGCAGCTCGTAGGCGGTTTCCAATTGCTCCGGCGGGGCACCGGACTCGCGAAGCGCCGCGGTCGAGTCGGCCAGATGTTGCAACGTCGCGGCCAGGAGCTGGTGCTTGCTCCCGAAGTGGCGATGTAGCAGGCCATGATTCACGCCGGCTCGGGCCGCGACCTCGCGGATGGACGTCGCGGCCGGGCCCTTCTCGGCGAACAGCTCGCTCGCCGCCTCCAGGACGGCTGCGATCACCTCGTCCTTCCCCATTGGTTTCGACGTGCTCGTAACCGTTGCGCCCGGTGTAGTCATGTGTGTACAGTAGCGGATATCCGTGGTGTAGACAGTTGCCTACACTCGACAACGACAACAAGGAGTAGCAGTGACCAACGAGTTCCGCGTGGTGAAGCTGGGCGAGAACATCGGCGCGCGCATCGACGGAGTGCGACTCGGTGAGCTCGACACCGAGACGGCGGCCGCGATCAACACCGCCGTGAACACCCACAAGGTGGTATTCATCCGCGGCCAGCAGCATCTCGACGACGAATCCCACTACGCCCTCGCCGAAAGCCTGGGTGTGCCCACGACTCCGCACCCGACGCTGAAGTTCGACGGCAGCAAGGTGATGCGTCTCGAGTCCATCGCGGGTGGCGGAGCCAACCAGTGGCACACCGACGTCACCTTCGTCGATCGTCCGCCGAAAGCGTCCATCCTGCGCGCTGTCGAGTTGCCGGCCTACGGCGGCACGACGACCTGGGCGTCCACGGTGGCCGCGTACCAGCAGCTCCCACAGCCCCTACAGCAGCTTGCCGATGGCTTGTGGGCGATGCACAACAACGCCTTCGACTATGCGCAGGTCGACCCCGCCAAGCTGGCTGCGATCGAGGCCAACCCCGAAGCGATGGCTAAGCACGCCAACGAATTTCACTCCACCCACTACGAGACGCACCATCCGGTCGTGCGGGTGCACCCGGAGACCGGTGAGCGGGCACTGCTGCTGGGCAACTTCGTCAAGGCCATCCTGGGCGTCAACGGGGCCGAGTCGCGCGCGTTGTTCCAGATCTTCCAAGACCGGATCACCTGGCTGGAGAACACGATTCGGTGGAACTGGGAGCTCGGCGATGTCGCGATCTGGGACAACCGCGCGACGCAACACTACGCGGTATCGGACTACGGCAAGCAACGTCGCGCTATGCACCGGATCACCCTTGCGGGTGACATTCCGGTGAGTGTGCACGGTGAACACAGCCGGAGCGTGTCCGGGGACGCCAGCGACTACTCGATTGTGGATACGCCGAAACCGCTGGTCGCCTAGTCAGCGCCGGCGGCGTTTGATTCGCGCTTCCGTTTGAGCCAGCGGGACGACGTGACCGTGGGCGCACTGGACCTGCGAAACGATGGCCGCGCCGCATCCGTCGGCGTGAATCAGGTCCAGCCGCTTGGTGTCGCCCTGTAGCAGCAGCCCGAACTCGATCAGGCTGACGATCACGGGGAAGAGCTCGCGGCCACGCCCGGTCAGCACGTACTCGTAGCGAGTCCGCTGGCCGGGCGTCTTGTAGGGCTGCTTGGTCAAGATGCCGGCTTCGACGAGTTGTTTGAGTCGTATCGCCGCCATCTGTTCGGTGATACCGGCCAGGCGGGCCAGATCTTCGAAGCGCCTTGTACCGTAAAACGCTTCGCGAAGGAGCAGCAACGCGGAATGGGTTCCGATGTCTTCGAGTGCGCGTTCGATCGGGCACCATTCGTGGGTGAGCGACCGATCACCGTCCGTCGAGCGCCCGTGCAGCGTCATAACATCGGATGTCGCGGTCATGTTCGTCAGAATAACCCCGTTAACTAAACCAATGCCCAGTTGGCTCTGTCGGAGAATATCGACGATCTGCGCGACGTCACCAGGAGGCCGCGATGGGACTGCTTGACCACAAGACCGCCGTCGTGACCGGCGCCAATTCCGGTATCGGACTGGCCACCGCCGAGCGCTTCATCGCTGAAGGGGCCGAGCAGGTGTTCATCACCGGTCGACGGCAAGCCGAACTTGATTCCGCTGCCGCACGATTGGGTCCACGCGCCGTCGCCGTGCGAGGCGACGTGGGCATACCGGGTGACCTCGACCGGCTCTACGCCGAGGTGGCCGCAGCCGGCCGGGGCCTGGACACCGTCGTCGCCAACGCCGGCTCGACCAGGGTCGCGCGGCTCGGCGAGATCACCGACGACGACCTCGACGCGCTGCTGACCACCAACGTCAAGGGTGTGGTGTACACGGTGCAGAAGGCGCTCTCGCTGCTCAACGACGGCGCCTCGATCGTTCTGATCGGCTCCTCCACCGCCGACCGTGGTCGCCCGGGGCTGAGTATCTACGCCGCAACCAAAGCCGCCGTGCGTTCGCTCGCACGGGCGTGGGCCAACGAACTGGCCGACCGCAACATCCGGGTCAACGTCGTCGTCGCCGGATCCACCGCCACCCCGGGCAGCGACAAGCTCGCTGCGCAAACCGATCCCAATGCCTCGATCGAAGATTTCCGCGCCGGGCGCACCGCGACCATACCGCTGGGCCGCTTCGCTGATCCTCGCGAAATCGCCGCCGCCGCAGTGTTTTTCGCGAGCGGCCTATCCAGCTTCAGCACCGGATCCACCGTCGATGCCGACGGTGGATTCAATCAGGTCTGATCGACTAGTTCTTGACCAGCGTGAACTGTCCGACCTCGGAGATGTTGCGCTGGAAGAAGTCTGAGCACCCGAGCAGGTAACGCATGTAGCGGTCGTAGACCTCCTGCGAGGTGACCGCGATGGCTTCCTCGCGAGCGGCTTCCAGCTTCTGCGCCCAGGTGTCGAGGGTGCGGACATAGTGCGGGGTGATCTTCTGCAGTTCTTCCACCGAAAAGCCGGCATTCCGCGAATATTCGACGACGTCTTCATCGGACGGCACCGCGCCGCCGGGGAAGATCTCCGCGGCGATGAACCGCATGAACCGGAGGTCGCTCATGGTGATCGGAATGCCCATCTCCGGCCAGCGCTTCAGCGGGTGCCCCATGATCGTCTGCAAAACCATCCGGCCGTCGCTCGGCATGACGCGGTAGCAGGTGTCGAAGAATGCCTTGTAGCGCGATTTGGGGAACGCCTCGAACGCTTCGATGCTGACGATGCGGTCGACGGGCTCGTCGAACTCCTCCCAGCCGAGCAGCCGCACCTGACGGGAGCGGTCGGTGTCGACCTGGTCGAGTATCTGCTGGCCCAGAGCGCGCTGGTTCTTGCTCAGCGTCAGCCCGACGACGTTCACGTCGTACTTTTCGATGGCGCGCTTCATCACCGAGGCCCAGCCGCAGCCGACGTCGAGCAGCGTCATCCCAGGCTGCAGGCCCAGTTTGCCGAGCGCGAGGTCGATCTTGGCGATCTGGGCCTCTTCGAGCGTCATGTCGTCGCGTTCGTAGTACGCGGAGCTGTAGGTGCGCGTCGGATCCTGAAACAGCCCGAAGAATTCGTTGGAGAGGTCGTAGTGGGCTTGGACGTCTTCGTAAGCCGGCCGCAGTTGCGTCGAGTCGCCCGACCCGTTGTCCGCCATCAAAATTGACCTTTCGGGTCGCTCTGTCCGTGTCGCCAGAGTGGATCTGTTGTACACGAACTTTATAACGCAGTCACTCAGATTCAGCTAAGCGGGCGCCTTCTCGCAGGTGAACTGGCAGACATCGGTGTAACCGTCACGGAACAGATCGGCGCAACCGGTGAGGTAGCGCAGGAATCGCTCGTAAATCTCCTCGGACGTGACCGCGATCGCCTCGTCCTTCTTCGACTCCAGATTGCTCGCCCAGGTGTCCAGGGTCCGGGCGTAATGCGGGCGCAGCTTCTGTTTCAGCGTCACCGAGTAGCCGGCCTTGACCGCGGCGTCTTCGACTTGGGCGGCCAGCGGCAGACGACCGCCGGGATAGATCTCGTCCATGATGAATTTGATGAACCGCACCGTCGACATTTTCAGTGGCAGCTGACGCTCTTTGATCTCCTCGTCGCTCGGAATGATGATCGTGTGCAGCATCATCACCCCGTCTTCGGGCATCAAGTTGAACGTCTTCTTGAAGTAGTCGTCGTACTTGTTGAAGCCGAAATGTTCGAAAGCACCGATCGAAACCACCCGGTCGACCGGCTCGTCGAACTCCTCCCAGGGCTGCAGACGCACTTCCATGTTGCGCTTGCTGGTCGAATTCGCGAACCAGTGGTCTTCGATGTGCTGCTTCTGATTTTCCGACAACGTGAGCCCGATGACGTTGACGTCGTATTTCTCGACCGCGCGCATGATCGTGGAGCCCCAGCCACAGCCGATGTCGAGCAGCGTCATGCCGGGCTTCAGGCCGAGCTTGCCGAGCGACAGGTCGACTTTGGCCCGCTGCGCCTCTTCCAGCGTCATGTCGTCGCGCTCGAAGTACGCGCAGCTGTAGGTCTGGGACGGGTCCTGCCACAACCGGAAGAAATCGTTGGAGATGTCGTAGTGGAACTGCACTTCTTTCTTGTCCGAACCACGCGTTTGCGCCGCGGACTTGGACAGCCACTTGGACTCGGCGGTAGGTGTCGAGGTGGGCGTTGCGCCTGAGGTGTTACTCACTGTTCGTTCCTAACGATGTCTGAATGAGGACCAGCGTAGTTGTGACGGGCGGGCTATCGCGCCATCTGGTGATTCGGTGCCGTGCGCGTCGCGGATTGAGGTTGCTTGCACAGGCAATTTGCCGGGTACCCGCCTCCAAGCACGCGTAAGCGAGGAACATGTTATGTCGGCTGGTCTGGATTGTCCTAAGCGCATGCAATTCGGGCCGTGCGGCGGGGTGCGACCCGACGGGCAATGCGAGATGCGTCCGGGTCCGTGCACATTCAGCGACGTCGTGGCGTGGTCGGGAGATCGGCCTGCGACGCGGCCTGCCCGCGCGCCGTTAGTGCTCACCGACTTCAGCTGCCTACCTTTCAATCGCGACGACGTCGCCGCCACTGCCGCCGTTCTGGCCCCCGGATGCGACGCGGTGCTGGTCGGCGAGCATCAAAACAGGCCGGACTTCCCGCCCACGCTGATGGGATCGTTTCTGCTCGACGCGGGTGTTGTGCCGTGGATAACGCTGTCCTGCCGGGACCGCAACCGGGTCGTGCTGGAGCAGGAACTGCGCGGCCTTCGCAGCGTCGGCGTCGGCACGGTGTTGTGCGTGACCGGGGACGGTCGTGGCTACGACGTCCGCCCGGAAGTGACGCAAACCTTCGACTTGGACGGCCCGCGCCTGGTCGCCCTGGCCGCCTCGGTCGGTGTCATCCCGGCAGTGCCGGAAACACCGACCGCGCCGCCGGTGCACGCGCGTCCTGCCCGATTGGTGGAAAAGCAACGCGCCGGTGCCGGCCTGGCCGTGCTCAACCACGTGCCGTTCCCGGACACGATCGCCGGATTCATGGCGACGGCGCGGTCGGCGGGTCTGGCGATTCCGGTGATCGCTGCCGTCGCGGTGTTCACCGACGAGATGTCGGCGGCGGTCTTGCAGGGTCTGCCCGGCCTCGAACTCGACCCGGCTGCGACGGAAATGGTCCTGCATGCGAGCGATCCGGTGGCAGCCGGGATCGAGGCGGCCCTCGTCGAGGCGCGGGCGCTGTTGGCCATCGACGGTGTCGACGGCGTCAACGTGTCGGGGTTGGCGTCGGCGGCGGGCGGGCGTTTCGGCGCCGAGATCAAGGCAGAGGTCGGTCGCCGGATACGGGAGGAGGTGCGGCGCACATGAGACGCGCCGGCAAGGATGCGGGGCAACGCGACGAGGAGGAGGGGCGCACATGAGCGACGCGATGGACGCTGAATTCGACACCGTCGCCGAGTGGACCGCGCAGGTAGCCATGGACCTCGGCCCGGATTACTACGTGCCGGCCGGCTGTCGAGGCAGCGGCAGCCCGGCAGCGCTGGATTGGCTCATCGACGGGATGCAGTTGGCACCGGGCGCCACATTGCTGGACTGCGGTGCGGGTGTCGGAGGTCCGGCCGCGTACGCCGCACGATCACGCGGCACGCTGCCGGTCCTGGTCGAGCCCGAACCGGGAGCGTGCCGGGCCGCGACGAGATTGTTCGACTACCCAGTGCTGCAGGCTGCGGGGTCGACACTGCCGATAGCGGACTCGAGTGTCGACGCGGCCTGGGCGCTCGGCGTGTTGTGCACGACGCCACAACAGCAAGAGTTGCTCGATGAGTTGCGTCGCGCGGTGCGCCCGGGCGGACGGATCGGACTGCTCGTCTTTGTTGCGCAGCGAGACATGTCGAGCAGCGAATCCGAGGGTAATCACTTTCCGAGGTCGAGCCGACTGCTGGGCATGGTGGAGCGGGCGTCGCTGCGGTTGGAGCAGTGGCTGAGCACCGCCAACCTGCCCGAAATGCCCGCAACGTGGACCGAGCAGATGGACGAGATCGACAGAGAGCTCAACGAGCGGTACGGCGACACCGAGGCATGGCAAGTGTCCGAGCGTCAAAGTTCTCGAATCGGAGCGCTTCTCGAGGAGGAGGCTCTAACCGGCGCGCTGCTCGTCTTGAGTCGCGGCGCTTACTGACAGTCGTCATTGACGGTCGTCAGTCAACGTCGTATCGTCCATCCATGGCAACGCGACAGGCCGTCGAAGAGCGCGGAACCTCGGTCGGCGGTGGGCGAGAGGCGCAACGGCTCCAGACCCGAGCGCGTCTGTTCGACGTTGCGCTGACCGAGATAGCGCGATCAGGTTTAGCCGGCGCCGACGTCAGCGCCATCGCGAAAGCTGCTGGGGTGGTCCGGGGAACGTTCTATTTTCACTTCCCGACCAAAGAGCATGTGCTGGTCGAATTGGAGCGAAACGAAGAAGTCAAGATCGTCGAGGAGCTCACCGCACTGAGGGCCGAGGCCGACGACGTGGAGACGATGTTGTCCACGCTTGTGCAGCGTGTGAGTGCGGCTAAACACCGCTTGGGCGTACGGGTATTCCGAGAAATGCTGGCACTGCACTTCTCGTCGACACGACCCGTCGAGTCTGAGTTGGCTCGGCACCCGTTGGCGGAATTCCTGATCGGCGTACTCGCTGAAGCCCAACAGGCGGGCCGGGTCGTGGGCGACGCAGACCCGGCTGAGATCGCGGTTTTCGTCTTGACCGGACTTTTCGCGCTGCTTGCCACCGGGGCGCACGATTCCGGCACGCCGGATGCGCTCTTGAGCCGCTACGTCAGAACAGTTGTCAAGGGATTGGAGAAACGATGAGCACCAACACAATCGAAGGATATCGAGAGTATCTGCAGAAACGTGACGGAGAAGCCGACCTGCTCAACCGGCGTCTGGCCAATCGCGAGGAGTTCTTCGACGGCCTGGTTTCCGATCCTGTCCGGTCGAAAAGCCCAGCCGACAGGAGAGCCTTCACGCGGAATCTTCATCGCCGGTTACCCGAGCCGGGCTTAGACGGCAAGATGCTGTTCTTGTTGGCCACGGCCAAGTTGAACCAGGCGGAGCGGTTCGGTGTCGGTCTCGGGGAGACCTACGGGCACAACAGCGACGACAGCGTGCCACCGGAGCGGGTCTATCTCGAACTCGAAGAGCATTACCACACTCGTTTGCTCGCATACGTATTGGACATGTTCGATCTGACGTTCCAGGTAGTGCCGCCGCCGTTCGTGATGCGCCAGTTCGTCAAGATGGCAGTCTTCATCCCGCAGCGACTTGGTTTCGCGTTCGTCGGGGCGTCAGAGATGGCGGGCTGTGTGCTGTTCGACGAACTGCGCCGGGTGGGGGTTGAATTGTTCGCCGATGAGCCCGAAGTCGCGAACCGAATCGAGATGCTCTACAGCGAAATCCTCACCGACGAGATTGGTCATGTCGGCTACTGCGCATCGCGTTGCACCCCGGCGGAGCGAGCAGTGATGCGTCGGGTCTATCCCTTCATCGCGAGACTTTTCGCGCGCCAGACCGCGGAGATCGGTTTGCTAGTCGACCCGGAGACGTTCAACGCTCGACTCAGGCGTCCGTTCGACGTCGACGAGCTCTCCAGCGGACTCAAGAACGAGACGTATCTTGTAACGCATCCGTAAGCCTTACTGCGCAAGCAGATTCACGACGCCGGCGAAGACGGCAGGCATGGCCGCCGCGGCTGGCACGATGCGCGACCGGGCAGGCCCGTAGGCGCTCGCTTGCAGCAACGCCGCAGTCAGCATCCGATAGCGCCGAGTCAGCTGGCGCCATTGCCGGTCGTAATCTGCCGGACGCTCGGCGAGCACGCAGTCCACCGCCGCCTCGGCCGCACCGAACGCCAGGCCGAGACCCTCACCGGTGAGCGCGTCGACGTAACCGGCAGCGTCGCCGACGAGCAGCACCCGGCCGGCCGTGCGATGCGACACTTTCTGTCGCAGCGGGCCGGCCGCACGGTCGGGCTCGTGCGCGCAGCCGTCGATGCGATCCCGAAGGGCGGGGAATTCGGCTAAGCGGCAACCGAATCCGCCCCGTTGCGAGGTGAGCAGCGCTATGCCGACACAGTCGTTGGCGACCGGAGTCACGTAGGCCTCGGCTCCCGGCGCCCAGTACACCTCGACGTGATCCGACCACGGCTCGGTCTGCACGTGGCGGCTGATGCCCCACCGGCGGTTCCCCGGGCTCGGTTGCTCCAGGCCCAGGGAACGACGGATAGGGGAGTGCAGCCCATCGGCCGCGGCGAGGTACCGCGCTTGCCACCGTCCGGCGCGCACACTGTCGCAGTCTTGGGTGATTTCGCGTACCTCGTGGTGACAGATCTGCACGCCGGCTTCCACGGCGGCGTCGAGCAATGCACCGTGCAGCACCGTCCGGCGCACGCCGCGGCCGGCGCCATGCTTGAACTGCGCATCGACGTGCCGCGATCCATCGCGATAGCTGATCCCCCGGATCGGCTTGCCGTGCGGATGCACCCCAAGTCGGTCCAGATGGCGCAGCGTATGCGGCATCAGCCCTTCGCCACAGGCTTTATCGATCACACCCTGACGCCGTTCGGCGACAACGACTTCCAGCCCGGCCCGAACCCCGTGAATCGCAGTCGCCAGCCCTGCGGGGCCGCCGCCGACGACGAGGAGGTCGATCATGTCAGGCCCGCCAGTGCCGTGTTCTCGACTTTGACCCGCGTGCTCAGCAGCCACGCGTTGAGGGCCGAGAACACCACCGCAGTGATCCACGCGCTGTGCACCAGCGGCAATGCGAGACCTTCGGCGATCACCGCGACATAGTTCGGATGCGGTATCAACCGGTACGGGCCACCGGTGACACGGGGCGCGCCCGGGATCACGATCACGCGGGTGTTCCATTGGTAGCCCAAGGTGGTGATGCACCACCACCGCAGCGCTTGCGCCGCAACCACGATGGCAAACATCGGCCAGCCGAGAGCTGGTATAAAGTTGCGGTGCAACAGGATTGACTCAGCCAGGCATCCAACCAGCAGGACCGTGTGCAACAACACCATCGCCGGGTAGTGTCCGGAGCCGAATTCCACTCCACCGTGTGACTTGCTGACGACTCGGTGACGTTCGGCGACGCGTACTTCGATCAGCCGCTCGATCGCGACCGCGGCGATCAAGAGCGCATACCAGGTCATGGCCGACTCACCGCCAGCGCAGCATGACGAGCTCGGAGCAGAAGCCGGGCCCCATCGCAAGCATGATCCCCGGGCTGCCGCTCGGCGGTTGCTTGGCGATCGTGTCGCGGAAGACGTGCAGCACCGACGACGACGACAGGTTGCCGACCTCACTCAACGACCGCCAGGTCAATTCCAGTGCGTCATCGGGTAATCCGAGCGACGACACGATGGTCTCGATCACCTTGGGCCCGCCCGGATGGCTCACCCATGCGGCGACGTCGTCGATACCGAGGCCGTACGCGGCCAGCAAGCCGGACACGTCGTCGCCGAGATACTTCTCGACGACGGTGGCCACGTCCGGCGAGAGGATGAGCCCGAAGCCGGTGGAGCCGATCCGCCAACCCATGGTGTCCTGGGAGTCGGGGTAGAGATGGCTGCGTGAGCCGAGGACTTCGGGTCCGCGGGCGCCAATCCGCTCGGCGCGACGTTCGCCGACCGCGACGACCGCCGCGGCGCCGTCACCGAACAGCGCGGTGCCGACCAGTGACGCCAACGACGGACCGGTCGCCGGGAAAGTGAGCGAGCACAGTTCGACCGACAGCAGCACCGCCACGTCGTCGGGCGCACCGCGCAGGTAGTCGTTGAGTCGTCCGATGCCGGCGGCACCTGCCACGCAGCCGAGGCCAAACATCGGCACCCGTCGCACATCGGGACGAAGTCCCATCCGGGTTGCGATGCGGGCCTCCAGCGAGGGCACCGCAAGGCCGGTAACGGTCGTGGAGTAAATGACATCGACGTCCTCTGGCCGCAGCCCCGCCTCGTCCAGCGCAGCGGACAGCGCCGCGCATCCGAGCTCGACCGCGTTCTCGATCCAGACGTTGTTCGCGTCGCCGAAGTCGGTGAGCGACGCGTATTGCTCTAGTGGCAGCACCAGATAGCGACTGTCGACCTTGGAGCTGGCGTGGAACTTGCGCAGCGCGTCGGCATACCCCTCGAACGCCGGAAGCGCGGCAAGCGTCTCGGTGATCTCGTGCTGGGCATAGCGATGCTCGGGCAACGCGCCCTGCACGCCTGCTATTACGCTGCCGGCTTTGTGGGCCCGAAACTTCTTGCGGCTCATAGGAACCCCCATGTAACTCACCTTTCGTGGACGACGTGGCGTGCCGGCTCCATTGCCGCTGCTGACATCGGTGACTAAATCTTGAGGCCTCACAACATGTCACGGTCTCGAGGCCTTTCCGGTTCATCGATGCCTCCCGCTGCAGTTAACTCAACGAACGATGACTTTTGTCAACAATCGGTGACTTAAAGATACGCGCGGCGGTTGGCCTAGTCAACGGGTGATGACATATCGTGTAGTGGCGATGACCAAAAGACCCCGCAACGCGGCGCAGACCAGGGCGGACATCCTGGCCGCCGCGCGCCGCAGATTCGCCGGAGACGGCTATGACCGCACGACGCTGCGTGCGATCGCGACAGACGTCGGGGTGGATGCGGCGCTGGTGATCCGCTACTTCGGCAGTAAGCAGGACCTGTTCGCGACCGCCACCGAATTCACCATCGAATTGCCCGATCTCACCGACGCCGAACCCGACGAGATCGCGGACATGCTGTTGCCGAGGTACTTCGCCGTGTGGGAAGAAGACCACTCGTTCATGGCGCTGCTGCAAGCCGCGATGACGAGCAGGGTCGCCGCCGACACACTGAACGAGACGCTGGCTACCCATGTCGCGCCGACCCTGAAGGCCGCGACCCCCGACCACGATCAGCAGCGGATCGCCCTGACCGACGCTTTCGTCATCGGCCTGGCCGCCACCCGATCGGTGCTGGGAAATCTCCCAGCGGCTGAGTTGAGCCGCGACGAACTTCGGCAGTGGGCGGCGCCGGTGTTTCGGCAGTTACTGGTCGGGCCGGCGCCGTCGTGACGGTCACCCGGCCGCGCAACGCCGCACAAACCCGCGCCGACATCCTGACGGCGGCGCGTCGACGCTTCGGATCCGACGGCTACGAGCGGACGACGCTGCGGGCGGTTGCCGCCGATGTCGGGGTGGATGCGGCATTGGTGATCCGGTACTTCGGCAGCAAGCAGGACCTGTTCGCGGCCGCAGCGGATTTCGCGATCGACCTGCCTGATCTCGCCGGTGTCGATCCCGGGGACGTCGCCGGGATTCTGCTGCCGCGATTCTTCGCGGTGTGGGAAGAGGACGAGACGTTCTTGGCCCTGCTGCGGGCCGCGATGACCAGCCCGCTGGCGGCCGACACCCTGAGGCAGGTGTTCTCGCAGCAGGTCGCGCCCAAGCTGATCACCGCGACGCCGGACCATCCCGTGCAGCGGATCGGACTGATGGGTGCGTTCGTCATCGGCCTTGCGATCACCCGGTATGTCCTGGTGAATCCGCCGGTGGCCAGCCTGAGCCGCGAAGAGCTCAGCCGCTGGGCAGCCCCGGTGATCACGCAGCTGCTGGTCGGGCCGGCGCCGACATAATCGCGCCGTGCCCGCGAGAAACAAGACTGTTAGTCTCGTATGAAGTGGGGGTCTGACGGTGCGGCTATAACGCTGAAGGGGGTGGCGGGTGGTCAATGCATTGATCCAGCCGGGCCAAGACAGCGACTTCGCTCTTTCCGGCTTGTCACAACGGGCCCGGCTCTGGTTACTCACGGTGGCGTGCTTCGGCGTGCTGCTGGTGATCTCGTCGATGGTGGCGCTGAACACGGCGCTTCCCGACATCGCCATGGCAACGTCGGCCAACCAGACCCAGCTCACCTGGATTGTGGACAGCTACACCTTGGTCCTGGCCTGCCTGCTGCTGCCGGCCGGCGCGCTGGGTGACCGTTACGGTCGGCGCGGCGCGATGCTCGTGGGTCTCGCCGTATTCGGTGCGGCGTCTCTGATACCGGCAATGCTGTCCGACCCCTCGGTCGTCATCTTCTCCCGCGGCGCCGCCGGAGCGGGCGCGGCGCTCGTCATGCCCGCCACGCTGTCGTTGATCACCGCCGCGTACTCGAAAGAGGAGCGGAACAAGGCAGTCGGCATCTGGGCCGGCGTCGCCGGATCGGGTGCCATCATCGGAATGCTCGGATCCGGTGGCCTGCTGAATTTCTGGTCGTGGCATTCGATCTTCTGGGCTTTCACGGTCGCGGCGCTGGCCATCTTCATCCTGACCCTGACCATCGCGAGTTCGCGGGACGCCGATGCGAAGCCGTTGGACTGGTTCGGCGCGTTGGTCATTGGCGGTGCGGTGGCGACGCTGGTCTTCGGCATCCTCGAGGCGCCGGTGCGCGGCTGGACACACCCACTGGTGATGACCAGCATCGGCGTCGGGCTGCTGCTGGCTTTGGCATTCGGATTTGTCGAAGTGCGGCAACGTTATCCGCTGTTGGATGTCCGGCTGTTTGCGGTGCCCGCATTCGCGACCGGCGCGGCCACGATCACGGTGTTCTTCCTGTCGATGTTCGGCTACATGTTCCTGCTCATGCAGTACATGCAGATGATCCTCGGCTACAGCCCCAACAAGACGGCGATTGCGCTGACGCCGATCATGGGTCCGATGCTGCTGCTGTCCGTGCTCTCGTTCTGGTACCTGCCCCGACTCGGCTTGCGCGCAGTGGTTTTCAGCGGGCTCCTGCTGATCGCGACCGGCTCGCTATGCATGCTCGGCATCGAAGTGGGCTCACCCTATTGGCGGGCAGCCTGGCCGATGCTGGTGATGAGCGTCGGCATCGGATTGTGCACCGCACCGACGACCTCGGTGATCATGACCACCGCTCCCGACGAGAAGCAGGGGGTGGCCTCAGCGGTCAACGACGCCAGCCGCGAAATCGGCGCCGCGCTCGGCATCGCGCTCGCCGGGTCGATGTTGGCCGGGCGGTACGCGAAGACGTTGGCTCCCAACCTGATCGGATTTCCGAAATCGGTCGGCGACGCCGCCTCCACGTCACTGGCCCAGGCGCTCGAGGTCGCGCGGCGACTGGGACCCGCGGGTGGCCGGCTGTCCGAGGTCAGCAAGGTGGCATTCATCGACGCGATGCATTCGTCGCTGTTGGTACTGGGCATCGTGATCGCCGTCAGTGCTGTGGTGATCGGCCTGTGGGCGCCGGGACGCGACGACCAACAATTGCGGCCGGTGCGCTATCTGCTCGCGCGGCGCCGCGGCCGAGATCAGGACTGATCAGTCAGCCCGTCACCGAGTCGGCGGCGCGGTCAGGCGGTCGTAGCGTGGATCGGTGTGGTCTCGGCTCGGACGCCAGTACAGGTTGGCGTCGTCACCGGGAATCGTGACATCCGGAACCACCCGCCGGTAGGCGAGCTTCCACGCGCCCTGCATACGCCGAAAGTAGTCGATGTAGCGGCCGTACCCGACAGCGACCTGGCCGGCGATCAGCGCATGCATCACGAAAAACGTTTCGCCCCAGGCTTCGTCGCTGTAAACATCGAACACGGACTGGCCGAGCAGGTGGTGCATGGTCAACTGCTGAGCCCGGCCGGTCGGCGCGCAGATCATCTCGGCGAACTCCGAACCCGATCCCTTGAAGGCGCCGTGGTCGTCGTAGGACTGCGGCGCGTAGCAGTCCACGATCCCATCTTTGTCGGCCCGGTCGACCGCGGCCGACAACCTGGCGACCAGTTCGGTCAATGCGGATTTGTCGATCCAGCTTTGGATGTCGTCGGTGGCGGTCATGACGCCTCGGTCAACTCGGCATAGCCGGTGACCGCGACGACGCCGCTGCGGGGCACCGGGGTGACCGGGCACTTCGTCCGCAGGTAGTCGTAGAACGGGTACGGATCGGCGACCAGTCCTGGATCGCTGAAGAAGTCGACGTCGCTGTAATCGGTGGTGCCCAAGGGGTGTACAGACGGCATGGCGCGACGTTAACATCGCTTACAAATCAAGTAAAGGGTGTAAATGCCTGATCCCGACGCGATAGACGACCCGATGCGCGACCGCATCCTGCGGGCCACGTTCAAAGTGCTGTGCCGCCATGGCTACGGCAAACTGAACCTCTCCGATGTCGCGGCGCAGGCCGGGATTTCGCGTCCGACGTTGTACAAGTCGTTCAAGTCGAAAGACGAATTACTCTCGGCATTCAGCGAATTCGAGCTGGAGCTGCTGCGTCACGACCTGGATCGGGCGATCGCCGGCCGACGCGGCCGCGACCGTGTCGACGCGCTGCTGGATTTCCTGGTCGACTTCTACACCTCGTACCAGATGCGGGGCCTGATCGAGATCGAGCCGAGCCTGGTGCTCGAACAGATGACCACGTCGCTGCCGGTGCTGGTTGACCTGGTGGTCCCGGTCCTGGCCAAGCAAGTCCCCGACCCGGAGACCGTCGCGCAGGCTCTGGTGCGACTTTCGTTGTGCCACTACCTGATCCCCGGCTACGACGACGACCGCATGCTGGAGCAGCTGCGTGCCGCGGTGGGCGTACGGTAGCCGGCCATGGCGCGGGTCGCAGGCAAGGTGGTCCTGATCACCGGCGGAGCGCGAGGTATGGGCGAGGCCCATGCCGAGGCGCTGGTGGCCGAGGGTGCACGCGTGGTGATCGGCGACATTCTCGACGACGCCGGTGGGGCAGTCGCCGAAAAGCTCGGCGAGGCAGCACTGTTCGTGCACCTCGACGTGACCGATCCGGCGCTGTGGGACCAGGCTGTCGCCGCCACGCTGGAGAGGTTCGGCCGGCTCGACGGATTGGTGAACAACGCCGGAATCGTCAAACTCGGGCCGCTGCGAGGTTCGTCGCTGTCGGATTGGCAGCGTGTCTTGGACGTCAACCTCACCGGGGCCTATCTCGGGATGCGTGCGGTCATCGAGCCGATGATCGCTGCCGGCTGCGGATCCATCGTCAACGTGTCGTCGGTCGAGGGGTTGGCGGGCAGCGCCAATCTGCACTCCTACGTGGCAGCGAAATTCGGGCTGCGCGGCATCACCAAATCCGCCGCGGTCGAGTTGGCGCGCTACAACATTCGGGTCAATTCGATTCATCCCGGCCTGGTGCACACGCCGTTGAGCGAAGGCGTGACCAAAGAATTCATGACGCCGATTCCGATGCGTCGCGGCGCGTCACCGGCTGAGATCGCGAACTTCGTCGTGTTTCTCGTCAGCGACGAGTCGTCGTACGCAACCGCGTCGGAGTTCGTCGTCGACGGCGGGTTGATGGGCTACGTGCCGACCAAGATCTAGCCGTATCTGCTGGTCGGGGCGGTTCGGCGGGCTTATTGCAATCATGCTGATTTACACAGCTGTCTTTCAGCAGCGCGGTCGATACGCTCCAAATCCGAATAGCTGGTCAGAACGAACCAGCGGCTAATGCAGTCCATCGCCGGTGACCGGCAACTCCCAGATTCCGACACCAGGAGGCGGCTATGACGGAGCCCGCGCAGCCGGAAAAGCGCCGCGGCAGACTGCCGTTTACGGTATCGCGGTTGAACATCCTCGGGATCGTCGCGATCCTCGGGGCGGCAAGTCTGATCGCCGTCCACAATCTGCACCACGACAATTCGCCCAACCAGATCCTCAACGTCTCCTACGACCCGACCCGGGAGCTGTACGCGGCGATCGACAAGACATTCGTCGACCAGTTCCGCAAGCAGACCGGCGTCACGGTGGAAGTCAAACAGTCCCATGGCGGTTCGGGGCGGCAGGCTTCCGAAGTCATCAAGGGCCATGAGAAGGCCGACGTGGTTTCGCTGGCCTTACCGAGCGATGTCGACGCGCTCCGCAAGCGCGGGCTCATCGCATCCGACTGGCAAAAGCGGCTGCCGAACCACTCCGTCCCCTACACCTCGACGATCGTGTTCGTCGTCCACAAGGACAACCCACTGAGGATCCACGACTGGCCCGACCTCATCAAAGATGGCGTCGAGATCGTGTCACCGAATCCCCGCACATCGGGTAACGGAAAGCTGAGCGTCCTCGCGGCCTGGGGTTCGGTGACGACGCGGGGCGGCAGCGAGCAGGCGGCTGCCGACTACGTCAGGTCGCTGCTCAGCCACGTCAAGGTCGCCGACACCGGATCGCGCGGCGCCGCCATTTCCTATGCGGTGGAAAAGATCGGCGACGTGCATCTGACTTGGGAGAACGAAGCCCTGCGTGAAGTCGCGGAGAACAAGGACGAGTTCCAGATCGTCTATCCGCCAGTCAGCATCCTGGCCGAGCCGGCCGTCGCCTGGGTCGACGCCAACCTCAAAGACAAAAAGCTTGCGTCCTACGCCAAGTCGTATCTGGAGTTCCTCTACAGCGACGCCGCCCAGGAAACCGTCGCCCAATACGGCTACCGTCCGATCAAGCCGGACATCCTGGCCAAGCATGCGGATCGGCTGCCGCCGATCAATCTGTTCCCCGTCACCGCGGTCGCCAAGAGCTGGTACGACGCGCAGGAGAAGTTCTTCGGCAGTAACGGCATCTACGACGTGGTGTCCTCGGCTCCGGCCAGAGTCGCGTCGGCATACTCGCGGTGAAAGGCCAAGACGCGATGAGCATTGTGGACAAAGCGAAAAGCCTGAACTACGACGGCGATAAGGCGCGCCGAGACCTGATCGCCGGACTCACGGTCGCCGCGGTCTCGCTGCCGCAAGGCATTACCTACGCGCTGGTCGCTGGTGTCGACCCGAAATTCGGCGTCTACTCGGCGATCGTGGTGACCTTCGTCGCTTCGGTGTTCGGCTCGTCGTCGCACTTAGTCAACGGCCCGACGAGTGCGATCTCGCTCCTGGTGTTCAGCTCATTGGCCTTCCTGGACCCGGAGAACCGGACGGTCTTGTTCGAGGCCTTGTTTCTGCTCGGGGTGCTGGTCGGTGCCTTCCAGATTCTGATCGCGGTGTTCAAGCTCGGCGACCTGACTCGATACATCTCCGAATCGGTGATTCTCGGCTTTCTGCTGGCGGCCGCCATCCTGATCGGGTTGGGCCAACTCGGCAACGCGCTGGGCGTGAAGGACCAGGGCAACGGCCACCAGTCGGTGCTGAAACGCACGTATCTCACGCTGTTCCACGGTGAGGCGTTCAACTACCGCGCGCTGATCATCAGCGTCGCCACCGTCGTGCTCGCGATCCTGTTGCGCCGGTTGGTGAAACGCTTCGGGCTGCCGCAGGTGGACCTGCTGGCGGTGCTGATCATCGGTGCCCTGATCGCGTATTTCGCCGGTTGGTCGACCGAAGATCACACGGGCAAGACCGCGGTCACCCTGACCGCGAAAATCCCGCGAGGTCTGCCACTGCCGCACATCCCGTCGGTGCAACTCAACGAAGTGACTCAGCTGGCCCCGGGGGCGCTGGCCATCGCATTCATCGGTTTGCTCGAGGCCTTGTCGATCGCCAAAGCCATTGCCTACCAGAGCGGTCAGAAGATCGACTACAACCGGCAGATCATCGCGGAGGGCCTGGCGAACCTCACCGGCGGCTTCTTCCAGGCCGTGCCCGGCTCGGGCTCGGTGACGCGCTCCCCGATCAACTTCCAGGCCGGCGCGGTGACCCGGTTCTCCGGGGTCATCGCCTCGATCGGTGTGGCGATCGCCGTGTTGCTGTTCGCGCCGCTGTTCCATTACATGCCGCGCGCCGCGCTGGCCGGGCTGCTGCTGATCACCGCCGCACGACTGATCGACGTCAAGCGATTGGGCTACGCGATCAGGGCGTCACGCTACGACGCGGGGCTGGTGATCCTCACCGCACTCGTCGGCGTGCTGGTCGATCTGGACACCGCGGTGCTCCTCGGCGTCGCGCTGTCGATCCTGCTGTTCGTGCCACGGGCGGCCAAGCTCAAGGCGCGAGAATTGGTGGTGGCGCCCGAACGGGTGGTCCGTGAGCGGGTGCCGTCCGATCCGTCCGACCCGTGGACGCTCATCTACGACTTCGAGGGTGAGCTGTTCTTCGGTGCCGCACCGGAACTCGAGAAATACCTCGAGGCGCTCAGCGAACGCATCAAGCAGGACGACATCAAGTACCTGGTGCTGCGGGTCAAACGCGTGCGTCACCCGGATGCTGTCGTCATCCAGCGGATCGAGAAATTCGTGCGGGAGGAAACCGACCGCGGCGTGACCGTCCTGCTCGCGGGTGTCCAAGCCGATCTGTGGACCCTGCTGACAAACGTCGGATTCGACAAGTGGTTCCCGTCCGAGCGGGTCTTCCCCGAAGAGGAAGTGGAGTTCTCCGCGACGCTCAAGGCGGTCCGCTACGCCCACGCCCTGCGCGGCTTCGATGAATCCGGCGACGCCGTCCCCGCGGTTGCCGTCGCCGCCAACGGGGACGCCAAGAGCTATTACTACCTGGTTTAACTCTCGTCCAGTTGGCGGCCGTACTCTCGGGCAATGACTTCCAACCGGCGGTACGTGATTGTCGGTGCGGGCGCCATCGGGGGCACGGTTGGCGGGGTGCTGGCCAGGGCCGGGATCGCCACGGTGTTGGTGGCCCGGGGTCGCCACGCCGAGACCCTGTCGGCCAAGGGCCTGACGCTGACCACGCCGGACGGTTCCTTCCACACGCCGGTCACGGCGGTATCCGGACCCGAGATGCTGACGCTGACCGAGCGCGACGTCTTGGTGTTCACCACCAAGACCCAGCAGATCGACGCGGCGTTGCAGGAGTGGGTGGACCAGCCGGTCCATGGCTCCGAGGGTGTGGTCGGTACCGCGGGCGAGCTGCTGCCGGCACTGACCGCCCTCAACGGCGTTGCGGCAGAAGAGAAAGCGCTGCGTTATTTCCGGCAGGTGTTCGGCGTCTGCGTCTGGATGCCCGCCGTGCACCTCGAACCCGGCGAAGTGATCGTGCGGTCGTGGCCGACGGTCGGGCAGTTTCAAATCGGACGGTGGCCGGCGTCGCTACGCACACCCGCCGACACCGATCTACTGCAGGATGTGACGGAGGCGTGGAGCTCGGCGGGGATCCAGGTGCGTGTTGTCGACGACGTCGCTCCCTGGAAGTACAACAAGCTGCTGAGCAATCTGGCCAACGCTCTAGGCGCGTTGTCGGCGCAGGGCGCCGACCTCAGTGACATCGCCAAAGCGGTCCGCGCCGAGGGCGAACATGTCTTGCGTTGCACTGGAATAGAATTCGTCTCATTCGAGATATCCAATGCGGCCCGGGCCGACGGTCCGACCCCGCGGTCGGTGCCGGGCCATGACACCGGCGCAAGCAACTCGACGTGGCAGTCGCTGGCTCGCAACACCGGCAACGTGGAGACCGACTTCTTCAACGGCGAGATAGTCCGGATCGCACACCGGCACGGCATCGCGGCGCCACTCAACACCGCGTTGGCACGCGCGGCCCGTACCGCGGTGAGCAATGAGGCTGGGCCGGGCCAGTATTCGGCAAGTGAACTGGCCGGCATGCTCGGTGTCCGATGACCGACCACCCGCATTTGGATCGCCGTCTCGGCGTTACCGACGCGGTGGTGATCGGTCTGGGTTCGATGATCGGCGCGGGCATCTTCGCCGCACTGACGCCGGCCGCCGGCGCCGCCGGGACGGGCCTGCTCATCGGGCTGGCGGCTGCGGCGGTGGTGGCGTATATGAACGCGACGTCGACGGCGCGGTGTGCGGCCCAGTACCCCGAATCCGGCGGCGCCTATGTCTACGGACGTGAACGGCTCGGCGCGTTCTGGGGATATCTCGCGGGTTGGGGTTTCGTCGTCGGCAAGACGGCCTCTTGCGCGGCAACGGCTTTGATCGTGGGCAGCTACGCCTGGCCCACTCACGCCCACGCGATCGCGGTCGCGGCGGTAGTCACCCTGACCGCGGTGAACTGCAGCGGCGTTCACAAGTCGGCGCTCGTCACCCGAATCATCGTGGGCGTCGTCCTTGCTGGACTGGCGACGGCGGCGGGACTGGGGCTGACGGCTCCAAGCGCTGACTTCGGCCGGTTCGCCGTCACCGGTGCAAGCATCCACGGTGTGCTGCAAGCGGCGGGTCTACTGTTCTTCGCGTTCGCGGGCTATGCGCGAATCGCGACGCTGGGTGAAGAAGTGCGCGACCCGGCCCGCACCATCCCGCGTGCCATTCCGCTCGCACTGGGTATCGCTCTGGTCGTCTACGCGACCGTCGCGGTTGCGGCGCTCGCGGTGCTGGGCTCTTCCGGACTGGCCCATTCGGTGGCGCCGATCGCCGACCTGGTCCGGGCTGCGGGCGTCACCGGCTTTGTGCCCGCCGTGCGGGTGCTGGCCGTGCTGGCAGCACTGGGCTCGCTGCTCTCGTTGCTGCTGGGTGTGTCACGCACGGTGTTCGCGATGGCGCGCGATCACTATCTGCCGCAGCAGCTTTCGGCAGTCAATGCGAAATACAAGACGCCGGTGCTCGCCGAGGCCACCGTCGGCCTGGTGGTAGCCGCAGTGGCCGGAACCGTCGACCTGGCCGGTGCGATCGGGTTCTCGTCGTTTGCGGTTCTGGTGTACTACGCGATCGCCAACGCCGCGGCCTGGACGCTCGGCGGACGCCTTGTCCCGACGCTGGGCCTCGCGGGCTGTCTGGTCGTCGCCTTCGCGTTGCCGCTCAGTGCGGTGATTCTCGGTGCCGGCGTCTTTCTCGTCGGCACAATTGTCTACGCCGTCAGTCGCCGCGCTCAGAAGTAGAAGCCTGCGTACGGCGCATCCCGCACGGCGAACAATTGGTCGGCCAGGTCGTAGGCCGCCGGGTCACCGGCGCGGGCCAGTCCGGCGACAGCCAGGCTGCGCCACGTTGCACCGCCGAGTAGAACGGTCCCGAGTCCTTCGACGCCGACCTGGATGTCGGGACGGCGGTCGGTCCGCTCGGCGCCGTCCGCCTTAATGGCCATGCTGATCGAATTGGTCGGCAGCAGTGTGTCATTGACGGCGATCGTGACGGCGCCGCTGCCGGCGTATCGGCGAGCCGTCAATGCCTTCTCGACGTCGATGACGCGGAGCCAGGTCTCGTCGTGCACGGCGGTGACACGCGCGGCGCGGCGGTCGAGAAGTAGCAACGGCAGCGGGTCGTCGACCGGCAGCATCCAAAACACCACTCGGTCAATGAGATCGAGCCCGAGCAGGAATCGCAGCAACCCGAGGTACGCCTCGGTGGTCGGTGCGAAGAAATCCTCGACGACGACGGTGCGTTGGTCGCTCACGAACCAGGTCCCGGTGTCGATGGGGCGGTAGCGCAGAAAGCCGGATTCCGAACCAGGCTCACCGTGCACCGCCACATACCATGGCCCCGTTGATGATTCGGTGCGCATCCGCAGTGCTTGCCACCACACGTCGGCGCGGCCGACGGTTCCGGGGCGCGACGGGCGGTTGTCGGCGCAGATGCGCGGCAGCACGTCCCACGCGCGAGCGGTGTCCAACAGGCGGACCGGACCGCCCGTTCCGACGCCCGGACGAAGTGCTGCGCGCGCTGTCTGGACCTCGACGCTCTGCGATGAGCTCGCGACGCCGTAGCCGTACCGTTCGTAGATGGTCGCTTCCGAGGCCCGCAGCGACGCCACCACCTCACCGCGGGCGGCGATGTCACGGAGCTGATGACGGACGAGGTCGGTCGCGACTCCCTGTCGGGTGAATGTGGGCAGAACACCGATGTGGGTCACCGCGGCGTGCCCCACGATCGAGCCGCCGGGCAGCGTCAGTCCGCTCGTCACGGCGTCGGCGGTGCCCACCAGTTGCCCGTCGACGAATGCACCAAAGGTGCGACCGGGCTCGAGAAGTGTGGTGATCTGGCCGGGCGACAGATCGGCCAGCGGCGGGAAACCGACCATCGCGGTGCGAAACACGTTGGCCGCGGCGATCAGGTCAGCTTCGCTGTCCAGCACGCGGATGTCGGTCGTCATGCCGACATCATGTCCTGCCTAGCGGCATCGGGTCGCCTGATCCAGGCCTTAGCTGCCGGTGCGATCGCGGTGCTTGCAGCCCGGCCAGCAGCACGGTCGCCGCTTGCCTTCCTCGAGCTCTTCCCGGGTCCGCCGAATGCGCCGGCTGCGGGTTGCCTTCTGCTTGGCGTCCTCCACCCAGCAGATGAACTCATTGCGGGCCAGCGGCGTGATGTCCTTCCAGGCGGCGAGCGCGGCCGCGTCAGCCACCAGCGCCTCACGCAGATCGGTCGGCAGCTTGTGCACCACCCCGCCGGGTACTCGTTTGCCGCTCACGGCCGCCAGATTAAACCGTTGTTCGGCCGTTAGCGTGGGTGTCTGGTTGCCAAGCCGGTACCGCGGCGGCTATCCGAAGGAGAAATCTATGCAAGCCACGAAAGTATTCGCCAACCTCCGGGTCGCGGATATCGAAGCAGCCAAGGGCTTCTACGCCGGCTACCTCGGGTTGAGTAACGAGGAATTCAACCTGGGCTGGGTGGCACGCTGCTCCTCACCCGACGCCCAGGCGAGTGTGCAACTGGTGACCCGTGATCTGACCGCCGCCGAAGATTCGGTGATTTCGGTCTGCACCGACGACATCGACGGCGCGTACGCCGAGGCGCGGGAACTGGGGTACGAGATCGTGCATCCGCTACGCGCCGAGGCGTGGGGCCTACGGCGGTTCTTCGTGCGTGCGCCGGACGGCAACGTCATCAACGTTGTCAGCCACCCACACTGAAATCCGGGCGCAAAAAAGTCGCCGGAATGATGTTTTGAACGTATGTGGAAGTGGGTATTTTTCGGCCCATGTTAGAGAAATTCAAGATCATGAAACCGTTTGTCGTTGGTGGTGCTGTGGCTGCAGCGATCGCAGTGATGCCGGTTGCGGCAGCTGAGGCGTCTGTGGGTACTCTCACGGGCTCGGCACCCACTCACGTGATCGTCAAGCTGGACCCGGGCGGCGGCGGCTGTTCGAACGGCACCTGCGGTTCCGGTGGCGTTGACCAGGGTCCCGGCGGCGGGCCGGGCGGACAGGGCTGCGTCCCGGGCGTCGGCTGCGGGTCCGGTGGCCAGTTCGCGGGTCCGGGTGGCCTGCCCGGCGGTACCGGATGCCTTCCGGGCGTCGGCTGCGGCTCCGGCCACGGCTGATCCCCTTATCGAGTAACTGGCCCTGCGGCCTGGGAGACCAGGCCGCACGGGCCTTTACTTTCCTTTGAGGCTGCCGATGCCGAGGGAGAAGTCCGTGCGCGCGGGACGCGTGCCGGTTTGGTTGTCCTCGACGTAGCTCTGCGGGTCGCGGTCGACGATCGGCAGTCCACGCGTCGTCGGGTGCTGGGCCATGAACTCGCTGTACTGGCGCCCGAGTGCTTCGCGCAGACCGGCCGGGGCGTGGCGGCGAAAGTCCGCCAAGCCTTCTCGCTCTTCTTCGCCCATGTGATCGTCGTTGGCGAGGCGGGTTCGGCCGACCGCCGCCCACCACTCCTCGGTCCCCACTCCCGCGGCGTTCGCGTCACGCACGCCGTCACGTATCTCGTTGTGATCCCCGATGGCGTCGAGCGTTTCGCCCTCCGGATCGTCGGTGCCGCGCTGCAACAATTGCGGGTAGAAGATCTTCTCTTCGATGAAGGCATGTACGTCTAGCTTGTCGGCAAGCGGACGCCAAACCCGTTCCAGCGCACGCTGGTTGACCGGTGTCTGGCCCTGCAGAAAATCCAGCTGGGCGAACTGCTCGCGAAACCAGTCATGGTCGGCGAGGATCAACATGGTGATGTCAGCCATCCGACTCACAACCTCCTCTGAGTGCTCCGCTCCCGGCCGTCCAAGTTAATCAGCACTGCTGCCAACGTATTGGACTTCAGCGACCTCACGCGAATCCGCAGTTGCACCTCTCCACCAAACCGCCAGAACCGTCGCGATGAGCGCTGCGCCGCCCGCTGCGGCGGTGACGAATATCCACCCGCGCCGGATCGCGGCGAGATCGATACTGGGCTGGTACAGCATGGTCAGCGCGGTCGTGCCCACCACCATGCCCAACTGCCGCGCGGTATTCGTCACCGCCGACCCGGCCCCCCACCGGTACGACGGAAGCGCCACACCGGTCACCGCGGACAGGCTCGGCATCACCAAACCCACACCCGTCCCGGTGAACAGCTGGGCCGGCAGATAGTCGGCGAAGTAGTGCGGCACCGGCCCTATGGTGCACAACCAGATCACGATCCCGATCGCGTAGAGCGCTGCGCCCGTCGCGGCGACCACGCCGATGCCGAGTCGGTCGATCAGCCGTCCGGCCAGCGACAGCGAAACGACCACGACGACGATCGGGCCTGGCGACAGGCACAAGCCGGCGATCGCGGGCGTCTGACCCCACACGGTGGTCAGCAGCATGACGCCGCCCAGCAGCATCGCGCCGTGTGCCGCTGAAAACATCAACAGCGCAACGCAACTCGACCACATCGGCGTCACCCGCATCGCGGCCAGGTCGAGGGCAGGCGACGGATGGCGCAGCGAACGCCATACTGCCAGCGCGACTGCGCCACCGGCGCCGACGGCGGCACCCGATACCGTCGGCGAGTTCCAACCCATCACCGGCAGTTCGATCAGCGCCCAGACCAACGCCGCGACACCCACAATCAGGCTCAGTGCGCCGAACAGATCGGGAATGCCGGTGCCGGTGCCCGCGGTCTTGGCGAGCACCAGCCATCCGGCGACCAGCGCAGCCAGCCCGACCGGCACATTGACGAAAAATATCCACCGCCACGACAACTCGACCAGGAAACCGCCGACCGGAGGCCCGAGCGCGGCCGCCATCGCGGCGACAGCCGACCAGGTGCTGACGGCAACGGCACGCCGTGCAGCCGGGACGGCGGCCAGCAGCAACGCGAGCGAACTCGGCATCAGCATCGCGGCGCCCACCGCCTGAACGGCACGCGCCGCGACCAACCCGACGAAGGATCCGGACAGCCCGCATGCCGCCGAGCCCAGCGTGAACACGACCAGCCCGCACAGAAAAATCCTGCGGTGGCCGTATCGGTCGCCGAGTCGGCCGGCCGGGTTCAGCAACGCCGCGAAGACGAGCGTGTAGGCGTTCAGGATCCACGACATCGCTCCGAAGTCGGCCGTGCCGAACGCGTGGCGGATATCGGGGAAGGCGATGTTCACGATGAACAGGTCAAGGCCGGCCAGGAATGCCGCGGTGGATACCACCACAACCGTTGCGGCTGACTGCGTCGTCGTTCTCACGTCCGCCTCGCGGTTGCCTTCGGTGACCGATCGACAGGAACACCGGGTCCGCCCGATCGCTGGATATAGACGACTGTACCTAGCTTGCTCTTGATGGGACAGCGCCGGGCGAGTTGAATAGGTCACGCCGACCGGTCGTCGAAGACCGGCGTCCCATCGGCTTAGGTTCGGGTGATGACCATCCTCTACGACGAGGCACTGCGCGAGCGGATCCGCGACCATCTGGCCGGTCATGACCGTCGTGTCGTGGCCGATCCGACGAAGCGCCATGCAGCCGTCGCAGTGCTGCTCGTCGATTCGGAGGTCGGGGAGGACAGGATCGACCCGGCGCCGGTGGACGACCGGATTGCCGGCCGCCCGATGCCGGCGTCGCTCGACGGCCGCATGGTCGACGTGTCCGGCGGTGCAGCATTCCTGTTGTGTCGCAGAACCTCTCGGCTCAACTCGCACCCCGCGCAGTGGGCCCTTCCGGGTGGGCGCCTGGATCCGGGTGAGGATGCGGTCGCCGCGGCGCTTCGAGAACTGGACGAGGAGGTCGGCGTCAAACTGACCGACACGGCGGTGCTGGGCCTGCTCGACGACTATCCGACGCGGTCGGGTTACGTCATCACCCCGGTGGTGATCTGGGGCGGCGGACGGCTCGACCCTCAACCCGCGCCCGCCGAGGTGGTCGCGGTCTACCGGGTGGGACTGCACCAGCTGCAGCGGGCGGATTCGCCGCGATTCATCACCATTCCGGAAAGCCCACGCCAAGTGGTCCAAATACCGTTGGGCAACGACCTCATTCATGCCCCGACCGGTGCCGTGCTGCTGCAGCTTCGCTGGCTCGGCCTGGAAGGCCGCCACGATCCGGTCGACGAGCTGGAACAACCCGTCTTCGCCTGGAAGTAGTGGCTATGACTCATGCGTCGGAACCGCCCGGCGAGATCGCGCCGAGGAGCCGCGCCGCGTGGCAGTTCTACCAGCAGATGGTCGCCGACGTCACCCGGATCGTGACCGAGGACGCCGAATCCGAGCGGGAACTCCTCGAAGGGCTGCGAGTCATCGCCCGGGTCTCGTCGCTGTGCGCGCAGTTGTCGGTCGAGGCCGACCTCAGCCGCCCGGCGTTCTTCGACATGTGCTCGCCGAACCGGATGATCGGTGGCCCGAACCCCGACGGCAACTACTACCTGGCGATGATCCGCGGCGATCGGCACTATCGGATCACCGGTACCCGCGGCACCAGCGCCTATCTCGGCTTCCAGGTTCTGGCCGGCACCGGACTGACGCCGCGGCGGATGGCGGCATACCTCAGCGACGTCGAATTAGCGCTCAGGGCGGGCGAATTCGACCTTGTGCTCTCGGCCGCTGAACCCGCCGAGCTCTACGGCGCGCAGTGGGTGCAGATTCCCGAGGATGCGTCGTCGGTCGTCGTCCGCGAATACATCGGTGATCGCAGTGCCGAGGAGCTGGCGACGATGCGTATCGAGGTCTTCGATCCCGACCCGTTGCTGCCGCTCTCCGACGACGAGCTCGCCGAGCAGTTCACCGCGATGGCGTGGACCCTGATGAAGCTCGTCACGTTGCACCGCACGATCAAACCGGAGCTTCTCGACAAGCCCAACACGTTGCTGACGGCCGAGGCCGCGGATCTGGGTGCTGCCGACACCACCCCGGACAACCTTTACATGATGGGCACCTTCCGGCTCGAACGTGATCAAGCCCTGGTGCTCGAGCTGCGACCACCCGACACCCGATACTGGAATGTCACGCTGGAAAGCATCTGGCATGAGTGTCTGGAGCCGCGTCGCCGGCGGAGCTCGGTGACCAACCGCGCGGTGCGGCCCGACGATGACGGGCTCGTGCGCGTCGCTATCTCGGCGTCCGACTTCGGATTTGGCCACTGGCTCGACACCGGCGGCCGCGAGCGCGGATTCGTGGTGCTGCGCTGGTTGGAGAACCCCGAACCCCCCGCCGTGACGGCGACAGTCCGGCGCAGTGAGGAGCCGGCGTGACCCTCGGCGAGCGATTCGAGCCGGACGCGCTGGTCGCCGCTGCCTGCGCGCAAGCCGGCAGCGACGACTTCGGCGACGACGGCTGGCAGCCTGGCTTGACACGCGTCACCGACGACCTTGTCAGCGAGGCCCGGCTGTCGGCGATCGGCGTCGAGATCGCGTACCTCGACATGATCCGTGCCCTGAAGAACCGGCTCGAGGTGATCGCCTGGCGCCGGCAGCACCCGGAGATCGCCGAGCAGCCGGTCACCGCACCGATCTTCATCGTCGGCCAACCCCGCACCGGCACAACGATTCTCTACGACCTGCTGGCCCAGGACCCGCAACTGCGCGCGCCGTTGACATGGGAGGTCGACGCGCCCTGCCCGGTGCCGCAGCCCGAGACCTATCACAGCGATCCGCGAATTGCCCAGACGCAGGCCAGCATTGAGCTCTCGGAGCAGATCATCCCGGGATTTCTGGCGTTTCACCCGATGGGGGCGCTGGTCGGTCAGGAGTGCGTCCGCATCACCGCCAGCGAGTTCACCAGCATGATCTTCTCGGTGCAGTACCGGCTGCCGAACTACTACCGCTGGCTGCTGTACGACGCCGACCATTCCGGCGCCTACCGGTATCACCGAATCTTCCTGCAGCACTTGCAGTCCGGTGTTCCAGGCCAATGGCTGCTGAAATCGCCGGCGCACCTGTGGCAGCTCGACGCCCTGCTGGCTGTGTACCCGGACGCGCTGATCGTGCAGACACACCGCGACCCGCTCAACGTCATCTCGTCGATCGCCGCGCTGACGCACCACCTGCGGCGGATGGGTAGCGACGAATCGAGCATCGCCGAGTGTGCGGCTCAGTCCTACGAGGAGATCGTGGTCGGCCTCGATCGTGCGATGGCGCTGCGCGACAGCGGCGCCGTCCCGGCGGACCGCGTGATCGACGTCCAGTTCTCCGACTTCATGAGTGACCCGTGGGCCACGATCAAAGCCATCTACACATCGCTCGGCCGCGAACTGAGTTCGGAGGCCGCCACGAAGATGCGAGATTTCCTGGCCGCGAATCCCGGCGACGGCGGACGCGGTCGCTACACCTGGTCGGACACCGGTCTGGACGCCGCAGAAGTCCGTGACCGGGTGCGGGCATATCAGGATCGCTACGGGGTGCGGACCGAAGAACTGCGCTGACAACGGGAATACTCGGCGGCGGTTCGTTGGTTGCGCCCCGACATGACCGCATTTTCGGAGACCCAACGCCAGGAGTTCCTCGCGGATTTACATGTCGGCGTGTTGTCAGTTGCCGCCGGCGACCGCCCGCCGGCCAGCGTCCCGATCTGGTACGGCTACACACCTGGCGGCAACATCCTGATCAGCACCGGGGCGTCGTCACGCAAGGCCAGGCTGATCGAGCAGGCCGGCGCGGTGAGCCTGGTCGTCCAGCGCGAGGAGCCACCGTATCAGTATGTCGTCGTCGAGGGCACTGTCGTCGACACCACCACGCCGACGCCGCTGAACGTGCGCGAGGACATCGCGATCCGGTACCTGGGCGAGGACGGCGGGCGCGCCTTCGTCAAGAGCCTCGAGGGACAACAGAGCGTGCTGTTCACCATTCGCCCCGACCGCTGGATCACCGCCGACTTCTCCGGCGAATTGTAAGGCCGTGTCGGACCTCGGGAGCCGACTCCTTTAGTCATAGTCTGCTTTTCGATGGACCTCGACCGCATCACCAACCCGCTGCGACTGGCCAGGGGCTCGCACCAGCCGGGCTCGGGCAAGGGGTGCGCGATGAACGTGATCTCCTACATCAACGGCGACGAACAGATCACCGATTTTCCCGCTACCTCCGCCCGCCCGCTCGCGTCGTTTGTGCAGTTGTGCAACGACCTGCTGGCCGGTCCCGACGGTTACCTCACCCCGGCCGACAGCCTGCTCGTACTCGACCTCGGTTGGCTGACGGTGGGCACCGCCGACGTCGCCGACGCGGTCATGCACATCTGGGTCACCAAGCTGTTGATCAGCCCGCCGTGGGGCGTCGTTCGATACGCCGCGGGCGCGGCGGCCGAGGCGATCACCGAAATCGCCGAGCTGCATCGGCGACTCGCGCCCGGCGACATGCCACCAATCGCGCAGTGGGACAAGGCCGCTCACGCGGCGCGCGCAGCCGGTGAGACCTCCGAAGGCGCCGAATTGTATGCGGTGCGGGCGGCCTGCCAGTCCACCGCGCTCGTCGAGACCGACGACTGGGACACCCTGGATGCGGTGACCGGTAATGCCCTGCGCGCACACCGGCTGGCGAACGACGATGCCGGGGCCGCGCGGATCGTGGAGGTCACCCGCAACGCGATCCGGTCGTGGCGACGCCTGGCCGGGCTGAGCGTGGTGGGTAACGACCCCATTCCGGTTGCCGGTGTTCGGACCCGCAAGGTGGTGGCCGCCTGATTCGGGGCGTCCCGATTCAGTTCTGCCGGTGACTGTCTCGGCGTAGTCGCATCGTTCGGCTGACCGCCGCGACCGATGCCAGGATGGCCATTATCCCGAGCACGAGCATCGTGACGTCGGATCCTCCGGTGGTCAACAGCAGCGGCAAGCCGAACCCGATGTAGGTGACCGAGTAGAACACCCCGGTCAGCGTTCCCCGGACATGTTGCGGCGCAGCAGCTTCCAGGTCGATCAAACCTTCGCGTAGCGAAAGGCCGGATGCACAGCCAAGGATCAGCAGGAGCGGCAGGCTCATCGCGAGCGTCATGGTGGGCGGAGCGACCGCGATCAGCGCGTAGCTCAGTGCCGCCAGCACGGCGCCGGTGGTGCCGGCGCGCGGTCCCCAGTTGGCCGCACGGGCGATGATCTGGATGACCCCACTCGCGCCGTTGACGGTCAGGGCGGCCAACCCGGCGGCCACCGGCGCGGCCAGCCCGGTGTGGACCCGAGCCGGGATGGTGACGAATCCCAGTGTTGCCGAGGCGAATACCCACGGCGCCAGGGGCAGGGCCCAACTCAACGCCCGGGTGATGCCCTGACGCGACGCGGTCTCTTGCGCGGGGCCGCGAGACTCGTCCGCAACGGCTGTCGGTGAGCGCCGCGTGGCCAGGACCGCGACGGTCATCGCGGCCAGGACCAGAACGGCGGCAACGGCGAAGGACATCTGAACGCCGGGCTCACCGGCGCCGGTGATCAGCCCGCCGGCGAATGGTCCGACCGCGAAGCCCACGATCAACACCGCCCCCGCGGTGGCCGCCCCGGCGGGGCCTTTCAGGTCCGACGCCCACGCGGTGCCCGAACTCATCGTCAGACCCACACCGATGCCGACGGTCAACCGTCCGACCGTCAACACGTCGGGCTGCTGAGAGAGCAGCATCGCGACCGTTCCGGCGGCCGCGGTCGCCGAACCGGTCAGAGCCACCGCGCGCCGCCCGAGCGCGTCCGAGGCGCGACCACCCAACAGCAGGCCGGGTAGCAGTCCGACCGCATAGATGCCGAAGATCGCGTCGAGCGTGGCAGTGCTGAGGTGTTGCCGATCGCTGATCGCGGGCATCAGCGCCACGAAATGGTTGGCCACCCATCCGGTCGCCAGCAGGACAGCCAGAACGGCACCGAACTCGACGTTCACCCGAGGTGCGGCCGAGGCCGGTTGCGGCTCGCGCAGCAGGCTGGTCGGCCGGTTCATGGGCTGCCTTTCTGCTTGGAGGTCGCGATCTGACACGACGACGACGCCTGGGAAGTTATTCCCGGTCGAGCGGCGATCGCAACGCATTTAATCCGGTGTCGTCGGCGGGCAGCTCATCGTTCAGCACGGCGTGAGCGAGCAGTTCGCCGAGCAGTGGACCGAATTTCATCAGGTTGGCGCCAACGAATCCGATGACGCGATTCCGGCGGGGTACCCGCCATCCGTCGCCGCCGGCGTCGAGCCACGGGGCCCGCACGGTGACGCAATTCACCTCGGCGACCGGCGACAGCGACGGGAAGAGGTCGCGAACGGTGCCGGCGTCCGGCACCGGTTGGCCGCCACTGTTCCACAGCGGCGATAGGATGCGCACGTGCCGATCGGTGACGCTCTGCCGGCGTTCACGCCGATGCCCGGGAAACCCGCACTCCTGTTGGGCGCGTTCGATATGGCCGACGTGGGCTACGCCGCCGAGGAGTTCTTCGTCTCCGGAACGGCTTCGTCGTACAGCCCGGTCACCGAGCTCGGCCCGGACGGCCGCTGGACCGTCACACCCTCGGACACGGCCGACTTCACCACCCGGATCGTCGTGTTGACACCTGCCGATCGCGCCCGGTTCAACGGGACCGTGCTCGTCGAGTGGCTCAACGTCAGCGGCGGCATCGATGCACCCGCGGTGTGGATGATGGCGCATCGCGAGATGATGCGCGCGGGCTACGGCTACGTGGCGGTGTCTGCCCAACGCGTCGGCGTCGAAGGCGGCGCGAATCTCATGGGCATCGATATGTCACTGAAAAGTCAAGACAAGCAACGATATTCGCCATTGCACCATCCTGGCGACGGCTACTCCTATGACATCTTCTCACTCGCCGGGCAACTCGTCCGAGATGTGTTGAGCGACCTGGAGGTCGAGCACCTCATCGCGGTGGGCGAGTCGCAGTCGGCTTTGTTCCTGACGACCTACATCAACGCCGTCGACCCGCTCGCGCAGGTCTACGAAGGCTTCCTGGTGCACTCGCGATTCGGGCCCGCCGCCCCACTGGACGGCGGTTCGATATTCGGCGCGCTGGAAGATCCCACCTCGCCGGCCATCAGGTTCCGCCCCGATCTACGTGTTCCGGTCTTCACGATCATCACCGAGACCGACCTGTTCGGCGCCCGGCGCCCGGGCTACCACGGCGCGAGACAGCCTGACACCCAACGGCTTCGGGTGTGGGAGATCGCCGGCACGGCACATGCGGACAACTACACGATTCAGGTGGCGCCGATCGACAGCGGGTTCGCGGCGTTGGCCGACATCGTCGCCGCCTATGCGCCGACCGACCTGCTGATGGGTCAGCAACTGGATCACTGCATCAACTTCGCGCCGCAGCACCACTATGTGCTGCAGGCTGCGCTGTCGCAGCTGCGCGACTGGGTGCGCACCGGCTGGCTACCGCCCAGCGGCGCACCCATCGAATTGCAGGACGGTGAGCCAGTTTTCGACGAGCACGGGCTCGCGTTGGGCGGGGTCCGGACGCCGTGGGTCGATGTGCCACTGGCCCGGACCTCTGGCGTCGGGGGCGAGGAGACCACGATGTCGTCGATCTTCGGTTCCGGCGAGCCCTTCGATGCCGCGACCGTGCGTCGGCTCTACCCGGGCGGGGCCGCGGATTATCTGGGGCGCTTCACCGCGTCACTGGACGCGGCGATCCAGGCGGGGTTCATCTTGGTCGCCGATCGCGAGGAGATCGTGCAACTCGCGGCCGCGACGTTTCCCGAACCTCGACGATTAGAGCGGGGCAGCCTCGAGGGTCAGGCTGAACAAGGCCCACGCCATGCAGAACAGGAAGTTCAGCGTGACCAGGACCAGGCCCAGAAATAGCAGCGAGCGAGTGCCGCGCCGCTTCATCCGCTGGACCCGCGCGCTGAATTGTTCACGCTTGAGTCGCGTCGCGATCAACCCGAAATTGAAATCGGCCATCTCGGCGTGAGCGGCCGGCGAACCCGCCAGCATCATCTGGAGCCGATCGGGAGGGGTTGTCACGCCGACCCGTGCGAAGCGCCGACTCAGCCGGCGTGCCTGCCGGCGACCGACGACCTGATTGCGAATCTGCAGCCGCCGCGGTAGATGCCCACGTTCGTGCCCCCAGGGGGTCGACGGGGTCATCACACGCGGGATTCTAATCAGCTTGTGTTCGATATCGGAAGCATCCGGCGCAATTGTCCGTCCACGAACGGCAAACTAGAACGTGTTACAGTTTGGCGGTGAGGAGGTCGAGATGATCGCACCGTCGTCATCCACAATGCCTCAGTCTGACCAAAAGCCCTGTCCCTTAACATCATTCGGGTTCACCCCGGTGGACACGGCGACGACATGACCCGCAAGCGCGTCGTGGTCGCCGGGCTCGGGGACGTCGGCATCCTCGCCGCGATGCGGCTCGCGCGGCACGCCGATGTTGTCGGCATCTCGGTCAAGCCGGGCCTGGTCAGCGGCCAGGAACTCGGCGTCCGGTTGTCCCGACCTCGCGACTGGGCTCGCGACTACTGGATCCCGTTCGACAGATTTCGCCGCCTGGACCGGGTGCGGATCATTCAGGGCGCCCTGACCGGCGTCGACCTGGCCGCCAAGACCGTCTCCGGCCGGCTCGACGACGGCTCGACGTTCACCGAGGGCTACGACGCGCTGGTCGTCTCCACCGGGGTCAGCAACGGCTTCTGGCGTCGGCCGACCCTGCAATCGGCCGCTGACATCGGCGGCGATCTCGGTGCCGCACATGGCCGATTGGCCGCCGTCCGGTCGGTGATCGTCGTGGGCGGCGGAGCGGCAGCGGTCAGCAGTGCCGCCAACATGGCAACCACCTGGCCGGACAAGCGAATCGACCTGTACTTCCCCGGCGAGCGGGCCCTCGTCGGCTATCACCCGAAGACCTGGCAGCGGATCAGCGGCCGGCTGCGCGACCTCGGGGTGGGCCTGCACCCGGGGCATCGCGCCGCGGTCGAGGACGGCTTCGCGGGTGACGAGATCACCAGCGGTCCCGTGCAATGGACCACCGGACAACCCCCGGCGACCGCCGAGGCCGTGCTCTGGGCCGTAGGGCGGGTACAACCCAACACCGATTGGCTACCCGCCGACGTGCTGGACGAGCACGGCTTCGTGCGCGTGACGCCTGAGCTCGAGGTGCCCGGCCATCCGGGCGTGTTCGCGGCCGGTGACGTCGCGGCGACCGACCCGCTGCGCAGTTCCGCGCGCAACCGCGGAGATGCCTTGGTGGCCAGAAACATTCGCGCTCAGTTCGACGGCAAGCCGTTGCGCAGCTACAAAGCCCCGGGCCGACGCTGGGGTTCGTTGCTGGGGATACAGCGCAACGGCCTGGAGGTCTTCCTGCCGACGGGTCAGGCGTTCCGCTTACCGTCGTGGTCGGTGCAACGGATCGTCATGCCGCTGATCGTCCGGCGTGGGATGTACGGCGGGGTCCGGGAAAACCACCCGTCGATCTGACGAGCGTCAGCCCAGCTTGCCGCGCACCCATTGCAACTGCCCGATGCTTTTGGTCCGCACGCTGACGAAGCCGTGGTCCTCGAGGATGTCGCCGATCTCGTCTTCGCTGAACAGATGAGCCCCGCCGGTGGGCAGCTTGATCCCGAGGTCGATCGGCGGGCGCAGCGTCGGCACCATCACCGCCAGGCGTCCGCCGGGCCGCAGTACGCGGGCGATCTCGGCCAGCGTCGCCGCCGGATCGGGAATCAGTTGCAGCACAGCGATCGACACCGCGGCGTCGACGGTCTGGTCGCGCAACGGGAGTCGTTGCGCGTCCGCCCGTAAGAAGCCGACCTGCGATCCGGCCGCGGAGTTTACGGCGCGCGCCAGCATCGGCTCGGAGATGTCGACGCCCAGCGCCAGCCCGTCAGGTCCGACCGCGCGAGCCAGTTGCGCGGTGATCGAACCGGGACCGCAGCCAACGTCGAGGGCGGTGCCGCCCGGCGGGATGCTCAGCCAGTCGATGGGCAGTTGCCACGCCGCGATGAACCGGCGACTCAGCGCCTGAACGTTGTCGTAGAAGAAAGATCCGATGGTCGATGCCCACGCTGCCTGGATGACGCCGGTGTTCTTGGCGACGTCGTCATCTTCCGGCGTGTTGAGCAGGTCGAGGTAGCCCTTGCTGACATCCGGTTCCGCCGGTGGGTCGGTGAGTAGGTCCAGCGCCTTACGAAGCGCGGGCGGCAACATCGTGCTCAGATCGGTCATCTGTGTTCCTTCGACGAAATACGTTGTTCTGCAATTGTTTACGATGCCCACACCGTGACGCGTAGTGGAGTGGCCCGGTGCTGGAAGCCTACGCCGAGGGGTCGGATGATTTCACCCGTCGCAGGTCAGGCGACCGGCGGTTGCAGTTCGAGGCGCAGCAGTGCGGCTTTGCGGATGACCCCGTCGGGTGGGGCTGTGGTGCCACCGTCGGTCGTGACGTAGGCGACCCGGCCGGTGTCGCCGGGACGGCGACGCCACGCCGCGCTGGACGGGCCGACGAGGGCTTGGTCGAACGGGTCTCCTGCGATGTGGCGGACCTCGCTGCCGTGCCGGGGTTCGAGTGGCACCCGGTCGATCGTGTTCGCGCGATGCCGGGTGACGTAGGCGAAACCGGCATCTTCGTCGACACAGAAGTCGTCCGCGTTGTCGATCGCGGCGACGAACTCGGGGTGACCCGCCGGCTCCAGCGTCGTCGGGTCGACCGCGACGCGCATGAAAACCTGCTGCGCGGTTGAGGTGTAGAACACGTATCCGCTTTGTGCGCCGAATCGCACACCGTTGACACCTGGCTGCGGCGGCCAGGGCACGCCGCTGTCGGGGTCCATGGCCATCGTGTCGTCAGCCAGCCAGACCCGCGCTGTGGCGGTTCTGCCGCCCGGCCCCACATCGATGCGCCAGAGGAGACCGCCGAAACTGTCGGCAACCAGCATCACACCGGGCCCGATCAAGCAGCTGCCGTTCAGCCCTGTCGCGAGATCGTCGAAGGCATAAATACTTTCGGGCGTCACGGGCTCGCCGGGCGTCCAGCGGGTCAGATCGATGCGCGCCAGATGAGATCGTTGACTGGCGTAGGCGTCGGTGACGCAGACGATGAACACGTCGGGTTCGATCTCGAGGATGCCGGACACCATGTGTTCGAACGTGTGCACCAGCACCGGAGCGACATCGGCGTGCGGTTCCGGGCCAGGGACACACCACAGCTGCTTTTGCAGCACCGCAGTGACCAACACCGAGCCGTCACGGCGCACGGCGAGGTTCTCCAGGAAGTACTTCTCATCGAAATAGGCGACCGGTGTCACCGTGACGTCGGGAATTGCGGGCATTGGCATGACGGATCCTCCTTCGCGTGAATGGTGTTGTCGCCGTGCATCATTGGTCCAGTCCTTGGGCGTTGGCCGGAACGTCGAAGGCCGCCAGCGTCATCGACACCGCGGTGAACCATCCGATCAGGACGGTGACGTCGACGATGCCGGCATCGCCGATCAGGGCCTTGGCGCGTCGATACAGCCCCAGCGGCACGAAACGGGGAGTGACGAGGGTGGCGGCGAGTTCGTACACGATTTGTTGACGCGGATCGTCGAACGTGGCCGGGCGCCCGGCGATCAACGCCTCGACCGTCTCTGGCGCCAGGCCGCCCTGTTGCACGCCGATCTTTTCGTGCTCGTAGTTGGCGTAGGGCGTGGCCCAGCGCCCGGTGGTCAGGTTGGTGACGATCTCGATCTCGGCCTTGGTCAACGTCGAGTCGGTCTGGAAGTAGGCGCCGGTCGGCGCGATCGTCCGGGACAGGCGCGGGTTGGCCAGCCAGATCTTGTGCGGCCCGGGGACCAGTCCGCGTAGCTCGCGGGTGAAGTCGTAGGCGGATCTCATCTCAGCGGGCATGCGGTCAGCTGGAGTCTCGGTGTAGCGACCGAATGTGCCGAAGTCGGACATGTGCCGGCCTCCTTAAGAGAATGATCGTTCACTTTTCCTTCACGCCAGCGTGCATCGGAAGGCGTCCGCCTGTCAATAGCGAACGTTCGTGCTTTTTAGTTAAGCTCTCGACGTGCCCAGGGTTTCAGCGCAATACCGCGACGCGCGACGGGCCCACATTCTGGCCGCCGCTCGACGCTGCTTTGTGCGCGACGGCTTTCACCAGACATCCATGCAGGATCTGGTCCGCGAGGCAGGAATGTCCTCTGGTGCGGTGTATCGGTACTTCGCCAGTAAGGACGAGATGATCGTCGCGATCGCCGAGGAGAATCTGGACCAGATCGTCGCGATCGTCCGAGAGTCGGTCGCCGGAGGCGCCGATCTGGGCGAGGCGCTGGCCGCTGCGCTGGAGTTCGCGAGTAAACGCCACGCCGAGGACGGCTTCGCGGCGATCGCGCTGGTGGTGTGGTCGGAAGCCCTGCGCAACCCGGTGCTGGCGGCCCGGTTACGCGACTCGTTTGACGCGGCAGGTCAAGAGTTGGCCGAGACCGCGCGGGCGTCGTCGAACGGTGTGAAACTCGCCCCTGACGTGCTGGCCACGACTCTGCTCTGCGTGCTGCCCGGCTATCTGCTGCAAGCGGCGATCCGCGGGCCCGACGCGGTCGCGCCGATTCCCGATGGCGTGCGAGCCCTCTTCCCATCGGGCCGGTGAATGCTGATAGGCGACGCTAGTCTCAGACGGTGACGACATCCTGGTCGCCGAGCAGACTCGGTAACTTGACCGGCAAGCGCATCATCGTGACCGGAGCGACCAACGGGGTGGGGTTGGGCACCGCACGTCTGCTTGCCCACGCGGGTGCACACGTGATCTTGGCCGTCCGCAACACGGAGTTGGGCGCCAAGCGGGCTGCCGAGATCGGCGGCTCCACCTCGATCGTCAAACTCGACCTCGCCGATCTGGCATCAGTACGCGCATTCCCTGACCTCCTCGACGGCGACGTCGACATCCTGATCAACAATGCCGGGGGACTCAGTCAGCGTCGAACCGAAACCGTCGATGGCTTCGAAATGACCATCGGCACAAACTTTTTGGGCCCGTTCGCGCTGACCAATCTGCTGTTGGGACGCATCCGCTCGCAGATCATCAACGTCGGATCCGACGCCCACAAATCGGCGACGCTGCGGCTCGACGACATGCATCTGCGATCGAACCGGTGGGCCGCCTATCCCGCGTATGCGCGTTCCAAACTTGCGGTGATGCTGTGGGGCCTCGAGCTGGATCGCCGGCTGCGGGCCGCGAAATCCCCAATCTCCACCCAACTCACGCATCCGGGCTGGGTCTCGTCGAATCTCTCCAACGTGTCGAGCACGCCGCTGATGGGCGGGTTTCACCGGGCGGTGACGACGTTGGCCGGCAGGTTCGGCAACGACATCGAAGAGGGCGCCGCGCCCACGCTGTACTGCATCAGCGAGCCGATTCCGCCCGGCAGTTATGTCGGTGTCGACGGCCGCTTCGGGCTGAAAGGCGGCCCCGTGCTGATCGGACGGTCGCCATTGGCCTGCGATTATGACACCGCCGCAAGGGTTGTCGAGTTCGGCGAGCGAGAGACCGGGACAACGTTGACGGTGTAGTCGGCTACACCGGTGTGGCGAGAATCGCCACCGCATCGCCGCCGACTGAAACGCCCGCGGATCCGATGCGCTCGAGCAACCGCGCGCGCAACTGCGCTGCTTTGTCTTCGGCGAGTATCAGTTGGTTGGAGAACGTGAAGGCGATATCGACCCACTGCTGTGCGGTGTAGTGCACGTCGTGCGGATAGCGCCGCTGGGTGACGGTGAAGCCCGCGTCAGCGATCAGCTCGACGACCTCGTCGGGATTGCCGTCGCCCCTGTGGGTTTCGACGTCCATGTAGTCCCGGTAGATCGACTCGAATTCGGCACGGGTCGGGTTGGTGGGTCGCAGCCGATTCCAGATCAGCGCCAATCGTCCGCCGTCGTTGAGGATTTCGCTGATCTTCGGCAGTGCTGCGGCCGGATCGACCCAGTGGAAGGATGCGGCGAACACGACCCGATCGAACTGGCGGCCCGCGGGCTCCCACTCCTCGAATGTCGCGATCTCGACCGGGATGCCCTTGGCTTGGGCGACCGCGGCCATGCGGGCATCGGGCTCGACCGCAAGCAGGTCGGCGCCTCGCTCGATGAGCTGCATCGAGGCGATGCCGGTGCCGGCACCCACCTCGAGGACACGGTGAGCTTCGGAAGCCAACACGTCGTCGATCAACTGGTCGGGGTAACGCGGGCGGAAGGCGTCGTAATTGTGGGCCGCGCTGCCAAATGAGTTGGCGCGCTGGCGATTAGTGAACAGGTTCAGTCGCGCTGGCATGTCACCGAGCCTAGTGACGTCAGTTGTGACCCAGCTGTGAAGCTGTGGTGGCGCCGCGCCGATTCACCAACGGCTCACGTGGTCGATCGCAAGCGTGAACGACGACTACGACTGGAACGGGAGGTATTTCCACCAGCTGCCGCCGGGCTGCGTACCCCTTCGGCGAAGATTTGCGCGCCGAGTTCTATTTGCGCGCGAATCTCGCGCTCAGAAGTGCCGAACCAACGTGGACCGACGGTCGCGGTGAAGATCGTGAAATTAGCGAGCAGTTCGGCCAGAGTAGCTGGGTCGACGTGCGGGGAGACTTGGCCGAGATGCTGGTAATGGGCAACGCCCTCGGCGATCACCGACACACGTTGATCGTGATTCGGACGCATGACGCGAAGGGAGAAGGCGGGGTCAGATAGGGCACGCCCGGCGATGTCCCAGCCCGGCACCGTGCCATTTTGCTGGTGGACCGTAAGGCGCGTCAAAAACAGCTGCCGGACGAATTCGACGAATTCGTCCGGCAGGGACTCCAAGACTTTGTCCTCTGCTTCGGTCACACCTTCCGCGATCTGACGCGAGACAACTTGTTCGAAGATGCCTTGCTTGTCACGAAAATAGTGAAAGAGCATCGACTCCGAGCAGCCGGCGCGTCGAGCGATTTCCTTCGTCACTGCCGCGTCAAAGCCCTGTTCGGCAAATACTTCAGCCGCCGCCTCCACGAGGGCGCGCTGTTTGCCGTCCTTATCTCGGACACGCTTGGCGCGGCTTGTGGCCATTGGGACACAGTAACGCGACGGCGCAGCCTGCGGCCGTAACGCGGCTCCCCTACGTTCGCCGGGCCGATCCGTATCAAGTGACGCTTGACATCATTCTCGCGACGTCGTTAAATGCGTCGACAATGAAGATGAATGCGGCGGTGGTGTGGGACATCCACCAAGAGTGGAGCGTCGAAGAGATCGACCTCGACGGCCCACAAGAAGGCGAAGTGCTCATTTCCTTCGAGGCGACCGGGCTCTGCCATTCCGATCACCACGTCCGCGAGGGAGACCTTCCTCTGGCGCTCCCGTTGGTCGGCGGGCACGAGGGAGCCGGCATCGTTCAAGAGGTCGGACCCGGCGTGCGGAACCTGAACGTCGGCGATCATGTGGTGGGCTTGTTCCTGCCGGCGTGCGGTCGTTGTCGTTGGTGCTCGACCGGTCACCAAAATCTCTGTGACCTCGGTGCTCAAATGGCGACCGGCGAGCAATTGGACGGCGGTTTCCGCCGTCACGCCAAGGGCCGTGACATCGGTGCGCTGGCCTGGCTGGGCGCCTTTGCGCAATACGGAACGGTGCCGGAGGCGTCGGTGGTCAAGATCGACGAGGACATCCCGTTGAGCCGGGCCTGTCTTGTCGGCTGCGGCGTGACCACCGGCTGGGGCTCGGCGGTGAACACCGCGGGAGTCAGACCGGGTGACACCGTCGTGGTGATCGGATGCGGCGGTATCGGCAGTGGCGCGATCCAGGGTGCGCGCTTGGCCGGGGCCGAGAAGATCATCGCCGTGGACATCGCAGAGTCGAAGCGCGACATCGTTTCTCAGTTCGGCGCCACTCACTTCGCCACGTCGATGCCCGAGGCGACGGCGCTGGTCGCGGACGCGACTCGCGGAGTGATGGCCGACTCCGCGATTGTGACCGTCGGACTGGTGGAAGCCCCGATGATTGTCGACGCGCTCAACATCGTCAGCAAGAACGGCGCTGTTGTGATCACCGCGCTGGGCTCGATGCTCGACATGACGGCGACGCTGCCGATGTCGATGGTCGCGATGGTGACGCTCTTTCAGAAGCGACTGCTGGGAAGCCTTTACGGCGAAGCCAATCCGCGTTCCGACATCCCGCGTCTGCTCAGCCTTTATCGAGAGGGCAAGCTGCTACTGGATGAAACGGTCACCACCGAATACAAGCTCGCCGATATCAACGACGCCTACGACGATATGCTCGCGGGCCGGAACATTCGCGGCGTGATCATCCACGAGCATTGAGCGGCAACGAAAGTGACGCCTAATCCAGCGTGACCCGCGGTCCGGGCGTGAACACCACCGGAATCTCACGGAACCCGCGAGTCACGGAATTTCCGTGAAAGACCGACTCGGCATCTGATGCCGTGTAATCGGGCATGCGGCTAAGCACTTGCTCCACACCGATACGGAACTCAAGCCGGGCGAGGTTCGACCCCAGGCAGCGGTGGACACCGGCGCCGAATCCAAGATGGCGGTTGGTTTCACGGTCGAGGATGCACTTGTCTGCATCCGGGAACTCGCGACTGTCGCGGTTGCCCGAGGCGTAGTTGACCACCACCGATTCGCCCGGGCAAAGCCTCTGGCCGCCGAGCTCGACTTCCTTGGTCACCGTGCGGGGGATGCCGTGTATGGATCCGGCGAATCGAATGAACTCCTCGATCGCGGTCGGCATGATCTCGGGTTGGCGGATCAATCGGTCGCGTTCCGCGGGATGCGTCCCGAGGTAGTGCAACGCGAATGACATTGCGCTGGCGGTGGTTTCCAAGCCGGCTTGAACCAGCAGCATGGCATTCGACACGACGCTCAGGAATTCCAGCTTGGTACCGTCGATTTCGGCTGACAGCAGCACGTCGATCAAGTCGTCTTTTGGGCCCTCCTTCATCCGGGTCGTGACAGCGTTGGTGATGTGCTCGAAGAGCCCGCCCCACGCCGTCATGCGGATCTCTTCGGTGGCCCCGTTGAGCGCGGTGTCCGTCAACTCGATGCACAGGAGGACATCACCGACCGGCATGCCCAGGACGTACTTGAAGAAGACGATGCCGGGTTGTTGCCATGCGACCATCGCCAGATCGCCGCGACCATCCTCGATGAAGGTGTCGATCAGAGCGTCGGTCTCGGCCCGGATCTGCGGTTGCAGCTGCTTCATCCTGCCGGGGGAGAAGTAGGGGTTGAGCACTTTCCGTAACTGCTGTTGTCGCGGAGGATCGAGGGCGATCACGACATCCCCGGGGAGTTGCTGCGCAGCGTCTCCAGAAGGACTGCTGGAGAAGGTTTCCCAATTTCGTAGCACCTCGTAGCACTCGTCGTAGCGCAGTGCGACCCAGGCGCCGTCATCGCGTGCGACGAGGAACGGAAAGTCGGTGTGCGCGACAGCCGCTTTGTCGCGCATGTGCGAATACACCTCGTACAAGAACTCCGGATCGTTGAAGTCCTCATGGCGGAGATCGAAGTTCTCGGCGTGGTCCTCGAGTGACTTGGGCACTGGCGCGTCGTCCTTCTCTCGATGCGACCACCACATCGGCGTCGCGGCTTCGATGCGCGGTCTTCCTGCTGCGCGTCGGGCTCTGGCCGAAAGATGCAGCCGAGAACCGTGTTTTCGCACGATAGATGCCGCGAAAAGAGCCGTCAAGTGGCACTCGATAAGCTGATCGAAAGTTATCAAGTGTTACTTGACAAGCTCGATGGTCGCTCATAGTGTCCGAGGTGTTTGGGACTGGGAGCGATGACACGCGTTCGGCCCACGGGCCCGACGCGCAGCAGGCACACGATCACACAATTGCTGTCTAGGGAGCATCCGTGGAACAAGATTTGCAATGGCTCATCTCCGTCGACGACCACATCATCGAGCCCCCGAACGTGTGGGTCGACCGCGCGTCTGCCGCTGATCGCGACCGGGTACCCCACGTCGAACGCATTGACGGTGTTGACACGTGGGTCTACGAAAGACACCGTGCAACCGTCATGGGCATCTTGGTGGCCGCCCACCAGCAGCCCGACGATTACTCTCCGCTATCGGTCAACTACGACGATCTGCCGAAGGTCTATTACGACCCGAAAGCCCGAATCCCGGACATGGACCAGGATCACGTCATCGCCGGGTTGAACTTCCCGTTCTTTCCACGCTTTTGCGGACAGGTATTTTCGCAAGTTCAGGACCGGGAACTTGGTCTGAAATGCCTCAAGGCATACAACGACTACATCATCGACGAGTGGTGTGGGGCGGCGCCGGGTCGTTACATCCCGATGATCATCGTCCCGCTGTGGGACACCGCACTGGCCGTCGCCGAAGTGCACCGGTGTGCAGCCAAAGGTGCGAAGGCGATCGCCTTTTCCGAGAATGTCCACGCGCTGGGTTTCCCGTCGATCCACTCGGGGGAATGGGACGGATTCTTCGCGGCAGCGAACGAAACGAAGATGCCGCTCTGCACGCACATCGGGTCGTCGTCAGTCAGCCCGAACACGTCACCGGATGCGCCATTCGGTGTGCAGTCGGTCAACATCGGTCTGAACTTGGCACACTCCACGACGGATTGGCTGTTCTCGGGCAAGTTGCAGAAGTTCCCGGACCTCAAGATCGTCCTGGCCGAGGGCGGCATCGGGTGGATTCCGTACCTGCTCGAACGCGCGGAGCATGTCGCCTCCGAGTATCGCTATCTGCGCGCCAACAATTGGACGGTCGACCCGGCAACGATGCGAATGAGCGCAGTCGCCGCGGACCCGGCCATCTTCCCGGAGTCGCCTCGGCAGTTGTTCCGCGATCACATCTACGGCTGCTTCATCGAGGACGAATTCGGGGCTGTCAACCTCGATTACATCGGCGTCGAGAACGTGATGATCGAAACCGACTACCCGCACACCGACAGCTTGTGGCCGCACTCGTTAGAGGCCGCTCTCAAGAGTCTCGAGGGTAGATCGGATGCGGACAAGTACAAGGTGCTGCAAGGCAATGCGCGGCGGGTCTTCAACTTCGAACCTGCTCCGTACCCGGTCGCAAAGTAGCGGCAGCCGCGCTACGCATTGAACGAAGGGAACAGCGTGGCAATCCGCGAGTACGAGAACTTCATTGACGGCCGCTGGACCAGTGACAACGCCAGAAGCCGGATCGAGGTGATCGACCCGGCCACCGAGGAGGTGGTTGGTCGTGTGTTCGACGGTGGCGCCAAGCAAGCGGTCATGGCCATCGAAGCCGCGCGCCGGGCGTTCGACGAAGGTCCTTGGCCGTGGATGTCAGTGCGCGAACGCGCCAGAATCCTGAAGCGTTTCAGCGACATCATGGAGCAGCGGCACGACGAGCTTCGTGAGCTCATCGTCTCTGAGATCGGCTCGGTGGGCTTCCTCACCGATTTTCTCCAGGTGGGTGGCGCGATCGAAGCGTCGCACTATTACAGCGATTTCGCCGAACATGACGTCACGTGGGTGGAGACTCCGGGAGGACCCACTGTGTCACCGACCGGGCTCGGCGGCACTGTCGTCGTGCGTGAGCCCGTCGGAGTGGTCGGCGTGATCACACCGTTCAATTTCCCTTTCTCGATCAACCTGCAAAAGTGCCTGCCGGCGCTGGCGGTCGGCTGCACCGTGGTCTTGAAACCACACCCGTGGACGCCGATGAATGCACTGGAACTCGCCCGCATAGGCGAAGAAGCCGGCATACCGGCGGGTGTCTTCAACGTGGTGGTGGGTGGCGGTGATGTCGGGGAGGAGTTGTCGACCAACCCCCTTGTCGACATGATCGCTTTCACCGGGTCGACTGCGACCGGGAAGCGCATCCGTGAGGTTTCGGCGCGGACGATGAAGCGGGCCCAATTGGAACTGGGCGGCAAGAGTGCTCACATCGTACTTGACGACGTGACCGAATCCGACGTCGCCGGAATCGGTTTCGGACAGGTGCTCATGCATTCGGGGCAGGCTTGTGTTGCCGCGTCGCGCTTGTTGTTACCGGAGCGCCTGCTCGATTCCTACATCGACGGTGTGAAGGCGATGGCGCCGAACCTCACGATCGGTGATCCCCGCGACCCGGCTACCGTGGTGGGCCCGCTGATCCGTGAACAGCAGCGGCAGCGAGTCGAGGGCTATGTGCAATCGGCGCTGGACGAAGGAGCCACGCTGGTGGTGGGCGGCAAGCGGCCCCCACATCTGAGCAAGGGCTTCTTCTACGAGCCGACGGCGTTCGTCAACTGCCGCAATGACATGCGGATCTGCCAGGAAGAGGTATTCGGCCCGGTTCTGACCGTGCAGACCTACCAAAGTCAAGACGAGGCGGTGCGGATCGCCAACGACTCTGATTTCGGCCTCGCAGGGCTGGTCATGACACGCAATGCCGCGCGCGGCTTCAACGTCGCACGCCAAATCCGTACCGGCACAATCATCGTCCAGTGCTGTGGCGGCGGCCCGCCCGATCCCGGTCCCAATCCGGGCAACGGCCAGGGCCCAGGCTGGTCGGTGCCCGCGCGGGGAATGTTCAACGGCGGGGGTCCATTCGGTGGGTTCAAGCACAGCGGTCTCGGGCGCGAGCAGGGCCGCTGGGGCTTCGAGGAGTTCACCGAGATCAAGTCGATCTCGGTGATGTGATATTCCAGTTCACACCGGCATCGGAACTCTGAAAGGTCGACCGCCGTGCTTCACGATGTTCGAGTGCTCGAGGTATCACTTTTCTCGCCCGACGCGCTCGGCGGACATCTCGCCGATCTGGGCGCCGAGGTGATCAAGATCGAACAACCGGGGGGCGGCGGCTTTCGTGGGGGGCTCTTCCCGACCGATAATGTACAAAACCTGCAGTGGAACCGCGGCAAGAAGAGCGTCACGCTGAACTTGAAGTCGGACAAGGGTATTGCGATCTTTCGCCGCCTTGCCGCGCAAGCCACGGTGGTGATCGACGGGTTGCGGGCGGGCGCCGCCGAACGGCTCGGCATTGGCTACGACGACGTCGTCGAACTCAACCCGACCATTGTCTACTGCAGTCTCAACGGGATGGGCAGCTACGGCCCGTACGCGAAGCTTCCAACACATGGACTCTCCTTTGACTGCTTTGCCGGCCTGAACCCGCCGCAGATCCAAGCCGACGGCACCCCGCGCCTCTCGGCGGGTGCCACCGGCACGACGGGGGTGTTGGCCGGTCCGCTCTACGCCGCGATGGCGGTGCTGGCTGCACTGCACAGCGCACGCCGCGACGGGCGAGCGCAGTACGTCGAGATCGCTCAAGTCGACGCGGCGATCGCATGGAACTTTCAGCAACTGACGGCTCGCGCCAACGACCTGTTCGGCTACTCGGACGGTGCGTTCGCTTCGCTGCGCTATCAGTACTACGAGACCGGCGATGGCAACTACGTGGTTTTCAACGCGTTGGAAGATAAGTTCTGGCAGCGATTCTGCGAAGCTTTGGACAGGATGGATCTATACGAGCCCGGCCGCGTACGCCTGGGCGAAGATCCGCACGCCGATGAACGCCTGCGCGGTGAGCTCACCGCAATCTTCAAGAGCCGCAGTCGTCGTGAGTGGACTGAATTTTTCATCGCCACCGATATCGCCGGTGCTCCGGCATTCGACAGCGACGACCTGCTTGACGACGAACACGTCCGAGCGCGCGGCATGGTGTACGAATCCCCCGCAACGGACCGGCCACCGTTGCGTCTCATCGCAACGCCGATCAAGTCCAAGCCGGAACGTCCATTCGCCGCCGCGCGTCCGCCAGACGTCGGGTCGGACACGGACGAGGTACTCACGAAGCTGGGCGGCTGTGACGAGGCGGAACTCGCGCAATTGCACCGCGACGGAGTGATCTGAATGAACATCCTGCAAGGGGTGCGGATCGTCGAGATCGCCGACGAGATTGCCGGACCGTACTGCGGCAAGCTGTTCGCAGACGTTGGCGCCGAGGTGATCAAGGTCGAGTCGCCGCAGGGCGATCGGCTGCGTCGAAGGGGGACGGGACGGCACGCGGACGACGACGGGGCTCTGTTCACATTTCTGAACGCCGGAAAACGCTCGGCGGTAGGGGTTTACGGAGAATCGCATGTCGATGATCTGATTGCCGGAGCTGACATCGTGATCGATGCCGGAGCCTGCGGCCCGATCGATCATGACGAATTTCTGCGCCGCTCACCCCATCTGGTGATTGTCGTGCTGTCACCGTTCGGCCTGACCGGTCCGTATCGCGACAAGCCCGCCACGGAGTTCACGTTGCAGGCGGAAAGCGGAACCATGGGTCTGCGGGCCCGGCCGGATCAACCGCCACTGCAAGCCGGCGGCCGCGTCTTCGAGTGGGTCCTCGGAAGCTACGCGGCTGTCGGTGCGCTGGCTGCGCTATTTCGAACCCGCGAAGGAGGCCGTGGCGAGATCATCGACTGTTCGCTGATGGAAGCGTGCCATCTCAGCGCCAGCGGCTTCATCGACCTGTATTACGCACTCGCCGGCAGTCCACCGATACCGGGCCCGGCGCGGATGACCGAACTGCCCTCGATCGAGCCGACGGCCGACGGCTGGGTTGGTTTCAACACCAATACCCGACAGCAGTTCGAATCCTTCTTGTTGATGATCGAGCGCGACGATCTGCTCGAGCAGGATGCGGCCTGGGCTCTTGCTCCGACCCGATTCGAGCGAATGGAGGAATGGAACAAGATCGTGCGTGGCTGGACCACCCGCCACACCACTGAAGAGATCGTCGAACTCGCGTCGTCACTTCGGATTCCGGTCGCGCAGGTCAACAATGGCCGGACCGTTCTGGACCACCCGCATTTCAACGCCCGTGGCGTCTGGAGCGTCAGCGCCGACGGCTCATTCACCCATCCGCTACCGCCCTATCGAATCGACGGGACGAGGCCGGGCAGTCGGCCCAAGCGGGCACCGCGCCTCGGCGAGCTCAATGCTTCCCAAATTCCCACGGGCCCAAGGAAAGCGAAGGTGACTCAGGCAACTGAGAGCCTCCCTTTGGCGGGCATCCGGATCATCGACGCGACCGCCTGGTGGGCTGGGCCCTCGTCCAGCCACATCCTTGCCGCACTGGGCGCCGACGTAATTCACCTCGAGTCAATTCAGCATCCGGATGGCGCGCGCATGACGGCCGCAGCATTCATCCAACAACCCAACTGGTGGGAACGCTCGGCCATGTTCCTGGCCACCAACACCAACAAGAAGGGTTTGACGCTCGACCTTTCATCTGAGAAAGGCCGGGACTTGTTCTTCCGGCTTGTCGAGCACGTCGATCTGGTGGTGGAGAATTTTTCACCACGCGTCTTCGAGAATTTCGGCATCACCTGGGAAGCATTGAGGGCTGTCAACCCGCGGCTGATAATGACCCGCATGCCCGCCTTCGGTCTGGACGGTCCATGGCGGAACAACGTCGGTTTCGCCCAGACCATGGAGCAGATGACCGGCATGGCTTGGGTGACGGGCCATGAAAACGACCAACCGCGGATCCCGCGTGGCCCATGTGATCCGTTGGCAGGTATGCATTCCGCCTTCGCGATGCTTGTCGGCCTGAGCCGGCGCGCGCAGACCGGTCGCGGCTCATTCATCGAAGTGTCCATGGTGGAGGCGGCATTGAACGCTGCCGCTGAGCAAGCCATCGAGTACACCGCCTACGGCACCATACTGTCGCGGTTGGGCAACCGGAGCAGGGACGCGGCGCCGCAGGGTCTGTACCCGTGTCGCGGTGACGAGCAGTGGTTGGCTGTCTCCGTCGCATCCGACGAGCAGTGGGCGGCTTTGAAGGCAGCGTTAGGTCAGCCGGGCTGGGCAGCGGACCGCTCGCTCGATACACACGAAGGGCGTTGGAGTGCACACGATTTGATCGATAAGGAGCTGGAGCAGTGGGCATCTGGCCAAGACTGCACCGAGGCTGCGGCCGTGCTGTCGGCTTCCGGAGTTCCTGCCTCACCGCTGTACGACGCGCGGCTCAGCCCTCGACATCCGCAGTTGGTCGCGCGCGGCTACTTCGAAGAGGTGGATCACTCGATCGTCGGTCGGCATCAGGTGCCGACCATTCCATTCCGATTCCGCAGTGTCGATCGATGGTGCCGGTCCCCGGCGCCCACCGTCGGAGAGCACAACGAGACCATCTTGACGGAACTGCTCGGGTTGGATGAAACGGCGATCGAGACGCTCATCGCCGAATCTGTGGTCGGCACTCGGCTCACGGGTATCGACTAAGGGCCGCTCGAGATGCAATGTGATTCGGCTGCCGCGGAGGGTGAACGATGCAACTACGGATAGACGTCGACGCTTGCCAGGGTCACAGCCGCTGCGCCTTGGCATACCCAGAGATCTTCGACGTTGACGACGACGCGAAGGCGGTCGTTCTTGTCGAGCACATCCCACCGGAATGGCAGGACAAAGCGCTGACGGCGATTGCGAACTGTCCTGAGCGCGCCATCAGCGTCGACGAATGACAATGCCGACTCGTCGGTGATGCTGCCGTCCTACTGCTTGACGGCCGAGTGCTCCCGGACGAGCGCACACAGCGGCCAACTACCCGGCACACCCTTGAGCGCGTACTCACCGCGGTCGGTGAACCGGTGTCGTGAGCCGGTGACGATGTCGCGGACCGTCGACGACACCAGCACTTCACCGGCGCCCGCGATGGCAGCAACGCGTGCACCGATGTGCACCGCCATCCCGGCGACGTCTTCTTTCGACCCGCCGTGACGTACCTCGACCTCGCCGGCGTGAATGCCGACCCGCACCTCGATACCGAGCACGCGGACCGCGTCGACGATGGCGTCGGCGCAGGCGATCGCCGCGCTCGGGCTGATGAAGGTGGCGACGAATCCGTCACCGGCCGTGTTGACTTCGCGTCCGCTGAATCGCTCGAGTTCATTGCGGACGATGCGGTCGTGGTTGTCGAGCAGGTCGCGCCATCGGTCATCGCCCAGGATCGCGGCACGCTCTGTCGAGCCGACGATGTCGGTGAACATGATCGTGGTCAACACCCGTTCGGCGCCGAATCCGCCGCGTACACCTGTGATGAACTCCTCGATCTCGTCGAGCATCGGCGCGGTGTCGCCGACCCAGTACAGTGCGTCGTGGCCCGGCAGTTCGACGAAGCGTGATCCGGCGATGTGTTCGGCGAGATACCGGCCGTTGGCGATCGGTGTGAAATCCGGATTGTCGCGGTGCATGATCAGCGTCGGCGCGGTGATGCGGGTCAAGGTGTCGCGCACGTCGGCCTGGCGCACCGTCTCGATGACCGCGCGGGCCATGCTGGGTGAGGCGGCGCGGTTGCCGGCCATGTCCCACCAGGATCGGAAGGCCTCGTCGCCCGCGACGCTCGGCGCGATCACGCCGAGGATGTCGACGCCCTGGTCGACGGCATCGGGCTCCATCGCGACGGTGGCATAGGGATCGGCCTCGGCGATCTCGTATCCCATCGGATAGTCGTCGGCGCGCAGGGTGCGGGCCGCCCCGTTGACGACCACCAGGCTGTTCACCCGTTCGGGGTAGTCGGCCGCCAGGACCAGTCCCGTCATCGACGCGAAGTAGGGGGCCAGGATCGTCGCCCGCTCAGACCCGACCGCGTCCATGACCGAAACGGCGTCCTTCGCCCAGAACTTGGGCCCGATCATGTCCAGGGATGGCACCCGCGACGACAGCCCGATGCCGCGCTGGTCCAACCGGATCACCCGGCTGAAGGACGCCAGGCGGCGGTGAAAGCGGTACATCGACGGCTCGGCATCGATGGTGTCGATCGGAATGGACGGCCCGGGCAGCACCAGCAGATCGGTCGGCCCATCGCCGAGCACCTGGTAGGCGATGTCAACCTCGCTGCAGCTGGCGTAGCGAGTCCGCGGAAACTGCGCCACGGGTACAGGCTAGTTCAGCGGCCCGACACGTTTGCCGGTTCTTCTCGGTGGTAGTCGCGCGGCGACCCCGGTGGCGCGAGTATGCAGGTATCAGACAGCGACGGAGAGGAAACAGCGCCATGCAGTTGACCGGCAACATCGTTCTGGTCACCGGAGGAGGCACCGGGATCGGCCGCGGCCTGGCTGAGGCCTTCCACAGGTTGGGCAACAAGGTCGTCATCGCGGGCCGGCGCCTCGAACTGCTGAAGGAGGTCTCGCAGGCCAACCCGGGCATCGAGTACATGTCGCTGGATCAGGGCGATGCCGGCGACATCCGGCGATTCGCCATCGAGCTGAAAGACCACCATCCCGACGTCAACGTCTTGGTCAACAACGCCGGTATCCAGCGGGTCGAGGACATCACCAGCGGCGGCCCCGGAACGGCGGAGCTGACGATCGCGATCAATTTACTCGGACCCATTCGGCTCACTGCGGCGGTGCTGCATCAGCTGCTCGGCAAGCCGCACGCGGCGATCCTCAATGTCACGTCGGCATTGGCCTTCATGCCGACCGCCCCCGTCCCGACCTATTGCGCCAGCAAGGCAGCGCTGCACTCCTATACGCAGTCGCTGCGTTTTCAGTTGCGCGACAGCGCTGTCCAGGTGATCGAACTCATCCCGCCGCAAGTGCAGACGGCGCTGCAGGGTCAGCGCGGGTTCGAGGGCATGCCGCTTGATGAATACATCAGCGAGACCATGACGCTGCTGGAAACCGAGCCCCAGGCCGACGAGATCGTGGTCAAGCGCGCCAGGGGATTTCGGTTCGCCGAGCGCGACGGGGCCTATGACGACATCTATCCCGTCTACAACGAGAAGATGGTCGCCGCGGCAAAGCGCCGACCGTAGAGCGGAATTCAGTCGCGGATGAAGCCTTTGTTGCGCATCAGGAAGTCGGCGAGAAAGCCGTCGTGCGGGATGTCAGGGGCCGTGTGGTGCGTCGGATGACCGCCGCGGTAGACGTTGGCGATGGTCGGTTCGGCCAGCAGGTCGTCGATCAGGTTGTCGTTCCCGGTGATCGCGCCGAGCACCAGCGATTGCCGTAGCGGCGCCATCCCGTCGCCACGTGTCCACGGCGCCACCCAGACACAGGGGAACGGCAGCTCGACATTGAGCTTGGCGACGTCCGGCCCGCTCAGCAGATGCACGGCCGGGCGCAGCGCGGCGCAGTTGTCGCTCAGCGGGGCAACGACCTGATCGGCGCCGAGCAGCGCCGTGGTGCCCTCGGCGGCGACGGCCAGCTGCTTGGCCAAAGCGGTTGCGGCGCTGAGGGTCTGGGTGGGCAGCACGGCGTCGTCGTGGTCGGCCGGGCGAACCGCGATGCTGGACAATCGTGCCGCGATCGCCTCGGCCAGCGGAGCAGGATCGCCCTCGAACAGCACGGCGGTGGTGTTGACGCACGCGACGCCACCCAGGTCGGCGATCGAGTCGACGATGACGTCGAGGTGCTCCCGCCAGTCCCGGTCGGCGGTGATCAGGATCTTTGCCCGGCCCGGTCCGTTGACGAACACCGTCGGGTCGTGGGCGTACTTGTCGATCACGCTCTGACCGCCGTAGACCATCGCGAGGTCGGCCGAGCGGATCATCTCGTCGGCGCCGCGATGATCGGTGGGCAGGTACACCGCGTCCTCCGGCCGAAAACCGGCCTGCCGCAACGCATGTACCAGCCGGTGCGCCGTGAGCGGTTCACGGCGTGACGGGCGGACCGCGACCCGGTAGCCCAGCGCCAGCGCCTGCGGCCAAAGCCCGTGCACCCCAGGGCCGTTGCCGGACGCGAGCACCGCGAACACCTCGCCCCGCCGCGCCCACACCGCGGCACCCTGGCGAGTGCGCTCATCGCGCCAGTCCTGCACCGCGCCGGTCGGCCGCGCCGGCCCCACCGCGTCGAACGCAGCGCCGACACCGCTGATGACGCTGCGGGCCCCGGCGCGGGTCACCGAGATCGGCACGCCGGAAATCCGGCTGGCCAGCGCGGCGTAGCCCTCGAAGTCCAACCCGGCGATCACCCCGGTGGCGAAGATGTCAGCGGCCTTGGCCAGCGCGGCTTCCCGCTCGTGCACCGGCAGCGCGCGCACGCTGCGTTGAGCGCGCAGCGCCCGCGATACGTACAGCGGCGGCGCGATGCTGAGCTCGGCGACGACGTCGCCGGCCATGGTCGCCACCGGCTCACGGTTGCGGGTCCGGTACGTGCCCTGGGGACCGAGCGCGTCGACGTCGAGCATGTCAGTAGACGCCTTCGATGACCGGCTCGCCTTCGAAGGCGGCGACGGGCCGCACCTCGCTCACCGAATCGCCAATCTGTCCCGCGGGCCCCGGTATCCGAATTGCGCTGTCCCGCTCCAGATTGTTCGGGATGAACATGCCCTTGCTGATGTGATTCATCACCACCTGCCCGCGCTGCCCGTACGGCACGTCCTCGCCGGTGTCCGGGTCCACCACCCAGAAGGTCGCGTAGGGGCTGCGCGGGTCGAAGACAAACGAGTCGTCATCACCTCGGCGGGTGGTTGCCTGCGACATGATCATGGTGCTGCCGAACGCCATGGTGATCGTCGTGCGCGGGAAGATCGCACCGAACAGGTCCAACGTGTCGAGGTCGACGTGCGCGCCGCTGAGCAGCATGTAGCCGACCTTCTCGTTGATCAACTCGACCACGGCGTCATTGCGTGCCATGGCCTCCAACAGCGGCGGGGTGGTGTGCAGATTCGCCACGCGCTGCGTCTGCAGCACGTGGACGGCCTGTTCGACGACGTGGTCGACATAGGCCGCGACCTCGGCTGCGGCGTTGCGAGCGGTCAGCTTCTTCACCCAGCGCGGATCCAGGTCAATGGCGTGGAAAGCCGAACCGAGCCGTTGCGAGACCAGCCGGGAGAAGAAGCCCACGCCGTGCGGCCCGCTCGGCATCATGCACAGGAATTCACGACCGGGCAGGAAGCCGCCGGTGGCGAAGTCCTCGGTCTGCCATTCGACGATCTGCTCGACCCAATCCGGCAGCTGCACAGTCCTTTTCGGTGCGCCTGTGGTGCCACCGGACTCGAAGATCTGCGGTACCGGTGGCGGCGACCCGTAACCGCGGGGGATCAGATCCGCGACGGGCACAGTGCGCAGTTCGCTCAGTAGGTTGGGGAACAGCCGCAAGTCGGCGACGGTGGTGACGTCGGTCAGCGGGTCGAAATCCAGCGTGCGGGCCGCCCGCAACCAGAACGTGCTGCCCGTCTGTTCACCGAAGTGCCAGGCGACCGCGGCGCGCAGATAGGCCTCCGGGTCGTCCACCGGCTCTGGCCGCGGCACGTCGAGCAGCGAGAAGTCGATGTCGGCCATGCCACCGATCATGACGTAGCACGGATCGGCCGGGCAAACGACGACGCGCCAAACCGGTTCACCAAGAGCGGTTTTCGCACGCCGTTCACCGGTTGGCCCAGCGTGATTCGCCGTCCCGACATCCGGCCCAAGGCGGTCTCAGCGACGAAACGGCCGCCAGCCGCCCTCCGGCTGAGCCAGCCGGTCGGCGATCACCGACAGCGTGTGCACGTTGTGGCCGTATCCGAGGTGGCTGCTGCGTACTTCGACGTTCTCCGTCTCGGCGGCCGGCAGGCTGGTGCAGCACTGCCAGGCCACGATGCCGTCGGACTTGCTGTAGATGCAGGTGGTCGGCACCGACAGCGGGCGGGCTCGTCGACTCAGCGCTTGTTCGGCGATGGCCTCGCTGGCGTCGTCTCCGCGGTTGACCAGACGCCAGACCCGCCATGCGGTGCTGGCCTCGTGGTTGCCCCGGAACGGGGAGCCCAGCGTGATCACCGACCGGACGTCGTCGGGAAAGGCACGCGCCAACTCCCGCGCGTAGATTCCGCCGGCGCTCCAGCCGATGATGCTGACCCTCTTCCCGTCGGCCCGCTCCCGGATGTGGTGCAACCGCGCGGGCAACGACTGCCTCATGCTCGCCCGGTAGCCCATGTTGCGGCCCAGCCCCCAGTCGTAGACGCGATAGTTCAACTGGCGCAGCACATCACGGAGTAGCTGAGTCGACGACGGGCCGGCCAGGAATCCCGGCAGAACCAGGACGGGATGGCCGTCGCCCTGCGGCCAGCCGGCGATGCGTCGCATCGCCAGCCGGGCGGAAACGTATTCCATTCCGGTGCGCCATTCCAGCGCGCGTAGCAGGTGTCCGGGCAGGGCCGCGTTGGCGGCGTCCGGGATCTGTGCCGAGTGCTCGGCGACAGGGTCAGGAGTAGAAGCCATCCAAGGTCTCCTTGTTTTGCTCAGCGACGACTCCGCGCTTCACCTTGAGCGACGGCGTCAGCTGGCCTCCGTCGACGGTGAGGTCGTGGTCGAGCACAGCCCACTTCTTGATCGTCTCCCAGCGATTCAGGCTGGAGTTCAGCTTCTGAATGCATTCGTCGAGCATCTCGTGCACGGCATCGGATTTGGTGAGCTCCTCATACGGCTTGTCGCCCAAGCCATGGTCTTTGGCCCACCCGCTGATCGAGTCCTCGTCCAGCGTGACCAAGGCGGCGGCGAAGTTGCGGCCCTCGCCGAACACCATGAACTGGCTGGCGTACGGGCACAGCGTCGCGAACTTCGCCTCGATGGCCGGCGGCGCAACGTATTTGCCGTTGGACAACTTGAACAGTTCCTTGATCCGGCCGGTGATCGTCAGGAAGCCGTTGTCGTCGAGCTTGCCCTGATCTCCGGTGGCCAGCCAACCGTCCTTCAGCGCCTCACCGGTGGCGTCGTCGAGGTGGTGGTAGCCGGCCATCACGCAGTCGCTACGGAACTGGACTTCGCCGGCGTCGCTGATGCGGACTTCGGTGCCCTCGAAGGGCAGGCCGACGCTGCCGAGCTTGTAATTGTCCGGCCGGTTGATGAAGCCCGCACCGGACGACTCGGTCAGCCCGTAGCCCTCCAGGATCAGCACGCCGGCGGCTTCGAACCATTCGGCGATGTCGCGATTGAGCGGCGCGGAGCCAGACACGAAGAACCGGATCCGCCCACCGAACACGTCACGGATCTTGGCGAACACCAGGCGGTCGAAAAGCTTCTGTTGCCAGATCAAGTGTGGCCATACGAATTTGCCCTCGCGGCGGCGACGGGCGACCTCCTTGCCCACCGCGAAGGCCCAGCCGAACAGCACGGCCTTCGCACCTTTCTGCTGCGTGATGATCTTGGAGTAGGCCTTCTCGAAGATCCGCGGGGCCGCCCCCATGAACGTCGGCTTCACCACCCCGGTGTTCTCGACGATCTTGTCGACGCGTCCGTCGATCGCGCTGGCGAAGCCGCAGGCCACCTGAGCGGAGATCAGCACCTTTCCGAAGGCATGCGCCAGCGGCAGCCACAGCAGTTGCAGATCGTCATCGCGGAGCAGTCCCATGTCGGCGATCACGCCGCCGGTGTACAACCAGGCTGCGTGACGCAGCCGCACACCTTTCGGCTTGCCGGTGGTCCCCGAGGTGTAGATCAGCGTCGCCAAGTGCTCGGGTTGGATCTCGTCGGCGACGTTTCGGACGCACGACGGGTGCTCGGCCAGATACTTCGCGCCCTGATCGGCGAGGTCGTCCAGGGTGATGACCCAGTCGTCGTCCGAGCTGCCGTCGAACAGCACGACCTTGGTCAGATCCGGCAGCTCGCTGCGCTTCTCGGTGAGCTTCTTGAGCTGGGTGTCGTCTTCGGCGAAGACGATCTTCGACGCGGAGTCGGCGAGGATGTAGGCGGTGTCTTCGGCGTTGGTGCTGGGGTAGACGGTCGTCGTTGCCGCACCGGCGCACAAGATCGCCAGGTCGGCCAGGATCCACTCGAGCCGGGTAGTCGAGGCGATGCCGATTCGATCCTCGGGTTCGATGCCGAGCGACAGCAGACCGGCGGCCAATGTCTCGACGCGTTCGGCCGCCTGCTTCCAGGTGACCGACTTCCAGTCACCTTTCTCCGGAATGCGGAAAGCCTCGTTGTCGCCTGACTTCTCGACGCGCTGCAGGAACAGCTGCGCGAGATTGGCGGCCTTAGTCGGGGTGCTGGTCTGGCTCATCGGACTTCCTTCGGCGTCGAGCAACCTCGTACGGATTGATCTTGCTGGGAGTGCCCACCGCTAGATGGCCAAAACGTGAATTTGCTGGTTTATTAGCCGTCCGCCGTGGCCTCGGCGAGCTCGGGCTGCACGATGCCCGCCGTTTTCGCCACGAAATTGGGCGCCAGCACCGAGAGCCCGGTTGCCGCCGCGGTCGCCCCGACCACACCCGTCCAGGCGACTGGGCCAAGCGGCGTGCATCCGAAGAAGTGGCTGACGCCCGGCGTTTGGACGATGGCCACCAGCACCGCGGAGCTGCCCAGCGCGGTCGCCACGACCAACGGACTGTGCCGCCGGTCCAGCAGCGTCTGCGCCAGCTGCGTCGTCACCAGCGCGGTCAAGCCCATTGTCGACGTCCGTCGTTCGGTGCCCGGCGTCCAGCGTCCGACTGCCCAGGCCGCGGTCGCGCCGGCGGCCGTGACAGCTCCCCGCGTCACGATCTGGCGCATCAGCTGGACGTCGAGCGACGGCGTCGGCGCGGTCAGCACTGATCGCTGATAGGCACGCCGCGCCTCGAGCGCTTCTTCCTCGGTGTCGTATTCGTCGGCGTCGGGTTCTTCGAACTGCGGGGTCACCGCGACGGCGAGCGCCGGGAACATATCGGTGAGCAGGTTGACCAGCAGCAGCTGCCTGGTGCCGACCGGCGCGCGCCCACTCCCCAGAGCGGTCCCGATGATGGTGAACAGGACTTCGCCGACATTTCCGCCGACCAGGATCGTCACCGCGTCACGCACGCCAGCCCACATGCTGCGGCCTTCGACCAGGGTGTCGAGCAGCACGCCCAAGTCGTCGTCGGTCAGCACGATGTCGGCGGCGCCGCGAGCGGCCGACGATCCGCGGCCGCTCACCCCGATGCCCACATCGGCCATCCGGATCGCGGCGGCGTCGTTGGCCCCGTCGCCGACCATGGCCGTCACCCGTCCACAACGCTGCAGCGCCGCGACGATCTGAACCTTCTGTTCCGGGCTCACCCGGGCGAAGACCTGGACGTCGGCGGCGACCTTGGCCGACGCGTCCTCGTCGAGGCCGGCCAGCTCGGCGCCGGTGAGCACCCGCGCGTCGTCGGGCAGGCCCAGCTGGCGCGCGATCGCCCGCGCTGTCACCGGGTGATCGCCGGTGATCAGCACGACATTGCGGCCGGCGTCTTCGAGCGCCTCGATCAGCGGGCGCGCGGACGGTCGTGCGGTGTCGGCCAGCCCGACGTAGCCGATCAGTTCGAGATCCTGCGCGGCGGCGTCGACGGCGTCGGCATCGGTGTCGTCGTCGTCGGTGGCGCGATTCCAGGTGCGCTTCGCCACGGCCAGCACCCGCAGTCCCTGTTCGGCCAGATTGCGAACCAGCGACTCCGCATGGTCGAGGTCGACCTGCGGGTCGGCGAACTTGCAGCGGGGCAAGACGACCTCGGGTGCACCCTTGAGCAACAACAGCGGCCCGGTGCCATTCGTGTTGAGAGTCCCGACCGCAGCGGCGAACCCACGGCTCGACTCGAACGGGACCTCGGCGAGCATGGTCCAGTCCGGATCGTTGTCGCCGTTGACCGATGCGGCCGCGGTGAGGATCGCCTCGTCGGTGGCATGCGCGTGGCCCTGAGCCTCGTGCGGCTGAGCGGACGCGCGTGCGGCGGCGCGCAGCACCTGCTCGGCCGCCGGGTCGTCGACGCCGGGAAACGGACCGTTGGGCGGAGTTGCCGCCGGTACCACCAGGCGCAGGCGCAGGCGGTTCTCGGTGAGCGTGCCGGTCTTGTCGAAGCACACGGTGTCGACGCGGCCCAGCGCCTCGATGGTGCGAGGCGCGCGGACCAGCACGCCGCGCGTCGACAGCCGCTGCGCGGCGGCCAGCTGGGACAGTGTCGCCACCAGCGGCAGACCTTCCGGCACGGCGGCCACGGCGATGGCGACGCCGTCGGCAACCGCTTGTCGCAGTGTCGCGCGACGCAGCAACGCCAGACCCGTCACCGCCGCCCCGCCTGCCAGCGTCAGCGGAAGCACCTTGGCGGTCAGCTCACGCAACCGCGCCTGCACCCCGGCGGAGGATTCGACGTCGATGACCGCGGATATCGCCCGCTGTGCGGCGGTTCCCACGCCCGTGGCCACCACGATTGCCCGGGCATGACCCGCGACGATCGTGCTGCCTTCGAACAGCATGCTGGCGCGCTCGGTGTCGGCGGCCGCAACGGGATCCACTTGCTTGTCGACGGGCAACGACTCGCCGGTCAGCAGCGACTCGTCCACCTCGAGATCCTCGGCTACCAGCAGACGCGCGTCGGCGGGCACCACGTCCGGCGCAGCCAGGTCGATGACGTCGCCGGGCCGCAGCGAACTTGCCGCCACCGTTACGGTGCGTTCGGTGCGACGGGCCGCGTCCAGCCGGCGTCGCGATGTCGCGACGGTCGGGACGACGACGCGGCGGGCAACCTGGTCCTGCTCGGCAAACAGCTCGGCGGCCGCGGCGTCGGCTCGCAACCGCTGCGCTCCGCCGGTCAGCGCGTTGACCGCCATGACACCGGCGACCAGCAGTGCGTCGACATTGCTGCCCATGATCGCCGACGCCGCGGCGCCGACGGCCAAGATCGGGGTGAGCGGATCGGAGAGCTCAGTCTTGGTGGCAGACAGCAGTCTGCCGGCCCGACGGGCAGGCCCGCGCATCGGCGAGACCAACGGGCTGTAGGACAGGTCTTCCAGAACTCGCCGCCAGGCCGGTGCGGTTTCGACGGCGGACAGCGGTCGGGTCCGGCCCGCCAGCCGCGAGTAGACGATCTCCGGGTCGAGCGCGTGCCACGCGGTCAGCGGTTGCGGCGTGGGATCGGGTTGACGTAGCACCTTGTTGGCGGAGAACGCGCCGGACACCAGGGCGCTCGCGGCCGCCGCGTTGACGGGATTCAACCAGCGGCGCACAGCAAGTGGGTTGGTGACGGTCGGGTCGCCGGTCACCAGCAACAGTCCGGCCAGCGTGGTCCCGCCCTTGGCGAGATTGACCGATGACTCACTGGCCTGGCGCGCGGCCGGCAGCGCGGACAGGATCCGAACGGCCGCGGCCAGGTCGGTGCCGGTGATGATGTCCGCGCTCCACGGCGTGGCGGCTTTCGGATCGTCCAGCGCGACCCCGACGTCGGCGATGGCCAGCGCGGCCAATGTGTCGGTCGAGGCGAAGTCGCGGTGCAGCGCGGTGATCAGCAGCACCGGCCCACGGTCGGCGCGCAGATCGCGGACCAATTTGAGCAGGGGAGTACCGCTGGGATGACTCGCCGCGACGCTGGCAGCCAAGTCCTGGGTTCCGGCGACGTGCCGCAGCACGACGCGGGCGCCGGTGCGGTTGGCGATCTGCAGCAGCGGAACCGCGAAGGGGTCGACCTCCCAGCCGACTTCGACATGGCCGACGGTCTCGCCGTCGACGACGAGGTCGGCGTGCTCGAGGCCCTGCGCGGGCGCGGCGGACGGCCCGGCTGCGCGTAACCAGCGCAACCGCGCGGTGTTGGCCGGCAACTCGTCGGGGTCGGGTTCGGGCGGCTCCTCGGCGTGCAGCAGCGCATCGGCGACCTCGTAGACGCGGTCGTCGTCCCAGCCCGGAACGTCGCCGCGGGACTTCAGCACGGCCCGGTGGTCGCCGCGCAGCGCGGCGCCGTCGATCACGACGACTTTGACCCGGTCCAGCCGACGCAGCGCACCGGGGTCGAGGACCATCTGCCCGTCCTCGGCGAGCCCGCGGCCCAGCACCGCGGCGAACGACTGACGTCCCATGTGTGCGGCCTTCGGCACGCCGGCCAGCACGGCGCCCGCGGCGTCTTCGGCGCCGCCGCCGGCCACCATGGCGCTCGCGGCGGCGATCAGCGAACCATTCGCCGCCTGGTCGACGTACTCCTCGACCGGCCCGGCCATCGACCCCTTCTCGGAGTCGAGGGCGGCGTCGATGGCTCCGTCGACGACCACGTGTGACGCTTCGCCCGCCGCGGCGGCCGCCCAATGGTGCCGGGCGGCCTGCGATTTGGCGCCGGCCGACGAGATGACCGGCACCACCGGCGCTTGCGGCCGGTTGGGTGAGGCCAGCTCCGGCTCGCGGTCCCGCCAGCGACGGCGATGAGCTTCGGCTTCGCTGATCTGCAGGACCCGCTCGACGAGATTGAGCAGCGGTGTGCCGACCGCTTGGGTCAAGCCGTTGGCTGCTGCCGACGAGGCGGCCAGGGCGAGGTCGGTGCCGACTCGACCGAGTCGGGACTCCAGCACGCCGACCACCCGGGGCTGATCTTTGAGCAACGCGGCGGCGGCCCGGGTCGTCTTCGGCGCAGCCGGCAGCCGGACCACCCAGCCGGTGACCGCGGCGCCGACCGCGAGTATGTCGAACGCTGCCGCGGTGAGCGGCACCAGCAGCGCCAGCGGATTACCGGGGTCGGCGAACGGCGCGATGTGCAGTTGCAGCTCCGGGCCCGCGGCGACCAGGTCGGCGGCGGCCGAGTTCACCACCGTGCGTACGCGTTCCAACACGTCGTCGTCGTCGACGTCGTCGTCGATCTCGACGACCAGTCGGCCCAGCGCGCCTTCGACGTGCGCGCTGGACACGCCGGGAATCTGGCGGACCGGCTCTTCGACCACGGCCGCATGCTCGTGCCAGCGTGGGAACGGCAGCAACGGGTCGAGGTCCATGTGCACCCGTCGACCGCTCTGCCAGCGCACGGTTGCCGAGGCCCCGTCTCGGCTACCGTTTGTCGAATGGCGGCCGCCGAGCAGGCGAGACGTCGACTGACTCACCGAGTCCAGCACCGGGCCGGTCAGCTCCTGCACGGTGTCGGCCACCGACGCCACACCCTGCACCCCGGCTTGCAACACCTGCACCGCTCCGCCGGTCATCCCGCCGACCACGGCGGTCACACCAGGAACCCTCATTACCTACCCTTCACAACGTCGAGTTGTGTCACCCGCTCGCACACCGCTGGTTTCAGCCGCAGAGAAGCGCCGCGATCCGACTACCCGTTCGGCCGCGCGCCGAGACAGCATCGCCGGCCGGGGTGGTCATCGGGCGTCAAACAGCCCTGGACGACCGCGGCGGCGTCATCACACGAGCGTACGTGTTACGCCCGCGCCCAGCCGTGCGTGAGCGATACGGGTCTAGGTGCACCCGCTCACATGGATCCGCCTGCCGGCGCCAACGCAGACGCTGACCGGAGGCGGTGGAGGTGGAGGTGGAAAATCCTGCGGCAGCGGCGCATAGGCGGCCGGCGGCGGGGCGTAGGCGTTGACGGTGTCGGCGACGTTGGTGCACCCGCTCACCGAAACGCGCCTGCCCACGCTCGCGCACACGTCGGCGTTGGCAACGCCGGGGGACTGCACGACCGGCACGCACAGAACCGCGGTTGTTGCGGCGACGGCCGCGAACCACGAGCGCATCTCGACGAGTCGCGGGGTCACGGGGTGGCCTGTCCGAGCAACGGTGTCCAGTGGCAACGCTCCCTGATGTCGGCCATCGGCTGACGAATGTTCTCGAGGTCGGCTTGCTCTTGCGGGTTGGCGCCGAAGTAGTTCTGCACATCGGTGCCGATCTGGTCTTTGGGCTGATCCTCAAGACCGGTGTAGAACCCGTTCACGTCGGGGTGGGTGAACAGGTAGGCCGAGAGCGTGGTGGCAACGCTGGCCGCCACACCGGCGACGTCGGCAGCTGAGCAGTTGGGCGGCCGGGTCGGCGGATCGGCCGCGGCTTGGCCGGCGGTGCCGGCCAACAGAGCGCCGGAGATCACCCCGGCGCCGATCACTCCCGTGACCACTCGACGCGGCAGGAATTCTGACAGGGACACACTGGCTCCTTTGTGCGGCGGTCGTCCCCCGCGCTAAAGCTAAGCAGATACTGCCGACGGTGCTGGCGGAATCGGTCCGAGACACGTCATCGGCGTGGCGGCAGACCGAAGACGGCAAACAGCGTCGGATCAAGAAAGACGACCATGTGGGCGATTCCCGTCGGGCCGGCATCGAGGACGTGGATCGAGTGCGCCCGCATGACGCCGTCGGCGGCGCGACGGTATTCCGCGACAGCCGGCTGCCCGTTGGCCGCGGTCGGGACGAGCACCATGTCGCCGGGATCGGCGAAAGCGCGGCGGGCGAGGAAGCGGGTGACCGCGTCGCGTCCGGTGAACCACACCGGCAGCGGCGGCATCTCGAGTCGCACGTCGTCTTGTAGCAGCGCGGTGAGCGCCGCGAGGTCGGCGTTCTCGAAGGCCGCGCAATAGCGGTCGACCAACTCGCGCAGATCCGCGTCACCGGGTTCGGCCGCGTCCTCTTCATTCGGTGCCACCTCGGCGAGGCGCGCTCGCGCTCGCTGGAGCGCGCTGTTGACCGCAGCGGGAGTGGTTTCGAGCAACTCCGCGACCTCGGCCGCGTTGAACTGCACGACGTCGCGCAGGATCAGCACCGCGCGTTGACGCGCCGGAAGTTCCTGCAGCGCGGTGGCCACCGCGAGCCGCACGCTGTGGCGCGTGCTGACGGCGGCCTCCGGTGACAACGTGTCCGGCAGCGGCTCGAGCCAGTGATGGTTCCCGTGGTGTGCGTCGAGGTCGGCGTCCGGATCGTCGGAACCGGCACCCAGCCCGGCGGGCAGCACCCGGTGGGCCCGGTTCTCCAGTGCGCGAAGGCACGCGGTGGTGGCGATCCGATACAGCCACGTTCGCAACGCGGCGCGTTCCTCGAACGCCGAATAGCCCCGCCAGCCGCGCAGATAGGTCTCCTGCACGAGATCCTCGGCATCGTGCACCGAGCCGAGCATGCGGTAGCAGTGCGCGATCAACTCGCCGCGAAACGGCGCTGCCTGCTCGATGAATTCCTCCGGGGCCGGCACGGTTGCTCTCCTGTCGCGGGTGTGCACCCTTCGTCGATATAGAGACATCCGGCCCGGGAAATTCATCGGTGGCGCAGCGATGAATTCCGGCCGCTCGACGTATCGAACTCACTATGACTGTTGAACAACCGATTGAGAACCACACCGACACGCTGGCGGGTGCGACGGCGATCGTCACCGGAGTCAGCCGCGGGTTCGGCCGCGGCATCGCGCGGGCGCTGGTGGCCGCCGGTGCGCACGTCGTCGGCGTCGCCCGCGGCAGGCCGCAACTCGATGAGCTGCGCGACGAGCTCGGCGACGCGTTCAGCCCGGTGGCCGCCGACGCTGCCGACCCGGACGTGGCCGGTCGGCTCATCGACGAGCACCGGCCGCGCACGCTGGTGCTGTGCGCCGGGGCGAGCCCCACGATGAGGCCGCTGCAGGAGCAGACGTGGGAAAGCTTCAGCCAGACCTGGAACGTGGATGTCGCGCAGGCATTTCACTGGAGCCGGCTGGCGTTGCGGCGCCCGCTCGCGCCGGGCAGTTCGGTGATCGCGATGTCCAGCGGGGCCGCCGTCAACGGCTCGCCGCTCAGCGGCGGCTACGCGGGCGCCAAGGCGGCCGTCAAGTTCATCGCCGACTATGCCGAGATCGAGTCGCAGCGGGCCGGGCTGGGGATCAGCTTCACCTCGGTGCTGCCGCGGTTGACACCGGCGACGGATCTCGGCGCGGCAGCGGTGGCCGCCTACGCCGGCCGGCAGGGCGTCGATGTCGAGACGTTCGTCAAGGCCGGCGGGCCCGCGCTCACCGCAGAGCAGGTCGGCCGGTCGGTACTGGAGCTCGCCACGGGTCGGCACCGCGATCACGGCTCCTACCTCCTCACCGCGGCAGGCCTGTCGGCGCTGGCCGCGAACAACTGAAATCGAAAGGCGGACAACACCATGCACACACCCCCGATCGTGTCGGCCCAGGACTGGGCGGCCGCCCACCAGCAACTGCTGGTGAAGGAAAAGGAGGTGATGCGCGCCCACGACGCTCTGGCCGCCCAGCGACGGCGGATGCCATGGCTGCCCGTGGACACGGAGTACCAGTTCGACGGACCCGACGGAAAGGTCGACCTGCTGGGCCTGTTTCAGGGCCGTCGGCAGCTGATCGTCTATCGGGCCTTCGTCGGACCCGACATCGACGGCTGGCCCGATCACGGCTGTCGCGGCTGCTCGATGATCGCCGATCACATCGGCAACCTGGCCCACCTCAACGCCCGCGACACCACGTTGGTGTTCGCCTCGCGCGCGCCGCAGCCGGGCATCGAACGGCTGAAGGAGCGAATGGGCTGGCAGATGCCGTGGTACACGATCACCGACAGTTTCGACGTGGATTTCGGCGTCGATGAATGGCACGGCACCAACGTGTTCATCCACGACGGCGACCGGGTGTTCCGCACCTACTTCATCAACCAACGAGGCGACGAGGTGCTGGGCAACACCTGGAGCTTTCTGGATATGACGCCGCTGGGGCGGCAGGAACTTTGGGAGGACTCGCCCGAGGGCTATCCACAGAGCCCGCCGTACGAATGGTGGGACTGGCACGACAGCTACGGCGAGCGTGAGCCGTCGCGCTGGTTCGGTGAGCCTGATCCGAACGATCCCAACGACCAGCGGCCGCCGCGATAACCGTCGGCAGTAGGTTCTCTTCCGGACAGGAATCCAGCAGGGACTGGAAGGAAGTAGCCATGCCGGGACCGACCACCGATGTCTGGGAAGCGATGTCGACCGCGCGAACCATTCGGCGGTTCACCGACCAGCCCGTCGACGACGCCACGCTGGAACGGTGCCTGCAAGCGGCGATGTGGGCGCCGTCGGGAGCCAACGCTCAGGCATGGCGCTTCGTCGTGCTGCGGTCGGCGGAGCAGCGAGCCGTGGTGGCCAAGGCGGCTGACCGTGCTTTGGAGGTGATCGAACCCGTCTACGGGATGAGCCGACCCGCCGACGACGACAACAGCAGGCGCGCCCGCACCAATCGGGCCACCTATGAACTGCACGACCGGGCCGGTGAATTCACGTCAGTCCTGTTCGCGCAGAAGTACTTTCCGACGGCGTCCGAGCTGCTGCTCGGTGGGTCGATCTTTCCGGCGATGCAGAATTTCCTGCTGGCCGCCCGCGCGCAGGGGCTGGGCGCATGCCTGACCAGTTGGCGCGCCTATGGCGGTGAGCAGTTACTCCGCGATGCGGTCGGTGTTCCCGACGACTGGATGCTGGCCGGGCATGTCGTGGTCGGCTGGCCCAAAGGGCGGCACGGGCCAGTGCGTCGCCGACCGCTGAGCGAGGTCGTCAACGTCGACCACTGGGACGAGTTCGTCAGCCCTTGATGCCGACCGTGATCAGGTCCGAGATCGCCCGCGTCCACAGCGGCCGCCGGACCCGGTGCTGCTGCGCGAGGGTGAACCCGGCGTCCTCGAACAGCCGTCGCATCTCGGCCGGCGATGGATTGTGCGACGGCTTCCACTTGGTGCTCGACGGGCCCTGCAGCAACGAATGCCGCGCACTGAGCGTCGACACCGCGGCCAGACCGCCCGGTGCCAGCACGCGGTGAAATTCGCGCAGCGCCGCGGGCTGGTCGAAGAAGTGAAACGCCGACGTCGTCACGACGGCGTCCAGCGCCCCGTCGTTGAAGGGCAGCTGCTCGGCGGGGCCGCGAAGCCACTGCACCGCCGTCGACCGGGAGCGGGCCTGGTTGAGCATGCCCTCGGACATGTCCACTCCGTACACCTGCGCGGGGTGTAGCTCGCGTTCGATTCGATCAGCCAAAATCCCTGTGCCACAGGCGATGTCGACTACCCGCGCAGACTGGTGGTCGCGCAATTGCGCGACCACCTCGTCGTGCGCCGGGCGGTACACCCACTGTTGGAGAACCGGCAGGTTGTAGGCCGGTGCGGCTACACCCCAGAACCGCGTGACGAAGTCGTTGAAGCCGCGACGCTGCGGCGCCTGCGTCATTTTGTCGAGGTGTAGTAGATCGTGTCGGCCATCGACACCGAGTCGTTGCCCTGCGGGACCGGCGGGAGTCCGTAGTCGGCCAGCAGGCGGCTCATCGGCTTGCCGACCGACGTCCAGCCCAGCGTGTCCAGGTAGGCGGCGACGTCGTTGCGGTCGCCCTGGTAACCGAGTTCGTGGAAGTCCAGGTCGAAGCCGTGGGCTCGCCACTTCTCGGTGGCCTTGCGCATCATTTCCCGCGCCTGGTCATGATCGACGTCAGCCATGTCCGGGATGGCCTCGGTGGCCAGCCGGCTGCCGTGGGCGCTGAGGGCAGCGACGTTGTCCAGCAGGCGGTCCTGCGCTTCGGGCGGGAGGTAGCCGAGTAGTCCCTCGGCGATCCATGCGGTGGGCTGGCTGCGGTCGAAGCCGGCTTCGGTCAACGCGGCCGGCCAGTCGTAACGCAGGTCGATGGCGACCGTGCGGCGTTCGGTGGTCGGGGCCGCGCCCAAGTCGGCGAGGGTCTCGGTCTTGAACGCGATCACCTCGGGCTGGTCGACCTCGAAGACGGTCATGCCGGTCGGCCAGTCCAGCCGGTAGGCCCGGGCGTCGAGACCGGCGGCCAGAATGACGGCCTGGCGGATGCCGGCCTTTGTCGCGTCGGCGAAGAACGCGTCGAAGAAACGGGTGCGGGCGGCCATCGCGTCCGGCATCTGCTGCAGTTTCCAGTGCGACCCGTCGTCGTCGACATCGGCGATATCGAGGTTGCCAGAGGCCCAGCGAGTGAGGAAGTCGACGCCGACGGCCCGCACGAGCGGTTCGGCGAACTGGTCGTTGATCAGCGGGTTGTCGGCCTTGGTGGCGACTGCCCGGGCCGCGGCGACCATCGTGGCGGTTGCTCCAACACTGGTCGCGAGGTCCCAGGTGTCGTTATCGGTGCGCGGCATGTGCGTGCTCCTTCGGTAAGTCGGGACGTTACTTAGTTAGCATAACAAGTATTTAGCCCATGTAACAAACTGTTCACGTGACCTGCGGATCAGCCGGTGATGGCGGCGGCGCGCGCTACGCGCCGCCCGATCGCCTCGATCTGTTTGCGGGTCAGAGCCTGCAACAGATGAACGGCGACGATCATTTCCAGCGGAGGCGCCGGCCTGACGCCGAACGACCCAGGCCGGAAAGGGCCTGGGCCGTTCGGGTTTCGGTCCGCCGGGATTACAGACCGAGGAACGACAGCGGGTCGACAGCAGAGGCCGCGGAGGTCAACGCCTCGAGACCGCCGGTGAAAGCATCGCCCGGGTTCAGTGCCGAGACGGCGTCGATCCCACCGAACAGCGAACTCAGGTCGAGATTGCCCCACGGCGTCACCAATGTGTCGGTGACGGTGTCCGCGGCTCCGGCCACGCCCGGGATCGCGGTGTAGACGTTCTCGAGCCCACCGAGGTTGAGGACGTCGTACACCGAACCCACTGTGGGCAGATCCGCCGATGTGCCGGTCACACTTGCGACAGTGAACTCCGTGTTGGTGAGACCCAACAGTTCGGTCACATCCTCGTTGCCGACGATGCTGCCGACCTCGGTCCCGGTGCTGTCGTAGACGTTGAAGTCCTGCGGCGCAAGCGGGAGCGTAAAGCCGTCCAAATTGGGTGTGCCACCACCGATCTCCAATATCGGCGGTGCTCCGATGATCGGGAAGACGGTGTCGTAGCCCTCGGTCCCGGCTGTGGTGATCGGGTCGAAGGTGGTGCTGCCGATGCTGAACGCATCGGCGCCGACGCTGGTGTCGGCCAGACCCGTGAAGGCGTCGCCCGGGTTCAGCGGTGCGGCGGCGTCGATGTTGCCGAACAGCGAGTCGAGGTTGACGTTGCCGAACGGCGTCACCAGCGTGTCGGTGACGGTGTCCTTCGCGCCGTCGACACCCGGGATCGCGGTGTAGACATTCTCGAAGCCGTGCCCGAGGTTGAACGCGTCGTAGACCGATCCCACCGTCGGCAGATCCGATGCACTGCCACCCTCGGCTGCTGTCGCACCCGTGACGACGAGCTGAGTGTTGGTGAAGCCCAACAGGTTCGTGACGTCTTCACCGGTCGTGATCGTTCCGAGCTCCGTGCTGCTCGAACCACCGCTCAAGACGTCGAAACTCTGGGTGGCGAAGTCATTGCCGGGGTTGTCGGGATTGCCGATTGACGAGCCGCCGATCTCCAGCAGCGGCGGAGAGGTGGCAAGCGGCGTAACTCCGTCGAAGCCTTCGCCACCCGCCGCCAACTGCGGGTCGAGCGTGAAGCCGCCGATGCTGAATGCGTCCGCAGCGCCGCTGATGTTGCCAACCTCGAGGCCAGTGAAGGCATCCCCGGGCTGCATCAGTGCTGCCGCGTCGATGTTGCCGAACAGCGAGTCCAGGTTGTAGCTGCCCAACGGCGTCACAAAGGTGTCCGTGACGGTGTCTTTGGCACCGTCGACTCCTGGGATCGCGGTGTACACGTTCTCGTATCCGTGGCCCAGGTTGAATACGTCGTACACCGAGCCGTCGGTAGGTAGCGCCGCGGTTGCGCCGTCAGCCGGGGTGCCACTGGCCACCGTGAACTCGGCGTTGGTCAGACCGAACAGACTCGTCACGGTCTCGTTGCCCTGAATGCTTCCGAGATCCGCTCTGCTGGTTGGATCGAACACTTCGAGGTTTTGCTGTGCGAGGGGCAAGATGCCGAGGACGGTCCCGCCGCCGAGCGTCAGCAACGGCGGGGCGGCGCTGAGCGGGCTGACCGGGTCCCAGCCCTCGACGCCAGGTGAGGTGAAGGGGTCGAACGTGTAGCTGCCGATCGTGAAAGCGTCCGCGCCGTCGGCGCCGACGTCAGCGGCGGCGACGGCCACCTGCAAGAATGCCGAGCTCAACAGCCCTCCAGTGGCTGCCACTCCGGCTAGGTACAAGCGACGATGCATCTGTACTGCTCCTTCTACGTGTGTTCATTACCCCCGAGTAACGTGACGCACATTACTCACGGGTAAGTCCTTTTTGAAAGGAAAATCTTTTGAAATTCTCAGGCTTTCAGGGGACTGCCAGGAACCTTGCAGCAAACTTTAAATCGGTTATCAATGGAAATTGGCGCCGTGTTCGCATCTCACGAATGGATTGAGACGGACCGTCTCGGCCTGCGCCAAGCCCCGGCCCGTCCGGTCGATCTGCACACGACCTCAGGGATGTCTCAGCCTCACGTCACAGGCTTATACTCCCGGGCGGCGGATAACCCGATTCTCTTCAATGGAGAAGGCGTTCTCAACGTCGAGGAGGCGAGCGAAGTTGCCAGGAGCGTGTGACGGCAAGGTTGCGTTGGTGACCGGCGCAAGCCGCGGATTGGGCAAGGCGATCGCCCGGCGACTGGCTGGCGAGGGCGCGACGGTCGGCCTGACTGCCCGCACCATGGAACCCGATCCCAAGTACCACGGATCGCTCCAGCAGACACTCGACGAGATCACCGCGGCCGGCGGCGCTGCGATCGCCATTCAGGCTGATCTATCGAAGCCCGAAGACCGGGAGCAACTCTTCGCGGAGTTGATCGAACGCGCGGGTGCGCCAGACATTCTGGTGAACAACGCCGCGGTGACGTTCCTGCGTCCGCTCGATGAGTTCCCGGACCGGCGGGCACGGCTGATGATCGAGATGCACGTGCTGGCGCCGATGCATCTGACGCAGTTGGCGATTCCGGCGATGCGCGAACGCGGCCGCGGCTGGGTCCTCAACGTGACCTCGGTCGGCGGCGATCTGCCCGACGGACCGCCGTTCTCCGAGTTCGACCGGACCGCCGGTTTCGGTGTCTACGGCACCGTCAAGGCAGCGCTGAACAGGCTCACGAAAAGCTTTGCGGCAGAACTCTATGACGACGGCATCGCGGTCAACGCCGCAGCCCCGTCCAACCCGGTGGCCACCGAGGGTGCCGGTGCCCTCGACCTGGCCAAGACCGACACCGAAGACATCGAGCTCATCACGCAGACCGCGCTGACCTTGGTCACCGCCGACCCGAAATCGATGACTGGGCGGATCGCCCACACCCAACCGTTTCTGCGCGAAATCGGATGGCTGCGCTGAACTTCGACTAAGTCTTTGCTGCGCTGTGCGTTTCGGCTTCGGCCAGGGTGAAGTAGTTCTCCTCTTCCTGTACAAAGTGCAAGCGCAGCAAGGCATACAGGCCGTACAGGCACGCGAGCAGGTCGCCCACCTGGTCTGCGTCGATCGCCCCGCGCTCTTTGGCAAGCGACACGTGCGCGCCGATCCGGCTGCTGAGACGGTGGATCTCCGCGTGGGTTCTGCTCATGGTCGCGGTGGCTTCCCGGCTGCCGAGCGGGAACGCCAACGCCGGGTACAGCTGCGTCTCCTCAGCCTGTTCATGCGGAAGAATCCGATGCGTGAGCAATGCGTGTACGCGTTCAACCGCTTGCAGGGCAACCAGATCGGACGCGGTGGCCAACCGGTCTGCCGCGGCGCGCAATGTACCGACGGCGTCGCGCATTTCATCGTGCTCGGCATCGAAGCGCCGCAACATCTGTTCGGTATGCGCGGGAAGATCGACCGTATCGCCCGGATTACCGCGAAGAGCACGCAAGGCGTTGAGGATCACCGCAACATCGATGCCCTCCTGCAGCAGAGCTCCCGGCGCGGGTGGCAGCCATCCGATCGAGGCCACGGTCATCGCCACCAGCGACAGACCCATTCCGACAGTCGCACTTTGCACGGCGATATGCCGCGACCAGCGTGCGATGTTCATCGCGTCGGCCAGTCGCTCCAGTTGACCGGTGGTCAAGACGATGTCGGCGGCTTCGGACGAAGCAGTGGCACCGCGCGCGCCCATGGCCACGCCGACATGGGCCGCGGCCAACGCCGGCGCGTCGTTCACACCATCGCCGACCATCACTGTGATCCCGCGCTCCTTCTCGGACCGCACCGCTGCGACCTTGTCGGCCGGGTCCTGTTCGGCGTACACCTCGTCGATCCCCAACACCGTCGCAACCTCTTTCGCGGGCTCGCTGCGATCGCCGGTGAGCATGACCAACCGGTCCAAGCCGGCGGCCCGTAGCCGGCGCAAGGTGCGCGACGCGTCGCGCCGCAGTGGGTCGCACAGCAGCACGGTACCGGCCGGATGCCCGTCGACGACTACCCATGCGATTGCGGCGTTGTCCAACCGTGCGCGGTTGACGGCGGCGCGAGCCCAACCGAGGTCGGCAGCGGCGTCCGCGAACTTGCCGACCCGGATGCTGTGATCGTCGACGGTGGCCGTGACGCCGCGCCCGGTCTCCTCGGTGACATCTGCAGGCAGCGACAGTTGCAGTCCGCGCGTGCGTGCCTCGGTGACGATCGCTTGGGCCAGCACGTGTGACGAGCTTTGGTCCGCCGAGGCAGCCAGGCGCAGAACCTCCGCGGCATCGCGGTCAGGTGCGGACGTCACGTCGATCACCACCGGGCACCCCACCGTCAGTGTCCCTGTCTTGTCCATCACCAGGGTCGTTGCGCGGCCGAGGGTTTCCAATGCGCCACCGCCGCGGATCAGCACATTGTGGCGGGACGCGCGCGACAACCCAGAGACTATCGCCACCGGGGCGGCGAGCAGCAGCGGGCACGGAGTCGCCACCACGAGCACCGCGACCGCGCGCACCGGTGACCCGCTCGCCAGCCACGCGGCACCGGCCACCAACAGCGTCACGGGCAAGAACCAGGCCGCGTACCGATCAGCCAGTCGCACCACCGGGGCGTTCTCTGCTCCGGCCTGCGCGGCCAGTCGCACGATCTGGGCGTAGGTGCTGGCGGCAGCGACTGCGGTAGCTCGCAGCTCGAATGCGTTACCCGCGTTGACGACTCCGCTGCGTACCGGCTCGCCGGCGGCGCGGTCGACTTGCAGCGGCTCCCCGGTCAGAACGGATTCGTCCAGCACCGCGGCCGTGCCGACAATGTGTCCGTCCACCGGAACCACCTCGCCGGGGCCGACGACCAAGAGGTCGTCGACGCAGACTTCGTCCAGCGGGATCAGACACAGCTCCGACCCGGTGCGACGGCGCGCGACCCGAGGCGCGTGCTCGAGCAGCGCACGCAGATCACGAGATGCACGGTGCTCGGCCGCCGCCTCGAGCGCCCGGCCACCGGCGAGCATCACGCCGATCAACGCACCGGCAAGATATTCGTGCACGAGCAGCGTCCCGATCAACGACAACACCGCAATGAGGTCAACTCCGACCCGACCGGCGCGCATCGCCAGCGCCGCCCACGTCAGGGCAGCGGGCACCGCGATCGCCGTGCCCGCGATCCAGCATCGATCGGCAACGGCCGGCGACCCTGCCAGCCAGGCGATCCCGCCGGCCGCCAAAGCGCCTACCGTGGACGTGACCAAGGCAAGGTCGACGAGCCGCGATATCCGGGCTAGCAATCTGCACTCCGCACGTTGGCCACTGGCCGTACCATTCGTTCCGGCAGTGGGTCGATCGCTAGCTTCGCGGGCTTTCTCGGCGTGGGCTAGGGCCAGGTGTCACCACTCGATCGTCGATGCAGGCGATGGGGCCTTTTTCCCCTACGGCGCGCGCGTCATTCTGTACCACGATGGCTGAGTGATCCTCGCTAGCACGCCCGCTCGCCATCTGTGGATCCCGGAATTCTGATGATCACGGGGACCGGCGTCACATCTGACGCCCCAGTGTTGACCGCGCCCAGAGTTGCGGCGGCTGCTGTCGAAGAGGTGATGGGCTGGCTGGCCACCTCGACCGACGGGCTCTCCAGTTCCGATGCGGCTGAACGTATCTCGCGATACGGCCACAATGCGGTCAGCACCCACCACGTCAGTGCGATTGCCGTGCTGGGGCGTCAATTGCGCAACGCGGTGCTCATCCTGCTTGCCGGTACGGCGATCGTGTCGTTCTTCCTCGGCGACGGCATGCAGGCGCTCATCATCGGTGTGATACTCGCGGCGAGCGTCGCGCTGGGCTTTGTCAACGAGTACCGGGCCGAGAAAGCCGCTGCCGCGCTGCATTCGGCCATGCGTCACAGTGCCGTCGTGCGCCGTGACGGAGGGTTCGTCAAGCTCGACGTCGTCGATCTGGTACCTGGAGACGTCATCCGGCTGTCGCTGGGCGAGGCGGTGCCTGCCGACGTGCGACTCGTCGAGGTCAGTGGCCTGGAATGCGACGAAAGCATTCTGACCGGCGAGTCGATGGGCGCGGAGAAATCACCCGAGCCGGTGCCGGCGGGAACGGTCTTGGCCGAGTCGAGCAGCGTGGCGTTCATGGGCACGATCATCAGCGCCGGCGAGGGTCTCGGAGTGGTGTACGCCACCGGCAGACAAGCTGAATTCGGTCGCATCGCAGCAGGTCTCGGACAGGCTCAGCCCGAGACCGAATTTCAGCAGGGCTTGCGCCGATTTTCCTACCTGCTTCTCCAGGTGGCCGCCGCGTTGGTGGTCATCATCTTGGCCAGCAACTTGTTGTTGCGAAAGCCCGTGATTGATTCGGTGCTGTTCTCGCTGGCTATTGCGGTCGGCATCACACCGCAACTGCTGCCCGCGGTGGTCAGTGCCAGCCTCGCGACCGGATCGCGCGAACTTGCCAAGCTGAAGGTATTGGTCAAACGGTTGGTGTGTATCGAGGACCTCGGCGATATCGACATCCTCATCACGGACAAGACCGGCACGCTCACCCAGGGCCGAATCAGTTTGATCGACACGGTCGATCCCACCGGCGCGCACGACTCATCCGTCCAACGACTGGGGTTGCTCGCCACCGACGTCGATCTCCGATCCGGCGGTGCCAGCGCCAACCCGCTCGATACCGCGCTGTGGGCGGCGCCCCAAGCGCGCACGCTGGTAGGCGGGGCGGTGCGCCGCGCCCTCTTGCCGTTCGATCCCGATCGCCGGGCAACGTCGGCGCTGATCGACGACAACGGGAATCGGGTATTGGTGGTCAAAGGCGCTCCGGAACAGGTGCTGGCCCGATGCCGACTGTCGAGCGACGACGCAGCAGGAACTCTCGACGCCCTGTTTGACGCGGGGCGGCGGGTGGTGGCTGTAGCAGTGAGGTCCGCGCCCGAGTTGACCAGTATCACGCCCGATGCCGAATCCAACCTGGACCTGGCCGGCTTCCTGGTTTTCGCCGACGAGCCCAAAATCGCTGCACGCCAGTCACTTGATGATCTGGCCGCGCTGGGCATCGAGGTGAAGATCGCGACCGGGGACAACCCGCGGGTCGCTGAAAAGGTCTGTACTGACCTGGGTTTGCGATCGAAGGGCACGATCACCGGTACCGAGTTGGACAATCTCGGCGACGACGAGTTCGTCGAGGCCGTGAAAATTCACACCATTTTCGCGCGTATCTCGCCGGAGCAGAAAGCGCACCTCGTCGAATCAGCCCGCCGCGGTGGGCGATCCGTTGGATTCCTCGGTGACGGCGTCAACGACGCGCTGGCATTGCATGCCGCCGATGTGGGGATTTCGGTAGACAGTGCGACCGACGTCGCGAAAGACGCGGCTGATGTGGTGCTCCTGGAAAAGGATCTGGGTGTGCTTGCCACGGGTGTCGCCGCGGGCCGGCGCATCTTCGCCAACACCGTCAAGTACGTGTTGATGGGCACTTCCAGCAATTTCGGGAACATGTTCAGCGCAGCCGCCGCCTCGGCGTTGTTACCTTTCCTGCCGATGCTGCCGAGCCAGATCCTGCTGAACAACCTGCTTTACGACAGTTCACAGCTGGCCATTCCCACCGACAACGTCGACGTCGACCAGCTGCAGGCGCCGTCGCATTGGGACGTCGCGTTCATCCGTCGGTTCATGCTGACGTTCGGGCCGATCAGTTCGCTGTTCGATTTTCTGACCTTCGGTTTGATGCTCGGCGTGCTGCACGCCGGCCCCACCGAATTCCGCACCGGCTGGTTCGTGGAATCGCTTGCCACGCAGACGTTGATCATTTTCGCCATCCGCACCCGTAAGGTGCCGTTCTTTCGCAGCCGACCGAGCGCGTGGTTGACGTTGACCAGCCTTACCGTGGTCGCCTGCGGCGTAGTGCTGACGATCTCACCGGTGGCTCGGACATTGGGTTTCACCCCGTTGCCGTGGCCGTTCTTCGTGACACTGGCCGGGTTTGTCCTTGTGTATCTGATTCTGGTCGAGCTGGCGAAGAAGCTGTTCTATGCCGAGTCGGTGCGGCCGGTCGCGGCGTTGCGTCGCACTCGGGATCGGCGGCACCGTATCCGTAAGCGTGCTGCCCGGTTCAGTCGTAGCAACGGCAACTCCGCGCACGTACCCGGCTAGCTGCGCGGAATTCCCGCGAGCTGGTCGGCGAACTTGGCTTCGGCCGCTTGACGAAGACGCAGCAGGTGCTCGGACGGGAACAGGCCAGGCGAGGGCTTGCAGTCTTTCAGCAGTTGTCGCGCCAAGGTGACCTTGTGTACCTCGGTCGGCCCGTCGGCCAGACCCAGCACGAACGACTCGGTCAGATACTGCACGAACGGCATCTCGTGCGACGTCCCCAGCGAGCCATGCAGTTGCAGCGCCCGCGACGACACGTCGTGCAGCACCTTCTGCATCATCGCCTTGACTGCCGAGATGTCGGCGCGGACGGCCTTGTAGTCATTGTATTTGTCAATCTTCCAAGCGGTTTGGAGGGTCAGCAGCCGGAACGCCTCGATCTCCATCCACGAGTCGGCGATCATCTCCTGCACCATCTGCTTGTTCGCGAGCAGCTCGCCCTGCGTGTAGCGCGACACCGCGCGTTCGGTGAGCATGTCGAAGATGCGCCGCACCAGGCCCACCGTCCGCATGGCGTGGTGGATACGGCCGCCGCCGAGACGTGTCTGCGCCACCACGAACGCGCCGCCGCGCGGGCCGAGCATATGGTCATCAGGCACGCGCACGTTCTCGTAGCGGACGTAGCCCTCCCGGCCACCGCCGAGCGGCTGGTAGCCGAGCCCGACGTCGCGCAGCACGTTGATACCGGGTGTGTCGCCAGGCACGACGAACATCGAATACCGTTGATAAGGCGGCGCTTCGGGGTCGGTCATGGCCATCACGATGATGAACGACGCCATCGATGCGAACGACGAATACCACTTTTCGCCGTTGATCACCCAGTGGTCGCCATCCGGTGTGGCGGTCGTGGTGAACACCTTCGGATCGGCGCCGCCTTGCGGCTCGGTCATCGAGAAGCAGGAGATGATCCGGTTGTCCAGCAGCGGCTCCAGATAGCGCGCCTTCAGTTCCGGGGTGCCGTAGTGGGCGAGGATCTCGCTGTTGCCGGAATCCGGTGCCTGGGAACCGAATACGATCGGCGCGCATTCCGACCGGCCGAGAATCTCGTTGAGCAACGCCAATTTGACCTGGCCGTAGCCTGGCCCGCCCAGGTGCGGGCCCAGGTGCGTCGCCCACAACCCGCGCTCCTTGACGATGGCCTGCAGCGGAGGAATGAGCGCTTGGCGGACCGGGTCGTTGAGGTCGTGAGATTCCTTGACGATCAGGTCGATCGGTTCACATTCCGAGCGGACGAACTCGTCGACCCACGCGAGTTGTTCGGCCCATTGCGGGTCGGTCGAGAAGTCCCAAGCCAACGGTCGTCCTTTCGATACTGGTCGTTACGACGACCACGATTGCCGACGAGCTGCCGCTTCGTCAGTCGCATGGCTGAGCACCTGGTTGCGGTTCTCCAGCTCCAGGGCTGCGTCCAGTCCGGCCGAGTCGACGTTGATCTGCAGCGCGCGTTTGGTCAGTTGCACCCCGAGCGGCGTGAGTTCGGCTATCCGGGCGGCCATTTCGATGGCGCGGCCGAGAAGGTCGTCGGGAGCGACCAGCTCGCTCACCAGTCCGCGGCGGTCGGCTTCCTCGGCCGAGACGGTTCGGCCGGTCAGCATCCAGTCCGCGGCCACGCTGGTCCCGACGATGCGCGGCAGGAAGTAACTCATCCCCATCTCCGCACCGGACAGGCCGAGCAGGATCGCTGCATTACCGAATGTCGCTGCGGTCGAGCAGATTCTGACGTCGGCAGCCAGGCACAGCGCCAGGCCCGCGCCGACACAGGGTCCGTTCACCGCCGCGATCACCGGTTGCGGAATGACGCGGATCGCCTGCGGCAGCGCGGCCATCGTCTCCTGGAACCGGAGGCGCTCGATCGCCGGCGCCGTCGCCTCCGGTACGCGAGGGCCGAAGTCGCGCATGTCGATGCCCGAGCAGAATCCGCGTCCCGCGCCGGTCAGCACGACGGCGTTGACCGAGCCGTCCGCTCCCAGGGCAGCAAGTGTCGAGCTGAGCTCGCCGACCATCGCGTCGTTGATCGCGTTGAGCTGCTTCGGCCGGTTCAGCTTCAGCACGGCCACACCGGCCTGCGGCCGTTGTACGGTCAGCGTATCGGTCACCGGCGGCCGAGCCCCCTTCGTCGCGAGCCCTGAGACATGCATTTGCAGATAACGAGAATGCTATTCTTCGCCAGCGTAGACCCGCAACGGGGTGGGGGATCGGAGGAGACGTGACAGATCTCGAAACAGCCGACGGCGTCACGATCGTCCGATTCGACAACGCACCGGTCAACGCGCTCGACCTGGACCTGCTTGAAGTCATCATCGCGTCGATGCGCAGCGTCGAGGGACCGGTCGTCCTGACCGGTGCGGGCCGTAGCTTCTCGGCCGGTGTCGACCTGCGCGCCCTCGCCGACGGCGGCACCGACTACGCCGGTCGCTTCGTCACCGCGTTGTCGGAGGCCTTTCTCGCGATCTACGACCACCCGGCGCCGGTGGTCGCGGCGATCAACGGGCACGCGATCGCAGGCGGGTGCGTTCTGGCCATGTGCGCCGACGTGCGACTGATGTCCGGCGGGACGATCGGGCTCACCGAGCTCGCCGTCGGCGTCCCGTTTCCGGTGGCCGCTCTGGAGATCTGCCGCGACGCGATGGGGGTCACTGCGAGTCGCGCGGCGCTGCAGGCCAAGACGATCGACGCGGATACCGCGCTGGCCCGCGGGTGGCTCGACGCGGTCGTTCCCGGCGACGAGGTGGTCGCCCGGGCGGTGACCATCGCCGCAGAGCTGGGTCGATACTCGCCGGCCGCCTTTGCGGCCACCAAGAAGCAACTGCACCGGCCGGTACGCGCCGCGATCGATGCCGGCGCCGCGACCGACGCCGACGTGCGGGCCAGCTGGATATCGGAGGACACCCGCGGCCGCATCAACGCGTTCCTCGAATCGCTCGCCCGCGGCCGCTCGTGAGCCTCTGGATCGCCCACGCCGAACACACGCTGAGTGAGGAGATCCCGGCGCCGCCCGATCAGGTCCGGGATTTCTATGTCGACCTGGAGAACATCAAAGTCGTTCACCCGCTGGTGGTTTCGGTGCAGACGATCGCGCGCGAGGAAACCGCCGACGGTTATCACCAGACCTATCGCGTGCGTGACCGTATTCCGCTGGGGCCGTTGTCGATCGGGATCAGCTATCGGGCGAGTCTCGACGTGCCGGTGCACGGTGACGTGATCACCGAGGCTCGGCAGTTCCCGCGGGTGCGGCTGAACGGTGTCGTGTCGTTCGAGCCGATCGACTCAGGCACTCGCCTCACCGAACGAATCCGGATCGCTGCCCCCCGACTGCTCGCCCCGATGACTGAGGGCGAAGCGGTCAAGGCGCACGCAGCGATGCTGGCCGGCATCCGCAGTCACTTCGAGAGTCGTTGACGCAGATCCTTTTTCAGGACCTTGCCGTAGCTGTTCTTCGGCAGGTCGTCCACGGCCAGATACCGCTTAGGGCGTTTGAAGCGGGCAATCCGCTGCAGCAGATGAGCGTCGAGATCGGCTGTGCTGATCTCATCGGCTCCGCCGATGACGATGAAGGCGACGACGATCTCGCCCCACTCGGCGTCGGGTGCCCCGACCACGCACGCTTCCGACACCGCGGGATGCTCGAGCAGGGCCTCCTCCACCTCGCGTGGATAGATGTTGGACCCGCCGCTGATCACGACATCCTTCGAACGGTCGTGCAGCGTCAGGTACCCGCGCGCGTCGAACGAGCCCATGTCGCCGGTTCGCAGCCAGCCGCCGCGTAACGTCTCGCCAGTGGCCACCGGATTGCGCCAATAACCAGACATCACAACATCACCGCGACAAACGATCTCGCCGATCTCGCCCACCGCAGCCGGTGTGTCGTCGCCGCGCAGCACGGCGACTTCCATACCCGTCCGCGCCCGCCCGACCGACCCAAGGATCGCGTCGTCGGCGTCGTCGTAATCCGCGCGGCGCAATCCGGTGATCGTCATCGGAGACTCGCCCTGGCCGTAGATCTGGGTGAACACCGGACCGAACGCGGCGAGCGCCTTTTTGATGCTGTCCACATACATCGGCCCGCCGCCGTAGACGATGGTCTGCAGTGCGCTCGGCCGCGGGCGGCCTGTCGCGATGACGCGTTGCACCATCGTCGGCGCGAGGAAAGCGCTGGAGCCTGGATGATGCTCGCAAAGATCGAGGAATTCGGCCGGGTCGAATCCGCCGCCCTCGGGGATCACCTGGCGGGCGCCACGCACGACGTAGGCCGGGATGTAAAGCCCCGAGCCGTGCGACATCGGCGCCGCGTGAATCAGGCTGCACCGCTCATCGGGGCTGTCCATGTCTGCGAGATGAGCCACTGTCATCGCCATCAGGTTGCGGTGCGTGAGCATGGCGCCCTTCGACCTGCCGGTTGTGCCGCTGGTGTAGAACAGCCAGGCCAGCGTCGACGGGTCGGTGGTCGGCGCTGCAACCGGGGCGCCGGTGAGCCAGTGTGAGTAGTCTTCTCCCTCAACGTTTTCCACCGGATAGCCGCTGTCCAGCTGGTCGGCAATCGCCTGCGACGCGAAGACGTGCGACACCGACGCATCGTCGAGGATCTGGGCCATCTCACGCGGATGCAGCTTGTAGTTGATCGGTACCGCGACGCATTCGGCGGCCCAGATCCCGTAGAGCAGCTCGACGATCTCTGGGCGGTTCTCGCTGGCGATCGCGATGCGTGCGCCGGCCGGGTACCGCCCGCGCAGGGCGCCCGCCAGTCGCAGCGCGCGGTCCCGCAGTTCCGACCAGGTGCTGCAGCGATGCCGGCCGTGATACACCGCGCCGCGGTCGGGAAACTGCCGCGCGGCCTGATCGAGCAGCGCGAACAGATTCACTTGGCCGTCCACTCCGAGTTCAGGGCGAAGTTCGACAAATACTTGGTCGAGCTCCAGCCGCCGTCGACCACGATGGTCTGGCCGTTGATGAAACTGCCGCCCGGCGAACACAAGAACGCGACCGTGCTGGCCACGTCGTCGACCGTGCCCAGACGCTGATGGGGAGTCATCTCGATCTGCATCCGGCGAAACCGCGGATCCTGCAGGCGCTCTTCGGTCATCGCTGTCTGGATCACGCCGGGAGCGACCGCGTTGCAGCGGATCCCGTGCGCGCCGTACTGGCAGGCGATGTGCGTGGTGAGCGCCGTGAGTCCGCCTTTGGCCGCCGAATACGGACCGCCGCGCAGGCCGCCGACGACGGCGAAGGTCGACGTGATGTTGATGATCGCCGAGCCGGCCTTCATGTGCGGCAATACATCTCGCGCTAGTCGAAACGGTGCGCGCAGCATCACGTTCAGGAAGTAGTCCAAGGTCTCGTCATCGGTGCCGTGCAGCGGGGTCGGATTACCCACTCCGGCGTTGTTGATCAGGAAGTCGACCCGGCCCCAACGTTCGACGGCCGCCGACACGATCCGGGCGGGCCCGTCGTCTGCCGTCACGTCGACCGCAATGGTCTCGACACGGTCGGGATCACCGATGGCTGAAGCCAACTCGGCCAGTCGCTGCTCGTTGCGGCCAGTAGCCAGCACCGCAATGCCTGCTTCGGCCAGCTTGGTCGCGCACCCGAACCCGATACCGCCGCTCGCGCCAGTCACGATCGCTACCTGCATGTCATCCGTCCGTTTTGGTCAGGGCCGACTGGATCTGGTGCTTGAGCACCTTGCCGGCGTCGTTTCTGGGCAGCGCCTGCCAAACCACAACCTGTTCAGGCGCTTTGAAGGTGGCGACGCCCCGGTCTTGCAGGAAGCCGCGCAGGCTCTCGACGTCGGGATGCGACTGGTCGGTGGGTACCACCACAGCGCAGGCCCGCTCCCCGGTGCGGGCATCGGGCAGACCGACGATCGCGATCTCCGCGATACCGGGGTGGCCGATGAGGATGTCTTCGATCTCCTTGGGTGCGATGTTCTCGCCGTTGCGGATGATCACGTCTTTGGCCCTTCCGGTGACGACGAGATAATCGTCGTCGACCCAGCGGGCCAGGTCGCCGGTGCGGAAATATCCGTCGGCGTCGAACGATTCGTCTTCGTCGTCGGGATGCAGGTAGCCGACCAGCATCTGCGGTCCGCGGGCGTGGATCTCACCGGCGGGCCCGCACAACCTGACCTGCGCGAACCCGGGCCGCCCGTCGGTGTCGGCGGCGTGGTCAGCGTCCAGCGGAGCGCCGACCGTCGTCACCGGGACCTCGGTCGACCCGTAAACGCGGGTCACCGCGGCATGCTCGAAATAGCCTGCGGCCCGGCGGATCAGCGACGGGGACACCGATGCCCCACCACAGACGAAGAGTTTGAGTTCGGGCAGACGGGTGCCTGCGCGTTCGGCGGCCGCGAGTAGCTGCTCGAGGAACGGTGTCGCGCCGGCGATATGAGTGCAGCGGTGGGTGGTGATGAGCTCGACGGCGTCGTCGGCGTTCCAGCGATCCATCAGCACCGCGGAGGTGCCGAGCAACAGCGGGCACTCGAATGCGTAAATGGAGCCGCCGATATGCGCGATGGGCGATGGCACCAGGAACCGGTCACCGAGCTGCACCTGCCAGTGGTCGCGAAGCTGGCAGATCAGCGCGTGTAACGAATTATGGCTGTGCAGAACACCTTTCGGCCGACCCGTGGTCCCGGAGGTGTACAGGATCATCCGAATCGCGTCCGGATCGAGCGTCGGCAGCTCGGCCGGTGGGCCGTGCATCAAGGACCCGAAGCTGGTATGGCCGTCGGCCACATCGCCGCGCACCACGACGACCTCGGGCGGAGAGTCCAGTTCGGCGACGACCCGGGTCAGCATCGCCGCATAGTCATGCCGCCCGAAAACCGATGGCACGAATACCATTCGGGTGTTCGCGTCATCGAGGATGAAGCGCAGTTCACGATCCCGCAGCGACGGCAGGATGGGGTTGACCACCATGCCGGCCATCGTCGCCGCCAGGTAGACGACGACCGCCTCGTGCCAATTGGGCAGCATGAACGACACCACGCTGCCGGTGGGCATTCGGCTCAGCATCGCCTGGGCCAGCGCCGTCGCCTGGGCGTACAGATTTTCGCAGTCGACGTGATGGTCGCCGTCGATCACGACCGTTCGTTGCGGGCTGTGCCGCGCGGCCTCGGCGAGCGACTCCGCCAGGGTGCCGTGCACCCACCAGCCACGCGCATAGGCTTCGGCGGCCCGCTCGTCGTCCCAGCGGACTCTTCGCCCACCGATCAGTCTGGTGTTGGACATGCTTGTTTCATCGCAGGTCAGCCGCGGACCCGTCGCATCGTCATCGAGTGACGGAAACGTGCCGCGGGATGCGTGTTGATCGTCACCTGGGCCACTTCGCAGTCCGAGGTGCTGTAGGTCCGGTGCACCTCGAGCGCCGGGGTCCCGGCGTCGACGCTGAGCTGGTCGGCCAGTTCGGTCGACACCAGCACCGCTGCGATCTCCTGGCGCACCCCGACGATGCTCAACCCGAAGAGGTCTTCGATCAGCGGGAAGATCGGACCGGTGTGCCGGGGCAGTAGTCGGCCGACCGCCGCGAATGCCCGGTTGATGTAGTACTCGGTCCGGCACACCGGGAATTCCGCGCCTTCGATCCGGCGAAAGCCCTTGACCACCAACCACTCTTCACCGCTGCCCAGGCCGGTTCGGGTGGCCAGTTCGTTGGTGATGCGGACCATTCCGGTGGATTCGATCGCGAACCGCGCACCGGTCGCGAAGGCCAGCAAGTCGTTGATCGACACCACGTCTTGGACGTAGGAGTCCGAGGAGGGCCGGGGCACCACCATCGTGCCGGCCCGTGGCCGGGATGCGACGAGGTTGTCGTCGCGCAGCCGCCGCAGCGCCTCCCGGACGGTGTATCGGCTGACCGAAAAGCGTTCACACAGTTGATGTTCGGTGGGAAGGTGAGATCCCACCGGGTACACTCCGTCGACGATCTCTTTCCGCAGCGTCCGCGCCACCTGCAGGTAACGGTGGTCGGTGGTTTCGGTGTCAGCCATCGTGGCCGTCCCGTCGAAATGCGAGCACGCTGCCGTCGCCATCGGCCGACACGTACACGGTGCCGTCCGGTCCGGCGGCGATACCGGCGAACGGTCCCTGCGGCCCAGAGAACGGCGGCATGCCCTTGAGCGGTTTGGGATTGACACCGGGTGGAGCGCCCACCGGCAGTCCGGTGGCGATGGTGTGCCGGCTGCCGTCTTCCAGGTCGACGGCGATCAACGCCTTGGCGTCGGCGTCGACGACATAGAGCTGCCTCCCGTCGACCAGGATGCCTTGCGGGCGGACCAATTCGGCGGCCACGGTGTGGACGCCGGATCCCTTGAGCCTGACCACCCGCCCGGCCCCGGCCTCCGAGACCAACCAGCCACCGTCGGGCGCGACCGCCACGCCGACCGGATCATTCAGTCCGGTCGCGACAACGTCGACCTGCCCGTGCCGGATGGACAACACCCGTCCCGTTCCGAGTTCGGCAGCCGCGATGGTGCCGTCGCCGTCGATCGCCACGCCGTACAGCTGGTCGAATCCGTCTGCCAACACCTCACTTTCGCACCTGGCCGGCCGGTACCGGGATACCTGTCCGCCCGAGGTGGTGACGACGAATTCGTCCGGGCCTGCCGGGGCCAGGCCACGGAGGAATCCCGGATAGCCCGGGCTGAACAGCATGCCCACCGTTTGCAACGAGCGATCGGGAAGCAGAACGTAGAAGTACGTCCCGTCGGCGACGTAGAGATTGCCGTCGAAGCCGACGGCCAGGTCCAGCGGCCAGTTCAGTCCACCCGGCAGCACGGTCCGGGTCGCGCCGCCGTCGAGGATCTCGGTGATCTCGCCGGTGAAGTTCGACACGAACAGGCGGTCGCCGACGAACGTGCAATTGTCCAGTCCCGCAGTCAGATCGGCCAGCACGGTCTGCTCGCCGCTGCGGGGGTCGATACGCAACACCTGTCCGCTATGCACCTGAGTCGAGACGATGCGGCCCGCCGAGTCGAACTTCACCGAATCGGGCACGCCGAGACCGGAGGCGACCGTCTCGGGCGTCCCGCCGTCCAGGCCGATGCGCCAGATCTCGTTGGCACCCATCACCGGGAAGTACAGCAAGCCGTCCGGGCCGACCTCCATCGCGTTGGGCGACGGCACATTGTCCAGCAGCACCCGCGGCTCGCCGCCGTTCAGGTCGAGCTCCAGAAGCCTTCCGCCCTCCCGGCATTCACCGATGAACAACCGGCCGTGATGGACGGTGATGCCGTTGGCGGACGGTACGTCGCCGCGTAGCACCCGGGTCCGGCCGTCGGCGCCACGGACGCTGACCCGGCCGTCCATCACCTCGGTCGCGTAGAGGTCGCCGTGCGGGCCGAAGGCCACGTCGTCGGGGGCAATGATGTCGCCGCCCTTGGGGCTGATGGTCTCGAGTCGGCCGCTGTCGACGTCGAGCGCGCTGATCTGGCTACCGGTGACCTGTGCGATGTACACCCGGCCGTCGGGGCCGGTGCGCAGGCCGTTGGCGCCGAACAGCCGGCTCGGCGGGGTGAGCCGCTCCACGCGCCAGCCTTCGGCGAGGGTCGAATCCTCTTTGTCAAAGGCCGCACCTGCGCGGCCTTCTTGCAGCAACATCGGTGTAGACCTCCGGGCCTAGGCGTCGCGGCGGTTCACGTTAGCAACCGCCCGTGGTCCAGACAATAGGCAGGCAAAGCTGAACCGACGGCACTTGACGCTCAGCCATTTGCAGAGAATCATATTCTCAATTATGCACATTCAGCTATTTTGTCCGGACAATTAGGCGAATACATTTTGGCGTCGGATAACCTGCTCAGTCTCGAGCGGCGCGTGGTCATCGTGGCCGGCGCCGCGGGTGGCGGCATCGGCACCACCGTCACGCGGCTGGTCGCCGAAGCCGGCGCGACGGTTGTCGCCGTGAGCCGGTCCAAGGAGAACCTCGACGACCACATCATCCCGCTCGTGCAGCAGGGCCTGTCGATCGTTCCGGTCGCCGCTGACATCGCGACCGAAGACGGTGTCGCCACCGCAATCGAGCAGGCCCAGCGGGTGGACGGTGACCTGCACGGCCTGGTCAACGTGGCGGGCGGGGCGGCGCCGGAAACCTGGATGCCTTCGACCCGGGTGACTCGTAGCAACTGGCGCGATCTGTTCACCCAGAATCTGGAAACCGCGTTCTTCATGAGCCAGGCCGTCGCCGCGGAATTGAAGGCGCACAACCGCCGCGGGTCGATCGTGTCGATCTCGTCGATCAGCGGCATGAACACCGCGCCGTTCCACATCGCCTACGGCACGGCCAAAGCGGCGGTCGCGGCGATGACGCGCACGATGGCCGTCGAATTGGCGCTCGACGACATCCGGGTCAATGCCGTCGCGCCCGGGGTGACCGCGACGCCGGCGTCGCTGACCTACGTCGGCGAGGACGCCGACCGCGACCGTCGCGCCATCGCGATGGGCCGGCGCGGCCGACCGGAGGAGATCGCCGGCGCCATTCTGTTCCTGCTGTCGGACCTGTCCAGCTACATCACCGGGCAGACCTTGCTGGTGGACGGCGGCCTGGACCTCAAATGGTCGCATCTGGACGCCGACAACACCTCGCTATTTCTCAAGGACGAGTCCTTCCGAGCGGCGATAAGGAGACCGTGATGACCGACATCAAAGTCGAAGCGCCCGAGCAGCTTTCCGCACCGGTGACGATCGGCGTCGAGGCGTATCTGTCCGAGGACTACGCCCGCGCCGAGCGAGACAGGCTGTGGCGCAAGGTGTGGCAGCACGTGGGCCGGGTGGAAGAACTGCCGGAAGTCGGCAGCTATCTGACCTACGACATCCTCGACGACTCGATCATCGTGGTGCGCAGCGGCGACAACGAATTTCGGGCCCACCACAACGTCTGCATGCACCGCGGCCGACGACTGATCGATACCCCCGACGGTGCCAAGAACGCCTGCGGCCGGGCTCGCAAGTCGTTCGTCTGCGGCTTTCACGGCTGGACCTACGGCCTGGATGGTGCGTGCACGCATATTCGCGAACAGCAGGACTGGCGGGAAGCGCTGAACCCCGACAACACCCACCTGCGGGCAGTCAACGTCGACACCTGGGGCGGCTGGCTGTGGATCAACATGGATCCCGACTGCGAGCCGCTGGCCGACTATCTGTTTCCGGCCGCAAAGATTCTCGACCCGTTCGGTTTGGAAAACATGCGCTTCAAGTGGCGCAAATGGCTGAATTTCGACTGCAATTGGAAAGTGGCGCTGGAGGCCTTCAACGAGACCTACCACGTTTTCACGACGCACCCGGAGTTCAACAAGTTCGGCGAATTCAAAGGCTGGGCCAAGGCGCAGGGCAAGCACAGCAACATCGGCTATGACGCTCCAAAAGACTTGGAAGCCACCAAGTCCAAGATCCGGCTCGGCACAGGCGCCGATCCCCGCGTCTCGACCGCGCAGATGCAGGTGTACACGATGGAGGAAACCAACGCCACCACCACCCAGACGCTGGTCAACGCCGCCAAGCGACTGGTCGACGAATTGCCCGAGGGCACACCGGCCGACAAGGTTCTCGAGCATTGGCTCGCGTCGGCGCGCCGCGACGATGAGGCACGCGGTGTCATCTGGCCGACGATCCCGGCCGACATCCTCGGACAGGCCGGCACCGCGTGGCAGGTGTTCCCGAACTTCCAGATCGGCCAAGGCCTGACCAGCGCGCTGTGCTATGGCGCGCGGCCAGACCCGAGCTACAACCCCGACAAGTGCATCTTCGAAGTCTCGGTATTCGAGTTGTACCCGAAAGATGAAGAGCCCGAGACGGATTGGGAATACACCCCGGTGGGTGATCCCCGGTGGCGCTCAGTACTACCGCAGGACTTCTCCAACATGGCCGCGGTGCAGCAGGGCATGAAATCACTCGGCTTCCCCGGCACCAAGCCCAACCCCTACCGCGAACGAAGCACGGTCAACCTGCACTACCAACTGTCGAAATACATGGGCACCGGCGAACCACAGGAGCTTTGAGACAGATGACCCAGTTGGATGGGCGGCCTGACACCTGCGGGCCCACCGATGTACCGCAGGACGTCGACATAGACGCGATGCGGGCCAAGTACGCCCAGGAGCGCGAGAAGCGCCTCCGCAAGGACGGCGGCGCGCAGTACCTCGAACTCGACGGTGACCTGGCCGACCTCTACGAGGTAGACCCGTACACCCCGGTGGCCGACCGCGCCCCGATCGACGAGGACATCGAGGTGGTCGTCCTCGGGGGCGGGTTCGCCGGATTGTTGTCGGGCGCATACCTGAAAAAGGCCGGCGTGCAAGATGTTCGGGTCATCGACATGGCCGGGGACTTCGGCGGAGTGTGGTACTGGAACCGCTTCCCGGGCATCCAGTGCGACAACGATGCCTACTGCTACATCCCGATGCTCGAGGAACTCAGCTTCTTGCCGAGCAAGAAGTTCGCCGACGGCGCCGAGATCTTCGCGCACTGCCAGGCCATGGGCAAACACTTCGACCTCTACGACGGCGCGATCTTCTCCACCCAGGTCGAGACCATGCGCTGGGACGAGGAGATCAAGCGCTGGCGGCTGACCACCAACCGCGGTGACGACATCCGCGCGCGGTTCGTGGTGATGGCGCAGGGCTCGTACAACAAGCCCAAGTTGCCCGGTATCCCCGGTATCAAGGAGTACCTGGACGCCGGCGGCCACGCGTTCCATTCCGCGCGCTGGGATTACGACTACACCGGCGGGGATGCCGGCGGCGGCCTGCACAAGCTGGCCGACAAGCGGGTCGCACTCGTCGGCACGGGGGCTACCGGCGTCCAGTTGGTGCCACATCTCGGCCGGGATGCCCAGCAGCTCTTCGTGTTCCAGCGCACCCCGTCGTCGGTGGACATGCGCGCCAACACGCCCACCGACCCAGCCTGGGCGGCGACCCTGCAGCCCGGGTGGCAGGAGGAGCGCAAGCGTAACTTCCACAACTGGTCACCGTTTGTCGGGGTGGTCTTCGGCGAACCGGATCTGGTGTGCGACTTCTGGACCGAATTAGGCCGCAACATGACCGCCCGGATTGCCGCCAGCCCGGATCCCGCCTCGCTGGGGATCGAGCAGATGATGCTGATCCGGGAAGAAGAGGACTACAAGATCATGGAGCGGCTGCGGCGGCGGGTGGCCGCCCTGGTCGCCGACCCCGACACCGCCGAGGCGCTCAAGCCGTACTACCGCTTCATGTGCAAGCGGCCGTGTTCGAGCGAGACGTACCTGCCGGCGTTCAACCTGTCCAACGTGACGTTGGTGGACGTGTCGGAATCCAAAGGCGTGGAACGTCTGACGGAGAAGGGCATTGTCGCCAACGGCGTCGAGTACGAGGTCAATTGCGTCGTATTCGCCAGCGGGTTCGAGATCTCCACGGAGATCAGTCGGCGCTTCGCGGTCGACGTCATCGAGGGCCGAGGCGGGCAGTCGCTGTTCGACTACTGGCACGACAGGTACCAGACGCTGCACGGCATGACCACCCGCGGATTCCCCAACCAGTTCTTCACCGGCTTCATCCAGGGCGGCGTCTCGGCCAACACCACTGCGATGTTCGAGCAACAGGCCGAGCACATCGCCTACATCATCGCCGAGGCGCAGAACCGCGGCGCGACCACCGTCGAACCCAGTCAGGAGGGTCAGGACGGCTGGGTCGCAGCGGTCGCCGAACTCGCAATCGACAACTCGGCCTTCGAGATGTCCTGCACCCCTGGCTATTACAACAACGAGGGTCAGGGTGGCGCCAAAGACAATGGTGCGTTCCTCGGTGATTTCTACTCGCCGGGCTTCTACGCTTTCGGCGACCTGATCGCCGAGTGGCGCGCCAGGGGTGACCTGGAAGGCCTTGAGCTTTCGTGAGCGAGTTGCGGTTTGACGACCGGGTGGCCGTGGTGACCGGTGCCGGACGCGGGCTGGGATGCGCTTACGCCCGCCTGCTCGCCGAGCGTGGAGCGAAGGTCGTCGTCAACGACGTCGGCGGCAGCCTGGCCGGCCACGGGGTCGACGCCGGGCCGGCCGAGCAGGTCGTCGATGCGATCAGGGCAGCCGGGGGAGAAGCCGTCGCCTGCACCGCGTCGGTCGCCACCCGCGACGGCGCCGAGGCCATCGTGCAGACCGCGATCGAGCGCTACGGCCGCATCGACATCCTGATCCACAACGCCGGCAACGTGCGGCGGGGAACGCTGAAGGAGATGAGCTACGACGACTTCGACGCGGTGCTCGACGTGCACTTGCGCGGCGCATTCAGCGTTGTGCGGCAGTCATTTCCAGTAATGTGTGCGGCCGGATACGGGCGGATCGTGCTGACCTCGTCGATCGGCGGCCTGTACGGCAACCACGGCGTCGCCAACTATGCGGCAGCCAAGGCCGGCATCATCGGGCTCTCGGCTGTCGCAGCTCTCGAGGGCGCCGCCGAGGGCGTGAAGTCGAACGTGATCGTGCCGGCCGCGGTCACCAGGATGGCCGAGGGGATCGACACGTCGGCCTATCCGCCGATGGGCCCCGAGCTCGTCGCACCGGTGGTGGGCTGGCTGGCACACGAATCCTGTTCGGTGAGCGGCGAAATGTTCATCGCGCTGGCGGGCCGGGTGGCCCGGGCGGTCTTCGCCGAGAGCCCCGGTGTGCACCGTCCGTCCTGGACAGTCGACGACGTGGGTGAGCATCTCGACTCGATTCGAAACATCGAGGCGCCGTTGGTTTTTCCTGTCTTGCCTGACGGGCACAACGACCACATCCGGTACAGCTTCGGCATGGCCGCCCAACAGGCCCACCATGCCTAGCGGACCGCTGGCCGGGGTGCGGGTGATCGACCTCACCGCGATGGTGATGGGGCCGTATTGCACGCAGATCATGGCAGACATGGGCGCTGACGTGATCAAAGTCGAACCGCCACAAGGTGATGACACGCGTTACGTCTCGGTCGGCCCGGTGCCGGGCATGAGCGGCGTTTTCGTCAACGTCAACCGCGGCAAGCGCAGCGTGGTGCTGGACCTGCAGACCGACCCCGGAACACGGGCGCTGCGCGCACTTCTCGAGACCGCGGACGTGTTCATCCACTCGATGCGCGCCAGGGCCATCGCCAAACTCGGCTTCGGCTACGACGACGTGGCGGCGATCAACCCCGGGATCGTCTACACCAACTGCTACGGATACGGGCGCCGTGGACCCGACCGCGACCGACCCGCCTACGACGACACCATCCAGGCCGAATGCGGCCTGCCGGCGGTCCAACAGCAACTGACCGGCGAAGCTGATTACGTCGGAACGATCATCGCCGACAAGGTCACCGGGCTCACCGCGCTGTATGCCACGACCATGGCGCTATTCCACCGTGAACGCACCGGGGAGGGCCAGGAAGTCGAGGTCGCCATGTTCGAAACCATGGCGTCGTTCATGCTCGTCGAGCACGCCAACGGCGCACTGTTCGACCCGCCCCTGGGACCCGCGATGTATCCGCGCACCGTGGCGCCCAACCGGCGTCCCTACCGCACCAGCGACGGCCACATCGCCGCGCTGATCTACAACGACAAGCATTGGAATGCGTTCGTCGACGCCGTCCGCCCGCCGTGGGCGAACGAGAGCTACGCCACGCTCGCGCAGCGTGCCGGTCAGATAGACATCATCTACGGGCTGCTGGCCGAGACGATGAAACAACGCTCGACGCAGGAATGGCTGGATCTGCTGCGCGAACTCGAGATACCGGCCGCACCGTTGAACACGCCCGGTGCGCTGTTCGACGATCCACACCTCAACGCCGTCGGCATGTTCGAAACGGTGGATACCCCGTACGGACCGGTGCGCTTCCCGGGCGTACCCACCTGGTTCTCGCACACGCCGGGCCGGGTCGCAGGGCCGGCGCCGGAACTCGGCGCAGACACCGCGGCGATCCTCGACGAGCTGGGCCTGGCGGTCGACGGTGTGGCGGGCTCGGGATAGCGCTTACCCAACGAAATATATTGCTAACGAAGGAGCTTCGAACAATGGCCGTTCCGGTCTACAAGCGCATACTCGACTTGTTCGAGGCCGAGGGCGTCAACACGCTGTTCGGCATCCCGGACCCGAACTTCGTGCACATGTTCGCAGAGGCCGACGCTCGCGGGTGGTCGGTGGTGGCGCCGCATCACGAACTGAGCGCGGGATTCATGGCCGAGGCGGCGTCACGCATGACGGGCAAGCCCGGCTTGTGCATCGGCACGCTCGGCCCGGGCATGGCCAATATCGCCGGGGCGATTCAGTGCGCGCTCGTCGAGAACTCACCGGTGATCTTCCTCGGTGGGCAGCGGGCCCGCGTCACCGAGCGCCGGGTGCGGCGCGGCCGTATCCAATTCGTCCAGCAGGAACCGCTTTTCGCCGCATCGGTGAAGTACAGCAGCTCGATCGAGTACGCCGACCAGACCGACGAGATCATCCACGAGGCCATCCGCAGGGCGATGTCCGGCACTCCGGGGCCGTCCTACGTCGAGTTCCCGTCGCACGTGATCCTCGAGGAGCTCGATGTCGCCGAGGCGCCGAGCCCGTCGAGTTACCGGCTGGTCAGCCAGGGCGCCGGTACCCGCGAGGTGGCCGAGGCGGTCAAGCTGATCCGCGAGGCCAAGAGCCCGATCCTGCTGGTGGGCCACGGCGTGCACACCTCACGTACCCAACAGGAGGTCAAGGAGCTGGCCGAGCTGATGGCCTGCCCGGTGATTCAGACCTCCGGCGGGACCTCGTTCATTCCGGGATTGCAGGAGCGGACGTTCCCCTACCTGTTCTCACCGGCCGCCAACGAGGCAGTCGAGGAATCCGACCTGTGCGTTGCGCTGGGTACTGAACTCGGTGAGCCGATGCACTACGGCCGGACCCAGCATTGGGCCGGCAACGACGCGAACCGCAAATGGGTGTACGTGGAGCAGGACCCGACCGCCATCGGCGTCAACCGCCGGTTCGACGTGGCGCTGGTCGGCGATCTGCGCGGTGTGGTGCCGCAGCTGGTCGAGGCGCTCAAGGATGCTCCGCGCAAACCCGCACCCGCGCTGCAGGTCCTGATCGAAAAGGATGCGAAAGAGCTTGCGGACATGGCGGAATCGGCGCCGTCCGGACGCTCACCGATCCACCCGGCGCGCTACGTCGTCGAGGCCACCAAGGCGTTCAACGAACTCGAGCACGGCATCTTGGTGCGCGACGGCGGCGCGACCGTGATCTTCCAGTGGACCTATTCGCAGTCCAAGCCGCGCGACGTCATCTGGAACCAGAACTTCGGCCACCTCGGCACCGGCCTGCCGTACGCGGTCGGGGCATCGGTGGCCGAGGGCGGTAAGCGCCCGGTGATGCTGTTGACCAGCGATTCGGCGTTCCTTTTCCATATCGCCGAGCTGGAAACCGCTGCGCGCCAGAATCTTCCGCTGGTGTGCGTGGTCGGCGTGGACCACCAGTGGGGCCTCGAGGTGGGTGTGTACAAGCGCACCTTCACCCAGCCGTCGCCGCAGCCCGGTGTGCACTGGAGCAAGGACGTCCGGATGGACAAGGTCGCCGAGGGCTTCGGTTGCCACGGTGAGTACGTCGAGAAGGAAGAGGAGATCGTCCCGGCGATCGCCCGCGCCTACGCCAGTGGCAAAGTCGGGGTGGTGCACGTGTGCATCGACCCGAAGGCCAACTCCGAGGAAATGCCCAAGTACGACCGATTCCGGACCTGGTACGCCGAAGGCACCCAGTAAGAGAAGGATGATCCAATGCGCGAATACCTGAAGTTCTACATCGACGGACAGTGGGTCGACCCGTTGCGGCCCAACACTTTTGACGTCGACAACCCGGTGACCGAGCAGGTATCCGGAAAGATCTCGCTGGGGTCGGCGGCCGATGTCGACCTGGCGGTCCAAGCCGCCCGGCGAGCCTTCGCGAGTTGGTCGCAAAGCACCCGCGAGCAGCGCCTGGACCTGCTGCAGGCCATCCTCGCCGAATACCAGAAGCGCGCCGACGATCTCGCCGAGGCGGTCACCGAGGAAATCGGGGCGCCGCCTTCGTTGGCGGCCGGACCGCAGGTCTTTCTCGGGATCGCGCATCTCAACACGGCCATCGACGTGCTGAAGAACTTTCCGTTCGAGGAGCACCACGGTCAGACCCTGATCGCCAAAGAGCCGATCGGCGTCTGCGGTTTGATCACGCCCTGGAACTGGCCGATCAACCAGGTCGCGGTCAAGGTCTACCCGGCGTTGGCGACCGGTTGCACCGTGATCCTGAAACCATCAGAAGTTGCGCCGTATTCGCCCTACATCTTCGCCGAGATCCTGGACGCCGCAGGTGTGCCGGCCGGGGTGTTCAACCTCGTCAACGGTGACGGCGCGGGCGTGGGTGTGGCGCTGGCGAGCCATCCCGACATCGACATGGTGTCGTTCACCGGCTCCACCCGCGCCGGTGTCGAGGTGGCCAAGAATGCCGCCTCGACGGTGAAGCGAGTAACCCAAGAACTCGGCGGCAAGAGCCCCAACATCGTCCTCGACGACAGTGGCTTTGCTCAGAGTGTCAGCGCCGGTGTGGCCAACATGATGCCGAACTCCGGGCAGAGTTGTAACGCGCCATCACGCATGCTGGTCCCGAATTCGCGTATGGACGAAGCCATGACGATCGCTCGCGAGGCCGCCCAGAAGGTCAAGGTTGGTGGCGACGATGCGACCGCGATCGGGCCGGTCGCGTCGAAGGCCCAATTCGACAAGGTGCAGGGACTGATCCAGAAAGGCATCGACGAGGGCGCGACCGTGGTCGCCGGCGGTCCGGGACGACCCGCCGGGTTGGACACCGGGTACTACGTCAAGCCGACCGTCTTCGCGAACGTCACCAACGACATGACGATTGCGCGCGAGGAGATCTTCGGGCCGGTGTTGTGCATCCTCGGTTACGACGATCTCGACCAGGCCGTCGAGATCGCCAACGATACCGAATACGGTTTGGCCGGTTACGTTTCGGGGGCCGACCTCGAGAAAGCTCGCGACATTGCCCGCAAGATCCGGGCCGGGTGGGTGACGATCAACCATGCTTTCGACCTGAACGCGCCGTTCGGCGGCTACAAGCGCAGCGGCAACGGTCGGGAGTGGAGTGAGGCCGGCTTCCAGGAGTACTTAGAGGTCAAGAGCACATTGGGATACGCGCCCGAATAGCCGCAGCCACCAAGGGAGATCGCTATGAAGTGTCGTGCTGCAGTGCTGCGCGGGGTCGGGCAGGACTGGGAGATCCGCGAGGTCGATCTCGATCCGCCGCACGCCGGTGAAGTCCTGGTGCGGATGGTCGTTGCCGGCATCTGCCACTCCGATGACCACCTTGTCACCGGCGACGTGTTGCCGACCCCCGAGGTGCGGGCCTCAACCGGTATCCCCGAGCCGGACTGGTTTCCGATGCTCGGTGGTCACGAGGGCGCTGGTGTCGTCGAAGAAGTCGGCCCGGGCGTGACGACGCTGCAGCCGGGGGACCACGTGGCGATGTCGTTCATTCCGGCCTGCGGCAGTTGCCGGTTCTGTGTGAACGGTCAGAGCTACATCTGCGACGCCGGCGCAAGCTTGTTCTCCAGGGAGATGCCCACCGACGGAACCTGTCGTCGTCATCTCGGCGACGAAAACCTGATGGCTTACGGTCAACTCGGCACCTTCGCGGAGTACGCGGTGCTCACCGAACGGTCGGTCATCAAGATCGACGACGCGATCCCGTTCCATGCGGCCTCGCTGGTGTCGTGCGGCGTCAGCACCGGCTGGGGCTCCGCAACGGTGTCGGCGGGCACCGAGCCCGGTGACACCGTCGTCGTCATCGGTACCGGTGGTGTCGGGATGAATGCGCTGCAAGGCGCGCGCGCGGCCGGCGCGACGTATGTCGTCGCGGTGGACCCGGTTGAGTCCAAGCGGGATTCGGCGAAGATCTTCGGCGCCACGCACACCGCCGTCTCTGCGCAGGAGGCGATACCGGTGGTCACCGACATCACCGCCGGCGTGATGGCCGACCGCGTCATCTTGACGCCTGGTGTTCTGCACGCGGACTTGATCCCGTTGGCCATGCGGCTGCTTCGCAAGGGCGGAACCTGCGTGGTCACCGGCATCACCCCCTACACCGAGCCGGTGGTTCCGCTGATCCTGCAGGAGATGGTGCTGTCGTCCAAGCAACTCAAGGGTGCGCTCTACGGCGGGATGAATCCGCGCACGAGCGTGCCGTTGCTGTTGTCGATGTATCAGGCGGGTGCATTGAAGCTCGACGAGCTGGTGACCCGCCACTACGAGCTGGACCAGATCAACGAGGCGTTCCTTGACCTGCGTGAAGGCCGCAACATTCGCGGCATCATCGATTTCGCCGGGCTCTAAAGCCGAAGTGGCATAGCCGATTCGCGGCTGCATTCTTTCGGCTTCGGCCGCGCCGTGTCTGCGGCTGATGGGGCTGCTGTGACCCTAAACTGACCCGTGAAATCAGTAGGGAGGGGCACCGCAGTATCGCCGGCAAAATGGGCGCCGACCAGGACATTGGTCGCAGCGCTGGGAAGGTGAGCAGTCAACCGGCCGGGGCGTTCCCCGCGCCGGTTCCTTCTGCTCGGCGACCACGGTGGATCGCCCCGCCGCCCGCATTTCGGTCCACCTCACGCCGGACATCTGACACCACAGGTCGACGTCCGGGGATCCGCGCACTGGACGGCGTACGCGCCTTGGCGGTCGCGCTGGTGCTCGCCGATCACGGCGGCGTGGCCGGCATGACGGGGGGATTCCTCGGCGTCGACGTCTTCTTCGTGCTCAGCGGTTTCCTGATCACGTCGTTGCTGCTGGACGAATTGGGTCGCACCGGCCGCATCGATCTGGCCAACTTCTGGATTCGGCGGGCCCGGCGGCTGCTGCCGGCATTGGTGTTGATGGTGCTGACCGTCGCCGTCGGGCGGCAGTTCTTCTCGCCCGAAGCCGTCGCCCGGTTGCGCGATGACGCCGTGGCCGCGTTCTTCTGGGCGGCCAACTGGATGTTCGTCGCCGACAAGACCGACTACTTCACCCGGGGTGCTCCGCCGTCGCCGCTGCAGCACGCCTGGTCGCTCGGCGTGGAGGAGCAGTACTACCTGGTCTGGCCGCTGCTGCTGGTCGCGGTGGCGGTGGGGTTGGCGAGGCGGGCGCGTCGCCGGAACACCCGCGCCACCCTGGGCGGCGTCCGGTTGACAGTGTTCGTGCTGGCCACGCTGGGGGCGGCGGGCTCCGCCGCGGCCGCCATCCTGCTGGCCACCGATGCCACCCGCGACCGGGTCTACTTCGGCACCGACACCCGGGCCCAGGCGCTGCTGGTGGGTGCGGCGGCGTCGGCGTTGCTGGTGGGCGATTGGTCGTCGCTGAACCGTGGCTGGTCGCTGATCCGGTCGCGGACCGGGAAATGGGTGGCCCGACTACTGCCGGTCATCGGGCTGGCGATGTTGGGGGCGGCCGCGCATTACGCCACCGGCAGCGCCGGTGAGTTCCGCGGCGGCCTGCTGATCGTGGTCGCGATCGCGGCGGTGCTGGTGATCGCCCCGGTGGCGCTGGATCAGCGTGGTCCCGTCGCCGCCGTGCTGGCCTGGGGCCCGCTGGCGTGGCTGGGCACCATCTCCTACGGCGTCTACCTGTGGCACTGGCCGATCTTCCTGGTGCTCAACGGCCAGCGGACCGGTTGGTCGGGACTGCCGCTGTTCGCCGTTCGGTGCGCCGCCACACTGGCGGTGTCGACGGTGTCGTGGTGGGCGATCGAACAGCCGATCCGGAAATGGCGTCCGGTGCGGGTGCCGCTGCTGCCGCTGGCCGGTGCCACCGTGGCGACCGCCGCCGCGGTGACGATGCTGGTCGTCCCCGTGGTCCCCAAGATCAGCGGTCCACTGGCCAGCAGCTTGCCTCCCGGCGTGTCGCCGGTCGCGGTCGTCTCGCCGTCACCTCCGCAGGGCGTGCGGCCCGCGGGCGCCGTCGGGCACCGAGACCCGCACCGGCCGTTCACCGTCTCGGTATTCGGCGACTCGATCGGCTGGACGTTGATGCACTTCCTGCCGGCGACGCCGGGATTCCAATTCATCGACCACACCGTCATCGGCTGCAGCCTGGTGCGCGGCGGCCCCTACCGCTACCTCGACGAGACCCTCGATCAGAAGAACGAATGCGAATCGTGGCCGGGCCGATGGGCATCGCAGGTCGCCATCGACCAACCGGACGCCGTGCTGTTGGTCGTCGGTCGCTGGGAGACGGTGGACCGGGTCAACGAAGGCAAGTGGACCCACATCGGCGACCCGGCCTTCGATTCCTACATTGCCGGCGAACTGCGGCGGGCAGTGGACATCCTCAGCTTCGGCGGTGCGCCGTTGACCGTCACCAACCTGCCCTACAGCAGGCGCGGTGAACGACCCAACGGGAGCCTGTACCCCGAGGACGACCCGCACCGGGTCGACGAATGGAACACGTTGCTGGGCAGGACCATTGGCAACCGTCCGGACGTCAAGATATTGGACTTCAAGAAGAAGCTCTGCCCGGACGGCGTCTACACCGCCAAGGTCGACGACATCCCGGTCCGCAGCGACGGCGTCCACCTCACCGATGAAGGCGTCAAGTGGCTGACGCCGTGGCTCGAACAGTCGCTGCGCACGAAGTGACTATGCTTCGGCGTAGCTGCTGATCTCCATGCTGTCGCTCTCCCGGACGGCGAAATTGGCGCTCACATAGCCATTCTCGACGTCGCGCACGTGATCGAGGTAGGGCCCGATGCTCTCGGTCGAGGCGTTGTCGGCGACCACCAGAGCGCCGGGTGAGAGCCGGCCCTCCAGCAACTTGATGACCGGCAGGTACAGCTCTTTCCACCCGTCCAGCAACACGAAATCGACTGGCCCGTCCAGGCTTTCCAGCGTGGCGAGGGCGTCGCCTTCGAGCACGGTGATCAGGTCGTCGAGCCCGGTATCGATGAACGTCTGCTTGGCGGCGGCGATCTTGGTTTCGCTGATCTCGGTGGTGATTACCCGGCCGGTGCCGTTGTCGCGCACTGCCGACGCCAGGTGTAGCGCCGAAATACCAAAGGACATACCGAATTCCACGATGGTCGCCGGACGGGCAGCGCGCACCAGGGAGTACAGCAGCCGACCGGCTTCGGGCGTCACCGGGATGTAGAAATCGCTCATCGCGTCGGCGCGCTCTTTGACGGTCCGTGCCGCGGACATGTCGGGTGCCCGCTCACGCAGCTGCGACATCTGGGCCTGCGATGCGGCGTACATCCGGTCCAGGACGTCGGCGACCCGTGGATCTTGCAATGTGATGGTCATGATCTCCAGCCTAGGCGTTAATGAACGCCCGCGGGCACTTCCCTTCAGGGCAGCAAAACGATCTTGCCGTGGGTGTGCCGCTGTTCGAGCTCTTCGTAAGCGTCGGCGACGCGGTCCAGCGGGTAGCTCGCCGCGACGTCGAAATCGACTGCGCCAGAAACGATCAGCCCGGCGATCTCGCTGAGCACGGCGGGTGTCGAGGCCTCCGCGCTGCCCTCGGTCTTCGCGCCGACTTCAGCGGCCTTCGCGAAGGAGATGATGGTGTTGATCCGGTCGGGTGGCACGCCGAGATCGACCGCCAGTTGCACGTAGTCCGGTCCGAACAAGTCAATGAACGCATCGATGCCCTCCGGCGCGGCCTGCCGCAGCCGGTCGGCCAGCCCGTCGCCGTATTCGACCGGTACGACACCGTGGGCGCGCAGCCACTCGGCGTTGCCCGCCGATGCGATGCCCAGTACCCGCACGTCGCGCAGGGCCAACAGTTGCACGACCAGGCTTCCGACGCCGCCGGCCGCCGCGGACACCGCGACGGTCTCGCCGGCCTGCGGGGCCACGGCGCGAACGGCGGCGTAGGCCGTCGCACCGACCACGTACAGCGATCCCGCGGTCTCCCAACTCAGTTCGGCCGGTTTGCGAGTCAGCTGATCGACCGGGACATTCGTATGCGTCGCGTGGCTGGATCGCTGGAAGCTGAATCCGAGTACCTCGTCGCCGACGGCGAATTCGTCGACCCCGTCACCGACCTCGAGGACGACACCGGCCAGGTCGCTGCCCTCGCCGGAGGGAAAGGCGGTCGGGAACTGCTCGTGCAGCGCGCCGCTGCGGATGGCGGCCTCACCCGGGTTGATCCCGGCGGCCCGGACCTCGACGAGCACCTCGCCGGCGCCGGGCACCGGTCGGTCGATCTCGGCCACGTACAACACGTCACGCCCGCCGTATCGATCGAAACGAACCGCTCGTGCCGGTGAAGGTGTCATGCACGCCGCAACTCGGCCTCGCGCGGATGTATTCCGCGGATGGCTTTACGAATCGGACGTCAGGCCACCACGTTGATGGGGTCGCCGATGTGGACGGTGTCGAAGTACCACGCGGCATTGTCCGGGCTGAGATTGATGCAGCCGTGGCTGACGTTCGCATAGCCCTGAGAGTCCACCGACCATGGCGCCGAATGCACATACACGCCGCTCCACGTCACCCGCACGGCGTACTGCGCGGTGATCTTGTAGCCGTCCGAGGACTCGAGCGGGATGCCGATGGTGCGCGAATCCATCACCACCGTGCGCTCTTTGGACAGTGCGGAGTAGTTGCCCATCGGTGTCGGGCGACTGGGCTTGCCCATCGACGCCGGCATCGTGCGCAGCACCTCGCCGTTCTGGCTGACGGTGAAGGTGTGCGCGGAGATGCTGGCAACGCCGACCACTTCGTCGCCGGTGCCGAAACCCGTTGACAACGCGTGCACCTGGACGCCGACGTGGCTGTGGGCCGGCCAGTAGCCGTCCGGCTTCCACTGCACCACGTTGGGCTCGACCCACTCGAATCGCCCGGTCATGTGGTTCGGCGGAGCGATCTTGATCGCCCGCTCAGCCGCCGCCCGGTCGCCGACCGGCGCAGCGAAGGTGACGATAACCGGGTGGGCGACGCCGACAACGGCGCCGTTGGCCGGCTGGATCGACGCGACGCTGTCGGTGTTTATCGGCGGTGCGATTGCCGCCACGCCTGGGGCGCCGGATGCCGCCACGGCCAGGACACCTATCAATACCGCGAGGCCCACACATCGCATCGTTCTACCCACGGTGTTCACCCTCCGAAATGATGCAAGCCGGTAGCGCTCACATTCTGTTTCTCTAATATGTACCTTATCGAGCTTTCAGCAAACTGACTGAATATTGCCCAAGTCGTGATGAATTCGCCGAAATGATGACCACTTCAGCTGGTAGAGGGCATGATCCCGGGCTGGGTGTGACCCTGAATTCTTTGCATCGGGTTTGGTGTGGCAAGCGAACAACGATGCAGTTTCAGTCGGCGGACGTCACCCGGGATGCGGCGGACTCCGGCATCGGCTCGTATCTGGCGAACGAGCGGGTGAACGAGGCCGCGCCATGGGAGAGCGAGCGTAGGTCGATCGCGTAGCGGGTCAATTCGACCTGCGGCACTTCGGATTTCACCAGCGTCCGATCGTTGCCCGCGGTGTCGGTCCCGAGCACCCGGCCGCGGCGTCCGGACAGGTCGCCCATCACGGCGCCGACCAGATCGTCGGGTATCAGCACGGCGATTTCGTCGATCGGTTCGAGCAGCTTGATCTTCGCCGCTGCGGCCGCCTCCTTCAACGCCGCCGAACCGGCCATCTGAAAGGCGAAATCCGACGAATCCACGCTGTGGGCCTTGCCGTCAAGCAGCGTCACCCGGATGTCGACGACCGGATAACCGGCGTGCACGCCCCGTTCCATCTGGGCGCGCACCCCCTTTTCCACGCTCGGGATGAACTGACGAGGCACCGCGCCACCGACCACCTTGTCGACGAACTCGAATCCCGACCCCTCCGGCAGCGGTTCCACCTCGATGTCGCAGACCGCATACTGACCGTGCCCGCCGGACTGCTTGACGTGCCGGCCATGGCCTTTCGCCTTGCCGCCGAATGTTTCTCGCAGCGGCACTCGCAGCTCGACGGTGTCAACGGTGACGCCGTAGCGGTTGGTCAACGCGTCGAGCACCACACCGGCGTGTGCTTCGCCCATGCACCACAGCACCACCTGGTGGGTCTCCGGGTTCTGCTCGATCCGCAGAGTCGGGTCCTCGGCCGCAAGCCGGGCCAACCCAACCGACAGCTTGTCCTCGTCGGTCTTGGCGTGCGCCTGAATCGCCACCGGCAGCAGCGATTCCGGCATCACCCACGGCTTGAGCACCAGCGGTTGAGCTTTATCGGACAGGGTGTCGCCGGTTTCGGCCCGGCTCAGGCGGCCGATCGCGCACATGTCACCGGGCAGCACGACGGATGCGGGTCGCTGCTGCTTGCCCAGCGGAAAGGACAGCGCCCCGATGCGTTCGTCCTCGTCGTGGTCGGCATGACTGGAGCCGTTGGATCCGAAAAATGACGAAAAATGGCCCGACACATGGACTGTCGTGTCGGGCATGATGGTCCCGGAGAACACCCGGACCAGACTGAGCCGGCCCACATAGGGGTCGGACGTCGTCTTCACCACCTCGGCCAGCAGCGGTGAGTCGGAGCCGCAGGCAACTTTGGTGAAGGCGGCGCCCTGCGGTGTGAAGACTTCCGGCAGTGGATGTTCGCGCGGCGACGGGAATCCGCGAGTGGCGACCTCGAGCAGTTCCAGCGTGCCGACACCGGTGCTGCTGCAGACCGGGATCACCGGGAAGAAGGAGCCACGCGCCACCGCCTTCTCCAGGTCGTCGATCAACACCGCCTCATCGATCTTCTCGCCGCCGAGATAACGTTCCATCAACGATTCGTCTTCGGATTCCTCGATGATTCCCTCGATGAGCGTGCCGCGGGCATCCTCGATCTGGTCGGCGTACGACGAGTCCGGCGTGCGGGTGGTCCGGTTGCCGTCGGCGTACACATAGTGCGTCTGCGACAACAATCCGATCAGGCCGTCGTCTGCGGGCAGATAGAGCGGTAACACCTTGTCGCCGAACGCATGCTGCGCCCCGGTCAGCGTTTCCTGGTAGTTGGCCCTGGCGTGGTCGAGTTTGGTGATCACCACCGCCCGCGGCATCCCCACCTGGCTGCACTCCTGCCACAGCGACTTCGTCGGTTCGTCGACGCCTTCGTTGGCCGCGATCACGAACAAGGCGCAGTCCGCCGCGCGCAACCCGGCCCGCAGCTCCCCGACGAAGTCGGCGTAGCCGGGAGTGTCGACGAGGTTGACCTTGATGCCGTCGTGGGCCAGCGACGCCAGCGCCAGACTGACCGAACGCTGCTGGCGGATCTCGGCGTCGTCGTGGTCGCAGACCGTGGTGCCGTCGGCGATGCAGCCGGGCCGGGACAACACGCCGGAAGCCACCAGCAGCGCGTCCACCAGGGTTGTCTTGCCGCCGCCGGACGGGCCCACCAGGACCACGTTCCGGACGGCGGCCGGATCGGCTACGGCGGGTGCGGCTCCTGCGCCTTGCGAACCGTGGGATTTGTCAGCCATGACGTGCCACTCCTCATGCCCAGGGAACGTGATGCAGGTCACTTTTCTCCTGGCGGACGCCGAGCACAAGAGCCGATGGCGGCGATGCTCAGGCGTGCCAGCTGATCCACCGCCCGACCGTGACCGCCACGACGGCACCGTCCAACGAAACAGACTGGTACTGGGCGTATTTCGCGCGGAGCAGGTCGCGTCCGTGCTGCATCGCGGCGCCGTCGTAGTGGATCTCGGCGATGCCGTCGGCGCGAACCCACCACAGCTGCGTCCAGTCCTGGTCATAGTGATCGACCAGCAGACTCACCCGCGGGTTGGCTGCGATATTGGCCAACCGGCGCAACCGTCGGGTTGTTTTCGGCTTGGCGTCGACTGCGGTGTAGACGATCTCGGCGTCGACGGCGAACACCACCGGCACCAGATGCGGCCCGCCGTCGGGCGCGACGGTCGCCAGGCGGGCAACCTGTGCCTGCGCGAAGCGAGTCGTAGCGTCGAAGTCGGTCACGAGGCTCAGGTGATGGTGAGGCCGCCGTCGACGGTGATGGTCTGGCCGGTGACGTAGCCGCCGGCCGCCGACGCCAGCCAGACCGCGGTGGCGGCGAGTTCACGTCCGTCGCCCAGCCTGCCGAGGATCAGGCGATGCGCCTGGCTCTCCAGGTATCCCGGCTTGTATTCGTCGGTCATCTCGGTCTTGAAAAAGCCCGGCGCCAATGCGTTGACCCGAATGCCTTTTCGCGCTCCCCACTGCTGTGCCAGATCGCGGGTGAGCCCGATGATCCCCGCCTTGCTGGCGCTGTAGGCCGCCTGCGGCAGTCCTGCGGTGGTGATGCCGAGAACGCTGGCGACGTTGATGATCGAGCTGCCCGGTTGCATGACGCGCCCGCAGGCCTGAGCCACCCAGTACGCACCGTTGAGGTTGACGTCGATCACCGAGCGGAACTGCTCGGGCGTCTCACGGGTTGCCGGATGAGCGGTCCCCACGCCGGCATTGTTGATCAGTACGTCGACCCGGCCGAACGTCTGCATCGCAGCATCCACCAGGGCCTGGCACTGCTCGGGCACCGCGACGTCGGTGGCGACCGTCAGCGCTTTGCGCCCGGCGGCCTCGACGAGCCCGGCTGTCTCGGCCAGTCGGTCGACGCGGCGTGCACCCAGCACGACGTCGGCGCCGGCCTCGGCGAACGCCTGGGCGAATGACACGCCCAGCCCGGACGACGCGCCGGTGACCACCACGACTTTGTCGTCCAGTCGGAAAGAATCGAGCACGCTCATGGAAAAGACACCTTTGCTGTCGAGTGGCCGTCCGGCCGGACGCTAATGAAGCTACCTAACGGCTGGTAGCGGGCGAGAACCCGACGTTGATATGCCCGTTCGAACAACGCAAGCTACGGTTGAGTACACAAAGTTGTGCCGTCAACGTAAATATGTTGTGGCAATTCCAGCCCGATACGGGTGGAACCTATCCGGGAGGTGACGGGATGAGCGGATCGCACCGCCGTGTACCGCGACGGTCGCTGCGCTTGCTCAGTCTGCTGGCAGCAATGGCGTTGGGGGTGGCCACGGCGCCCGTGCACGCATCACCCTCGATACCGCCGGCGCCACGAGACGCCGCAGCAGCCGCCGCCCAGGTCGGTCCGCAAATCGTCGACATCGACGCCAAGCTGGGCTACCAGAGCGCGATCGGCGCCGGCACCGGCATCGTGATCGACGGGGGCGGTGTCGTCCTGACGAACAATCACGTGGTCGCTGGTGCTACCGACCTCACCGCGCGGTCCATAGGCACCGGCCAGACTTATCCGGCCACGGTGATCGGCTACGACCGCCAGCACGACATCGCCGTGCTGCAGCTTGCCGGCGGCGGACTGCCGGTCGCCAATATCGGCAACTCCGACTCAATCAGCGTGGGCGAGCCGGTGGTGTCACTGGGTAACGCCGGCGGTGCCGGCGGGGCGCCCAGCGTCGAGCCGGGCCGCATCTCGGCACTGAACCAGACCGTGTCGGCGAACGACGCGCTGACCGGCAGCACCGAGACGCTGAACGGCCTGATCCAGGTCGATGCGAATATCCGACCCGGGGACTCCGGCGGACCGACCGTCAACAGCGCCAACCAGGTGATCGGCATGAACACCGCAGCCTCGCAGAACTACCACCTGGGCCGCGGTCAGGGTTTCGCGATTCCGATCAACGAGGCCATGGCCATCGCCGGGCAGATCAGGTCCGGTGGCGGCTCGCCGACGGTGCACATCGGCCCGACCGCGTTCCTCGGTGTCGGCGTCAACGACGCCCCCGGCGGTGCCATTGTTCGCCAGGTGATTCCGGGCGGCCCGGCCGCCGGGGCCGGCATCAGTCCCGGTGACGTGATCACCGCCATCAACGGTCAGCCGGTCAACTCCGCGACCGCGCTGACCAATATCCTCGACCAGCACCACCCCGGCGACAGTGTCAACGTGGGACTGGGCGGACGGGACGCCAACGTGACCTTGGCGGGCGGTCCGCCGGGCTGATCCCAACGCCGCAGCTACCGATGCTGTGGCCAATTCGTTTGGCGGGCAAGGTTTTCGATCGTGTGCCTAGGGTACGTGTAAAATCGTGGACTTGACGAGCGACTCAGACGACACCGTTGCGCACGATCCAGCAGAGGGAAGTCACGTCGAAGCCGGCGTAGTCGAACATCCCAGTGCCGACGAATTCGGCGACGCCAAGTCACTGCCCGCCGACCCGACCTGGTTCAAACACGCGGTTTTCTACGAGGTGCTCGTCCGCGCCTTCGTCGACGGCAATGCGGACGGATCGGGCGATCTGCGGGGGCTCATGGAGCGCCTGGATTATCTGCAGTGGCTCGGCGTCGACTGCATCTGGCTGCCGCCGTTCTACGACTCACCGCTGCGCGACGGTGGCTACGACATCCGCGACTTCTACAAGGTGCTACCGGAATTCGGCACTGTGGAGGATTTCGTCTCGTTGCTGAACGCGGCGCACGAGCGCGGGATCCGGGTCATCACCGACCTCGTCATGAACCACACGTCGGAGTCGCATCCCTGGTTTCAGGAGTCACGGCACGACCCCGACGGCCCTTACGGCGACTTCTACGTCTGGAGCGACACCAGCGAGAAGTACACCGACGCCCGCATCATCTTCGTCGACACCGAAGAATCGAACTGGACCTTCGACCCGGTGCGCCGGCAGTTCTACTGGCATCGGTTCTTCTCCCATCAACCGGACCTGAACTATGACAACCCGGCCGTGCAGGAAGCGATGATCGACGTGCTGCGCTTCTGGCTCGATCTCGGGATCGACGGTTTCCGGCTGGACGCGGTGCCCTACCTGTTCGAGCGTGAGGGCACCAACTGCGAGAACCTGCCGGAGACGCACGCCTTCCTCAAAACCGTCCGCAAAGTGGTCGATGACGAGTTCCCGGGCCGGGTGTTGCTGGCCGAGGCCAACCAGTGGCCGGCGGACGTCGTCGAATATTTCGGCGATGCCAGCACCGGCGGCGACGAGTGTCACATGGCATTCCACTTTCCGCTGATGCCGCGCATCTTCATGGCCGTCCGCCGCGAGTCACGGTTCCCGATCTCGGAGATCCTCGGGCAGACACCGGAGATTCCGGACATGGCGCAGTGGGGGATCTTCCTGCGCAATCACGACGAGCTGACGCTGGAGATGGTCAGCGACGAAGAGCGTGACTACATGTACTCCGAGTACGCCAAAGACCCGCGGATGAAGGCGAACGTCGGGATCCGGCGCCGGCTGGCTCCGCTGCTGGACAACGACCGAAACCAGATCGAGCTGTTCACCGCGCTGCTGTTGTCGCTGCCCGGGTCGCCGGTGCTGTACTACGGCGACGAGATCGGCATGGGCGACGTGATCTGGCTGGGCGACCGCGACGGCGTGCGTACCCCCATGCAGTGGACCCCGGACCGTAACGCCGGATTCTCCAAGGCCAATCCCGGTCGGCTGTATCTGCCGGCCAGCCAGGACTCGGTCTACGGGTACCAGGCCGTCAACGTCGAGGCGCAGATGGACACCTCAACGTCGCTGCTGAACTGGACTCGCACCATGCTGATGGTGCGCAGGCGACACGACGCCTTCGCGATCGGGTCGTTCCAGGAGTTGGGCGGGACGAATCCGTCGGTGCTCGCCTACGCCCGGGTGTCCGACGGAGACGTGGTGGTCTGCGTCAACAACCTGTCGCGTTTCCCGCAACCCATCGAACTCAACCTGCAGCATTGGAACGGCTACGTCCCGGTCGAGTTGACCGGCCGAGTCAAGTTTCCGCCCATTGGGCACCTGCCCTACCTGCTGACCCTGCCGGGCCACGGGTTCTACTGGTTCCAGCTGTGCAGGGCCGAGGAGTCGCAATGAATCTGCCGTGGTCGGAATGGCTGCCGCAGCAACGCTGGTATGCCGGCCGCAGCCGCGAGCTGGCCACCGCCGAGGCGGGCCATGTCGTTGCGCTGCGCGACGGTCTGGACCTGGCGCTGGTGGACGTCGCCTACACCGACGGCTCAACCGAGCGCTACCAGGTGCTGGTCGGCTGGGATTCCGAGCCGCCGGCCGAGTACAGCACTGTCGCGACCATCGGAGCCGACGGCGACCGCGTCGGCTACGACGCGCTGTACGACCCGGCCGCGGCGTCGTTCCTGCTGTCGTTGATCGACTCGTCGGAGACGCGTGACGACGTGTCGTTCGCCAAGGAGCCGGACGTGACGCTGCCGGTGGGTGCCTATCCGCGGGTGTCGGACGCCGAACAGAGCAACACCAGCGTGATCTTCGAGCGTGACGCCATCGTGAAGGTCTTCCGCCGGGTCAGCCCGGGTATCAACCCCGACATCGAGCTCAACCGGGTGCTGGGCCGGGCTGGGAACCCGCATGTGGCGCGGCTGCTGGGCGGCTACGAGCTGACCGCGCAGGACGCTGCCACCAGCAGCCCGCTTGGCATGGCGACGGAATACGAGGCCAACGCGGCCGAAGGCTGGGCGATGGCCACGGCCAGCGTGCGCGACCTGTTCGCCGAGGGTGATCTGTATGCCTATGAGGTCGGCGGCGACTTCGCCGGCGAGTCCTACCGCCTGGGCGAGGCCGTCGCGTCCGTGCACGCCGGGCTCGCCGACGCCCTGGGCACCTCGCAGGCGCCGTTCCCGGTCGACACCATGCTGGCGCGGTTGGCGGCGGCGACCGGCGCGGTTGCCGAGCTCGAGCAGTACGCGGCGAGCATCGAGGAGCGCTTCCAGAAGCTGGCTGAGGAGACCGTCACCGTGCAGCGAGTGCACGGGGACCTGCACCTGGGTCAGGTGCTGCGCACACCGGAGACCTGGCTGCTGATCGACTTCGAAGGCGAGCCGGGTCAGCCGCTGGAGGAGCGGCGGGCGCCGGATTCGCCGCTACGGGACGTGGCGGGCGTGCTGCGGTCATTCGAGTACGCCGCATTCGGGCCGCTGGTGGATCAGTCGGCCGACAAGCAACTCGCGGCGCGTGCGCGAGAGTGGGTGCTGCGCAATCGAACCGCGTTCTGCGATGGCTACGCCGCGGCATCCGGTGTCGATCCGCGGGATTCGGCGCTGATCTTGGCGGCCTACGAATTGGACAAGGCGGTGTATGAGGCCGGCTACGAATCGCGGCACCGGCCCGGGTGGTTGCCCATTCCGCTGCGATCGATCGCCAAGTTGATAGCAAATTGATGTGAGTCTCGCCTGAATCGCTGTCCCCGCCCTGCCGTCTTCTTTGCTGCGGTGCAAGCATTGAGCCATGCTTCGGGAGACATTCGACAGTGAAGCGCGGTTGTCGTACGTGCTGGCGGGGTTGGCCGGCATCCTGGGCGCGACCGCCTTCACCCACTCGGCGGGGTACTTCGTCACGTTCATGACCGGCAACGCGCAGCGCGCGGCCCTGGGCTACTTCCGCGACGATGTGACCTTGTCGGTGAGCGCCGGCCTGCTGATCGTCGCGTTCGTGTCGGGCGTGTTGGTGGCGTCGGTGTGCAGGCGGCACTTCTGGGTGGCACACCCGCACGGGCCGACCGTGCTGACCACGGTCAGCCTCATTGCGGCGACCGTCGTCGACGTCTTCGACCTGGGCTGGTACCAGAACGAGTTGGACTTCCCGCCGATCTTCCTGGTGGCCTTCGGTATTGGCGCGCTGAACACCTCGTTCGTCAAGGACGGCGAAGTGTCGGTGCCGCTCAGTTATGTGACCGGCACGCTGGTGAAGATGGGCCAGGGCATCGAACGTCACATCGCCGGGGGAGAGCTGTCGGACTGGCTCGGCTACTTTCTGTTGTTCGCGAGCTTCACCCTGGGTGCCACCGCGGGTGGTGCCATCAGCCTGGTCGTCAACGGCACCGGCATGCTGGTCGTGGCCTCTGCGGTGTGCGCGGTAACGACCGCATACACCTACTTTCATCAAGACCGCCGCGCGTTGCTGAAATAGCTCTCCGGACAAGAACATCGGCAGCAGCGCGGGGGGTGCGCTGCTGCCGATGTGTTGGGGGGATCTATCAGGTGGCGGCTTGAGCGGCGCTCAGTGTCCGCTGGATGTCGGGCTTCATGGCGACCAGTTGCTGGTTCCAGTAACCCCAGTCATGCGTTCCGTTCGGCGGGAAGTTGAACGTGCCGTTTCGGCCGCCCGCCGCGGTGTAGTTGTCGCGGAACTGCTCGTTGGTGCGCAGCGTGAACTGCTCCAGGAACTTGGCCGGCATGCTGTCGCCGCCGAGTTCGTTCGGAGTTCCGTTGCCGCAGTACAGCCAGATGCGGGTGTTGTTCTGCACCAGGCGGGGGATCTGCACCATCGGGTCGTTGCGCTTCCATGCCGGGTCGCTCGTCGGGCCCCACATGTTGGTGGCGTTGTAGCCGCCCGCATCGCCCATCGCCAGGCCGATCAGCGTCGGCCACCAACCCTCTGACGGGTTCAGGAAGCCGGACAGCGACGCGGCGTAGGAGAACTGCTGCGGGTAGTACGCGGCCAGGATCATCGCTGAACCGCCGGACATCGAAAGACCCACCGCGGCATTGCCGTTCGGCGAGATGCCACGGTTGGCTTGCAGATACGCCGGGAGCTCGCGGGTGACGAACGTCTCCCACTTGTAGCTCTGGCAGCCGGCTTTACCGCAGGCCGGCTGGTACCAGTCGCTGTAGAAGCTGGACTGTCCACCGACCGGCATGATCACCGACAGGCCGGACTGGTAGTACTCCTCGAACGCCGGGGTGTTGATGTCCCAGCCGTTGAAGTCTTCTTGGGCGCGCAGCCCGTCGAGCAGGTAGACCGCGTGCGGTCCGCCGCCCTGGAACTGCACCTTGATGTTGCGGCCCATGGCCGCCGACGGCACTTGCAGATACTCGACGGGCAGACCCTTTTTGGAGAACGCCCCTACGGTCGCCGAGCCCCCGATAGCACCGACCAGGCCGGACAGCAGCGCCGCGCCCATGATCGCGATTGCCAACCGGCGCGGCAAACTCCCTGCCGCACCGCGGAACTTCTCTGCGAACTTCATAGCTCCTACACATCCCAACTTTCATATGCCGCACGATGCGGTCGAATAGCTGTCTGTGGCAGTCAAACACGGAACGAACCACACGCTTGTGACTCGCCTCGGGGTGGGGGATCGCGGTTCGCTAACGATTGAGGCTCGCAGCGTTACCTGACGATAACGAATCGAAAACGCCCCCTGCCGAGGCGAATTCGGCAGGGGGCGTTATGTATTCGTGATCTAGGCGACGAGGCGTCGCAAAAGCATTGACGCAGTTGCAATTCCGAGCAGCGCCGCGGCCAGCAACACCACGATGTCCAGAGCGCTGAACGGGGTGCCGATCAGCGCCGCCCGCAGCGCGTGGACCTCGTAGCTCAGCGGATTGACCGTGCTCAGCCCGTGTAGCCAGGACGGCATCACGTCGACCGGGTAGAGCGCGTTGGACGCGAAGAACAGCGGCATGGTGATGGCCTGACCGATTCCCATCAACCGGTCGCGGCTACGCACCAGTCCGGCCAGCGTCATCGACAGGCAGGCGAAGAACGCCGAGCCGAGCATGACGATCGCCATCGCGGCCGCGATACGCAGCGGGTTGATCGTCATACCAATACCCATGACGTAGGCCAGCGCCAGCACCCCGACGACCTGGGCGACCGACCGGACGCCCGCCGCGAAGGCCTTGCCGGTGATCAACGCCGACGCGGGCGCCGGTGTCACCATCAGCTTGGCCAGCACACCGGCGTCGCGGTCCCAGATGATCTGGATGCCATAAAAGATCGAGATGAACAACGCCGACTGAGCGATGATCCCCGGGGCCAGGAAGGCCAGATACGACACCGGCCCGGTGTTGATCACGCGCAACTTGCTGAACGTGGTGCCGAAGATCAGCAGCCAGAGCGCGGGCTGCACCATCCGGGTGACGAGTTCGGTGCGGTCGTGCCGCAGCTTCTGCATCTCGACGATCGCGAACGCACCGACCCGGCCGAATGTCGAGGGGAAGCGCTGCCAGCCGCGCGGAGCGGAGGACAAGGCTATGGCACTGTCAACCGACACGACTGGCAACCTTTCTGCTGGAACGGATTTCACGGAAGGACTCGGACGCCTCGGCCTGACTCGACAAGTCGGATGAGGCGTAGTGCCGGAAGACATCTTCCAGCGTCGCGCTCGGCGACACCGTCGACTTCAGCGTTGCGGGCGTTCCGACCGCGCGCAGCGTGCCGTGATGCATGAGCGCCACCCGGTCGCACAACGCGTCGGCCTCCTCCATGTAGTGAGTGGTCAGCAACACGGTCATGCCGAACAGGGCCTGCATCTTCAGCACCTGGGCCCACACGCGGTCGCGTGCGATCGGATCCAGCCCCACGGTCGGCTCGTCGAGCACCAGCAGCGACGGGCGGTTCACCAGCGCCTGCGCCACCTCCAGGCGACGCACCATCCCGCCGGAATACGTGCCCGCCGGCCGGTCGGCGACGTCGAGCAACTCCATCGCGTCGAGGGCCTCGTCCACCCGCTCTGACCGCTGGCTTCGGGGCACGCCGTACAGCCGCGCGAACCAGGCCACGTTCTGCCGGCCCGTCAACGCAGGCTCGATCGAAAGTTGTTGGGGGACATAACCGATATTGCTGCGGATGTCCACGGTTCGGTCGCGGGCGTCCAGGCCGAAGATGCGAAGCTCGCCGTGCTGGACCGGGGTCAACGTGGTCAGCATGCGTACCACCGTCGTCTTGCCCGCGCCGTTGGGGCCGAGTAGCCCCATCGTCTCGCCCGGCCGCACCTGCAACGTCACGTCGTCGACGGCGGTGAACTTGCCGTAGCGGTGGGTCAGGTTCCGGCCGTCGACCGCCATCGGCAGTGATCCGCTCATTGTCGTCGCTCCTGTAATCGTCGGGTCATAGTGTCGAGGACCGCCAAACCCCTTGCCAGCGAGTCGATCTGGTCGCTGTCGAGTTCGTTGATCACCTCAGCGAGCACCGCTCGCCGCGCCGCGCGTGATGAATCGACCACCTGCTGGGCGGCCCCGGCGAGACGCAACCGGCCGACACGCCGATCGGTTTCACCGGCGGTCCGGACGAGTAAGCCCCTGGCCACCAGCTTGGAGACCAGCGTCGAGGCGGTGTTAGCCATCAGCCCCAACTCCGCGGCGGCAGCGCTGACCGAGATGCCCGGTTGCCGGCCGACCAGCCAGAGCAACTCCGACTGCGACTCGGTGAGCCGTGCCGAGTCGAAGCCACGCCCGGCCGATCGGCGGAGTTCACGGCGGAATCTGCCGACGACGCGCGACAACTCGGTGACGGGGTCGATGAGAGTGTCCACTTGTCTCTGTTTACGAGCTAAATATGTGTGGACGCTATGCCTGGGCTAGCAGCGAGCTACTTTCCGAGCCGATGCAAGACGACGTCGGTCAGGGTGCCGTCGACGACGTGTGCGGTCATGTACGTGCAGAACGGTTGCCTGCGGCGATCGGTCGGCGACCCGGGATTCAGCAGTCGCAGACCGGTGCTGGTCGTGGTGTCCCACGGGATGTGGCTGTGGCCGAACACCAGCACATCGGTGTCGGGGTAGCAGCGCGACATCCGGGCCTCGCGGCCGGCCGACCCGCCGGTCTCGTGGACGACGCTGAAGTGCAGCCCGCCCAGGACCACGTCGGCACGTTCGGGCAAGCGTGAGCGCAGTTCCGGCCCGTCGTTGTTGCCCCAGCACGCCACAAGCCGCGCGGACCTGGTCGTCAAGTCGTCGAGCAAGTCAGGCACAACCCAGTCGCCGGCGTGGATGACGACGTCGGCGTCGGCCACTTCCTCCCAGACCTGAGCGGGCAGATCGCGCGCACGTCGCGGGACGTGGGTGTCGGCGATCAACAGCAGTTTCACCCGGCCATCTTCCACCCGGACCGACCGCTATTCGTCCTTACTGCTGTCGATCCGGCGCGCTTCGGCGCCGGTCTCGCCGACGTCGAGGGCGTCGTCGGTGCCGATGGTCCGCCCGACGTAGCTGCCGTCCTGGTCGCGCCCTTTGCGGGACCAGGCCATATCGGTGTCGTCGTGAACGGATGATTCGGTCTTGTGGCCCTTCGGGTCAGCCATGCTCGGCTCCTTCCGGTGCCATTGATTGATCAAGCGTGGTTACCCGGGCTTGATTCCAGCCGAAACATCCCGGTGGCGTGGCCGGGGTGGCGCAGTGGCATGCTGCTTAGCAGCGCGGCCCCCATCGCCGTCGGGCCGAGACACAGGAGACAATCAATGCGCACCTTCGAATCAGTCGCCGACCTCTCCGCGATCCAGGGGCAAACCATCGGCGAGAGCGACTGGGTGACGATCAGCCAGGAAGACGTCAACCTGTTCGCCGACGCGACCGGTGATCACCAGTGGATCCACGTCGACCCTGAGCGGGCGGCCAAGGGTCCGTTCGGCACGACGATCGCCCACGGATTCATGACGCTGGCGCTGCTGCCGCGGCTACAGCATCAGATGTACACCGTCAAAGGCATCAAGCTGGCAATCAACTACGGCCTCAACAAGGTTCGCTTCCCCGCGCCGGTTCCCGTCGGCTCGCGGGTGCGCGCCAAGAGCACACTGGTCGGCGTCGAGGACCTCGGTAACGGTGCAACGCAGGCGACCGTGTCGACCACCGTGGAGGTCGAAGGCTCGGATAAACCGGCCTGCGTGGCTGAGAGCGTCGTTCGCTACATCTCCTAGGCGAGCGCATGGACGCCGAACTGGCATCGTGGCTGGACGCCGGACAGCACTTCGACTATCTCGGCTTCGACATCTTCTACCGGGTGGAGGGCAGTGGCCCGCCGCTGTTGCTGATCCACGGTTACCCGTTCAATTCCTTTGACTGGGAACCGATCTGGCCGACGCTGACTCAGCGGTTCACCGTCATAGCGCCGGACATGATGGGGATGGGCTTCTCCGCGAAACCGTTCGCCTACGAATACTCGGTGCACGACCACGCCGACATGCACGAAGCGCTGCTGAATCACCTCGGCATCGGCAACGCACACATCCTGGCCCACGACATCGGCGACTCGGTGGGCCAGGAACTGTTGGCGCGTCACGAGTTTCGCCAGCACGTCTATGGCGCGCTGCGCATCGATTCGATCACCTGGCTCAACGGCGGCATGTTCGTCGAGACCTACACGCCGCGCGCCGCGCAGAAGCTGATGTCGGCGACCCCGTTGGGCGACATCCTCAGCCCGGTGCAGAACAGCGCCCTGTCACGCCGCGTATTGGAGCCGACGATCCGGGAGATGTTCGGCCCCAATACCAAACCGACGCCGCACATGATGGGTGTGTTCAACCAGATCCTGGATTACAACGACGGTCGCCGGGTGCTGCACAAGGTCGGCCGATTCATCAAAGACCGGTATACGCACCGGAATCGGTGGGTGCGGGCCATGCGGGAGACCGAGGTCCCGATGCGGCTGATCGACGGACCGATCGACCCCAACTCCGGTGCGCACATGGCCCGTCGCTATGCCGAGGTGATCCCCGACGCCGATGTCGTGATGCTGGCCGACGACATCGGGCACTGGCCGCAACTCGAGGCACCGGATGCGGTGCTGACCCACTTCCTGGCCCACGTCGACCGCGTCAGCGGTTAGGCAGGGCGCGCACGCGGATCCGGTGGACAGTCCAGCAGACCGGACTGCGTCAGGGCATCACGCACAAATCCCTGTACCGGTCGCGAGCGAAAGAACCCGATGTGGCCGCCGGGATACCACATGATCTGCGGTCTGCCCCAATGCTCCCAGAGCCGGATCACTTGTTCGCGTGGATGCACCAGCCGATCGGCGACGCCGGCATAGATGAAACGGCCCAGCGGGGGCACCAGGGGAGTAAGTGACAGCGGCGACACCATTCGGCCCAGCGGCGCAGCCAATTCCAACGTGCGACGGCGGGGATCGTTGTGGGCGAGACCAGCATGGTGCGACAACACGTCGACCACGTCGGCTACCGGCACGCCGAGAATCGCACAGGTGAGACCACTCTCGAGGCTGGCGACCAAACCCGCGATGTAGCCTCCCAGCGACAGACTGTTCAAGCCGATCTGCGACTGCGGCTCTTGCGAACGTATCCAGCCCAACAGCCGCCGGATGTCCCAGACCGCCTGCGCCGTCGCGTGCACGTCATCGAGGATGTCCTCACCCGGAAATACGGCTCCCTTCGGTAGTCCCCGGGCGCGAGGGCCGTGCATCGGCAGGACGGGCATGACGACGTTCAGGCCGAATTCGTCGTGCAACTGCCAAGCGCGAAACGCCGTGAGATCAAATGCCGCGCGGCCCATTTCAGTTCCGTGCACGCACACCAGCCACGGTCGCGGCTCCGGATGCCGCAATAACAGTGCATACTCGCGGTCGTTGGCGGTATACCCCAGCCACCGCTCCCGACCGGGCTCACCCGGACGCGGTGCATAGCCGCTCCGAAAGTCGATGCGCTGAAAGTCGTGCCGGCCTCCCTTCACCTGGCTGACGGTGACATCCTTAGGCGCGGGGGGCTTTGCGAAGAATCCTCGCGGGCTGTCCAGCCATCCGTTGTCTTCGTAGAACTTCAATGCCGCGATCACTTCGCGGTTGATTCGTGCGAACGCGCGCGGTGCACTGACGGGGCGGCGTACCTTCAGTCCCCTCAGGACGACCTCGTCGCGGAGAGCTTGTCCCGCCAGCGCGAGCGTAGGCCGGGCGATCGGAAGCTCATCCGATTGGTCATAAGGGGATTTCAGCCACGGTTGAGCAACGAAGCGAGCGGTTCGCAGCAGCGGACGGATCGCACCATCCAACGCCGTACCGGGCTGGCTCCGCTGTTGGGGTCGCCGCGCGCCGTCGCCGGAAGGGGTGGCCATGGTGGCTGACGCTAAGACCATTTCGCAGGTCGTAGTAGGGGCTTACGTCCCGCCGAAGGTCACCAGGCAGTGGTTGTGACGCAGCCTCATGAGTGCCGAACAGTGTTGTCATGCAGGACTTTAGGCACTCGTGGCAGCCAAGGCCCGGTCATAAAGTCGAGGTGTCAACACAATCGAACAAGGAGACAGATCATGACGCAAGCGCCACAGAAAAACGAGCCACGCTGGGCTGAACTCTCCGACGATGTCCTCGGATCGCTTGAGGCCGGCCGTAAGAGAGGTATCGAGGCCGTCCGCAAGTTCGTCGACGAGGTGACTCCGGCGGTTGACGAAGAGTCGCGGCGTAAGTCCGTCATCGACGCTGCGCTGGAGTTGGCAGAGGAACTCGTCACTACGCAGATCGAATTTTTCCGCGACGTGGTACGCAGTGCCGGCCAGGCTGCCAGCAAGTAGTACGAAGGCTCGGACCCAGGCGGCCGTCCACAGTCTTCTAGCTGTGGGCGGCCACCATCTTCGGCTTATCGGGTGTGGGAGATAGCCGACTGAACGACGCCGAATCGATGCCGCGCCCGCTCATCGGCCGCATTCTGTTCCTCGGCGCTGACGACCAAGGCGTCCGGGCCGGGAAACACCGTCGTTTCATGGTCGGTCTGGAGCCACCGCACCACATAGGGCGGCGAACCATCCGAGGAGTGGACTTCGGTGATCAGTCCACGCTGGTCGGGCTTATCGACCGTGGTGCCTTTCAGAACCAGCCAGTCGCCAACCTGAGCCTTCATGAACACCCCTTTCCTCGCACGCTCAATGGTGCAGGTGGCCGGCCTGCCCGGGGGAGGGCATGAGGGCCCGAACTGCGGTGGCCGAAAGTCCCTCCGGGTGGCGAAAGTCCCCGAACACCCGGGACTTCGGCGAGGTCGACCCGACCGCTAAAGGCCCCCGATGCATTGGCTTTGCACTCTAGGGGCACTGTGCGTACGGATGGTCGAATCGGCTACGCAGCGTCGTTCGACGAGGAGGCCATCATGGGTTCGACATCTCGGAGCGAAGGCAGACATTCATGGTCGTTGGGGCACTATCTGCATCGGCGCGCCGCGCTGTCACCGACAATCCTCTATCACGTGACGGATCGCCTGCACGAGGGACGCACCGTCTGCGTGCCGGGCAACGCAATTCGTCCGACCGTGTCGGCGTGGCTGGCTGAACTGGGCGCCGACAGCCCGCTGGTCGACGATCTCGCGGAAGCTGTCCGGGCCGGTGACTGGCCGGCCGCACATGCCGTCGGCGAGCATCTATCGGTCTACGTGGCGGTCGCGGCCTGAGCCCTTCGCTCGAATATCAACCGGCAAGAGCCGCAACGGATGGTCCGCTGGACAGCGGACTTCTCGCGTAACGGGTCTGGGTGTCTGCGCCCACCAGCAGCCACCGGCCTCGCTGTTCGATCAACCCGAACCGCACATCCAACGGCGGCGCGTATTCGAAGCTCAGCGTCGCGGTGATCCACCACCGCTCGGCGTCCACATGGACATCCCGGAAATCGCTCACGCTTATCGAGCCGTGCTGACATCTGTCGGCCGCGAGTTGGGCCGCCAGCACCGAGGTCTGCTCGATCGAGAATTGTTCGTGCAGAACGCCACACGTCATGTGACGCAGTTCGCCGATGTCAGCTTCCTGCACTGCGCGGGCATATCTCCTGACGGCGTCGTGCACGCTCGACATCTCCACTGCGGCTCCTCTGCGGCCTCCGGAACGCCGTTGTTTACCCCACGCGACCGAGGGAGTAAACCAATGCAGGCCGTTCGACGCTAGAACCGCGTGAATAGGACGCCGTCGGGGCATTCGTCCCCTGATCGGGTCGCCTTTGGACCCCTTGGCGGGCGTGGGCTGTGACTGGCATCAAACGTCTGCCGGCGACCTGGACACCGGAACGCAACAACACTCGTTGAGGAGCGCCCGTCAGAACTCGGCGACCGCGTGCTCGAGGCGTTCGGCCAGCCTGGCCTGCGCCGCAGCGCGCCGGGTCGGCAGATGCTGCGACGGGAAAGGCGTTGACACCGGCTGATATTCACGCAACGTACGACGGGCGACGGTCATCTTGTGCAGTTCGGTCGCGCCGTCGGCGATGCCCAGCGACTCCGCGGCGATCATCATCTTGACGAACGGCATCTCGTTGGAGACACCGAGCGCACCGTGCAGATGCATGGCCCGCTGCACAACGTCGTGCAGCACCTGCGGCATCGCCACCTTGACCGCGGCGATGTCGCGCCGCACCTTTTGGTAGTCGTGATGCTTGTCGATCAGCCAGGCGGTGCGCAGCACCAACAGCCGGAACTGCTCGATCTGAATCCAGCTGTCGGCGATCTTCTCCTGCGTCATCTGGAAATTCGACAACGGGCCCATCCGGGTCTGGCGCGACACCGCGCGCTCGCACATCATGTCGAAGGCCCGCCGCGCCAACGCGATGGTCCGCATGGCGTGGTGGATGCGGCCGCCGCCCAGCCGGGTCTGCGCGATCGCGAAGGCCTGCCCCTCGCCGCCGAGGATGTTCTCGGCCGGCACTCGGACATCGGCGTAGCGCACGTAGCCGTGGGTGGCGTTCGATTCCGTGCCGACTCCCACGTTGCGGATGATCTCGAGGCCCGGTGTGCCGGCGGGAACGATGAACAGCGACATCTTGTCGCGGGTCCGTGCGTCGGGGTTGGTGACGGCCATGACGATGAAGAACGTCGCGTGCCGGGCATTGGTGGAAAACCACTTCTCGCCGTTGATCACCCAGCTGTCGCCGTCGCGCTCGGCGCGGGTCACGAACAGGCCCGGATCCGAGCCGCCCTGCGGCTCGGTCATCGAATAGCAGGACGTGATCTCGCCGTCGAGCAGCGGCCGCAGATAACGTGTCTTCTGGTCGTCGGTCCCGAACAGGGCCAGGATCTCGGCATTGCCGGAGTCGGGGGCCTGCGAGCCGAACACCGACGGGGCCCACCGCGACCGGCCCAGTATTTCGTTGAGCAGCGCCAGCTTCACCTGGCCGTAGCCCTGACCACCGAGCTCCGGTTTGAGGTGCGCCGCCCACAGCCCGTGATCCTTTACCTGCTGCTGCAGCGGCCGCAGCGTTGCCATCGTCTCGGCGTTCTGCTTGTCGTAGGGATCGAGTGCCACCAAGTCGAGTGGCTCGAGCTCGTTGACCATGAACTCTTCGACCCAGTCCAGCTTCTCCTGGTACTCGGGGTCCGTTTCGAAGTCCCACACGACTTCCGACGCTACTACTCTGGCGGCCGATGACCATCACAACGCGTCCCGGGCGCAAAGCCGACGTCAGCGAGTTGTCGCACGCCCTCGGCCGCGCCTTCTACGACGACCCGGTGTCGGTGTGGATCATGCCTGACGACAAAGTCCGGGCAGCGCACCTGCGGAAGTTCTTCGCGACCGTCACCCGACACCACCACCTCGCCGGCGGCGGTGTCGAGGTGGCCACCGACGGGTCCACGATCGGCGCGGCCGCGCTCTGGGATCCGCCCGGCCGGTGGAAGCAGTCGACGCGCGAACAAGTGATGATGCTGCCGTCGTTCATCGTCGGGTTCGGGCCGCGGCTGTCGTTCGGCCGCAAACTCAGCGGACTGCTCGAGCAGATGAAGTCGCAGCACCCGGAGGAGCCGCACTGGTATCTCGCGGTGATCGGCAGCGACCCCTCGGTGCGCGGCAAAGGCTACGGGCAGGCGCTGATGAGCTCTCGCCTCGACCGCGTCGACGCCGAGCACGCGCCCGCTTATCTGGAATCCAGCAAGGCGGAAAACGTGCCGTACTACGAACGATTCGGTTTCGAAGTCACCGGCGAGATCGTGATTCCCGACGGCGGCCCCACCCTGTGGCCGATGTGGCGTAGGCCGCGGTAAGTGGTTAGCGTTCGAAGAAAAGGAGAACCGAACCGCTATGCCTGATGACGACACCTTGAGCCCGAGCGAGTCCACCGATTCCGACGAGGTGCGCAACGACGACGGCGACATCGTCGTCGACCCGCCTGACGACTGGAGCGAGGCCAACAAGTTCGGCATGACAGCGCGCGAAGAGCTTGAGGGCGAATCGCTGGACTACAAACTGAGTGCCGAGGAACCCGACGTGCTGCCCAACGCCGGGCCACCTGCCGAACGACCCGATCGTGTTCATCGCGGCCAGATCGACGGAACCCCCGAGGACGGCGACTCACTGTTCAACGTCGACAGGTGACCAGTGCGTCACCGGCCGTTCGCGGCGATGACCGTCGACGACGATGTCCACCCGCTCGTTGAAGAACGACACGTAGTCCCGGATGGGTTCGGCTTCGCGCAGCGGGTCGGGGTAGGTCCACGCCACGTCGGCGGGCCCGCCCGGGATCGACAGGTATGACGCCCGCCCTTTGTAGGCGCAGTAGCTGATGGTGTCGCTCGGTTCGAGGTCGGCGACGATGTCAGCACGCGGGAGATAGAACCGCACCGGCAGCAGCGTCTCGAACAACAACAGCGGACGCGTCGACTCGGCCAGTAGCCGGCCGTCCCACTCGACGCGAACCCGTCGGCTGCTGGCCAGGATGTCGACGCGCTTGAACGGATCATGCGGGTGGGCGACGACCGGCTCGTCTTCTTCGAGCCAGTCGAACGCGCTGAAATCGAACGACACGTAGCCGGCCAGATCGGGGTGGTCGGGCCGGAACCCTGCCGACGGGAGCCGCACGTCGCCGACGACCACATCGAACATCTCGCCGGTGCAGCTATGCGTGGCGAACGGCTGGTTCGGAAACAGCAGCGATGAATCGGGCAGATCGTCGATCCGGCCGGCAGATTCCAGCGTCGCCGTGACGTCGGAGTCGGGCACCGCGTACGTCGGGACCAGGCGCCGCGGCTCCCACACCAGCAGGCCGCTGACGGTGTCGGCGACCGGCTCGCCGTCCAGGTCAATCCGCAGACGTTTCTCGCACGCCTCATAGCGCAGCGAGGTCAGCGCGCTGCCGAGCAGCTCTCGCATCGTGGTGGCCATCGCTCCATCATGGCGCGGAATGCACCGACTCGACCGTGTAGAGATGCGGCTCGAAGCCGTCGGCCACCTCCGCGCAGCGCGCCATGTGTTCGCGGGCGGCGGGGTTCTGCTGCATTGCCTGCATCGCCTCGGCGCTGCGCCACTGCGCGTAGTTGACCACGCGGGTGCCGTCGGTGCTGACGTGAATGTTCGCCGAGATGAACCCGTCGATGTGCTGCATCACGTCCTCGGTGGCCGCGGTCAGCAGATCGGCGAGCTCCTGTGCCCGCTCGGGTTGCACGGTGAAGACATTGATCAGCGTGGCGTGGTCGGCGTGCGCGGTGATGGTCGACATGGTGTTCTCCTTTGTCAGGTTCCTGACTCAAACCATAGGTGTAAGGTTCCTGTCATGCAACCCTCGGACGCCGAACGCTCGGTCGGGTATCTGGTGAAACGGGTGCAGCAGGGCCTGCGCCGCCGATGCGACAGCGCGCTGAAGTCCACCGGTCTGTCGATGGCGCAGTACTCGACGCTGCGGGCACTGCATGAACACCCGGATGCCTCGGCCGCGGAGTTGGCGCGGCTGTGTTTCGTGACGCGGCAGTCGCTGCAGGACGTGTTGGCCGGCTTACGCGCTGACGGCCTGATCGAGACCGCCGCCGCGCCGCCGCGCGGTCGGTCGCGGTCGCTGGCACTGACCCGTCTGGGCTCGCGCCGGCTCAATGCCGCGCACGACGCGGTTTTCGGCGTGGAAGCTGACATGCTGCAAGGGATTTCGTCGCGAGACCGACAGAAAATCGCCGAGCTGCTGATTCGGTGTGCGGAGAACGTCGAGGGCTAGGGCTTACTACGCCAACCGGTGACGCCGACGACGATCATCCGCAGTTGCTTGACGGCGGTGATCCGGATCTCCTCGATCGCCTCGGCGCTCTGCGCGTCTTCGAGGGCCTCAGCGATGACGATCATCGAGTTGACGAACAGGGTGGCCAGGATGTTGAGGTCGTCGGTGCTCCACTCGTTCAGCCCCGGGAACCGGGCCAGGTCGGTGGCCAACTCTGACGTGAGAAGCCGGAATTCGGTCCGAATCGCGTAACGCAACACGGTGACGCCGCTGGAGCGTTCGCGGCCGATGAAACGCCAATGCTCGCGGCCTTCGGTGACGCTCGCGACGACGATCTCGACCGACGACTCGATGACCCGGTTGGGGTCGAGCTTGCCGGCGCGGGCGCCGCGCAACATGTCCCGCAGGGTGCGAAAGGACTCGTCGATCAGGACCAGCCCGAGGGCCTCCATCGACTCGAAGTGGCGGTAGAACGCCGCCGGGACGATCCCGGCTTCCCGGGTCACCTCCCGCAGGCTCAGGCCACTGAAACTGTGTTCGTCGAGCAGCTTGAGCGCCGCCGCGACAATGGCCCGCCGGGTCACCTCTTTGCGTTCCTCACGGGACGGGCCCTCGCTCCTGCGACCGCGCCCCGATCGGTGCGGATGTGAGCTAGGAGTACGACTGTTCACCGTGTGAAGGCTATCACAGCGCTGGGAAAACCCTTGACGAACTGGGGCAAACCAGAGGACTGTGTACACATGTTCACTCAAACTTTGAAACGGCGGGTGCTAGGTTCTGACCTGGTCAACCTGCTGACCGGTCCGCACGGCGTCGACCGGTACACCGAGCTGGTCGCACCGACCTGGACGCTGGCCGAGGGCCGCGCCAAGGTCGTCGACGTGCGGCGCAACACCTCACGCAGTGTCACGCTCGTCCTGGCGCCCAACGACGCCTTCACCGGCACCGTCAAGGCGGGGCAGTACGTCAACGTCAGCGTCGAGATCGACGGGCGCCGCCACACCCGCTGCTACTCGCCGGCCAACGCCGAAGGCTCCGCGCAGATCGAATTGACGATCGGACACCACGACGGCGGCCTGGTCTCGACATTCCTGTACGAGCGGGCACGGCGCGGCATGGTGGTCGGACTCGGCGCGGTCGGCGGCGACTTCACCCTGCCGGCGCAACGGCCGCGACGGATCCTGTTCGTCTCGGGTGGCAGCGGGATCACGCCCGTCATGGCGATGCTGCGCACCCTTGTCCGGGACGGCCACGACGGCGAGATCACGTTCGTCCACTACGCACGCAACCGGGCCGAAGCGCCCTACCGCGACGAGCTCGCGGCGATGCCCGGTGTGCGGGTGCTGCACGGCTACACCCGGTCGACGGGCGGCGACCTCGACGGCCGGTTCGGCCGCGAACACCTGGCGGCGGCGATGCCGACACCAGATGCCGTGTTCGTCTGTGGTCCAACAGCTTTGGTCGACGCGGTCCGCGAGCATTGCGACAATGTGCACTCGGAGAGCTTTGTGGCGCCGGCACTGGAGTCGCCGGCCAAGCCGTCCGGCGGGCGAGTGACGTTCTCGGACAGCAGCGTTGACGTCGTCGACGATGGCCGCCCGCTGCTCGAGCAGGCCGAGTCGGCAGGCCTCAACCCAAAGAGCGGATGCCGGATGGGCATCTGCCACACCTGCACCCGCCGCAAGACCAGCGGTGTCGTGCGCAGCCTGACCACCGGTGCGGTGTCGACCGTCGCGGGCGAGGACGTGCAGATCTGCGTGTCCGTTCCCGTCGGCGACGTCGACATTGCGCTCTAGAGACACAGGAGACATCACGATGACACAGACCAAGATCACTCTGACACCCGAGCAGGCCGACGCATTCGGCCGCGAACTCGACGCCATCAAAGAACGTGTTATGGCCGACCTCGGCCAGCGCGACGCCGACTACATCCGCCGCGTCATCAAGGCGCAGCGCGCACTCGAAGTGGGTGGCCGCGCCCTGCTGTACTTCCCGCCGGCGTGGTTGGCCGGAACCGCAATGTTGGGGATCTCGAAGATCCTGGACAACATGGAGATCGGCCACAACATCATGCACGGCCAGTACGACTGGATGCGTGATCCGACCATCCGCGGCGGCGAGTTCGAATGGGACACCGCCTGCCCAGCCGACCAGTGGAGGCACTCGCACAACTACATGCACCACACCCACACCAACATCGTGGGCATGGACCGCGACATCGGCTACGGCATCTTGCGGATGAGCGAAGACCAGCGCTGGAGCCCCTACTTCCTCGGCAACCCGCTCTATGCATTCCTGCTGATGGTGCTGTTCCAGTACGGCGTCGCATTGCACGAGTTGGAGACCGAGCGCATCCGCGCCGGCGAGATCTCGGTGGCCGACAAGCGGGAGGTCCTACAGGCGATCTGGCAGAAGACCCGCAAGCAGGTGCTGAAGGACTACGTCGCCTTCCCGCTGCTGGCCGGGCCGTTTGCGCCGTTCGTCTTCAGCGGCAACCTGACCGCCAACCTGATGCGCAACGTGTGGTCCTACATGATCATCTTCTGCGGCCACTTCCCCGACGGCACACAGGAATTCACCGTCGAAGAGACACAGGGTGAGTCGCGCGGCATGTGGTACTTCCGCCAGGTCCTCGGCTCGGCGAACCTGACCGGCGGCAAGCTGTTTCACATCCTCTCGGGTCACTTGTCGCACCAGATCGAGCACCACCTGTTCCCGGACATCCCGGCTCAGCGCTACTCCGAGATCGCCGGCGAGGTCGAAGAGATCTGCCGTCGTTACGGCATCCCCTACAACAAGGGCCCGCTGCTGCGGCAGTTCGGCACGGTGGTGCGCAAGATCGTCAAACTCGCGCTGCCGCCGAAGGATCGCGCCGAGACCACACCGAAGGATCGTGAGCGGGTCGCCGCGTAAGCACGGCACATCGGCTACCTTGCACCCATGGTTCCTCTGCCCGCGCTGGACGGTGTCGATCACAAGTTCGTCGATCTGGGTGGCGGGGTGACGATCCATGTCGCCGACGCCGGGCCCGCCGAGGGACCGCCGGTGATGCTGGTGCACGGCTTCCCGGAGAACTGGTGGGAATGGCACGAACTGATCGGCCCACTGGCCGCCGACGGCTACCGGGTGCTCTGCCCCGACCTGCGCGGTGCGGGCTGGAGTTCGGCGCCAAGATCCCGATACCTCAAGAACGATATGGCCGACGACCTGGCGGCCGTGCTCGACCGGTTGGGCGTCGGCCCGGTGAAACTGGTGGCGCACGACTGGGGTGGGCCCGTCGCATTCATCATGATGCTGCGCCATCCGGAGAAGGTGACCGGCTTTTTCGGGTTGAACACCGCGGCGCCCTACGTGCAGCGCGATCTGTCGGCGATCCGTAACATCTGGCGTTTCTGGTATCAGATTCCGATGCTGCTGCCGGTCATCGGGCCGCGGTTGATCGCCGACCGTAAGGCCCGCTATTTCAGGATGCTGGCGTCGTGGGTGGGCGGCGGATTCCGGGTTCCCGATGACGACGTCGCACTGTACGTCGAGTGCATGCGCCAACCCGGCCACGCCGTCGCCGGCTCGCGGTGGTACCGGACTTTTCAGAGCACCGAGATGATGCGTTGGCTGCGAGGCGAATTCGACGATGTGCCCGTCGATGTCCCGGTGCGCTGGCTGAGCGGCACCCAAGACCCGGTGCTCACGCCCGACCTGATCGACGGGTATGCCTCGCATGTCCGTGATTTCGACGTCGAGTTGGTCGACGGCGTCGGCCATTGGATCGTCGAGCAGCGTCCCGATCTGGTGCTCGACCGGCTGCGGGCGTTCCTCGCGCTCTAGTGGCGGTACCCGAGCATCGCCACCGATGCCTCGACCGCGGGTTCGACGATGTCGCGCACGCTGTGCCCGTCTTCGACTGCCAGAGCAGTCAATTCACGCAGACCGCCGATCAGGATGACCGCCTTGGGCCGAGTCAGCGGCGGCAGGCCGGCCTTCTGAAAGCCCGGGTTGTCGCTGAGGTTCACCAGCAGGCTGGTCAGTAGCTGCATGCCGCGTCGCTGGAACGGCCGCGCCGCGGCGTCCAGCGAGGGCAGCTCGCGGATCCAACTGAGCGTCAGCGCCGGCCGGGCGTCGATGTGGTCGACGTACGCCTCGACGGCCTGACGGATCTGGGTCTGCCAGTCGCCGTCGCGATCGACGGCGTCACGAATGTTCTCGGCCAGTTTCCCGACGTCGGCGTGCAGGAGTTCGAGGAAGCACTGTTCCTTGCTCGGGAACTGGTCGTAGAAGGTGCGCTTGGAGGTGCGGGCGTGCCGGACGATGTCGGCAACGGTGCTGGCGCGGTAACCCCGCTCGGTGATCGAGGCGGCCAGCCCGTCGAGCAGCCGTTGCCGAAACGTGTCGGCATCGGAAGGCGCGCTCGAAGCCGCATCGTCAGCGACGGTCGCCTTCACCGCGCCTCCTTCGGTCCGACCCTTGCCAGCACTTGGTACCAGACGGTACCGTACCGGAATGAGTCGCGGTACGGCGCGGTACCGCATCGAAATTGGGAGTGCACAGTTGTGAGCACCGTCGAAACGCCCGCCGCCCCGGCGCCGCCCGCCATCTCGTTGCCCCCGGGACCTCGGATTCCAAAACCATTGCAGGGTGCCGCTTTCGCGTTCGGCAGGCGACCGTTCATGTTCAAGATGGCGGACCGCTACGGCGACGCATTCTCGCTGCATGTGCCGATCTATGGCCCGTTGGTCGTGGTGGCCGACCCGAAACTGGCCAAGCAGGTGTTCACCGCCGCGCCAGATGTGCTCGGCAACATTCAGCCGAACCTGAGCAGACTGCTCGGGTCCGGGTCGGTGTTCGCGCTGGACAACGACGAACACCGGCAGCGGCGCAGGCTGCTGGCACCGCCGTTCCACGGAAAGAGCATCAAGAATTACGAGTCGATCATCGAAGAGGAGACGCTGCGCGAGATCGCCGAGTGGCCGCAGGGCACCGCGTTTCCCACCCTGCCGTCGACGATGCGCATCACGCTCAACGCGATCCTGCGTGCGGTCTTCGGCGCCGAGGGTGCCGCGCTCGACGAGTTGCGCCGCATCATTCCGCCGTGGGTCACGCTGGGATCGCGGATGGCTATGATACCCAACCCTTCTCGAACATTTGGTCGTTATTCGCCGTGGGGCCGGCTGGTCGAGTACCGGCGGCGCTACGATGCGATCGTCGACACGCTGATCGCAAACGAACGAGCTGACCCGGACTTCGAGAATCGGACCGACGTGCTTGCGCTGATGCTGCGCAGCACGTACGAGGACGGTTCGGCTATGTCGCGCAAGGACATCGGCGACGAACTGCTCACCCTGCTGGCGGCCGGACACGAGACGACGGCGTCCACGCTGGGCTGGGCATTCGAACGGCTCAGTCGGCACCCTGACGTACTGACGGCGTTGGTGGCCGAGGCCGAAACCGGCGACAACGAGCTGCGTCAGGCCACGATCCTCGAGGTGCAGCGACAACGAACGGTCATCGACGCCGCCGGCCGGCACGTCCACGCGCCGGCCTTCGATCTCGGCGACTGGTCCATCCCGCACGGGTACAGCATCATCGTCAGCATCGCGCGGCTACACACCGACGCGGAGCTGTTCGCGAACCCGGATCGTTTCGACCCCCAGCGCTTCGTCGGCACCAAACCGCCCAGCTTCGGTTGGCTGCCTTACGGTGGTGGCGCCCGGCGTTGTGTGGGCGCGGTGTTCGCGAACATGGAGATGGACGTGGTGCTACGAACGGTGTTGCGCCACTTCACGATCGAAACCACAGATGCCCCGGGGGAGAAGTATCATTCGCGCGGTGTGGCCTACACCCCGAAGGACGGCGGACGGATCGCGGTCCGTCGACGTTGAAGTGGCGCGAAACAGCAGTGAGGGTCGTTATCGGGCGCAAATCGCAGCCCTGGCTGCCGTCTCGCGACACTGGCTACCCGGCGATCGCGACGGCTTGGATCAGCCGCACGCGGTCTTCCCGGGCATTCGCGAGCAGGTTTGCGACCTTGGTGTTGATGTCGGGGACGACCAGTTGAAGCCCGAGCGGATCCACGGGCGCCGCCAATATCGGGGCCATGGCCTCGACGGTGAACTCGGTCAGGTCGTTCCACACCTCCAGCGCGAATCCGGCATTCTGCAGCGCGGTGGCGAGCTCATCGGACGTGACGAGGTGGCTGCGTTCGGGGACGTCGGCCCACGGCACCGGGAAAACGAGGGGCTGGCGGGATCCCGCGGTGACATCCCAGATCGCAAGACGCCCGCCGGCGCGCAGAACGCGGCGGGCTTCGCTGTACAGTCGCGTTTTGTCCGCGATGTTCATCTGAACGTGTTGGCTGACAACCAGATCGAAGCTTGCGTCCGGCAATGGTAGATCGGTGACGTCTGCTTCAATCACGTCAATGCGGTCGTTGAGGTTTACCAGGCCGTTCAGCCACCGCGCGGTGTCGCAGTACTCAGCCGTGAAATCGACCGCGGTCACGCGGCAGCCGTGTTCAGCGGCAAGCAGGCGGGAGGTACCTCCGATACTGCTGCCGGCGTCGAGAACACGGTCGGCCGCTGTGACATGCGCGGCCTCCAGCAGCGCCACGGTGCCCAGACGGCCGAGGGAGTGGAAGTGCTCGAACGAGGCCAAACCGGCTGCCAGGTCGGCGGGCGTCAGCGTAGCCAAATCCTTTCCAGTGGAGCGCAATGCGGCTTCGATGCGCTGACGTACTCCCCCGGTGGCGTATTGCGCCGCGGCGCCGGCAGCTGGCGCGGCGGTCATCGTGCGACCGCCGGCATCGCGCTGATCCGCGGCCGCTGCGCATTGAGTGCCCGGCTGGGGTCGTGAGTGGCCTGCCATTGCTCGGAGTCGATCGACAGTGTCCCGATGGCCGCGCCGTCCTGGAAGGTGCGCAGGTATTGCTTGCGATTCGGAGCCGGGGCGACGATCGATCTCGCGAGCAGGCGCATTGCGCGGGCCATTCCCGAGGGTCCGCGTTTGGTGCCCGGCATGGTCGTGAGATAGCGGCGGGCGATCGTCTCCATGTCCTCAGGCGGCCGGCCGGTGAGCCGTTGCACGACATCGGTCGGCGCATGAACGGCGAAGGTGCCGCGTTTGAGTTCGTCGATGTACCAGTGCAACTGGTTGAGGGTGTACTCATCGAAACCGATCGAACGAGCCGACTTGGCCAGCAACGTAAATGGAATGTCGACGTATCGGATCGTGCGTCCGAACACTCGGCCGAGTATCTCGGCGTAATCGCTGGGGCTGATCAATTCTGGGCCGGTGGGACGGTAGCTGAGTCCCAGGTGCGGTCCGGGATCTGCGAGCAGCGCGCTCGCGACGGCGGCAATGTCCTCATTAGACGGCGGGGCATTGAGCCCGTCGCCGAAGGGAACCGTCAACACACCGAACTGCGCCACCGTGTCCAGCGTGTAGGTGTAATTCTCCGCGAAGAACCCGGGGTTGACGGTGATCGCGCCGACGCTCGGCATCCAGTCGAACACCCGATCGGCAAGCCACGTGGCGCGGGTCTGTGCCGACAGGTGACCGGGATCGGCCAGCCATTGACTCATCGCCACAACAACTTCCAGCCGTTCCTCCTCGGCGATCGCGGCGAAGAGGGTGGCGGCCTCCAGCGCGCTCGGTACCCCGGGGGCAGCCCAGTAGGCACGCTGCACGCCGTGCAGCGCGGCGCGGACATCGTTCACGTCGCTGACGTTCCCGACGACGACTTCGGCTCCCCGTTGCCGCAACGCCGCCGATCGGGCGTCGTCGCGATGCACCATCGCGCGAACCGGAAAGCCACGCGACAGCAGCGATAGGGCAGTATGGCGGCCTGTCTTGCCCGCCGCAGCGGTCACCAAGATGGTTGGCAGTGCGCTCATGAGGGATGCTCCTTTGACTTGTGATTGTGGGAAATGCGTTGTACTGCAGCTTGTTACGTGGTGACTGACTCTGGCTGGGCCTGCTCGGTGATCTCGGACGCCGATCGGTGTGCTCGCGCAGGCAGCACAACCGCGACCACGACGGCCGCGGCCAGCGCGATAGCGGCGCAGACCAGGGAGCCGATCTGCAAGCCGCCGAGGAACGCATGGTCGACGGCGCCGCGCACACTGGCCGCCTGGGCGGCGGGCAACTGTCCGATGACGCGGTAGGCGGCGGCCATCGAGCTTGTCATCGTGGACCGGACGTCCGCCGGGAGCGTCGTCAGAGCCGCCGCCGCGCCGAGCCGGCCGGAGTAGACGGATGCGAACACGCTGCCGACGATCGCGACACCCAGCGTGCCGCCCAACTCTCGGGTGGTGTCGTTGACGGCCGAACCGATCCCGGCCTTGCTGGCAGACAGTGAGCCCATGATCGCCTCGGTCGCCGGCGCTGTCGTCAAGCCGAGGCCGCCGCCAAGCAGAACCATCTGTTCGGCGATCTGCAGGTACGGCGTGGCTGCATCGGCGGTGGATGCCCATGCCAGCCCAGCCGCGAAAAGGGTCAAGCCCGCCGCGACGACCGCCGTGCTGCCCACTCGCTCGACAATGCGCGGACCCAGCACGCTGGCGACGGCGATAGAGACCGCGACCGGCAACAGTCGCACACCTGCCTCGAATGCGCTGTAGCCCTTGATGAATTGGAAATACTGGGTGATGACGAAGATGAAGCCGAACAGCGTGAGGAAGCCCGCCGTCACCGCCAGGCTGCCGCCGGAGAATCGCCGGTTCGCGAACACTGAGACGTCGAGCATCGGGTGCGAACTGCGCCGCTCCCAGAGCGCGAAGGCGCCGAGAACGACCACGGCGATGCCGAAGCCTGCCACGGCTCGCGCGCTACCCCATCCCCAATTCGGCGCTTCGATGACCGTGTAAATAAGGGCGGTCACCCCAGTGCAGGACAGCAGCAGCCCGGGTATGTCGACCTTCGGTGCGGCCGGATCACGCGATGTAGGAACGCACAGCACTCCGCCTACGATGGCCGTCGCGGCGACCGGGACGTTCACCAGAAAGATTGAGCCCCAGGCGAAGTGCTCAAGCAGCCAGCCGCCGGTGATCGGGCCGGCGGCAACGCCGACACCGACCATCGCCGCCCACACGCCGATCGCCTTGGCCCGCGTGGCCGCATCGGTGAAGATATTCGTGATCAGGCCAAGCGTGGTCGGGAAGATCACCGCGGCGCCAACGCCCATCGCGGCGCGGGCCGCGATCAGGGATTCCGCCGAATGTGCCTGCGCCGCAACGGCGGAAGTCACGGCGAACACGGCAAGTCCGCCGCTGAGCCATCCGCGCCGGCCATATCGGTCGCTGAGGCTTCCCACCGATAGCAGCAGGCCGGCCATGACGAGCGTGTAGGCGTCGACAATCCATTGCAGCTGCGCGGTGTCAGCGTTCAGATCGCGAGACAGCGTGGGCAGAGCGACGTTGACGATGGTGGCATCGACGCTGATGACGAAGACGCTCAAGCAAATCACGGCCAGAGCGGCGATCGGATGGCCAGGGAACGCCGTGCGGCGGACGTCGATGCTCATAGACTGAACCGTAAACTCGATAGACAAGAAAATCAAGCAATAGTTTTATTAAAACGTCGATACGCTAGACTCGCTGGTGTGGCCGGTCGCAAGAGTTACCACCAGAACTGCCCGATTGCGCGCGGGCTCGACGTCCTCGGCGAGCGGTGGACGCTGCTGATCCTGCGCGAGCTCATCGGGGGCGCACGCCGCTACGGCGATATGCGCGCAGCACTTCCGGGCATCGCCACCAACTTGCTCGCCGACCGGTTGCGCGAGCTCGAAGAAGCCGGGCTGATCTGCCGGACCGAATTGCCTCCGCCGGTAGCGCGCACCGTCTACACCCTGAGCGAAGAGGGCTGGCGCAAAGTGCCGCCGGTGATCCGGGCGGTCGCCACGTTCGGACTGGCTCTGCTCGAGCCCAGCGACAGCGCACTGACCCCGTTGAACGGCTTCCTGGCGGGCATCCTGCTCGGCTTCGACCCGGCCCGGGCATCGGATCGCTCCACGTCCTACCGCATCGAAATCGACGGTCGCCGTTTCGAATTCGCAGCCACCAAGGACGGCCTGACCGCTGCTCGGGAGACGCCGGCCGTCACCGTGACCGCGACCGCGGGCGATCTGATCACCGCGCGTCTCGGTGGAACCGCCGCCGAGCGGAAGGCCGCGCTGCGGCGCTGCACTTTCGATGGCGACGACACCGCCGTGCAGGCGATGCGCACGGCGTTTCAGTTGGCGGCAGATCCCGGGCTGGCACCCGCCGCCTCACGAAACTAGCGGTCGGCGGCGGCCCGTCGCGGCAACTTCCAGCCAGGCCGGATGAAGTGGCAGGTGTACCCGTTCGGGTAGTGCAGCAGGTAGTCCTGGTGCTCGGGTTCGGCTTGCCAGAAGTCGCCGGCCGGGCTGACTTCGGTGACCACCTTGCCGGGCCACAGCCCGGACGCTTCGACGTCGGCGATGGTGTCCTCGGCGACGCGCTTCTGGTCTTCGTCGAGGTAGAAGATCGCCGAGCGGTAGCTGGGCCCGAGGTCGTTGCCCTGACGGTTCTTCGTGGTCGGGTCGTGAATCTGGAAGAAGAACTCCAGCATGGTCCGATAGTCGGTGATCGCCGGGTCGTAGACGATCTCGATGGCCTCGGCGTGGTTTCCGTGATTGCGATACGTCGCGTGGGGCACGCTCGGGTCGCCGGTGTAGCCGACCCTGGTCGAGACGACGCCGGGCTGCTTGCGGATCAGGTCCTGCATCCCCCAGAAGCAGCCGCCGGCCAGTATTGCCTTCTTGTAGTCCGTCATCTTGTCGATTATCCACGTGCTCGACAAACCGCAGTAGAACGTGTTCTAGTTTCCTGCGTGAGCCAGGTTTTCAGCCGCGACGAACTCGCCGCCGCGTTCGCGCGTTTCGAGCAGACCGTCGACGCGGCCGCGCAGGCCAAGAACTGGGACGACTGGGTGCAGCACTACACCCCGGACGTCGACTACATCGAACACGCCGCCGGCACCATGAAGGGCCGCGACGAGGTGCGCGCCTGGATCCGCAAGACGATGACGACCTTTCCGGGCAGCCACATGACCGCGTTTCCGTCGCTGTGGTCCGTGATCGACGAACCCACCGGTCGGATCATCTGCGAACTGGACAACCCGATGGTCGACCCGGGTGACGGCACCATCATCAGCGCCACCAATATCTCGATCATCACCTACGCCGGCGACGGCCAATGGTCCCGGCAGGAAGACATCTACAACCCGCTGCGCTTCGTGCAGGCGGCCGTGAAGTGGTGCAAGAAGGCCGAGAAGCTGGGCACGCTCGACGACGACGCCGCCCGCTGGATGCAGACATACGGCAGGTCTTTTGGAGGAACACAGTGAGCGCGCCCAAGCTCGTCATCGGGGCCAACGGCTTTCTGGGTTCGCACGTCACCCGACAGCTCGTCGCCGACGGCGCCGACGTGCGCGTGATGGTGCGCGAGGGCGCCAACACCCGCAGCATCGACGACCTGGACGTCACCCGCTTCCACGGCGACGTCTTCGACACCGCCACCGTGCGCGAGGCGATGGACGGCTGCGACCAGGTGTACTACTGCGTGGTCGACACCCGCGCCTGGCTACAGGACCCGGCGCCACTGTTCCACACCAACGTCGAGGGACTACGCAACGTGCTGGACATCGCGAAAGATGCTGGTCTGCAACGCTTCGTCTTCACCAGCACCTACGCGACGGTCGACCGCCGGCACGGCCACATCGCGACCGAAGCGGACCGGATCGGTAACCGGCGGGTCAGCCCCTACGTCCAGTCTCGGGTGCAGGCCGAGGATCTGGTCATGCGCTACGTCGCCGACCACGGCCTGCCCGCCGTCGCCATGTGCGTCTCGACGACGTACGGCACCGGCGACTGGGGCAGGACCCCGCACGGCGCGTTCATCGCCGGCGCGGTCTACGGCAAGCTGCCGTTCCTGATGAATGGCATCCAGTTAGAGGTCGTCGGTGTCGACGATGCGGCCCGCGCGATGATCTTGGCCGCCGAGCGTGGCCGCGACGGCGAGAAGTACCTGATCTCCGAACGGATGATGCCGCTGAAGGAGGTCGTCAGGATCGCGGCCGATGAGGCCGGGGTGCGGGCGCCGCAGCGGGCGATCTCGGTGCCGGTGCTGTACGCCCTGGGCGCGCTGGGCAGCCTGCGAGCCAAACTGACCGGCAAAGATGCCGAGCTCAGCCTCGAGTCAGTGCGCATGATGCGGGCCGAAGCGCCGGTCGACCACAGCAAGGCCGTGCGTGAATTGGGTTGGCAGCCAAGGCCGACCGAAGAGTCGATCCGCGAGGCGGCGAGGTTCTGGGCCAACCTGAAGAACGCCAAGCGGGACAGTAGGTCCGCTCCGGCCGATTAAGGGCGCTGCACGTTACCCGCGTGTCTGATGTAGCTGAAGTGATTTTTGTTAGATAGTGTGACGCATGGTGAACTCGGCGCGCCATCGCGCTGACGCATGTCTCCGGAGACAACGATGACCACGGCGACGCCGACCGGGCTCGTCGGCTATGTCCGCGACCAGCTCGAGCCGCCGCTGGCTACCGTCGGCGGGTTCGCCCGGATGTGCGTGCTGACCGGAAAAGCGTTGTTCAGACGGCCATTTCACTGGGGCGAATTCATCGTCCAAACCTGGTTCATCACCCGCGTCGCCCTGCTGCCCACGATCGCCGTCTCGATCCCACTGACTGTGCTGATCGTCTTCACCCTTAACACCTTGCTGGCCGCCTTCGGCGCCGCCGACATCTCAGGTGCGGGCGCCGCGTTGGGGGCGGTCACCCAACTCGGACCGCTGACCACCGTCTTGGTTGTGGCCGGCGCCGGATCCACGGCGATCTGCGCCGATCTGGGCGCACGCACCATTCGCGAAGAAATCGACGCGATGGAGGTGCTGGGTATCGACCCGATCCACCGGCTGGTGGTGCCCCGGGTGGTGGCGGCGACGGTCGTCGCAACGCTGCTCAACGGAACCGTCATCACCATCGGGCTGGTCGGCGGCTTCCTGTTCGGCGTCAACCTCCAAAACGTCTCGGGCGGTGCGTATCTCGCCACGCTGACCCTGGTGACCGGGCTGCCCGAGGTCGTCATCGCGACGATCAAGGCCGCGATTTTCGGGACAATCGCCGGGCTGGTCGGCTGCTATCGCGGCCTGACCACCAAAGGCGGTCCGAAAGGCGTCGGTGTCGCGGTCAACGAAACGCTGGTGCTGTGTGTCCTCGCACTGTTCGCCGTCAACGTCGTCCTGACCACCATCGGCGTCCGGTTCGGGACGGGCCGCTGACATGTCGACCGCGGCCGTCGTCCGCGCGCGTTTTCCGCGCACCGTCGCCAACGTCAACCAGTACGGCGGCGGCGCGATCCGGGGTCTCAACAAGGCCGGTCACCTCACCCGGTTCGCCATCACCAGCGGCTGGTCGGTCGGCTGGGCGGTGCACCGCTACCGCAGGGAGACGCTACGACTGATCGCCCAAATCGGAATGGGCACCGGGGCAATGGCCGTCGTCGGTGGCACCGCGGCGATCGTTGGCTTCGTGACGCTGTCCGGCGGATCGCTGATCGCCATCCAGGGTTTCGCGTCGCTGGGCAACATCGGCGTCGAGGCCTTCACCGGGTTTTTCGCGGCCCTGGCCAACGTCCGGGTGGTCACCGCGGTGGTGACGGGCGTCGCGCTGGCGGCCACCGTCGGTGCGGGAGCCACCGCGGAGCTTGGCGCGATGCGGATCAGTGAGGAGATCGACGCGCTCGAGGTGATGGGCATCAAGTCGGTCGCGTTCCTGGTGTCGACCCGGTTGATGGCGGGACTGGTGGTGGTCGTCCCGTTGTACGCGATGGCGCTGGTGATGTCGTTTCTGTCCGGACAGGTCGTGACGACGCTGTTCTACGGACAGTCGGTGGGCACCTACGAGCACTACTTCCGCACCTTCCTGCGGACCGAGGATGTGTTCTGGTCGGGCGGGGAAGTCATCGTTATGGCCGTGATCGTGATGATCACGCACTGCTACTACGGCTACAACGCGAGCGGCGGACCGGTCGGTGTGGGGGAGGCCGTCGGCCGGTCGATGCGATTCTCGTTGGTGTCCACGGTGATCGTCGTCCTGTTGACCTCGCTGGCGCTCTACGGGGTCGACCCGAACTTCAACCTCACGGTGTAGCCGCCCATGGTGACGATCCCCAAGAAGGAGCGGAAGTCCCGAACCTGGCCCGACACCGTGGCCGGCATCGGTCTGGTGCTGGCCTGCGCGCTGCTGCTTGGCTTGATATACGCGCAGTTTCGTGGCGAATTCACCCCGAAGACCAAGCTGACGATGTTGGCCGCGCGGGCCGGTCTGGTGATGGACAAAGGCTCGAAGGTCACCTTCAACGGCGTGAGCATCGGACGGGTGGCCGGCATCTCCGAGGTCGAGCATCGCGGCAGCCCGGCAGCGAAGTTCACCCTCGACGTCGACCCGGAGTACGTCGACCTCATCCCGGCCAACGTGATCGCCAAAATTCAGGCGACCACGGTGTTCGGCAACAAGTACGTCAGCCTGACTTCTCCTAAAGAGGCTGCACCGCAGCGGATCACACCGTCGAACGTGATCGATGCGACGTCGGTGACAACGGAGTTCAACACCGTGTTCGAGACGCTCGTCGAGCTCGCCGACAACGTCGATCCGGTGAAGGTGAACCTGACGCTGAGCGCGGCGGCCCAGGCGCTGACCGGGCTGGGTGACAAATTCGGGCAGTCGATCGTCAACGGCAACAAGATCCTCGACCACGTGAACCCCCGGATGCCGATCATTCGCCACGACATCCACCAGCTCGCGGCGCTTGGCGATAAATACGCCAAGGCGGCCCCGGATCTCTTTGACGCACTTGACAATGCCGTGACGACGGCGCGCACACTCAACCATCACCAGGCCGAACTCGATGCGGCGCTGCTCGCGGCAGTCGGCTTCGCCAACACCGGAAACGACATCTTCACCCGAAGCAGGCCCTACCTGGAACGCCTTACCGCCGACCTGAAACCGACTGCGCACCTGCTCGACACCTACAGCCCACAGGCGTTCTGCACGATCCGCAATTTCGCCGACATCGCACCCAAGGTTGCTCAGCTCGAAAGCGGCAACCATTACGCGGCACAGCTCGGGGTAGCGATCACCGGCTCGGAGAACCCGTATGTCTACCCGGACAACTTGCCGAGGGTCAACGCCAGAGGTGGACCTTACGGCAAACCGGGCTGCTGGCAGCCAATCACCCGCGACCTATGGCCGGCGCCGTACTTGGTGATGGACTCCGGCAACAGTATTGCGCCATACAACCACTTCGAACTCGCCCAGCCACTGGTCAATGAATACGTGTGGGGCCGGCAGTACGGGGAGTACACGATCAACCCATGAAAATCTCCGGCATCGTCACCCGGCTCGCTGCGGTCGTGTCTGTCCAATTGTTCTTCACCGCAGTCATTGTCGTGGTTTTCGGCCAAATACGCTTCGACCGCACCAACACCTATTCGGCGGAGTTCAGCAATGCCAGCGGCGTGCGGGCGGGACAGTTCGTCCGGGCTTCCGGCGTGGAAGTAGGCAAGGTCAAGAAAGTGAAGCTCGTCGAGGGCGACAAGCGGATCCTGGTGGAATTCTCGGTGGACCGCTCGGTGCAGCTCTACCAGTCGACGACCGCACAGATCCGCTATCAAGACCTCATCGGCAACCGCTACCTGGAGATCGGCCGCGGATCAGGTGAGAATGCCGAAAGAGTTTTGCCACCAGGCGGATTCATCCCCCTGGCGCGGACCCAGCCCGCACTCGACCTCGATGCGCTGATCGGTGGCTTCAAGCCGCTGTTCCGTGCGCTGGATCCACAGAAGGTCAACACCATCGCGTCGTCGATCATCACGGTGTTCCAGGGCGAAGGCGGAACCATCAACGACATCCTCGACCAAACCGCGCAGCTGACCGATCGGCTCGCCGAAAGTGACCAGGCCGTCGGCAGTGTGATCCACAACCTGAACGCTGTGCTGGACACCACGGAGCGTCACCACGACCAACTCGATTCCACCATCGACAAATTCGAAGGACTGATCACCGGTCTGAAGGACCGCGCCGTTCCGCTGGCCGACGGGACCGCGCACATCAGCAATGCAGCCGGAACGGTGGCCGACCTGCTCTCCGACAACCGAGCCCTGGTCCGCGGTGCGGTCACGCACCTGGAGGTCCTCGCCGGACCTCTCAACGACCAACGCGACCGGGTCGGGGATCTGGTGGGTAAGGTGCCCGCCGCGTTCAACATCATCGGCCGCGCCAGCGGAATCTACGGCGACTTCTTCAACTTCTACCTCTGCGACCTGTCGCTGAAAGTCAACGGGCTGCAACCCGGCGGACCTGTCCGGTCAGTCAAACTTCTCACCCAGCCGACCGGGAGGTGCACGCTGCAATGAGAACGCTGCAGCCCGCCAACCGGGTCCGAGTCGGAGTGCTGGCCATCGCCATCGTGGTCCTCGTTGTCGGTGTGGGACAAAGCTTCAGCAGCCTGCCGGTGTTGTTTGCGACCGCGAACTATTATGCCCAGTTCACCGATTCCGGAGGCGTCAGCAAGGGCGACAAGGTTCGCATCATGGGTCTGGACGTCGGCAGCGTGCAGGATATGTCGATCGACGGCGATCACATCCTGATGAAGTTCACCGCCGGCACCCACACCATCGGCACCGAGAGCCGGGTGTCCATCCGCACCGACACGCTGCTGGGCAAGAAGGTGCTCGAGATCGAGCCACGCGGCGCCAAGCGGATGCGACCCAACGACGTGCTGCCACTGCGTCAGAGCACCACTCCGTACCAGGTGTACGACGCGTTCTTCGATGTCACCAAGGCCGCCGCGGGATGGAACATCGACACGGTCAAAGAGTCGCTGAATGTGCTGTCCCGCACCATCAACCAGACCTATCCTCACCTCAGCGCGGCCCTTGACGGCGTGGCCAAGTTCTCCGACATCATCGGCAAACGCGACGACGAACTCAAACACCTGCTGCGCGAGGCCAGGAAAGTAGCCGCCGTACTCGGTGATCGCAGCAAGCAGATCAACGCCTTGCTGCGCAACACCCAGACGCTACTCGCCGCGTTCAATGAACGCGGGAAAGCCATTGCCGCGCTGCTGACTAACGTGTCGGCGTTCTCGGCACAGGTGCAAGGGTTGATCAACGACAACCCGAACCTGCACCACCTGCTCGAACAGCTGCGCGGTGTCACAGATGTTCTCGCCGCACACAAGAACGACCTTGCTTCCGTGTTGGGCACACTGCGCAACTACACCGCGGCGCTTAGTGAAGCCGTCGGATCGGGGCCGTACTTCAAAGTGATGGTCGGCAACCTGCTGCCATATCAGATCCTGCAGCCGTGGGTCGATGCCGCTTTCAAGAAGCGTGGCATCGATCCCGAGAACTTCTGGCGTAGTGCCGGATTGCCGGCGTTCCGATACCCCGACCCGAACGGCAAGAGATTCGCCAACGGAGCACCGCCGCCGGCGCCGCCGGTGCTCGAGGGCACTCCGGATCACCCTGGGCCCGCGGTGGCACCCGGTTCGCCGTGTTCGTATTCGCCGCCGGCGGAGATGTCCCCGCGACCGGGCAATCCGATGCCGTGTGCCGGTCTCGACCAGAGCCAGGGCCCGTTCGGCCCCAACGGTCCGTATCCGGCGCTGCGCGACGTCCTTTCGCTGCCGCCAAACCCCAATGGTCCGGCGCCGTCACCGGGTGTTCCCGATGCAGCTTTGCCCGGAGATCCCGTGCCGAACGCGCCTGGTACGGCCGTACCGCTGCCGCCGAACGCACCGCCGGGAGCGCGACGGGAAGGCTTCGTCCCGGCCGGCCCGCCGCCGGGGCCGCCTGCCGCACCGGCCCCTGCCGCACCGCCAGGCCCGGGCCCGCAGCTTCCGGCGCCTTTCCTCACGCCCGGCGGGGACGGGGGATAGCAGCAGATGAGCACAATTTTCGACATCCAAAAATTGCGGTTGCCGCGTGTCTCCAAGACCGCGGCAATCATCGGGTCGCTGGTCGTGACGTTGGGTCTTGTTGCCGCGGGGATCGGTTGGCAGCTCTACGACAAGCTGATCAACAACACGGTTGTCGTCTATTTCCCTGCGGTCAATGCCCTCTATGTCGGGGACAAGGTTCAAATCATGGGTATCCGGGTGGGTTCGATCGACAAGATCGAGCCGACCGGGGACCGGATGAAGGTGACGTTCCACTACCGCAACAAGTACAAGGTTCCCGCCAATGCGTCAGCGGTCGTGCTGAACCCGACGCTGGTCGCCTCGCGCAGCATCCAGTTGGAGCCGCCCTACAAGGGCGGTCCGGTGATGGCCGACCGCGCGGTCATCCCCATCGAGCGAACTCAGGTTCCGGTGGAGTGGGATGAATTGCGTAACAGCGTCACTCACATCATCGACAAGCTCGGTCCGACCAAAGACCAACCCAAGGGACCCTTCGGTGACGTCATCGAGGCCTTCGCCGATGGATTGGCCGGCAAGGGCGAACAGATCAACACCACGCTGAACAGCCTGTCCAACGCGCTCAGCACTCTCGATGAAGGCCGCGGCGACTTTTTCGGTGTACTGAAGAGTTTGGCGATGTTCGTCAACGCGCTGCACCAGGACGACCAGCAGTTCGTCGAGCTGAACACCGACCTGGCCCAGCTGTCCGACAATCTGACCAGCTCAGATCAGGCTGCCGCCAATGCGATTCGGGACACCGACAGCCTGCTGTCGACCGCACAGCAATTCCTGACCGAGAACCGCGACGCGCTGGCCCACGACGTCGACAACTTGAACGACCTGACTACCACCATCATGCAGCCGGAACCGCGCGATGGCCTGGAGACCGCGCTACACATCCTGCCGAACATGGCCGCCAACGTGCTGGCCATCTATGAGCCCGCCCATGGAAGTCTCAGCGGTGTTGCCGCCTTCACCAACTTTGCCAACCCAATGGAGTTCATCTGCAGCGTGATTCAGGCCGGTAGTCGACTCGGCTATCAAGACTCGGCGGAACTCTGCGCGCAATACCTGGCGCCGATCCTGGATGCGATCAAATTCAACTACTTCCCGTACGGGATCAACTTGTTCAGCGTCGCGGATGTTCTGCCGAAGAACGTCGCCTACTCCGAGCCGCGCCTGCAGCCACCGCCCGGCTTCAAAGACACCACCGTCCCGGGCATCTTTTCGCCGGATACTCAATGGTCGCATCGCAATTCGGAGCCGGGCTGGATTGTCGCTCCCGGCATGCAGGGTGTGCAGGTGCAGCCGGCCACGAGGAACCTGTTGACCGCGGCGTCGCTCGCTGAGTTGATGGGCGGGCCCGACATTCCGCCGCCGCCGGCCGGACACACCATGACCGGGCCGCCGAACGCCTACGACGAGAACAATCCGCTGCCACCACCGTGGTACCCCCAACCGCTGCCGTCACCGGGTCCACCGCCACCGCCGCCCGGTCCGCCGCTCGGTGCAGCCGAGGCACACCCATGAGGCACATCGTGACGCGCGTTCTGGCGGTGCTGACCGCGGCGGTGGTGCTGACATCGTGCGGCAACTGGCGCGGCATTGCCAACCTCCCACTGCCCGGTGGGCCGGGCAGCGGTCCGGGTTCCTACAAGATCTACGTCCAGATGCCAAATACCATGGCGTTGAACGGGAATAGCCGAGTCCTGGTCGCCGACGTCTTCGTCGGGTCCGTGCGGTCGATCGACCTGAAGAATTGGGTCGCCACGCTGACGGTCGACCTGAACAAGGGTGTGCGGCTCCCGAGGAATGCGACGGCGAAGATCGGTCAGACCAGCCTGCTGGGATCGCAACACATCGAATTGGCCGCACCGCCCGACCCGTCGCCCGCACCGCTGAAAGCCGGCGACACGATCGCGTTGAGCAACTCCTCTACCTACCCGTCGACTGAACAGACCCTGGCCAGCCTGGCAATGGTGTTGCGCGGCGGCGGGATACCCAACCTCGAGGTCATCCAGAACGAGGTCTACAAGATCCTGGCCGGGCGAGCCCACCAGATCAGAGACTTCCTCGGCAAACTCGACACCTTCGCCAGCCAGTTGAACCAGCAGCGCGACGACATTCGCCAGGCGATCGACTCCACCGACCGGCTGCTGGGCGTTGCGGCGAAGCGAGCCGACACACTGGATCGCGCACTCACCGAATTCCCGCCGCTGGTCGATCATTTCGCCAAACAACGAGATCTGTTCGCTGACACGGTGGAAGCGATGGGCCGGATCAGTAACGTCACCGACCAGACATTCAAGACCTCGCGCGGCGACCTCCACCAGGATCTGCAGGATTTGCAGCGACCGCTCAAGCAACTCGGCCGCTCCGCACCGTATTTGGTGGATGCGCTGACACTGCTGCTATCACCGCCGTTCAGTGTCGACAGCGTTCCGAAAATCGTTCGCGGCGACTACATCAATGTCTCTGGTGCACTGGACCTCACGCTGAGCACCGTCGACAACGCGATCTTCACCGGGACCGGATTTTCCGGCGCGCTGCGCGCCTTGGAGCAGTCCTGGGGCCGTGACCTCAACACGATGGTCCCCGACGTCCGTTTCACGCCGAATCCGGCCGATGCGCCGGTGGAGCGAGGCGAGTGACATGCTGACCCGTTTCATCCGCAATCAGCTAATTGTGTTCGCTGTCTTGACGTTAGCGGCGATCGTCGCGCTCGGCTGGTTCTACCTGCGTATACCGAGCCAGCTCGGTATCGGTCAGTACCGCCTCGTCGTCGAGTTGCCCGCGTCGGGCGGTCTGTATCGCACATCGAACGTGACCTACCGGGGAATCCAGATCGGCCGGGTCACCAAGGTCGAGCCCACGGCCCACGGTGTCAGGGCGATCCTCAGCATCGACGACCGCTACAAGATTCCGATCGACGCGTCCGCCAACGTGCATTCGGTGTCGGCGATCGGCGAGCAGTACGTGGACTTGGTGTCGACCGGCGATCCGGGAAAGTTCTTCGCGCCGGGCCAGACCATCACCAATGGCAGTGTGCCCAGCGAGATAGGCCCCGCCCTCGACGCCGCCAACCGCGGCCTGTCGGTGCTGCCCAAACACAAGATCGCATCGCTGCTCGAGGAAACATCGCTTGCGGTAGGGGGATTGGGGCCGGCGTTGGAGCGGCTCGTCGACTCGACACAGTCCATCGTCGGTGACTTCGAGGCCAACCTCTCCGACGTCGACGACGTCATAGCCAATGCGGCACCGATCATCGACAGCCAGGTGAACTCGGGCGATTCGATCGCGCAATGGTCGCGCAACCTCAAAGTCCTCACCGCCGAGATCGCGGACAACGACCAACATGTGCAGAGCGTCCTGGCCAAGGCCGCGCCGACCGCCGATCAGGTCAACAGGGTGTTCGGCGACGTCCGCGAATCGCTGCCGCAGACGATCGCCAATCTGGAGATCGTCGGCGACATGCTCAAGCGCTACAACAAAGGCCTCGAGCAGTTGCTGGTCTTCCTGCCGGAAATCGGCTCGGTCGCGCAGACGTTGGTCGCCTCGGCGCCGGGGTCGGTGCTGATGAATCTTGACCTGTCACTGAACAATCCGCCGCCGTGTCTGACCGGATTCCTGCCGGCATCGGAATGGCGTTCGCCAGCGGAGACCAGCGTGGCGCCGCTTCCCGCCGGAACCTACTGCAAGATCCCGCAAGACACTCAGGCCAATGACGTGCGTGGCGCCCGCAACTATCCATGCGTCGACGTTCCCGGTAAGCGCAGAGCGACGCCGAAGGAATGCCGCGACAACAAGCCCTATGTGCCGTTGGGCACCAACCCTTGGTACGGCGATCCGAACCAGATCCGTAACTGCCCGGCGCCCGGTGCCCGATGCGACCAACCCGTCGACCCAGGGAGGGTGATACCCGCACCGTCGGTCAACAACGGCATGAATCCGATACCGGCAGATCGGCTGGCGGTGCCACCGTCGCTGACCAACGATCCACTCCAGCGGCCCGGATCGGGCCACGTGCAGTGCAACGGGCAGCAGCCGAACCCGTGCATCTACACCCCGGCCGCTCCGTCGGCGATCTACCTACCGTCCAGCGGCGAGATCGTGGGTCCCGACGGCGCGAAGTACTCGCTGGAAGATTCGCGCCATACCGGCGACGGCGGATGGAAGGACATGCTCGCGCCGGCAGGCTGAGGTCACTGCGCGGGAATCTTGACGGCCCCCGAGCGTTGAACCTGCTATTGCCACCCAAGGAGATCTCACCATGACCAGTCGGCCCGTTCTAGAACCCACCGCCGAGCATCCGATCACGATCAACCCGACCGGAGCGCGGGTGGTGGTTCGGGTCAACGGCGAAGTCGTCGCTGATACCCGTGCCGCCCTGCAACTGCAGGAATCCACTTACCCTGCCGTGCAATACATTCCGCTCGACGATGTCGTGCAAGACCGCCTCGCGCGAACCGACACCAGCACGTACTGCCCGTATAAGGGCGAGGCCGGCTACTACAGCGTGACGACCGCCGCGGGCGAGACCGTCGACGACGCGATATGGACCTACGAGCAGCCGTACCCGGCGGTGGCCGCGATCGCCGGCCACGTGGCGTTCTACCCCGACAAGGCCGACGTCAGCATCGAGCGCGGCTAAGCGATCGCCGGACCGAACACCCGGGCAGCGAGCTCGGTGTCGCTGTACTCGCGCAGCGACACGATCAGTCCGTCGTGCGTTTCGAAGATGAAGACGGCGGGGGTGTCGTAGCGCAGGCCGTCGGCGGTCCGGCCGTCGATTTCGGCTTCGATCACCACACAGTCGCCGTCGTTGAAGCACTGGATGAAGTCCAAGCTCAGCTCGACGCGGCTTTTGCGCCGATCGACCTCATCGCGCCACGCCGCTTTGCCGACCGGATGCCGCGTCGCGATGCTCCAGTAGGTGAAGTCGTCACTGAGCAGCTCGAAGCACTCGTCGATGTCGCCGCCGTCGCACAGGCACTGCAGGAACATCCACGCCAGCTCGGCCTGCGGATCGTCGAACGGCGTGTTCACCGGCGCCGCTCCTCCGCATCGCTGCGCTCTGCATCGTCGGCTGGCGCGTTCACCAGGTCATCCTGCGCGCACAAACCGCAAGTGGTCAATCGCCTTGCCCGACCTATGATCGACCTGTACAAGCGGCTGCGGCGTCCGGCGGGAGCACATAGTGAGTAGCGCTCGCACGGTGACCTTCCCCAGCGCGGTCAGTCCCAGGACCACCCTGTTCCCGTTGCGCCGAGGCCCCGGTGACCCGTGCTTCCAGGTCGACGGCGACGGCGCGATCTGGCGAACCAGCCTCCTGTACAGCGGATCTGTCACGGCGCGCATCACCCGCGCCGCGGCCAACGCGGTGGAGTGCACCGCCTGGGGAAGCGGCGCCGACGAGTTCCTCGACGCCCTTCCCGCGCTGCTCGGCGCCGACGACGATCCGTCGGATTTCACGCCGGTCCACCCGATCGTCGTCGACGCGCACCGGCGGGTGCCGCACCTGCGACTCGGGCGCACCGGTCACGTGCTGGAGGCGTTGATCCCGGCGATCCTCGAGCAACGGGTGCAGGGCAAGGATGCGTTCCGTGCCTGGCGTCTGCTGGTGACCAAATTCGGCACTCCCGCACCCGGACCCGTGCCGGCCCGAATGCGGGTCCCGCCGCCCGGCGAAGTGTGGCGATACATCCCGTCGTGGGAGTTCCACCGCGCCAACGTCGATCCAGGACGGGCCCGCACCGTGGTCGGCTGCGCGCAGCGGGCATCGTCATTGCAACGGCTCACCTCGCGCCCGGCCGAACAGGCCCGCGAGGCATTGATGTCGCTGCCCGGCGTCGGGATCTGGACGGCGGCCGAGACAGCGCAGCGCGCCTTCGGCGACCCCGACGCACTCTCGGTCGGCGACTACCACGTCCCGAAGATGATCGGCTGGACATTGCTGGGCCGGCCGATCGACGACGCCGAGATGGTCGAACTCCTCGAACCGATGCGGCCGCACCGGCATCGGGTGGTCCGATTACTGGAGGCGAGCGGACTGGCCTACGAGCCGCGACGCGGCGCGCGATTGCCGCTGCAGGACATTCGCGCGCTCTGATCGTCCCGAGGTTATGACTCCGCGGTGTTGGGGTATGCGGCCGTAGACCGTTCAGATACTTAAGGAAGATCACCATGACGCAGTTCACCGTTCCCGGTTTGACCGACCAGCAGGCAATCAAGGTCGCCGACCTGCTGCAGAAGCAGCTGAGCACCTACAACGACCTCCACCTGACGTTGAAGCACGTTCACTGGAATGTGGTCGGCCCCAACTTCATTGGCGTGCACGAAATGATCGACCCGCAAGTGGAATTGGTGCGCGGGTACGCCGACGAGGTCGCCGAACGAATCGCGACACTGGGCGGATCACCGCAAGGAACACCGGGGTCGATTCTCAAAGACCGCACCTGGGACGACTATTCGGTCGGCCGTGACACCGTGCAGGCCCACCTTGCCGCGCTCGACCTGGTCTACAACGGCGTGATCGAGGACACCCGCAAGGGCATCGCAGTGACCGACAAGCTCGATCCGGTGACTCAGGACATCCTGATCGGCCACTCCGCGGAGCTGGAGAAGTTCCAGTGGTTCGTGCGTGCACACCTGGAGAACGCCGGCGGGCAGCTGTCGCACGAGGGCTCGTCGAGCGAGCAAGGCGCGGCGAAAGCGGTCAAGCAGAAGAGCTGAGTCCCAGGCGCCTCAAAGCGCGGACAGCATGCCCGGAATAAACGGACCGTAGTCCGGTTATATCGGGTAATTCCAGCTACGAGGAGGCCCGAGATGCCCGCGGTAACCGCAGACACGTTGACCCTGCCGCGGGTGTCCGCGGCTCATCCGACCGACACCGAGCGTCCGATCCGCTCGGTCACAACCGGGCCGCGCGGCCACGAGGGCGAGGGATTCCCCGTGGTCCGCGCGTTCGCCGGCGTCAGCGCCGCCTCGTTGGACCCGTTCGTGCACATGGACCAGATGGGCGAGGTGGAGTATCAGCCTGGTGAACCCAAAGGCACCGACTGGCACCCACACCGCGGATTCGAGACCGTCACATACATGATCGACGGCCGGTTCCAGCACCAGGACTCCCACGGCGGCGGCGGGCTCATCGGCGACGGCGCGACCCAGTGGATGACGGCAGGGTCCGGCATCCTGCACATCGAAACTCCCCCAGTCGAACTCGTCGAGAGCGGAGGGTTGTTCCACGGCGTTCAGCTCTGGGTCAACCTCCCGAAGAAGGACAAATTCGTCACTCCCCGGTACCAGGCGATCGAGGGCACCGACGTCGCTCTGCTGTCGTCCGACGACGGCGGCGCGCTCATCCGCGTCATCGCGGGGCAACTCGACGGCCACCGCGGGCCCGGCGTCACGCACACGCCAATCACGATGGCGCACGCCACGATTCAACCAGGGGCGCGGATCAACATCCCGTGGAACCGCACCTACAACGCACTGGTTTACGTCCTCGCTGGACGCGGATCGGTCGGATCGGTCGCCCATCCGATCCTCCCGCGTCAGTTGGCGGTCCTCGGTCCCGGCGACCGGATCACGATAAGCGCTGAGGCGACGCAAGAGTCGCGGGTGTCCGCGCTGGAAGTGCTGATCCTCGGCGGTGAACCGATCCGCGAACCTGTGGTCCACTACGGCCCGTTCGTGATGAACACCAAAGCCGAATTGATCCAGGCGCTCGACGACTTCCAGGCCGGCAAATTCGGCCACGTCCCACCCGACGGCTTGATGCCGCACCGCAGGACGTCCAGTCCGGCTAGCTAACAATCGTTTCAGCCAGTGCGAGCTCCGAAAGTGTGATCTGTGGCACAATTCATGTGTGGTTCAGCCCGCGAGCCGTGGTCCCGGCCGCCCACCTGCAGCGAAGGCGGCTGAGACGCGTCAGCGCATTCTGCGCGCGGCTCGCGAGGTGTTCAGCGAACGCGGTTATGGCGCAGCGACTTTCCAGGCGATAGCGGTCCGTGCCGACTTGACGCGCCCGGCCATCAATCACTACTTCGCAAATAAGCGTGTGTTGTATTGGGAGGTGCTGGACGAGACCGTCGACGCCCTCATTGCCGCCAGCATCCAGCGGGCCCGGCGCCAAACGAGCTTGGCGGGACGGGTGTCCGAATTCATCGAGGGCACAATCGATGCCGAGGCCAAGAATCGAACGGCGTCGGCTTTTCTGATCACTGCAACGCTGGAGGCACAGCGTCATCCCGAGCTGAGCCGGCCCGAGGCCGACCCGGTGAGTCGCACCCGCGAATTTCTGTCATGGGCGATCGGCGACGCGATAGCGCGAGGCGAGCTTAAGCCGGACACCGACGCCGGTCCGCTGGCCGCAATGCTGCTCTCGGTGTTGCTGGGTGTCGGTTTCTACGCCGGTTACGTCGACAGTCGTGACGCATTCGACAAGATCACCGAGCAGCTCAAACAGCTGCTGGCCAGCAGTCTCAGCCACCAGCACAAGTGATGTAGCGCACAGAACCATATAGCTTACCTAAGTTATTGGGTAGCATGGTCCGCGCTATGACTGATGTATACGACGTAAGTTCCGTTCGTTCCGACGGGGACAGTTGGCGCATCACCGAAAGCGTCGGCGCCACCGCATTGAGCGTCGCCGCGGCCCGTGCCGTCGAGACGGCGGCCGACGATCCACTGATCCGGGACAAGTTCGCTTACCTGTTGGTCTCATCGGCGGGTACGCCGTGGGCCCGGCTGGCCAGCGACCTGGAATGGATCGGCGACGACGACCACGGGCGCCGCGCACATCGGCTGGCGGTCGACTACCAGGCGGTGCGCACGCACTACTTCGACTCCTACTTCGCCGACGCCGCCGTCGCGGGCATCCGGCAGGTGGTGATCCTGGCCGCGGGCCTGGACTCGCGGGCGTTCCGGCTGGACTGGCCCGCCGGAACCACCGTCTTCGAGATCGATCAACCGCAGGTGATCAGCTACAAGACGACCACGCTGGAATCGGCGGGAGCGGCTCCGGCCGCCGACCGGCGCACGGTTCCCGTCGACCTTCGCGACGATTGGGCGGCCGCGTTGACGGCCACGGGTTTCGACCCCGGCCAGCCGACCGCCTGGCTGGCCGAGGGTCTGCTGCCGTATCTGCCGGCCGAAGCTCAGGACCGGCTGTTCGAGATCCTGACGTCGCTGAGCGCGCCCGGCAGCCGGGTCGCCGTCGAAGCGTTCAGCCTCGGTGCGGCCGACAACGACCGCCGCCGCGCGGCGCGACGAGCCCGTTTCGACCGGATGCGCCAACGCCTGGGCCTGGACATCAACGTCGAGACGCTGACCTATCAGGAAAGCGACCGGGCGGACGCGGTGGAGTGGCTGACCGAGCACGGCTGGCAGGTCAGCGCGGTCAGCAATACCGATGAGATGGCGCGGCTGGGCCGGCCGATCCCGGCGGACCTGGTCGACGAGGCTTTCACCACCAGGCTGCTGAGCGCGCAGCTCGGCGAAACTGGTTGACCGACAAGAACATTCAGATCGAGTAGGAGCACAACGATGAGCGCTTTGCGCACACACGACGACAGCTGGGACATCGCCACCAGCGTCGGCACCACGGCCGTGATGGTCGCCGCCGCGCGGGCGGTCGAGACCGATAAGACCGACCCACTGATCCGCGATCCGTTTGCGAAGGTGCTGGTCACTCAGGCCGGCACCGGCGTCTGGGAGAACTTGCTCGACGACTCACTGGTCGCCAAGGTGGAGTCGTTCGACCCAGAAGCCGCCGCGGTGTTCCAGCACATGCGCAGCTACCAGGCGGTCCGGACACACTTCTTCGACGCGCACTTCGCCGCGGCGGTGGCCGCGGGCATCCGCCAGGTGGTGATCTTGGCGTCCGGGCTGGATTCGCGGGCCTTCCGGCTCGATTGGCCGGCCGGCACCACGGTGTACGAGATCGACCAGCCCAAGGTGCTCGAGTACAAAGCCGCGACGCTCGCGTCGCACGGCGCCGCGCCGTCTGCCGACCGTCGCGAGGTGGCGATCGACCTGCGGCAGGACTGGCCGACCGCATTGATCGGCGCGGGCTTCGACCCGACGACCCCGACGGCCTGGCTGGCCGAAGGATTGCTGATGTACCTGCCCGCCGACGCCCAGGACAAGCTGTTCACCCAGATCACCCAACTGAGCGCCGCCGGCAGCCGGGTCGCAGCGGAAACCGCGGCCAACCACGCGGACGAGCGGCGCCAGGAGATGCGGGCACGCATGGAGCGGGTGGCCACCGAACTCGGCATCGAGCGGGGCCCCGACATCCAGGACCTGATCTACCACGACGAGAACCGCGCGGAGGTGGTCGACTGGCTCAACGACCACGGGTGGCGGGCCGTCTCGCAGAACTCCCGGGACGAAATGCGCCGGCTGAACCGCTGGGTGGACGGCGTGCCGATGGGCGACGACAAAGACGCGTTCTCGCAATTCGTGACCGCCGAACGGCAATGAGCACCAGTCGCTTCGACGGCGACCTTCCGGGCTGTCTGGATCTCGGCGGAGAAGCCCTGACGGTGCGCGCGGCGGTTAGCTGAGGGGACCTGTTGCCCAACCGGCCGGTTGATTAGGATTGGGCTTTCTCCGGTCGAGGAAGGGAATCCCTATGACCACGCATGCCACCGAAGTCAGTGCACCAGCCGCATCCGCGGCGCCGGCCCCGAGCTCTGACGTCGCCACGACGGTCGCGCGGCTTCGCCAGACGTTCGCCACCGGTCGCACCCGCAACCTGGAGTGGCGCAAGGAGCAGTTGCTCGCGCTCAAGCGACTGATCGAAGAGAACGAAACCAAGATCGCCGACGCCTTGGAAAAGGACCTCGGGCGGTCGCCGTTCGAAGCGTGGCTCGCCGACGTCGCCAGCACCAGCGGTGAGGCCGCGTACGCCGCGAAGAACGTGGGCAAGTGGGCGAAGCGCCGCCACAGCCGGCTCGAGATGTCGCAGCTGCCCGGCCGCGGCTGGGTGGAGTACGAGCCGTACGGCACCGTGCTGATCATCGGTGCGTGGAATTTCCCGTTCGCGCTGACGCTGGGCCCCGCTGTCGGTGCGATCGCCGCGGGTAACACTGTGCTGCTCAAACCGTCCGAGGTCGCGCCGGCCTCGTCGGCCTTGATGGCCGAACTAGTGCCGCAGTACCTCGACAACGACGCGATCGCCGTCATCGAGGGCGACGGCGTGGTCAGCCAGGAGCTGATCGCGCAGGGCTTCGACCATCTGTTGTTCACCGGCGGCACCGAGATTGGCCGCAAGGTGTACGAGGGCGCGGCGTCGCATCTGACGCCGGTGACCCTCGAGCTCGGCGGCAAGAGCCCGGTCATCGTGTCGGCAGACGCCGACATCAAGGTCGCGGCGAAGCGGATCGCGTGGACCAAGCTGATCAACTCGGGCCAGATCTGCATCGCGCCCGACTATGTCCTGGCCGAGGCGTCGATCCGGGACCAGCTCGTCGACGAGATCCAGAAGGCGGTCACCGCTTTCGAGGCGAAGAACGCCAGCGGCGGTAAGCGCATCGTCAACGAGCGGCACTTCAACCGGCTCACCACCGCGCTCGCCGCGACAAAGGGCAAGATCGCCATCGGCGGCGGCTCCGACGCGGCGAATCTAAACATCCAGCCGACCGTGGTGGTCGACCCCTCGACCGACGAGCCGCTGATGACCGACGAGATCTTCGGCCCGATTCTTCCGGTGGTGACCGTCCAAAACCTGGACGAGGCAATCAGATTCGTGAACGCACGGCCCAAGCCGCTGGCCGCGTACCTGTTCACCAAAGCCAAGGCTGTGCGGGAACGCGTGATCAAGGAAGTGCCCGCGGGCGGCATGGTGGTCAACCACCTGCTGTTCCACTTCGCCACGCACAAGCTGCCGTTCGGCGGCGTCGGGCCGTCCGGCCTGGGCGCCTACCACGGCAAGTTCGGGTTCGAGGAGTTCAGCCACCGCAAGTCGGTGCTGACCAAGCCGACCCGACCCGACATTGCTGCCTTCATCTACCCGCCGTACACGGAAAAGGCGTGGAAATTGGCGCGCCGGCTGTTCTGAGTTTTGCCGTCCCGTTTGTATTCACTGGTCACTGAGGATCGAGAGATAGGAAGTTCATGCCCGGAGTGCAGGATCGCGTCATCGTCGTCACCGGAGCAGGCGGCGGCTTGGGCCGCGAGTACGCGTTGACCCTGGCCAAAGAAGGCGCCAGCGTCGTCGTCAATGACCTCGGTGGCGCCCGCGACGGCAGCGGTTCCGGACACAACATGGCCGACGAGGTCGTCAAGGAGATCAAGGACGCCGGCGGTCGTGGCGTCGCCAACTACGACAGCGTCGCCGACGCCGCAGGCGCGGAGAACATCATCAAGACCGCGATCGACGAGTTCGGCAAGGTCGACGGCGTGGTGAGCAATGCCGGCATCCTGCGTGACGGCACGTTCCACAAGATGTCGTTCGAGAACTGGGACTCGGTGCTCAAGGTGCATCTCTACGGCGGCTACAACGTGATTCGTGCCGCCTGGCCACACTTCCGCGAGCAGAGTTACGGTCGCGTCCTGGTCGCCACGTCCACCAGTGGGCTGTTCGGGAACTTCGGCCAGGCCAACTACGGTGCCGCCAAGTTGGGTCTGGTCGGGTTGATCAACACGCTGGCCCAGGAAGGCGCCAAGTACAACATCAAGGCCAACGCGCTGGCGCCGATCGCCGCCACCCGGATGACCGAGGACATCCTGCCGCCGGAGGTGCTGAAGAACCTGACGCCGGAATTCGTGGCGCCGGTGGTGGCCTACCTGGTTACCGAGGAAGTCCCCGACACCGGTTCGATCTTCATCGTGGGCGGCGGAAAGGTGCAGCGCACTGCGCTGTTCCAGAACGAGGGCGTCACCTTCAAGGAGCCGCCGTCGGTCGACGACATCGCCTCGCACTGGGGCGAGATCGACGACCTGTCGGCCGCGAAGGCAGCGAACTTCTCGATCCGCTGATCGATAATCCATGAAAGCCTGTGTCGTACAGAAGCTTTCAGGTCCAGACGGTCTCGCTTACACCGACGTCGACGACGTTGCCGGGCATGCCGACACGCTGGTCATCGGTGTCCGCGCCGCGGGAGTGTGCTTTCCGGACCTGTTGATGAGCAAGGGCGAATACCAGCTGAAGCTGCCGCCGCCGTTCATTCCGGGCATGGAAGCCGCCGGCGTGGTCGACTGGGCGCCGGAAGAGTCCGAATTCAAAGTCGGCGACCGGGTTTCGGCGTTCGGAATCCTGGGCGGCTGGGCCGAACAAGTGCTCGCCCCGATGGCGAACGTGACCCGCAGCCCCGCTGAACTCGACGACGCCGAAGCGGTGTCGCTGCTGGTGAACTACAACACCATGTATTTCGCGCTGGCCCGTCGGGCCGCGATGCGCCCACACGAGAGCGTGCTGGTGTTGGGCTCGGCCGGTGGTGTGGGTACCGCGGCGATCCAGGTGGCCAAGGCGATGGGCGCGAGCAAGGTCATCGCCGTGGTACATCGCACGGGCGCAACGGAATTCGTCGAGTCGCTGGGTGCTGACGTGGTGCTGCCGCTGGCCGACGGCTGGGCGCAGGCGGTCCGCGAACACACCGACGGCCGCGGCGTCGACATCGTCGTGGATCCGGTCGGCGGCCAGGCCTTCGACGACGCCGTCCGGGTGCTGGCCATCGACGGCAAGCTGCTGGTGATCGGATTCGCCGCGGGCTCGATCCCGACGGTCAAGGTCAACCGGTTGCTGCTGCGCAACGCCGGCGTCCTCGGTGTCGCCTGGGGTGAATACCTGCATCAGGTCCCCGGATCGGCGGCGCTGTTCTCCTTCGGTCTCAATCAGCTTGTCGCAGCCGGGCTGAAACCTCCGCCGCCGCAACGGTATCCGCTGTCAGAAGGGCCGGCCGCGCTGCAGGCCCTGGCCGACGGCGGGGTGTTCGGCAAGCTGGTGCTGGAGCCTTAGGGACGTCGCGCATAGAGAAAGGCGCCGCACCCCTCACTGGTCTGCGGCGCCTTTCTCTTAGCTCTGCTAGAACAGCCCCGAGAAGTCGGCAGCGATCTGCGCCGCCGCGTCTTGGATGATCGAGATCTCGAATCCGGCTGCCAGGGTGCCGATCGCAAAGGTACCGGCGACCGGCAGGCCGAGAGCGTCAAGGACGTCACCGTTGCTCAAGGTGTCCGTGAAAATCGAGGTTTCCCACGCGGGGAGGCTGGTCACCAGCATGTTGAAGATGTCCGCCGTCGGCAGCAACAGGGAGTAGGCCGTGGAGGCCGCGCTCGACAATGCGTTGACGAAATCAGTGAACGTCGCGGCGGGGTTAGCGGCGTCCGCCGACAGCGCCGACAAGAAATCGGTGAAGTTCGTCGCCGACGAGGTCGCGGGCACCAGCGCCGCCGCGTAGGGGTCTGTGCCGCTCATCAAGTTCTGGAAGCCTTGCTGGGTGTCGCTGACCAGCGTGCTCAATACCTGCGACCCGCTGACGTCGGGGAACAGCCCGAACGGGGTGGGCACGTTCGCAGGTGAATCAGCCGTCACGGCGTAACCGAGGCTGCCGTCGCCGTAGCCCAGGTTGATCAGATACGTCAGGTCGGGCCCTAGCAATTCTTGGAGCTGTTTCGGCAGCAACGCCACCAGTGGCGCAGTCTCGTTGATCATGTAGTAGTTGGTCAGGCTGTCTGCGGTGCCGGAGGCCATCGAGCCCGGCAGCAGAGTCGCGTTGGCGATCTGTTCGGCCGTGGGACCGCTACCGTCGACGCCCCCGTTCAGATACGTGCCGTGGAGGGTTTCGATGCCCAAAAAGGCATTGAGGTCGGACAGCAGATTGATCGGGTAGCGAGGAAAGTCCGTGAAGCCGTCGTATTCGAGCGAGTAGACGTTGGTCAGAAAGTCATCGGACGGCGTCGCGCCATTGAACGCGATACCCAGACTCGCCAGGTTCAGCTGGTCGACGGTGGTGTGGCCGGTCAGCGTTTCGAAGCCGTTGAAACGCTCAAACAGCCCGCCGTTGGGATTGTTGGGGTCGGCGAGCAGAAGGAATTGCGGGTCAAGGGGTCCCGTTTCCGGCTTGCCGGTCGGGTCGAGCAGCTGCATCGTGACGCCGGAGAGCGTGGAGCTCTGCGAGTAACCCAACACCGTTGAGCCGTTTCCGGCCGCCTGGTTGGCCAGGATCGTGCTTTCCAGGATGGCGGCGCCCTGGCCCACCGAGGTGCTGGGGCCCGCGAGGCCAGAGGAATCGAGTGGGTAGTTGAAATAGAGCTGCTGGACGCCTTGGCCGAACAGCGGATAGGCCCCCTCGGGTGTGAAGAGCCCGTTGCCGAACGGGTTGGCCGCGGTGGCTTGGTAGAAGGTCAAGTCGGGGTAGAGCCCGGTGAGCGGATTGTTGAGATAGAGGCCATCAGCGGCCGCCACATATTCGGGGCCCGGGATGGGGTCCGCGCTGCCGCCGATGACCAGCCCAATGTCGTCTGCATGGGCGGACGTCGGGTTCATCAGAGCCGACAGCCCTATGACACCGGCGCCGGCCGTTGCGACCATACCCAGACCCATGAGGCGAAGCGTGCGACTCGACATTATGCGACCTTTCCGGCGGTTGGTCGCCAGGGCGCGAAACGGCTCCAGCGGCGAGGGTATTCGACATATGTTCTACTCCGCTTTAAGCGCGATGTCTAAGAAATACACAGGTTTTCCTTGCGGAAACCTCAGCTCCCTTGGGCTCGCCAGACCCGGCAACCGCATCGATCGCTCGCTGGGTCGGTGTCGGCCAACGGAAGCAGGTGAACAGCCATCAGCCCAACACTCAGCGTCGGCCGCTTCTAGAACAGACCCGAGAAGGCGTTGCTGATCTCGGTCGCCGCATCCTGCAGGACCGTGACCTCGAAACCGGCCGCCAGTGTGATCAGCGCTGTGTCGGCTGCCAATGGCAGGCCGATAGCGTCGAGCAGGTCGCCGCTGGCCAGGTTCGTGGAGAACAGCGAGAGGTCGTAGGCGGGCATGCTGGTCACCAGTGCGTTGACGATGTCGGCCGTGGGCAGCAGCGTGGAGTAGGCGGCCGACGACGCGGTCGCGATCGCGTTGACGAAATCGGTGAGGCTGGCCGCGGGATTAGCGGCGTCCGCCGACAGTGCCGACAGCAGATCGGTGAAGCTCTGCCCCGACGAGCCCGGCTCCAGCGACGCCAACATCGCGGCGGGATTCGCGAGGTCGTTCTCGAACGCCGCGATGCCTTGCTGGGTGTCGGTGGCTAGTGTGCTGAGCATTGTTGACACGCTGACGTCGGGGAACAGACCGAACGGGGTGGGCACGTTCGCCGGTGCATCAGCGGTCACCGAGTACCCGAGACTGCCGTCGCCGTAGCCCAAGTTGATCAGGTAGGTCAGGTCGGGCCCCAGCAAGTCTTGCAGCGACTTCGGTAGCAGCGACACCAGTGGTGGAGTCTCGTCCATCATGTAGTAATTGGTCAGGCTGTTCGCGGTGCCGTCGAGCGCGGACCCTGGCAAGAGAAGCGCGTCGGCGATCTGCTCGGCCGTGGGGCCGCTGCCGTCCACGCCCCCGTCCAGGTACGTGCCGTGGATTGCTTCGATACCCAAGAAGGCATTGAGGTCGGACAGAAAATTCAGTGGGTATCGCGGGAAGTCGGTGAATCCGTCATATTCCAGCGAATAGATGTTGGTGACGAAGTCATCCGATGGAGTGGCGCCGTCGAACGCCACACCCAGGCTCGGGAGGTTCAGCGGCAGCGAGTGGACGTCACCAGTGGTTGTTTCGAAGCCGTTGAAGCGTTCAAGCAGCCCGCCGTTGGGATTGCTGGGGTCACCGGTCAGCATAAATTGCGGGGCGCCCGGACCCTCCGGCGTGCCGGAAGGGTCGAGCTGCCGCATGACCAGGCTGGCTATCGTGGCGCTTTGCGAAAAGCCGCGCACAATCGAGGTGTTGCCGGCTGCGGTTTCGGCGGCGATGGTGCTCTCGAGGATGGTCATACCTTGGCCCACCGACGTGCTGTCAGAGGGAAGGCCATCAGTTCCGAAGGGATAGTTGAGCGGCAGGGTATGCACGCCGGTCAGCGGATAGAACCCCTCGGGGGTGAATAGGCCCTCGCCGAAGGGGTTAGTTGGCGTGGCTTGGTAGAAGGTGAGGTCGGGGTAAAGCATGGTGCCCGGGTTGTCGAGGTAGAGAGCGTCAGCCGCCGCCACGTAATCCGCTCCCGGGATGGGTACGCCGCTGCCGCCCATGACCAACCCGATGTCGTCGGCATGGGCGGCCGCGGAGTTCATCATCGCGCTAAGTCCCAAGGCACCCGCGCCGGCAGTTGCCGCCAGCCCTAAACCCAGCCAACGAAGATTGCGGTTAGACATTTACGGGCCTCCACGGAAACTGCGGCGGAGCCGTCAGGGCACGGCGCAGCCCCAGCGGCACGAGTATTGAACGTATGTCTACTCCCCGTCGAGTCAGATGTCTGAGAAATACACAGGTTTTTACTAACAAAAATTAAGCTGCCGAGGGCGTCTCTGCTCTGACCGTAGGCATAGCAGTGGTTTCGGTTGTGAACACCTATGCGATATCAGCTCGATGCGGTGATATCGCATACGCCGCCGTTTCCAAGCAGCACATCATGGTGAGAGCTTGGTGCTGGTGTGACTAGCCCAGGAGTGCGTCGCGTAGCCGTGTCACGTCGGCCGTCGTGATACCGGCACTGCGCAGGTAACCGTCGAGCGAGCCGAAGTTGTCGTCGATGGTTCGCCGCGCGGCGTCCAGGTATTCCGGCCGAACGCCGAGCACCTCTTCGGACAACCGAGCCTCGGTGAGTGAGAGCAAGTCCGGCGTCATCTCGACATCTGAGCGCTGCCGGACGGTTTGCATGATCCGCTCCCGCAGGAGCGGGACGGCTTGGTTGCTGCTCAGGAAGTCCGCTTCGATCGCATCACGGTGCACGCCTGCGGCTTCCAGCACCAATGCCACCGTGAAGCCGGTGCGGTCCTTGCCGGCGAAGCAATGTGCGAGCACTGTGCGTCCGCCGGCGAGCAGCACCACCAGACGGTGCACGGCTTCCTGCGCACCGGGGTAGGTCGGAAACCTGCTGTACTCGTCGACCATGTAGCGGCTGGATGCCATGCTGACCGATTCGTCGTCGGTCTTTTCTTCGAACAGCCGCCGGAACGCGTGCTCATGCGGAGCTTCGCCGTCCGGATTGTCGTCGCTCGGTTCCAGATCGGGGATCGGCAGCAGGTGGATCTCCACGCCGTCGGGCACCAGACCCGGCCCGTGCCGCTCGACTTCGCGACGCGACCGCAGATCGGCGACGTCGGTGACACCCAACCGGCGCAACTCACTTCGGCCGTCGTCACCGAGTTCGCTCAGCTCGCCGGAACGGAACAGCCGCCCGGGGCGCAGTACACCGGTGCTGTCGGCGACATCGCGAAAGTTCCAGGCGCCCTGCAGATTCCGTACATCCGTGGCCACGTTAGGTGACCGCCGCAGCGAAAACGCTTTTCTCCCGGCCGAGCTCGGCGCGCGCGATCGAGCGCAGGTGCACCTCGTCGGGGCCGTCGAAGATGCGCATCGCGCGCTGCCACGAGTACATCCGGGCCAGCACAGTGTCTTCGCTGACGCCGGCCGCGCCGTGTACCTGAATGGCGCGGTCGATGACATTGCATGCCATCTGCGGAGCGACCGCCTTGATCTGCGAGACCAGCAGATGTGCGGCTTTGTTGCCGTGCTGGTCGATGGTCCACGCGGCCTTCTCGCACAGCAGCCTTGCTTGATCGATTTCGTTGCGGGACTTCGCAATCGCGTTCTGCACCATGCCCTGGTCGGCCAGCGGCCGGCCGAAGGCGATGCGGGTGTTCGCGCGGTTCACCATGAGGGCGAGTGCGCGCTCGGCCCCGCCCAGCGCGCGCATGCAGTGGTGGATGCGTCCCGGTCCGAGCCTGGCCTGGGCGATCGCGAAACCGGAGCCCTCTTCGCCGAGCAGGTTGGTCACCGGCACCCGGACGTTGTCGTAGATGATCTCGCAGTGGCCGGGCTGGTCCTGGTAGCCGAAGACCGATGTGGAACGCACTACCGTCACGCCGGGGGTGTCGATCGGAACCAGCACCATCGACTGCTGTTGGTGGCTGGCCGCCTCCGGGTTGGTGCGGCCCATCACGATCAGGATCTTGCAGCGTGGGTCGGAAGCCCCAGACGTCCACCACTTACGACCGTTGATCACGTAGTCGCCGCCGTCGCGCACGATCGAGGTTTCGATGTTGCGGGCGTCGCTGCTGGCGACCGCCGGCTCGGTCATCGAGAACCCGCTGCGGATCTCGCCGGCCAGCAACGGCTCCAGCCACTGCTTGCGCTGCTCCTCGGTGGCGAACAGGTGCAGGGTTTCCATGTTGCCGGTGTCGGGTGCCGCGCAGTTGATCGCCTCGGGCGCGATCTCGAGGCTCCATCCGGTCAGCTCGGCGAGCGGCGCGTAGTCCAGATTGGTCAGGCCGGATTCTGCGGGCAGGAACAGGTTCCACAGCCCGGCGGCTTTGGCCTTGATCTTCAGTTCTTCGATGACCGGCGGCACGGTGTGATCGTGCGGCCCGGCTTCCTCGCGGTACTTGTCGTATTCGGCTTCGGCGGGGAAGACGTAGTCGGTGATGAACTCGCTCAATCGCTTGTGGTAGTCACTGGCTTTGGCTGACATTGCGAAGTCCATGACCGTCACGATAAGCCACCCGCGACGAGGGCACACCGGGGGCGCAGGATGAAGGTCATGACCGACGTCAACCCGCCGTTACCGCCCTTCACATTGGCGACGGCGATCCAGAAGGTGCAAGCCGCCGAGGACGCCTGGAACACCCGCGACCCAGAACGCGTCAGCCGGGCCTACACCGTCGACTCGCAGTGGCGAAATCGCGGCGAGCACATCGTCGGCCGCGAGGCGATCGTGGCGTTCCTCACCCGCAAGTGGCAGCACGAACTCGACTATGTCCTTCGCAAGAGCCTGTGGAGCTTCCACGGCAACCACATCGCCGTCCGCTTTCAATATGAAAGCCGCGACGCTTCTGGCCAGTGGTGGCGCAGCTACGGCAACGAGTTGTGGGAGTTCGACGACGCCGGTCTGATGGCCCGGCGGGAAGCCAGCATCAACGACGTCGCGATCGAGGAGTCCCTACGCCGCTTCTTCGGTCCGCGCTCAACTGAGGAGCACGGCCAAGACTTTCCACTTTGGTGACCTACCGGAGCGTCAGGTTAGGGTTGTTGCCGATCTAAGCGGGGTTGGGAGTACAGGGAAGTAGATGCGAACGCCATGACAGATACGCAGACGACGGTGGGGGTGGTCGCCGAGTCGGGAGCCGACGAGCGACGGGTCGCGCTGGTCCCGAAGGCAATCGCGCCGCTGGTGAAAAGCGGGATCGCGGTCGTCGTGGAGTCGGGTGCGGGCAAGCGCGCCCTGCTGCCCGACGAGCTCTACACCGAGGCCGGTGCAACCATCGGGGACGCCTGGTCAGCCGACGTGGTGGTGAAGGTCGCGCCGCCGACCGCCTCCGAGGTCGGCAAGCTGCACAGCGGCCAGACGTTGATCGGCTTCCTGGCGCCGCGCAACGCCGAGAACTCGATCGGCGCGTTGAAGTCGGCCGGCGTGCAGGCGTTCGCCTTGGAGGCGATCCCGCGTATCTCGCGGGCGCAGGCCATGGATGCGCTGTCGTCGCAGGGCAACGTCTCCGGATACAAGGCCGTGCTGCTGGCCGCCTCGGAGTCCACCAGGTTCTTCCCGATGCTGACCACCGCGGCCGGCACCGTGAAGCCGGCGACCGTGTTGGTGCTCGGCGTCGGGGTCGCAGGGCTGCAGGCGCTGGCGACGGCCAGGCGGCTGGGCGGGCGGACCACCGGTTATGACGTGCGTCCCGAGGTGGCCGACCAGGTCCGCTCGGTGGGGGCACAGTGGCTCGACCTTGGAATCGATGCGGCCGGCAAGGGCGGATACGCCCGTGAGCTCACTGACGAGGAGCGCGCCCAGCAGCAGAAGGCGCTGGAAGACGCCATCAGCGGATTCGACGTCGTGATCACCACGGCGCTCGTCCCCGGCCGCCCCGCGCCGCGCCTGGTGACGGCCGCGGCGGTCGAGGCGATGAAGCCCGGCAGCGTCGTCGTCGACCTCGCGGGGGAGACCGGCGGCAACTGCGAACTGACCGAGCCGGGCCAGACCGTGGTCAAGCACGACGTCACGATCGCCTCGCCGCTGAACCTGCCGGCCACCATGCCCGAGCATGCCAGCGAGCTGTACAGCAAGAACATCACCGCGTTGCTGGACCTGCTGATCAAAGACGGCGCATTGGCGCCCGACTTTGACGACGAGGTCATCGCGGACTCATGCGTTACCCGCGGGGAAGGCTCCTAGACGATGTACAACGAACTACTCGCCAACTTGGCGATCCTGGTGTTGTCCGGGTTCGTCGGGTTCGCGGTGATCTCCAAAGTGCCCAACACATTGCACACCCCGCTGATGTCGGGGACCAACGCCATCCACGGCATCGTCGTGCTCGGCGCGCTGGTGGTGTTCGGGGAGGTCGAGCACCCGTCGCTGGCGGTGCAGATCATCCTGTTCGTCGCCACCGTGTTCGGGACGCTGAACGTCATCGGCGGATTCATCGTCACCGACCGGATGCTCGGGATGTTCAAGGGCAAGAAGAAGCTGCCCGCTAAGACCGAGGAGGCGGCCGCCAAATGACCTATCTGGTGACCGGTCTCTACATCGTCTCGTTCGCGCTGTTCATCTACGGCCTGATGGGGTTGACCGGGCCGAAGACCGCGGTGCGCGGCAACCTGATCGCCGCGGTCGGTATGACGCTGGCGGTCGCCGCGACGCTGGTGAAGGTCCGGCACACCGAGTCGTGGTTGCTGATCGTCGCCGGGCTTGTCGTCGGTGTGGTGCTGGGTGTGCCGCCGGCGCGGCTGACGAAGATGACCGCGATGCCGCAGCTGGTGGCATTCTTCAACGGCGTCGGCGGCGGCACCGTGGCGCTGATCGCGCTCGCGGAATTCATTGACACGCATGGCTTCTCGGCGTTCCAGCACGGTGAGTCGCCGACGGTGCACATCGTGGTGGCGTCGTTGTTCGCCGCGATCATCGGGTCGATCTCGTTCTGGGGTTCGATCATCGCGTTCGGCAAGCTGCAGGAGATCATCTCCGGCTCGCCGATCGGCTTCGGCAGACTGCAGCAGCCGATCAACCTTTTGCTGCTCGTGGGAGCGATCGGCGCCGCAGTGGTGATCGGGCTCGACGCGCATCCGGGCAGCGGCGGGGTGTCGCTGTGGTGGATGGTCGGTCTGCTGGCCGCTGCGGGTGTGCTGGGCCTGATGGTGGTGCTGCCGATCGGCGGCGCCGACATGCCCGTGGTGATCTCGCTGCTCAACGCGATGACCGGGTTGTCGGCGGCCGCGGCGGGCCTGGCGCTGAACAACACCGCGATGATCGTCGCGGGCATGATCGTCGGTGCGTCGGGGTCGATCCTGACCAACCTGATGGCCAAGGCGATGAACCGCTCGATCCCGGCGATCGTCGCGGGGGGATTCGGCGGCGGTGGCGTGGCGGTCGGCGGCGGCGACGCCGGCGACAAGACCGTCAAGGCGACCTCGGCCGCCGACGCCGCGATCCAGATGGCCTACGCCAACCAGGTGATCGTGGTGCCGGGCTACGGCTTGGCCGTGGCGCAGGCCCAGCACGCCGTCAAGGACATGGCGGCGCTGCTGGAGGGCAAGGGTGTCGAGGTGAAGTACGCGATCCACCCGGTGGCCGGCCGGATGCCCGGACACATGAACGTGCTGTTGGCCGAGGCCGAGGTCGACTACGACGCGATGAAGGACATGGACGACATCAACGACGAGTTCGCCCGGACGGATGTCGCGATCGTCATCGGCGCCAACGACGTCACCAACCCGGCGGCCCGCAACGACGCGTCCAGCCCGATCTTCGGCATGCCGATCCTCAACGTCGACAAAGCCAAGTCGGTGATCGTGCTCAAGCGGTCGATGAACTCAGGATTCGCCGGTATCGACAACCCGCTGTTCTACGGCGAGGGCACCACGATGTTGTTCGGCGACGCCAAGAAGTCGGTGACCGCGGTCGCCGAGGAGTTGAAGGCGCTGTAAAAGCATCGAGATCGACGCTGGCGTTGCGCGTACTCGCACAACTCCGCGCTGGCGTCGATCTCGAGGGCGATAAGCGCAGGTTAGACGGGCGGATAAGCCGGCGGCGGGTAACCTTGGCCGTCGGTGACTCCGCGCAGGCCCCACGGCAGGTACTTGAAATAGAACTCGAGCTCATCGGAAAAGTCGTAGCTGGGATCGGGATCCGGTTGCATCTGACTACCTCTCGAGTGGGCACGCTGTTCTCGTAGGAGTCTAGTCGCGTCGGGCAACGCGCAACAGTGAACAGCCGTGTTGCCTAGACTACCCAACTAGTTGATTGACACCGGGCCCGTCCCGGCCTGCCGATAGTGGGTTTACATGCCATCCGAGAACGGGCTCTCCCGCCGCGAGGAGTTGCTGGCCGTTGCCACCAAGTTGTTCGCCGCTCGCGGCTACCACGGCACCCGGATGGACGACGTCGCCGACGTGGTCGGGTTGAACAAGGCCACCGTCTACCACTACTACGCCAGCAAGTCGCTGATCCTCTACGACATCTACCAGCGGGCGGCACAACGGACCCTGGCCGCCGTGCATGACGATCCCAAGTTGTCGGCGCGCGAGGCGCTGTATCAGTACACGGTGCGACTGCTCGATCAGATCGCTGCCAACCCCGAGGGTGCGGCGGTGTACTTCCAGGAGCAGCCCTACATCACCGAGTGGTTCACCGAGGAGCAGGTCGAGGAGGTCCGCGAGAAGGAAACCCAGGTCTACGAGCACGTGCACGGCCTCATCGACCGGGGTATCACCAGCGGCGAGTTCTACGAGTGCGACTCACACGTCCTGGCGCTGGGCTACATCGGTATGACGTTGGGTGCGTATCGCTGGCTGCGGCCGAGCGGACGCCGCACCGCCAAGGAGATCGCCGCCGAGTTCAGCACGGCGCTGCTGCGCGGGTTGATCCGCGACGAGACGGTCCGGGTGGAGTCGCCGTTGGGCGTCAGAACTGAAATCGGTACAGCCGGTCATAATTCGCGATGAACGGGACCGCGGTCAGCAGTCGGTAGACCAGTCGCTGCGGCTTCAGCGGAATCTTCGCAGGGTCGAGGAACATGCGGGTGTCGACGAGACGCAGTCGCGGGTTCCACGCCGGTAGTTCGTGGCCGTCTCGGGTGCCCCACTTGGTGATTCCCGACGTGGCGGCCCGGGCGAGCAGCGGCGAATTGGAAAACCGCGGCCCCCACGGCGAGAGCAGGTCAGCCAGCAGTTCGCCAGTGCCGAACCGGTCCGTCAGCCGCCGCAGCAGCTCGCGGATCTGCGGCTCGGTGAGATACATCAGCAGACCCTCGGCGACGATCAACGCGGGACGATCCGCCGGTATCTGATCCAGCCAGCCCGGGTCGGTGACTGACGACCCGATCGTCGTGTAGCCGGGCCGATCGGTATACAGCTTGCGCCGCAGCGCGATGACCTCCGGCACGTCGACGTCGACCCAGTGCACGCCCGACGGCACCTCGATCCGGAATGCCCGACTGTCCAAACCGCAACCCAGGTGCAGCACGACGGCGTCCGCATGACGGCCGAGGAACTCCTCGGCCCAGGTGTCAAGTTGCTTGGCGCGCAACGCAACCAGGAACTGGTTGGCCCACGGCTTGACGGCCCGGTCCAGGCGGGCGAAGTCGTAGTCGATCCGCCCGACCGCCTCGGCTGCCGCATGGTCGTCGAGAATCGGTGTAGCTAAGCGACTTTCGTAGGCACGCAGATATAGTGTGCACAGGTTCGTCCATTCCACCGAGCCCCACCGCACGCCGGAGAAGTCGACCTTGCCGTTCACTGCAGTGCGCTCTCCACGTCGGCCAGTAAGTCCGCGGTGTCCTCGATTCCCGCCGAGATACGCGCGAACCCGTCCGGCACCGGATCGCCCCACCGCGCACGGCGATCCAGCAGGGTGTGAATGCTTCCGAAACTCGTCGACGAGGTCAACAGGTCGCTGCGCTGCATAAGATCGTTCACCGCTGCGGCGTCGGCCAACTCGACGGAGACCAGAGCGCCGAATCGACGCATCTGCATTGCGGCGACAGCGTGAGCCGGGTCGTCGGGCAGCCCGGGATAGCGCACCGCCCGCACGGCGGGGTGACTAGTCAGCATTGTCGCCAGCGCCTGCGCGTTGGCGCATTGCCGCTCGAATCGCAGTCCCGCGCTGCCCAGGCTGCGGATCAGCAGCCACGCTTCGAATCCACCGAGGATCGCTCCGGCCAACAGTCGTTCGCGTTCCAGCGCGGTGGACAGCTCGGAATCGTTTGTGGCGACGTAGCCGGCGAGCAGGTCGCCGTGACCGGACAGCATCTTGGTGGCGCTGGCCACCACCAGGTCAGCGCCCAGCGACAGTGGCTGCTGACCCAGCGGTGTGGCGGCGGTGTTGTCGACGATCAACAGCGCACGGTGGGCATGGCAGACCTCCGCCAGTCGGCGCAGATCGACCACGTCCAGCTTCGGATTGGTGGGTGTTTCGGCCAACACAACGTCGGCATGCGCGGCGGCGTCGTAGATCTGCGAACTGTCGGCCTGAATGACGTTGACGCCCAACGGGCTCAGGCATTCCGCGGCGTACCGGCGCACCTGGTAGTAGCCGTCGGCGGGCACGACGACCACCGACTCGGGTCTGGCCAGCGAGCGCAACGCGGCGCTGATGGCGGCCATTCCGGAGCTGTACACCAGCGCGGTGGTCGCGCCTTCGAGATCAGCGAGCGCTGATTCCAGTTGCCGCCACGTCGGATTGGAGCCGCGCCCGTAGGTGTCCAGGTCGGCGGTTTCGTCGGGCGACAGGTGATAGCTGGACGCCAGCACCGATTGCGGCGCGACCGGCGAACCGGGGATAGCCGGAGACTGTGCGGCCTTGAGGCTCCGAGTGGAGTCACCGTAGTGGATGCTCACGACAGCCCACTCTGCCGCGTCCCGGTGGAAAGTGTCGGCGTCATCCGGTGGGCAGTACGCGGGCCAAGAATTCGAGTTGGTCGGCAATGACACGTTCGAAGGCGTCACCGACATAAATTTCGAAATGACCCTCTGGATACAGCTTCACCTCTCCGCGCGGCGCCGTCGCGGCGTAACGACGGGTCGGTCCCGACGGTGCGACGGAATCGTTCTCGCACACGCAGAACAAAATCGGGCAGGGCACCTTGGCCGCGAGCCGGCCCGGACGGTAAGGCAGGATCTTCACCCCGATCCGCGCAGCAACCTCGTTGCGTAGCTCAGTGCCGTCGGGCACCAGCTTGAGAAACCCCGGATAGGCGTCGGGCGCGGTCATCAGTGCGATCTCGCCGGGATTGCCCGCCGTCGGCACCATCACCGGTGACGCGCCGAAGCGTGCGCCGACGAGGTCGCGTGTTGCCAACGCCGTGATGCGGGCGCTGACCAACGGGTTCATCGCGCCCAACGAGGCGATGCTGTCGGTGAACGGGCACTGCGAGACGACGGCCGCGATGCCCGGCAGCCGCGCCGCCGTCGCGATCACGTGCCCGCCACTGAAAGATGTGCCCCACAAGCCAATTCGATCCGGATCGATGCCGGGTAGGGTGCGCGCATAGGCCACGGCAGCCGTCCAGTCCTGCAGTTGCATCCGGATGTCGAGCAACTGCCGGGGTGCCCCTTCGCTGTCGCCGAAGTTGCGGTAGTCGAACACCAGGCAGGCGTAGCCCGCCGCGCGGAAGCGTTCGGCGTAGGCGTCCAAGCGCATCGTGCGCACCGCGCCGAGTCCGTGCGCCATCACCAGCAGCGGGGCATGATCGTTACCCTCCGGTCGGTACAGCCACGCGCTGATCCGGTCGCTGCCGGAGTTGAACCAGACATCGTCACGAGGGGTGTTCACGGATCTCATCCTGCACGGTGTTTCAGCGGTGTGGTAGACCGTCGCCATGGTCTCGAGCGTGCTGCAAAAGGTGTCTTCGCTGGTGGGGCCCAGTCACGTGAGCACCGATCCCGACGTGTTGGCCGGCCGTAGCGTCGATCACACCGGCCGTTATCGCGGCCGGGCGAGCGCGCTGGTTCGTCCGGGCTCGGCCGGCGAGGTGGCCGAGGTGCTGAGGCTGTGCCGCGACGCCGGGACCCACGTGACTATCCAGGGCGGCCGGACGTCACTGGTGGCCGGCACCGTCCCCGAACACGACGACATCTTGCTGTCGACCGAAAGACTCTGCGCGATAGGCGAAGTCGACACCATCGAGCGCCGCGTCGAGGCCGGGGCAGGCGCCACCCTGGCCGCGGTGCAGCGCGCCGCCGCCGCGGCCGGCCTGGTGTTCGGCGTCGATCTGGCCGCTCGCGATACCGCGACCGTCGGCGGCATGGCCTCGACCAATGCCGGCGGGTTGCGCACCGTGCGGTACGGCAACATGGGCAACCAGGTCATCGGCCTCGACGTCGCGCTGCCGGACGGGTCGGTGGTACGGCGGCATTCCCGAGTGCGGGCCGACAACACCGGCTACGACCTGCCCGCGCTGTTCGTCGGCGCCGAGGGCACGCTGGGTGTGATCACCGCGCTCGATCTGCGCCTGCATTCCAATCCAGCGCATCGGGTGACCGCGGTGTGCGGGTTCGACGACCTGGGCGCGCTGGTCGACGCCGGTCGGCTGTTCCGCGACCTCGACGGCATTGCCGCCCTTGAGCTGATCGACGGACGGGCCTGCGCGCTGGCCGACGAACATCTTGGCGTGGCGCCGGCGGTACGCGGCGACTGGCTGCTGTTGGTGGAGTTGGCGTCCGACCACGACCAATCCGAACGACTGGCCGACGCACTGGAGGGCGTACGTGCCAGTGGCGAGCCCGCGGTGGGAGTCGACCTGGCTGCCCAACAACGGCTTTGGCGGATACGCGAATCGATCGCCGAGGTGGTCGGCCTGTTCGGGCCGCCGCTGAAATTCGACGTGTCGCTGCCGCTGTCCGTCATCGCCGCGTTCGCCCGCGATGCCGCAGCGTTGATCCAGCGGCACGCGGCCGACGCGATCGCCGTGTTGTTCGGGCATATCGGCGAGGGCAACCTGCATCTGAACGTGCTGCGCTGCAACGACGAACAGGAGCGCGACCTGTATGCGGCGATGATGGACCTGATCGCCGACTCGGGTGGCAATGTCAGCTCCGAGCACGGCGTCGGCAGCCGCAAACGCCGCTATCTCGGCATGTCCCGCGACGACGCCGACATTGCCGCGATGCGCACGCTGAAGACGGCGTTCGACCCGACCGGCTACCTCAATGCCGCGGTGCTGTTCGACTAGTCGGCACCCTTGATGCCCACCGCGTGACGTAGTTGGGCCAGAAATTGCTCCGCATCGTCGCTGCGAATCATGTAGTGCGAGAACGCCACTCGAATAGCCGTCGCCGCCTTGACTGCGGCGTTGGGGCCGGGTATCAGCCGCTGCAGGCCATCGCGCATCTGCGGGATCACATTCGAGAACTGGCTGATGACATGCTCGGGTTCGATATCGACCATGCGGACACCGGTATAGGAATGCTGATAGTCGACGATGAAGCGCAACGCCGCGTCGAGCTTGTCGGCCCCTTTGAGTCCGGCGGTCGCCCGGCCCAGCCCGCTTTCGAAGGTCTGGCGTTCGTACTTGGAGAACGCCGAGAGCAGGTCCTCTTTCGAAGCGAACCAGCGATACAGGGTCGGTCTCGACACCCCGGCCTGAACAGCGACGTCGGACAAGCTCAGCTTGCGTTTGCCGTTGCGGCCGAGGACCTCGGCGGTGGCAGCGAGGATCCGCAACTGCGTCGAGGTGTCGCCCTCGATCGTCGACGTCTGGTCCATACCCGTAACTTTACAAAATTAGCCCGAAGTGTCACGCTGTTTTCGTGCCACTGCCATGTTCCCTGGCCAGGGTCTTTTCGGCCCCACCCGAGGTAGTTGACCACCAGAGCTTAGCCGGGCAGGCCCAGGTTGACGGGCGTCTGCCGTGAGCCACGCCAGGGCGGTGGTCATCACCGAGGCATCGTCGCCCGTCGCACTGGCGACTGCGGCACGGTTCGCCGCAGGTGGCGATCTGGTGTTGGTGGGTAGCCGGCGGACTCATGTGTGCGAGGAGTTCGCCGCCCGCCTGCAAACCCGTGGCGCCGAGGTCTTCGCCGCCCACTTGGACCTTGCCGACTTGGCCTCCGTTGACCGCTTCGTCGAGACCGCCGATTACCTGGTCGGGATCCCCGACGTTCTGGTGAGTGCGGCGGGTTTGGCCGATGGTTCGTGGGTGGGCGCGCAACACCTTGTCGCACAACTCGTTCAACCGATGATCGACAACCGGCACGGCGATGTGGTGTTGCTCAGCCCTGAACTGGTGGGCGCGTCACCGCCCGGCGGGCATCGGATGCTCGACGCGTGGGCACGCGGCCTGGACGCCGAATTCATCGGGACCGGCATGCGAGCCTCGATCGTGCGATCGACCGGGCTGGTGCCGGCAGACGACGTCAGCTGTCTGATCGCCTCGGTGATCAACTCGGCGGAGCGGACGCACATGCGTGTCGTCGACATCATCCCGCCGGTGCCGATGAGCTCGAAGTCAACGTCGAGATCGACGTAAGCGTGGGACCGACCCGTAAAACCACGCGCTAGCGTCGATTTCGAGATCAACCGGTCACTTGCCGGGCCGTCGTCGCACCAATACCGACTGCTGAATGCTGCCCACCGCCCCGGTCTCGTCGAACAGCGTGCCCACCGTGGTGCCGATGCCGTCCGGCCCGTAGTTCGTCTCGGCGCGGATGCCGACCCACTCGCCGTCGGGAATCCGGTGCACGTGCACGACGAGGTCGTTGTTCAGGAACGTCCACTTGGTGATGTCGATCTTGGAGCCGATGCCGTTGGCGCAGTCGGCGACCGCGAACAGCCGCTCCAGCGGGGTCATCGTCTCGCCGTCGACCAGGTTTGTCGTCGGCTTGATCCACGACTCGCCGGGCCCCTCGCTGAGCGGCTCGGTCAACCAGCGCCAGTCCAGGCTGTGCACGTAGTTGCGGTCGAAGTTCTTGGCGAGATCGCGGCTGTGGGCCTCATTGAGGGGACGCGGCAGCGGCGCCGCGGCGTGCAGCAGCTCGGCGGTGTCGAGCATCTGCAGTCGCCACCCGGTGGCCCGCGCCGTCGGACGGGGCTGACCGTCGGGGCCCAGGGCCAGCGTCTCGGCGGTGAGCAACTCGATCTGCTTGCCGGGGCGCTCGACCTTCGAGCTGACCCACATGTCGCCGTCGGCGGGCACTGGGCCAAGCAGGTCGATGGCGACCCGGCTCAACCGGGTGTCGTCGCGGGCGGCGCAGCGTTCCAGTGCGCGGACCAACAACGCCGACACCGGTGCCGCGTGCTGAATAGCCGCCGTCCACGTGCTCCTGACCAAGTCTGTGGCACAGAACTTTTCGCCGATCGGATCGGCGGCGTCGATCAGTTCGTAGTAGGAGTCGGTCACGGCAGGCCGGCACCGGGAGTGTCCACGATCACCGCGTCAACCCGCGACAGCCGGGTGCCCACCAGCCGCTGGGGATAGGCGTCGGTGCTCGACACCATGAACAGCGTGCGGCCCGCGGGTCCGCCGAGCATGCAGGCGATCGCGACGCGATCGCCGATATCGATGCGATGGGTCACGTCACCGCCCGGTTCAATGCGTTCGAACTGATGAGCCAGCGTCATCGCCGTCCACACCCCGCCTGCGGCGTCGAGGCAGATGCCGTCCGGCGGCCCGTCCAAGCCGTCGGCGAAGACCCGTCGATCGGACAGGTCACCGTTCACGCCGATGCTGAACGCGGTAAGACGCCGGCCGATCGACTCGGCGACGATCAGCGTCCGGTTGTCGGGCGTGATCGCCATACCGTTGGGGAAGTCCAGATCCCGTGCCACCACATGTGCGGAGTTGTCCGGGTCGACGCGCACGATCACGCCGCCCTGGCGGGCTTGCGATCCGATGTACGCACGCCCGGAGTCGTCGATGACCATGTCACCGAGGTCGGCCGGCACCAGGTCGCTCACATCGGCGACGACATCGACGGTCTCGCCGTCGTAGCGCAAGATCTGGCGGCGTTCGGTGGACACGATCAGCAACGAGCCGTCCGGCCGGAATCCAAGGCCGGACGGAGCATGCCCGGGCATCGGCAAGGTGGTCATCGCCCCGCCCATGGTGACGGTGTGCACGGCCTCGCCGAGCATGTCGGAGAACCACAGCAGACCCTCGAACCAGCGCGGGCCCTCGCCGAAGCAGAAGCCCGTCGCCAGCGGCGTCAGCCCGTCAACCATTGCCGTCATCGAGTGCATCCAATTCTCGTGCGATCGCCGCGTGATACGCGTCGATCTTGGCGGGGTTGACCTGCTGAAACAAGGCGTCGGGCAGCGGCGCGTGCTGGTAGGCCTCGATCGTCATCGTGCGAGTGAACAGCGTGACGTCGTGACCCGGCCGGGTGAGGTGGTACTGCACCGTGATCCGGCCCGCCATGCCGCCGTTGCCGTCGCGGTCATGGCCAAGTGCCCCAACGGAATTGAACATCCACAGCTTGGGCCGCATGGCGATCGCCAGCTGCCAGGTGAAAATCCGGTCGCCGTCGGGTCCGGACTCTTCCCAGATGTCGCCGACCTGAAGCGGGAGCGCATCGGGAAGGTTGGTGATGTGCGCGCTACCCGGATACGTCTTCGTCCAGTTCGCCGGGTTGGTGACGAAGTCGTAGATGGCCTCGGGCGCTCGGGCGAAGGTCGTCTCCGAGCTGGTGGTCACGATACCCAACTGCGTCGCTCCTTCGCGGCGGCAAATCGAACCGGCCGGTCACCCGGCCGGCTTTACAGATTATCGTACAAATGTCACGCGGTAGTTTGCAGGGACTTCGTCGGCGCTCAGCTAAGGAGAACGGCAGATGCATTTCACCATCACCCACCCGATGCACAGCCATCCCTACAACCCGGAATTGGTCACCGGCGAGGGCATCGCCACGGTGGCCGCGGCCGCCGAAGCGGCCGGTATCCACGGCTTCGGCTTCACCGATCACCCGGCGCCGTCCCAGCGCTGGCTCGAGGCCGGCGGGCACGACGCCCTGGACCCGTTCGTCGCGATGGGCTATGCCGCCGCGCACACCACCACACTGCGGCTGATACCGAACATCGTGGTGCTGCCGTACCGAAATCCCTTTGTGGTCGCCAAATCTGGCGCCACGCTCGATCTGTTGTCCGGCGGCAGATTCACGCTCGCGGTCGGGGTCGGCTACCTCAAGCGCGAATTCGCCGCACTCGGCGTCGACTTCGAGGAGCGCGCCGCACTGTTCGACGAGGCACTCGACGCCATCCGGGCGATCTGGACCTCAGATGACGTCACTTTCGAGGGCGCCCACTTCAGCGCACGCGGGATCACCGCGCATCCACGTCCGGTCAGCGATCCGCATCCGCCAATCTGGATCGGCGGCAACACCGGGGCCGCCCGCGGCCGGGTCGCTGAGAAGGGCGATGGCTGGTGCCCCTTCGCCGCGCCGCCCCAATTGGCCCAGACCGCGCGCACCGCGGCGATGGATTCCATCGAGGCCCTCGCCGAGGGCATTGACGACCTGCGTCGCCGACTAGACAAAGCCGGCCGGGACCCATCGACGATCGACATCGTCTTCGGCAACTTCGACGGCGGCAGTCCCGCCGACGACGACTTCAACGCCGACGCCTACCTGACCGGGCTGGAACGGCTAGCCAAGCTGGGCGTGAACTGGGTGCAGGTCGGGTTGCCGGGCGACAGCCTGGCGCACGCACTGGAAGTCATCGACCGGTTTAAGACGCTGGTGATCGACGTCGCATGACGAGCGCAAGGCTTTACAAGATTTAGTGAGAATGTCATTCTCGCTAGGTGACAACGGAATCTGAGCAGACGCACTGGTCGGTCGCCGGCCTGCTGGACTTGTTCGACGCGCGACCGGACGGCGAGAACCATTTCGTCGCCGACACCGGGATCGCCGCCGAAGACGAACGTCAGGTGGTGGAGGGCACCCAGGTGCTCGCGCAGGTCATCGTCGCAGTGGCCAAGCGGTTCCCGGAGAAGTCGGTCCGCTCCGCGCACGCGGTGTTCGCCCGCGCCGTCCTGGTCGGCCCGCCCGTCGAGTTCGACATCGACGTCGTGGCCGAAGGACGCTCGACGGCGACCGCGTTGGTGAGCGTGACGCAGAACGGCCGCCGCGCCATCACCGTCACCACGCTGCTGGACGTGCCGTCCCACGACGTCATCCGCCACCACCTGCCTCGCCCCGAGGTGACCGCGCCGGCCGACGCCAACGACGGGGGCATGCCGATGGCCGGCCGCGAACTGCGGCTGGTCGACGTGGTCGATGTGAACAGCCCCGACGAGGTCGGTCCGCCGGAGCTGTACGCCTGGCTGCACTACGACCCGATCCCGGCCCGCGACGATCTGGCCAAGGCCTTGATCGCGTATTTCACCGGCCACCTTGGTATTTCGACGACGATGCGCGCCCATGAGGGTATCGGTACCGCCCAGTCGCACCTGACGGTGTCGACCGCGCCGATGACGGTGTCGGTCAGCTTCCACGAGCCGGTGACGTGGACGGGCTGGCTGCTCTACACGCACGAGAGCACCCAGGTGGGTGCGGGCATGTCGTACGTCCGCGGCGCGGTGCACACCGAGGAGGGCGAGCTGATCGCGTCGTTCGCTCAGGACGCGTTGATCCGCCCGCTGCGCACCACCGACAACGCGATCAAAACCGAAGCGCGGCTGTAACACTCGTGGACTTCGCCAGCGTTGAGCTCTCCCCGGAAGACGCGGAATTCCGCGACGAACTGCGGGCGTTCCTGGCCGACATCGTCACCGATGAGGTCCGTCGCCGCGACCGCGAAACGGGGGAGAACTTCGACGAAGGCGTGCATCTGGCGCTGGGGGCCAAAGGGTATCTGGCCTCGGACTGGCACGACGAATCCGACGGCGGCTTCAGCGCTTTGCGCCGACGCATCTGGGATCTGGAGATCGGCCGGGCCCACACGCCGTGGTTCCACTGGGGCACCACCGCCGTGGTGGCGAAGATGATGCGCGACTTCGGCCCATCCGAACTCACCGACGAGGTGCTGCCGGGCGTACTGTCCGGCGAGACCAGGCTGTGCCTGGGCTACACCGAACCGGAGGGTGGCTCGGATGTGGCGACGTGCAAAACCCGCGCGGTCCGCGACGGCGACGGCTGGATCATTAACGGCTCCAAGATGTTCACGTCCAACGCGCATAACGCCAGGTACGTCTTCCTGCTGACCAACACCGACCCGGACGCACCGAAACACAAGAACCTGACCATGTTCCTGGTCCCACTGGACACGCCCGGCGTCGACATCCAACCCATTCGCACCATCGACGGCGACCGCACCAACATCGTCTTCTACAGCGACGTGCGGGTCGACGACCGGTACCGCATCGGTGCGGTCAACGGCGGCTGGGGAGTGCTGCGCGGTGCGCTCGACGAGGAGCACGGCACCGCCGAAAAAGAAGACGACGGCCTGCAACGGGTCGCGGTGATGAGTGAGCATCTGACGCTGATGGCCGAGGCGATCGACGCGATCGCGGAGTTGGTCACTCGACCCGGCGCCGACGGCCGTCGCCTGGTCGACGACACGTCGGTGGCATATCGGTTGGGCCGCAGCGTCGCTCGCACCGAGGCGGCGCTGAGTACGCCGGGGATGTTCGGCCGGGTGGCCAACGCGCAGACCATGCGCGACGTCGCGCCGGACCTGATGGACCTGCTGGGCAGCGCGTCGGCGCTGCCCATCGACACGACCGGGGCGGCCGATGACGGTGGGGCGGAGTACATCTTCCGGCTCGCCTCGCCGGTCGGAATCTACGGCGGCACCCTCGAGGTGTTCCGCAACATGATTGCCCAGCATGCGCTCAGGCTGGGCCGGCCGGCCTACTCGCCGCCGAAGTCCTGAGGCCTGGGCAGTTCCGCGAAGACGTCGGCGCGGCCGTCGTCGAAACTGAAGAAGCCGCGGATCGGCGCGCTCTCCGGCAGCGGATCGAGGTAGCTCCACGCGACGTCGTCGATCTCGGCCGTCGACCAGTACGTCGCCGGGCCCTTGTAGTTGCAATAGCTCGACGTATTCGATTGGCGCAGAACGTCGGTCCGCACGTGAGCCGGATCGACATAGAGGCGTGGCTTGAGCGCTGTCTCGAACACGATCACGGTGTCGTCGGTGTCCACCAACGTGATTCCGGCCGCCGTCACACGAAGACGCCGTCGGGTGGGTCGACAGTCGACGCGGTGGTACGGATTGGGCGGATAGTGCACCAGCGTGCGTCCCTCTTCGACCCACGCGTCGACGGCATCCCACGGCACCTGCACGTATCCCGGCGCCTCGGCAACCGGCTCGCCAGGTAGGTCGGCCACCTCTTCGGCGCGAAAGGCGAAGCTGAGTGGGCGATCTGGCCGGTGCACCAAAAGCGCCCGCTCGGTGTCGATCACGGTGTGCTCGTCTTTGATCGCCTGCACGCGGCGGGGATGCGGCTCGACATAGACCACGCCCGAGGGCACCTCCGGCGAGAACCATCCGGCGGGAGCACTGCTAAGCGGCCCGTGTCCGGTGACCATGCTCATGGATCCAGAGGGTACGCCGACGAAAGAGCGTGGCATGGTGTGTGGCATGGCCGGACCGATGGAGGGCGTCAACGTCGTCGAGCTCGGGGTCTGGGTGGCCGGACCCGCGACCGGCGGCATCCTCGCCGACTGGGGCGCGGACGTCATCAAGATCGAACCGCCGACCGGCGACCCGGCGCGGATGTTCGGCCGCATGCTCGGGCTCGACGTCGACGTCAGCCCGCCGTTCGAGATGGACAACCGGTCCAAGCGCAGCGTCGTCCTCGACCTGACGACCGAGGATGGCCGCGACACCGCACTCGAATTGATCAGCAGCGCTGACGTTTTCATCACCAACGTCCGGCCCGGGGCATTGCGGCGACTCGGGCTCGACTACGAGTCGCTGGCCCCGGACCACCCCCGGCTGGTCTACGGGCTGATCACCGGCTACGGCGAAACCGGGCCGGACGCCGACCGGGCCGCCTACGACGTCGCCGCGTTCTGGGCCCGGAGCGGGTTGGCGCACCTGCTGACCCGGCCCGGTGAGACTCCGCCGTTCCAGCGCGGCGGGATGGGTGACCACTCCACGGGCATGACGTTGGCCGCAGCGGTCTGCGCGGCGCTGGTGGCCCGGGCCCGCACCGGATCCGGTCAGCTGGTCAGCACGTCGCTGTATCGCCAGGGCGCCTACGTCGTGAGTTTTGACCTGAACACCTACCTGATGTCGGGTCAGCTGATCGCGATCGGGCAACGCGAGAAAATGTTCAACCCGTGCATGAACAACTACGCCGCCGGCGACGGGCGGCGGTTCTGGATCGTCGGGCTGGAGGTCGACCGGCACTGGCCGCCGCTGTGCCGCGCCGTGGGCAAGGTCGAGTGGCTGGACGACCCGCGGTTCATCGATGCCCGGTCGCGGGCCGTCAACGCGGTCGAGTTGATCGGCGAACTGGATCAGATCTTCGTCACCAAGCCACTCGACGAGTGGGCGGAGATCTTCGCGGGCGAGCCGGACTTCTTCTGGTCGCCGGTGAACACGATCGAGGACGTCATCGCTGACGAGCAGTTCCACGCCGCCGGCGGAATCGTCGACGTGCCGGACGGGCCGGCCAGCCTGCCGATGGTCGCGACGCCGGCGGACTTCCACGGCACACCCTGGGCGCCGCGCTCGCCTGCGCCGCAACTCGGTCAGCACACCGATGACGTTCTCGCCGAGCTCACGGCGCGACGCCAGTCTTGACTCAATCGAAACTTTACAGATTGACGTAGAAGTGTCACGCTGGGTCGGCCGGGTCATTGACGACGATCTGCTGAAGGGACGCGATGGAGACCTTCGACGTGGACTACGAAAAACGGCGACCGCGCGCATCCGGTGGATCGGTCAAATATCGGCTCGACGTGATCGCCTCCAGCTCCGCCGACGTGGTCGGCTCCGTCGGTGGTTGGCTCTACGATCGGGTCCGGGCCGGCTGGGATGTCAACGTGCTGTTGCCGCGGGGTTGTGACAGCCGGCCACTACAGATCCTCGGTATGCGGGCCGTCGACCTCGACGCGCAGACCCCGCTGGCGGACACCGATCACCCGATCCGCGGTCTGGCGGTCAGCGCGGACATGTACGCCGCCGACGCGCGGATCAAGCAGGCGGTGCTCTGCGCGCTGGATCGCTGGATGACCGAAGTCACACTCTGGCACGACGATTGGCCGCTGGTCGTCGGGCACCGGACGACCCGGGTGCAGCACGTGCTGAGCGGTGCCGCGCGTGCGTTCAAACGCCACGCGCTGGCCGCGGCCGGCATTCCTGGAATCGTCGGCCCGACCGAGGCGCTGCTCAGCGACATGAAAGCCTCGCTGCCGGTTGATTCCGAGCTGATCCCGGTCGGTTGATGCGGAAGTACCACAGCCACACGCTGCTCTACCTGCACGAGACGATCGCGCTGGGGAAGGGATCCAGCGACCGGTTCACCGAGATGTTCGTCGACATCTACCAGCCCATGATGACCGAGTTGGGTGCGCGACTGTTCGCGCTGTGGGAGACGACGCCCTACAACGGGCATTGGCCGCAGGTGACTGTCATCTGGGAGATCGACGCGTTCGCCGACTACGCCCGCATCGGCGCGGCGCAGAACCGTGGCGGGAGCCACCAGGCGGCCGCCGTCAAATGGTCGGCGTTCCTGTCCGATATCGGGGCATCGGGTGAGGGCCGGATCATGTACCCCGGACCGAGTAACAAGACGCTGGCGCAGCTGAGCGAGGCGAATTTCAGTGCAGCCGTGGTGATTCAGGAAATCATGCAGACCAAGCCTGGCCGTCAGGACGACTACATCCGGGAATTGGAACGTCTGTACGTGCCGTGGTCAGAGAGCACCGGCAAGCACTGGCTGGGTTCGTTCACCACCACCTTTCGTTACAACGAGGTCATCCATTACTGGGCCCTCGAGGGCGGATGGGAGTGCTTCGCCGAGCACTACCCGTCGTGGAAGGACAGCCCGCCGGCCGAGATCGTCACCTGGATGAGCGTGGCGCCGGCGCTGCGTGACGGCTGGGAAGACTCGATCCTGCAGGCACTTCCACCGTCACCGCTGCAATGACCGACTTCGCTTACGATCCGTTCGACCCGGCAGTGATGGCCGACCCGCTGCCGTATTACCGAGTCCTGCGTGAGCGGCACCCGGTCTACTACCTGCCGAAGTGGGACACCTTCGCGTTGTCGCGATTCGACGACATCTGGAATGTGTTGGCGGTCAACGACGGAACGTTCGTGGCCTCGGAGGGCACGTTGCCGGCTGCGACGGTGCTGGCTCACCACAACGACGGCCCGGTGGCAGATCCGCCGTTGAAACCGTTGCCGTTCCACGCGAACTTCGACGCGCCGATCTACGACGGTGTCCGCAAGGCGCACAGTCAGCCGTTTCGGCCGAAGGCGGCCGCGGGCTGGGAAGCCCGGATCCGCGAGCTGGCCAACGAGCGGCTCGACGAATTGCTGCCGCGCGGCACGTTCGACCTCACTCAGGAATACGGCGGGATCGTCGCCGCGTCGGTGGTCTGCGAATTACTCGGCGTTCCAGTTGATTTCGCGGTAGATGTACTGGCGGCGGTCAATGCGGGCAGCCTCGCCGAACCCGGCAGCGGAGTCGATACCGCGCAGGCCCGACCGAACTACCTCGAACACCTCATCCCCGCGGTCCGGCGGCGACGGGCCGATGCAGGCGCGGGAGCGCTGCCGGTGGTGGACGGCCTGCTCGGCTACCGACTGCCCGACGGCAGAGCGCTCGACGACGTCGAAGTCGCCACCCAGATGCTGTGCGTGTTCATCGGCGGCACCGAAACGGTGCCCAAGGTCGTCGCGCACGGACTGTGGGAACTGCTGCGGCATCCCGCCCAACTGGCCGCGGTGCGCGACGACCCGACGGCCAACGTCCCCGTCGCCCGCGAGGAGATGATCCGGTACTGCGCGCCGGCGCAGTGGTTCGCCCGGACCGCGCGTAAGCCGTTCACGATCCACGACACCACGATCGAACCCGGCCAGCGAATCATCACGCTGCTCGCGTCGGCCAACCGCGACGAGCGCGAATACCCGCAACCCGACGAGTTCATCTGGAACCGGACCATCGCCCGTTCGTTGGCGTTCGGACGCGGACAACACTTCTGCCTCGGCTATCACCTGGCCCGCCTGGAAATCTCGATCCTGGTGGCCGAATGGCTGCGGCGCGTGCAGGACTACCGCATCATCGACGAAGCGGCATTGCGGCCGCCGTCCAGCTTCCAGTGGGGCTGGAGCAGTCTGCCCGTGGAGGTGTGACGTGTGGTCCTATCGGATCGTCGCGCCCTACCAATTCGAATGCACCTCGATCGCCGACAAAACAGCGGACGATCTGAGTGACGGGCAGGTGTTGTTGCGCTTCCTGGCCGCCGGCGTATGCGGCAGCGACATGCCAGCTTTTCGCGGCGTGCGCGGCGTGCTGCCCGGCGACAACGGCCGCAGCGGCGCAGAGAAAGACGGCTTCCCGGTTCACGAAGTCGTCGGAGAAGTGATCGCCAGCCGCCATCCCCAGCATCAAGCCGGCGACCGCGTGGTGGGATGGGCGTCGGGCTTCGACGGCCTGATGGAGCGCGTGGTCACCGACGGAAACCAGGTCGCACCATACGATCCGGCACTGAACCCCGCCGAGGCCGTCGGACTGCAACCGCTGGCCTGCGTGCTCTACGCCATCGAACAGTTGCCCGACCTACACGGTCGCCACGTCGGGGTGGTCGGGCAGGGCTCGATCGGGCTGCTGTTCTCGTGTGCCGCGAAAGCGGCTGGCGCCCAACATGTCACCGGCGTCGACCCGGTCGATCGCACCGACATCGCCGAGAAGTTCGGTGTCGACACCGCGGTACGGGCCACCAGCGACCGCTGGGTGAGTCAACTCGCCCGGGCCGACCGGCCGGATGTTGTGATCGAAACCGTCGGTCACCAGGTGGCGACGCTCAACCACGCAATCGAAGCCACCGCGCCCGGCGGGACGGTGTTCTACTTCGGGGTGCCCGACGACGACAGCTATCCGATCAGCATGCGAACCATGCTGCGGCACAACCTGACCCTGAAATCCGGTATCGCCCTGGACCGTCGACGCGTGCTGGACCGGGCCAATGCGTTCGCTGCCGAGCACCCCGGCCTGCTGGCCCGATACCTCACGCACACCTTCGGCGTCGACGACGTCCAGGGGGCATTCGAGCTGGCCAGCCGACCCGTCCCCGGACGGGTGAAGATCGCGATCACGTCATGACGGAAAGTCATCTGCAGCAAGCGCTTTCCCGGGGCGCGCCGGTGTGGGGCGGCTGGATCACCGGGCCGACGGCGATCGGACCCGAGGAGTTCGCCCGGGCCGGCTACGACTACGTCGGCTTCGACGCGCAACACGGATACATCGACGACACCGATATCGCGCGCATGCTGCGGCGCCTCGAGCACGTGCCCATCGGGACGGCCGTGCGACTGCCGTCGGTCGACGCGGCGCCCATCGGGCGGGTGGTCGACGCCGGCGCCGACGCGGTCATCGTCGCAATGATCGAATCCGCCGACGAGGCCGCCGCCGCTGTCGCGGCAACCCGGTACCCGCCGCACGGTGTGCGGAGTTTCGGCCCGCTGCGGGCCAGTCTCGGCGTCGACACGGCCGGCCTGGAATCGCGGGTCAGCGTGTTCGCGATGATCGAAACCGCCGCCGCCCTGGCCGATGTGGACGCGATCTGCGCGGTGCCCGGTCTGGCCGGCGTGTACGTCGGGCCCGCCGACCTGGCGATCTCGATGGGTGTCGACGTCACCAAGGCCAACGACGATCCGGCGGTGCGTGACGCGATCGTCGGGATACACCGTGCCGCAACCGCTGCGGGTATCGTGCCCGCGATCCACGCCGGAAACGGAACCGTCGGACATGCCATGGCAGAAGTGGGTTTTCGGATGATCACGCTGGCGGCGGAATCTCAGGCGCTGCGGCGCGGGGCGGCCGCGGGCCTGCGCGAAGCGAAGGGTGAGCGGTGACCGACCGGGTCGCCCTGGTGACCGGCGCCGCCGGTGGACAGGGCTGGGCGATCGTGCAACGCCTTCGCGCCGAGGGGTTTTCGGTCGCCGCGTCGGATGTCAACGCGGCCGAGCTGCGCGCCGCCGTCGACGGCCTCGGCGACGACACGGTGATCGGCATCCCGCTGGACGTGACGTTGGAATGGGAATGGCAGCAGGCCGTGGCGGCGACCGTCGACCGGTTCGGCTCGTTGACCGCGCTGGTCAACAACGCCGGCCTGCTGCACCGCGCCTCGCTCGACGAAGAGTCGATCGAGGGATTCGAAAAAGCTTGGCGGGTCAACTGTCTGGGCGCATTCCTCGGCATCCAGGCGACACTCGACCAGCTTCGCGCCGCCGACGGCGCCGCTGTCGTCAACACCTGCAGCACCGGAGCGATCCGCCCCTTCCCGCGGCACATCGCCTACGGCTCGGCGAAGTGGGCGCTGCGCGGCCTCACCCAGGTCGCGGCTGCTGAACTCGCCGCCTCGGGCATCCGGGTCAACGCGGTGTTCCCCGGACCGATCGCGACGCCCATGCTGGACGACGACACCCAGGCGCGGCTCGCCGCGACGTCGGCGTTCGGCCGGATCGGGCAGCCGATCGAAGTCGCAGATGCCGTTGCCTTTCTGTTGTCCGATAAGGCGTCGTTCATCACCGGCTCAGAACTCGTCGTCGACGGTGGCCAATGCCTGCAGATCTGACGATCGGCATCATCGGCGCCGGGCCCGGTGGGATCGCGCTGTGAACCCCGCAGCGATGGCGCGTTTCCTGGCCAAGATCGACCAGTGGATGCGGGGCGCCGCGTGGACTACCCAGTGCAGCAACTACTTCCGTGCCGCCAATGGGCGCGTCGTCACACAGTCGCCGCGCAGCGCCCGCGCATTCTGGGGAATGACGCGGCGGTTCAAGGCCTCCGACTTCACCTTCGAACCGGTGCCCGCGGTCCATCCGGGTGTGCTCGATGGGCGACGGCGATGACCGACGGCTTGGATGGTTGGGAGCGGCTCGATCCTGCGCTGCGTCCCGTCGCAACGACACGGACGAATTTCTCGCGGCGTGCGGTCAAGCTCATGCGCGAGCCGTTCAACGACCGCCGCCGCGAAGCGGCCGCACTGATCGACGTGTCCGGCTTGCAGATCGCCGACCATACGGCGCAGGCCGGGGCGGCCCGTGTGCCGGTGCGTGTCTACCGCGGCGGCCAGACAGAGCAGGCGCCGGTGGCGGTGTATTGCCATGCAGGCGGATTCGCGTTGGGAAACCTCGACACCGATCACCGCCAGTGCGTGGAGCTGGCCCGCCGCGGCCGCTGCACGGTCGTGTCCGTCGACTACCGGCTGTCCCCGGAACACCCGTATCCAGCCGCGCTCGACGACGCCACCACCGCGCTGCGATGGGTCGCCGCCAGTGCGACCGAACTCGGCGTCGACCCGGCCCGGATCGCCGTTGCAGGCAGCAGTGCCGGGGCGACCCTGGCGGCGGGCCTGGCGCACGGTAGCGCCGACGGGACACTGCCGGCGGTCGGCTTCCAGCTCTTGCACCAGCCGGTGCTGGACGATCGGGAAACCCCGTCGAAGGCCGAGTTCCGCAGCAGCCCCGCTTTCGACAGCGAAGCAGCGGAACTGATGTGGCGTCACTACCTAGGCCCCGACACCGGATCGGCGGCCGCCGTGCCCGCCCGGCGAGACCGATTGGCCGGTTTGCCAACTACTTTGATCACGTGCGCCGAAATCGATCCCTTTCGCGACGAAGCGGTCGACCATGCGCTTCGGCTGCTTCGCGCCGGGGTTTCCACCGAGCTGCACGTGTTTGCGCGCACCTGCCACGGCTTCGACTCGCTGTTGCCCGAATGGTCGGCGTCGCAGCGGTTGTTCGAGCTGCAGGGTGAGGCGTTGAGCCATATGTGGGACGACACCTAATGCGGGGGAGACGTGCGCTCTACTGTGAGCACTATGGCGTGCTGCGAAGTCCCAATTGCTGCTGAGGATTGCGACGGAGCCTTCACTGTCGACTCGTCGCGGGTCACGTTCGGGCGCGGTTGCCTAGCGGAAGTAGGTGACCGGGCCGGCGCGCTCGGGCTACGGCGGGTGGCGTTGTTCTCCGATGCCGGCGTGGCCAAACTGCCCATCTTCGCGAAAACGCGCGACTCGCTGATCGCGGCCGGAATCGACGTCGTCACCTACACCGACACACACGTGGAACCCACCGACGCGTCTTTTCAAGACGGAGCGCGTTTCGCGCAAGAGGTGGACCCCGATGGCTACGTGTCGCTGGGCGGCGGCTCTGTCATCGACACGTGCAAGGCCGCCAATCTGTACACCACCTATCCCGCCGACTTTCTGACCTACGTCAACGCGCCGATCGGCGAAGGCAAACCCGTACCCGGCCCGCTCAAGCCGCATATCGCGTGCCCGACCACGGCAGGCACCGGCAGCGAGGTCACCGGCATCACGATCTTCGACCTTTTGTCGCGAAAGGCTAAGACCGGAATCGCTTCTCACGCGCTGCGTCCCACCGAGGCGCTCGTCGACCCGGACTGCACCGCGAGCCTGCCGCCCGAGGTCGTCGCATCGGCGGGGCTCGATGTGCTGTCACACGCTCTGGAGTCCTACACCGCGCGGCCCTACGTCCGGCGGCGCGCTCCCGAACGGCCCAGCCTGCGGCCCATGAGTCAGGGCGCTAACCCATGGAGCGATCTGGGCTGCCGCGAGGCGTTGCGTCTGCTGGGGCAGTACTTGGAGCGCGCGGTGCACGACGCTTCCGATAGCGAGGCCCGCGAGCAAATGATGTGGGCGGCAACGCTTGCGGGCATCGCGTTCGGCAACGCGGGCGTTCATGCGCCGCACGGCATGGCCTACGCGGTGGCAGGGCTGGTGCGGGACTTCCGTCCGTCGGGCTACCCGGCCCATGAGCCGCTGGTGCCGCACGGCATGGCCGTCATCCTCAATGCGCCGTCGTCGTTCCGCTACACCGCCGAGGCGAGTCCGGAGCGGCACTTGGAGGGCGCACGACTGCTCGGCGCTGACACGCAAGGCGCCGGCGCGAAGGATGCGGGCGAGGTGCTGGCCAACGAGCTCATCCGCTTCATGCGAGCCGTTGGCATCCCGAACGGCCTCGGGGGCGTGGGCTACAGCGAAGACGACGTGGTCGCGCTGACCGAGGGCGCTCACCCGCAGCAGCGTCTCCTCCAGAACGCTCCGCGTGAGATGAGCAAACCTGTTCTGGCGGACCTGTTTCGGCGCGCGATGCGCTACTGGTAGTCACACATCCATGCCTCCGTTCTCTGCGGTGCCGCCGCACCCCGACGGGCTCACCAGCCACGACTTCCCCGTGCACTGGCCGGTACTGACCAGATGGGCCGACAACGACATGTTCGGCCACCTCAACAACGCGGTCTATTACCAACTTTTCGACACCGCGATCAACGGCTGGATCCAGACCAACGTCACCCTCGACCCGGTGACGGCGACAGCCCAGGGCATCGTCGCCGAATCGGGTTGTCGCTACTACTCCGAACTGCACTTCCCCGAACGGCTCGTCGTCGGTGTGTCGGTGAGCAGGCTCGGCAACAGCAGCGTGACCTATCGGCTCGGCGTCTTCCGCGGTGCCGACGAGCCGCAACCGGTCGCGGCGGTCGGCCATTGGGTCCACGTCTACATCGACCGCACCAGCCGGCGGCCGGTACCGATTCCCGATGCCATCCGGGCGCTGCTGTCGACGGCGTGCGTGAGTTAGCGGACTGGTTATGCTCGCCCAATGCCATTCGTGAGCAAGACCGTTGAGGTTTCCGTCGACGCCGCCTCGATCCTGGCCATCGTCGCCGACTTCGAGGCCTACCCGCAGTGGAACGACGGGGTGAAGGGGCTGTGGGTGCTGGCCCGCTACGACGACGGGCGCCCCAGCCAGTTGCGTCTCGATGCGAAGTACGAGGCGATCGAGGACTCGTTGATCCAGGCCGTCTACTACCCGAACCCCAACCAGATTCAGACCGTGCTGCAACAGGGCAACCTGTTCAAGAAGCAAGAGCAGCTCTTCAGCGTGGTGGACACGGGTGGGTCGTCGCTGCTGACGGTGGACCTGGACGTCGAGCCGTCGCTGCCGATACCGGCGCCGATGGTCAAGCAGTTGGCCAACAACGTCCTGGATTATCTGGCCGACGCCCTGAAGAAGCGCGCCGAGGAACTTCAGGCCGGCTAATCCCAGATGCCGCTGCCGTCCAGCTTTTCGATGAGCCGGCGGGCGCCGTCGAAGAACTGCCAGTTGGTGTGTTCGACAACGGCCGCGGTGTCGCGACGACGCAACGCCGCGACCAGCTCGCGGTGATTTGCGACCGCGGTTGCGCCCCACTCCGGATCGGCGGCGTACACCATCAGCGGCATGTAGCGCGCCGCGTGCAGCAGGAACCACGCCAGCTTGATGCGCCCGGTGGCGTGGTTGAAGGCGCGATGAAACGCGAATTCGCCTGCAGCGATCGCCTCGGTGTCGCCGGCCGCGACCGCGGCGGCCATCCCGTCGGTGATGCGCTCGAGTTCGGCGATCTCGTCGTCGGTGATGTTCTGGGCGGCGGTGGCGGCGAGCTCCTTGGCGATGGTCGCCTGCACCCAGAAGATGTCGTCGATGTCCTGTCGGCTGAGCGGCAAGACGACGTGGCCGCGGTGCGGCTCGAGTTGCACCATGCCTTCACCGCGCAGCTTCAACAGTGCTTCGCGTACCGGGGTCGCGCTGACGCCGAGTTTGGCTGCGGTCTCGTCGAGGCGAATGTAGGTGCCCGGTCGCAGTGCGCCCGACATGATCGAGGCCCGCAAGTGGCCTGCCACCTCGTCGGACAGCTGCGCGCGGCGCAGCGGAAGACGCCTGACCGCGGGTGCGCCCAGGGACGTCACCGGGGTTGTCTTCGTGAGGCCAAGACCATAGTGTGACCCAGACAACACGAAGTTTTATCAAATATCAACTCGGACCACGAGTTGGCGACGACAAGGGGAAAACGAGTTGACCGCGCAGTTGACCGGCCACGGGACCAATCAGGCCGAGCACGCCGTCACCGAACAGCCGTATATGGCTCGACGGCAGAATTGGGTCAATCAACTCGAACGGCACGCCCTGATGCAACCGGGCGCGACCGCGCTGAGATTCATGGGCAAGACCTTCACGTGGGCCGACCTTCGGCACCGCGTCGGGGCGCTGGCCGGAGCGCTGAGTCGGCGCGGGGTCAGCGCCGGTGACCGGGTGATGGTCCTGATGCTGAACCGGACTGAGTTCGTCGAGTCGGTGCTGGCGGCCAACATGATCGGTGCCATCGCAGTGCCGATCAACTTCCGGCTCACCCCACCCGAAATCGCGTTCCTGGTCGAGGACTGCGAAGCGCGGGTGATGGTCACCGAATCGGTGCTGGCTCCGGTGGCCGCCGCCGTCCGCAACGTGACGTCGGTGCTGAACACGATCATCGTCGCGGGCGACGCGAGTGAAGACAGTCTGCTGAGCTACGAGGACCTGGTGAACGAGCCGGGTGAACCGGCTCAGCTGGTCGACGTGCCCAACGACTCACCGGCGCTGATCATGTACACCTCGGGCACCACCGGCCGACCCAAGGGCGCGGTGTTGACGCACACGAACCTCGCCGGACAGACGATGTCCAACCTGTTCACCCACGGCGTCGACCCGCACGACGTCGGTTTCATCGGCGTCCCTTTCTTCCATATAGCCGGAATAGGCAACCTGTTGACCGGACTTCTGATGGGCCTGCCGACCGTGATTCATCCGCTGGGTGCCTTCGACCCCGGACACCTGCTCGATGTGCTGGCCGCCGAGCAGGTCACCGGGATCTTCCTGGTTCCCGCGCAGTGGCAGGCGGTATGCAGTGCGCAGCAAGCGAATCCGCGCGAGACGAAGCTGCGGGTGATCTCTTGGGGCGCCGCACCCGCATCGGACACCTTGCTGCGGCAGATGGCGGAAACCTTTCCCGGCGCACAGATCCTGGCCGCATTCGGCCAGACTGAGATGTCGCCGGTGACCTGCATGCTGCTCGGTGAAGACGCGATCAGAAAGCTCGGCTCGGTCGGCAAGGTGATCCCGACCGTCACCGCGCGGGTCGTCGACGAGAACATGAACGACGTGCCGATCGGCGAGGTCGGTGAAATCGTCTATCGCGCACCCACATTGATGAGCGGGTACTGGAACAATCCGGAGGCGACCGCGGAGGCGTTCGCGGGCGGTTGGTTTCACTCCGGCGACCTGGTCCGCATGGACGAGGAAGGTTACGTCTGGGTCGTCGACCGCAAAAAGGACATGATCATCTCGGGCGGGGAGAACATCTACTGCGCCGAGGTGGAAAACGTCCTCGCCGCCCACCCGTCGATCGTCGAGGTCGCCGTCATCGGTCGCCCGCACGAGAAATGGGGCGAGGTGCCGATCGCGGTAGCCGCTGTCACCCAAAGCGACCTGCGCATCGAGCATCTCGGCGAATTCCTCGGCGAGCGCCTCGCGCGCTATAAGCACCCGAAGGGGCTGGAGATCGTTGACGCGCTTCCGCGTAACCCCGCCGGCAAGGTGCTGAAGACCGAATTACGGACCCGCTACGGGGCCGCGTCCGACGCGACGGACGTCCCCTAAAGTGCTTACGCGTCAACGTATCTAGGGACGGACGGGCGAGGCTGACATAACGAAGAACCCGCAGGTCAAATTGACGAAAGGTCAATAATGCCGATGCTGTGCACGCCGATGAGGCCATCGGGTACAGTCCTGTGGTCCGCCTTACTACCAACGGGTAGTGAGACGGAGGTCACAGCCCCAGGGGCGGGGCGAGGAGGAGTTGTGCGACACCATTCGCCGCTTTTCCGCGAGGTGAACGACGGGGTCGGAAGGGGGTGCCAGTGACGACGACGCAGCCACGGGTCACCGACTACATCCGCGACCAACTGGGGCCGCCCCTGGTGCTCGTCGGGGGCTTCTTCCGGATGTGCGTGCTTACCGGAAAAGCGTTGTTCCGCACGCCGTTCCAGTGGAAAGAATTCATCATCCAGTGCTGGTTCATCTTGCGGGTCGCCATCCTGCCGACCATGGCGATCTCGGTACCCATCACGGCCCTCTTCATTTTCACGTTCAACATCCTGCTGATCCAGGTCGGCGCCGCCGACCTGTCCGGCGCCGGCGCGGGTATCGCCGTCATCACCCAGATCGGCCCGCTCAACACCGTGCTGGTGATCGCCGGCGCCGCCTCGACGGCCATCTGCGCTGACCTGGGCGCGCGCACCATCCGCGAAGAGATCGATGCGATGGAGGTGCTCGGCATCGACCCCATTCACCGACTGGTGGTGCCGCGCGTGCTGGCCTGCTCGTTGGTGGGGATGCTGCTCAACGCTCTGGTGAGCATGGTCGGGCTGGTCGGTGGATTCGTCTTCGGGGTCTATCTCCAGCACGTGTCGGCCGGGGCCTACCTCGCTACGCTGACCCAGCTCACCGGCCTGCCTGAAGTGGTGATCGCGACGGTCAAGGCGCTGTCCTTCGGGCTGATCGCCGGTCTGGTCGGCTGCTACCGCGGGCTCACCGTCAGCGGTGGTTCCAAGGGTCTTGGCACCGCCGTAAACGAGACCGTGGTGCTGTGCGTCGTCGCGCTGTTCGCGGTCAACGTGGTGCTGACCACCATCGGTGTGCGATTCGGAACGGGGCGCTGAGATGTCGACTGCCCAGGTATTGCGCTCCCGCTTCCCGCGGGTATCGGCTGACATTCGTCGCATCGGCGACACCGCGACCAAACCGCTCGACGAAGCCGGGAAGCTGGGCTGGTTCACGGTTATCGGTATCCGCGACATGGCCTGGGCGCTGACCCGGTACCGCAAGGAAATCCTGCGACTGATCGCCGAAGTCGGCATGGGCACCGGAGCCATGGCCGTGGTCGGCGGCACCGCGGTGATCATCGGTTTCGTGACGCTTTCCGCCGGTTCGCTGGTGGCCATTCAGGGCCTGGCGTCGTTGGGCCACGTCGGACTCGAGACCCTGCTGGGGTTCGTCTCGGCCTTCATCAACGTGCGCCTGGTCGCACCCATCGTCACCGGCATCGCGCTGGCCGCGACGGTCGGCGCCGGCGCCACCGCCGAGTTGGGTGCCATGCGGATCAGCGAGGAGATCGACGCGCTCGAGGTGATGGGCGTCAAGTCCAACGCCTACCTGGTGTCGACCCGGATGCTGGCCGGTCTGGTGGTGATCATCCCGCTCTACTCCGTCGGCCTGATCCTGTCTTTCCTGTCGCCGCAAATCGTTACGACGTTCCTGTACGGCCAGACGTCCGGCACCTACGAGCACTATTTCCGGACGTTCCTTCGGCCCGACGACGTGTTCTGGTCGTTCGTCGACGTCATCATCATCGCCGCGGTCGTGATGCTGTCGCATTGCTACTACGGATACAACGCCAGCGGCGGACCGGTCGGCGTCGGCGAAGCGGTGGGCCGGTCGATGCGGTTTTCACTGGTTGCCACCCCTGTCGTGATCCTGTTGGCCGAAATGGCGCTCTACGGCGTCAATCCCAACTTCAACTTCACGGTGTAGGCGGGCCATGACGCATCCACGCGGGAAAATCAACAAGATGCCGGCGCAGCCTTTCCGGATCGCCGGCGTCGTGGTCTTTCTTATTGGCGCGCTTGTGCTCTGGTTGGTCTACCTGCAATACAGCGGCGAATTCGTCGACAAGACCAAGCTGACGATGCTGTCCGACCGGGCCGGCCTGGTCATGGACCCGGGCTCGAAGGTCACTTACAACGGCGTGCAGATCGGCCGGGTGGCCCAGATCGACGAGATCGAACGTGACGGCAAGCCCGCGGTCAAGTTCACCTTGGACGTCTATCCCAAGTATTTGCACCTGATCCCGGCCAACGTGGATACGAAAATCGTGGCCACCACCGTCTTCGGTGAAAAGTACGTGTCGATGACGGCGCCGGAAAACCCACTGCCGCAACGGATCACGCCCAAGGATGTGATCGACGCCCGGTCGGTGACGACCGAGATCAACACGCTGTTCCAGACGATCACCTCGATCGCCGAGAAGGTGGACCCGGTCAAGGTCAACCTGACGCTGAGCGCTGCGGCGCAGGCGTTGAGCGGGCTGGGTGACAAGTTCGGTCAGTCGATCATCAACGGCAACGCCGCGCTCGACGAGGTCAACCCGCGAATGCCGATCATCCGCCACGATATTCAGCAACTGGCCACGCTGGGCGACACCTATGCCAACGCCTCACCCGACTTGTTCGACTTCCTCAACAACGCGGCGACCACGGCCCACACGATCCACGCGCAGGAGAAGGATCTGGACCGCGCGCTGCTAGCGGCCGCGGGGTTCGGGGCCACCGGCGCCGACATTTTCAACCGCGGCGGGCCGTACCTGGCTCGCGGGGCCAAGGACCTGGTGCCGACGTCGAAGCTGCTGGACACCTACAGCCCCGAATTGTTCTGCACCGTCCGCAATCTGCACGACGGCGAACCGAAGGTCGCCGCGTTCACCAGCCCCTACTCGCTGCGGTCTGAAACCGAACTCTTCTCCGGGCTGGGGTTGGCTCTTAGCCTCCCAGGGCTCGGAATCACGGCCGCCACGTTGGGCCTCTCAGCGCTGACCGGGCTTATCGGCGGAGCGCCGAACCCGTACATCTACCCCGAAAACCTGCCCCGGATCAATGCGCACGGCGGGCCGGGGGGCGCGCCGGGTTGCTGGCAGACCATCACCCGCGAGCTGTGGCCCGCGCCCACGCTGATCATGGATACCGGTAACAGCCTCGCTCCCTACAACCATGTCGATACCGGCTCCCCGTACGCCGTCGAGTATGTGTGGGGCCGCCAAGTGGGGGACCACACGATCAACCCATGAAAATGACCGGAACCCTTGTCAAGCTCGGCATCGTCTCGCTGGTGCTGATCTTCTTCACTGCGCTGATCACCGTCGTGTTCGGTCAGATGCGCTTCGACCGGACCACCACGTACACCGCGGAGTTCAACAACATCAGCGGGCTCCGGTCAGGCCAATTCGTCCGGGCCTCCGGGGTGGAGATCGGCAAGGTCAAAGACATCCAGCTGGTTGATGGTGGCCATCGAGTGCGGGTCGACATCGCCGTCGACCACTCCGTCCCGCTGTATCAGTCCACGACTGCACAGGTGCGTTACCTCAACTTGATCGGTGACCGCTACCTGGAGCTCAAGCGCGGCGACGGCGAGGGCTCCGACCGGGTGCTCCCAGCGCACGGATTCATCCCGCTGTCGCACACTCAGCCTGCGCTGGATCTGGACGCGCTGATCGGCGGTTTCAAGCCGCTGTTCCGCGCGCTCGACCCGGAGAAGGTGAACAACATCGCGACGGCCATCATCACCGTGTTCCAGGGCCAAGGCGGCACCATCAACGACATCCTCGACCAGACCGCGCAACTGACGTCCCGCATCGCCGAGCGGGACCAAGCGATCGGCGAGGTGGTCAAGAACCTCAACATCGTGCTGGACACCACGGTCAAGCACCGCCAGGACTTCGACCAGACCGTCGACAACTTCGAGAAGCTGATCAGCGGCCTGAACGACCACGCCGAACCGTTCGCGGCCGGCATCGCGAACATCAGCAACGGGGCCGGGACGGTCGGCGACCTGCTCGCCGATAACCGGACCCTGCTGCACAAGACGCTGAACTACCTCGAGCCCATTCAGCAGCCGATCATCGACCAGCGCGACTTATGGGACGACCAGCTCAAGCGCACGCCGATCGGGATGAACATCGTAGGTAACGCTGTCGGCAACTACGGCGACTGGGTCAACTTCTACTTGTGCGACCTCACCCTGAAGACCAACGGACTGCAGGCCGGCGGGCCGGTCCGCACGGTCAAGATCTGGTCGCAACCGACGGGTAGGTGCACGCCGTAATGAGAACGCTGGAACCCGCCAATCGGAAGCGGATCGGCCTAATGGGCTTGGTCGTCACGGTGATGGTCGTCGGTGTCGGTCAAACCCTGACCAGCACCCCGCAGTTGTTCGCTGAGCCCACCTACTTCGGGCAGTTCACCGACTCAGGTCAGCTCAACAAGGGCGACAAAGTGCGTATCGCCGGGGTTGACGTCGGTGACGTCGAGGCCATCAAGATCGACGGCGACCACGTCGTGATGAAGTTCTCCACCGGAGGTAACACGATCGGCACCGAGAGCCGGCTGGCGATCAAAACCGACACCATCCTGGGTAAAAAGGTGCTCGAGATCGAGCCGCGCGGCGCGCAGACGTTGCGGCCCAATGGCACGCTGCCGATTGGGCAGAGCACTACCCCCTACCAGATCTATGACGCGTTCTTCGACGTCACCAAGGCCGCCGCCGGCTGGAACATCGACACCGTCAAACAGTCGCTCAATGTGCTGTCAGAGACCATCGATCAGACGTATCCGCACCTGAGTGCGGCTCTCGACGGGGTGGCCAAGTTCTCCGACACCATCGGCAAGCGCGACGATCAGATCACTCATCTGCTCGCACAGGCCAACAAGATCGCCAGCATCTTGGGTGACCGAAGCCAACAGATCGACCGGCTGTTCGTCAACTCCAACAACCTGTTGGCCGCGTTCAACGAACGCAGCCGGGCGATCAGCGCGCTGCTGAGCAACGTCGCCACGTTCTCGGCTCAGGTGGAAAACCTCATCAACGACAACCCGAACCTCAATCACGTCCTGGAGCAGCTGCGCACTGTCAGCGACCTGTTGGACGCCCGCAAAGACGACCTGGCTGGAATAGTCAAGACGCTCGGCAAAACCGCCGGGGGCCTGAACGAAGCCGTGGCATCGGGACCGTATTTCAAGGTGCAGCTGACCAACCTGCTGCCGTACTGGATCCTGCAGCCCTGGGTGGACGCGGCGTTCAAGAAGCGCGGAATCGACCCGGAGAACTTCTGGCGCAGTGCGGGATTGCCGGCATTCCGGTTCCCAGACCCCAACGGCACCCGGTTCCCCAACGGTGCTCCGCCGCCCGCACCGCCGGTGCTGGAAGGTACTCCCGATCATCCGTTCCCGGCGGTGGCGCCTGGGTCGCCGTGCTCGTACACGCCGACGCCGGAACTGTTCCCGCGGCCGGGCAACCCGATGCCGTGCGCGGGTATCGACCAGAACCAGGGGCCGTTCGGGCCGAACGGACCGTATCCGGCCTTGCCCAATGTGGCCTCCTCGCCGCCGAACCCCGCCGGTCTGCCGCCGACCCCGGGAATTCCGATCGCCGGGCAACCGGGGCAGGTGCAGCCCGACGTGCCGGGCACACCGGTGCCGATCGCACCTGGGCCGCCCGGGGCGCGCACCGAGCCGCTGGGACCGCTGCCGGGCCCGGCCCCGGCCAATCCCGCGGCGGCGCCACCACCTGGACCGTTGCCCCCCGCGCCGGCGGCACCTCCCGGGCCCGGCAACAACTTGCCTGCGCCCTACATCGGCAACACGGGTGGAGCCGGCGGCAGCGGCGCGCAGGGAGGTAACCAGAATTGAGCACCATCTTTGATTTCCGCAATGCCCGGATGCCGAAGGTGTCGCGGGCCTCGCTGATCATTTCGGCCCTCGTGCTGGTGGCCGCAATTGTGCTGGCGTACCTCGGACTTCAGCTCTACAGGAAGCTGACCAACAACACCGTGGTGGCCTACTTCCCGGTGGCCAACGCCCTGTACAACGGCGACCGGGTCGAGATCATGGGTGTCAAGGTCGGCGCTATCGACAAGATCGAACCGGCCGGCGACAAGATGAAGGTCACCTTCCACTACTCGAACAAGTACAAGGTGCCCGCCGACGCGCAGGCGGTGATCCTCAACCCGACGCTGGTGGCGTCGCGACTGCTTCAGCTGGAGCCCCCGTACAAGGGCGGACCCGTGCTGGCCGACAACGCGGTGATCCCGGAGGAGCGCACCCAGGTGCCCACCGAGTGGGATGAGTTGCGCAACACCATCACCAACGTCATCTCCAAACTCGGACCGACGAAGGAGCAGCCCAAGGGTCCGTTCGGCGATGTCATCGAATCCTTCGCCGACGGTCTGGCCGGCAAGGGCAAGCAGATCAACACCACCTTCAACGACCTGTCGCGAGCGCTGACCGCGCTCAACCAGGGTCGCGGTGATTTCTTCGCGGTGGTGCGCAGCCTGGCGCTGTTCGTGAACGCGCTGCACGCCGACGACCAGAAGTTCGTGGCGCTGAACAAGAACCTGGCGCAGTTCACCAACAGCCTGACCGGCTCCGATCGCGACCTGGCCAACGCGATCCAGCAGTTCGATGGACTGCTGACGACAGTGCGGCCGTTCCTGGACAAAAACGCCGAGGTGCTGACGCACGACATCAACAACCTCGCTGATACGACCAATGCCCTGGTCCAACCGGAGCCGTTGACGGGCCTCGAAACCGCCCTGCACATCCTGCCGACAGCGCTGTCGAACGCCAACCTCATCTACCACCCGGCGCACAGTGCCCTCGTCGGCCAACCGGCGGGCACAGTCGGCACGATGGGCTTCGCGAACCCGATGGAATTCCTTTGCAGCGCCATCCAAGCTGGCAGCCGGCTGGGTTACCAGGAATCCGCCGAGCTGTGTGCGCAGTACCTGGCGCCGATTCTCGATGCGATCAAGTTCAACTATCTGCCGTTCGGCATCAACCCGTTCAGCCTTGCGGCAACGTTGCCGAAGGAAGTCGCCTACTCCGAGGACCGGCTGCATCCGCCGAACGGCTACAAGGACACCACCGTGCCGGGTATCTGGGTGCCCGACACACCAACATCGCACCGCAACACCCAGCACGGGTGGATCACTGCGCCCGGCATGCAGGGCGTCAAGGTGGGGCCGGTCACGGCGGGCTTGCTGACCCCTGACTCGCTGGCCGAACTCATGGGCGGGCCCGACATCGCACCGGTGCAGTCCAACCTGCAGACCCCGCCGGGATACCAGAATGCGTACGATGAGCAGCCGCTCGGGCCGGCGCCATATATCGGATTGCCGGGAAACCCGGCGCCGATACCGCCGCCACCGCCGGGACCCGAGGTGATTCCCGGCCCTGTCGCACCGGCGCCCGTGTCCGGGCCGCCGCCAGCGGTAGCACCCGGAGCTCCGCTGCCTGCCGAGGCGGCATCCGCACCAGCAGGAGGCGGCCAGTGAGGGTAAGACTGCTGACCCAAGCGCGCCGCCGGAGCTGGCAGGCTCTGGTGCTGCTGGTGGCCGCGACGGTGCTGAGTTCCTGCAGCTGGCACGGCATATCGAATGTCTCGCTGCCCGGCGGTCCGGGCAGCGGGTCCGGCTCCTACACCGTGTACGTGCAGATGCCGGACACCCTGGCCATCGACGGCAACAGCAGGGTCATGGTTGCCGACGTCTTTGTCGGTTCGATCCGGAAGATCGAACTGAAGAACTGGATCGCCACCCTCACGTTGGGCTTGAACAAGAACGTCAAGCTGCCGAAAAACGCCACCGCCAAGATCGGGCAGACCAGCCTTCTGGGTTCGCAACACGTCGAGTTGGCCGCGCCGGCCGATCCGTCGTCGCAGATGCTGAAGAACGGCGACACCATCCCGCTCAAGAACTCGTCGGCCTTCCCCAGCACCGAGCAGACGCTGGCCAGCCTGGCGATGGTTGTGCGCGGCGGCGGACTGCCGAACCTGGAAGTCCTGCAGAACGAGGTCAGCAAGATCCTGACCGGCCGGGGCCCACAGATCCGCGCGTTCCTCGGCAAACTCGACACTTTCACGCGTCAGCTCAACGAGCAGCGCGACGACATCACCCACGCCATCGACTCGACCAACCGGCTGCTGGCCTACGTCGGTAACCGGTCCGATGTACTGGATCGCGCGCTGACCGAATTCCCGCCGCTGATCAAGTATTTGGCGGGTCCGGAGTATCAGAAGCATCTGGTCGACGCGGTCGAATCGGTGGGTGCGCTGAGCCAGGCTGCCGCCCAGTACCTGGGCGAGGCGCAGGGTCCGCTGCACCAGAATCTGCAGTCGCTGCAGTGCCCGTTGAAGGAGCTGGGCCGTGCCTCGCCGTATCTGCTCGGTGCACTGAAGTTGATCTTCACCGCACCGTTCGACCTCGACACCGCCCCGAAGCTGATCCGCGGTGACTTCATGAACTCCTCGCTCGAGGTCGACACGACGTTGTCCGCAGTCGACAACGCGTTCCTCACCGGGACCGGGTTCTCCGGAGCGTTGCGGGCCTTGGAGCAGTCGTACGGTCGGGATCCCGCAACGATGATTCCTGACGTGCGGTACACGCCGAACCCGAACGACGCGCCGGGCGGACCACTTGTGGAGAGGGCGGACCGGCAATGCTGACTCGTTTCATCAAACGTCAGCTGGTCATCTTCGGGATCCTGACCGCGGTGGCCCTGCTGGTGCTGGGGATCTATTACCTCCGGCTCCCGACACTGGCGGGTATCGGCCAGTACCAGCTGAAGGCCGAACTGCCGGCCTCCGGCGGTCTGTACCCGACGTCGAACGTGACCTATCGCGGAATCACCATCGGCAAAGTCACCGCCGTCGAGCCCACCGAAAAGGGCGCCGAGGCGACGATGAGCGTCTCCAGCCAGTACAAGATTCCGCTCGACGCCGTGGCGAACGTGCACTCGGTGTCGGCGGTCGGTGAGCAGTACCTCGACCTGGTGTCGGAGGGCAAGGCGCACGGATTCTTCTCGCCGGGGCAGACCATGACGAAAGGCACGGTCCCGAGTGAGATCGGGCCGGCGCTGGACACCGCCAACCGTGGGTTGGTCGTGCTGCCGAAGGACAAGATCGGTCAGCTGCTGGACGAGACGGCCGACGCGGTCGGTGGCTTGGGTCCTGCCCTGCAGCGGCTGGTCGATTCCACCCAGGCGATCGTCGGCGACTTCAAGACCAACATCAACCAGGTCGACGACATCATCCAGAACTCCTCGCCGATCCTGGACAGCCAGGCCGTCTCGAGCAACGCGATCGAGCGGTGGGCGCACAACCTCAACGTTCTGGGTAGGCAGACCGCCCAGAACGACTCACACGTGAAAAGCGTTCTGACGCAAGCGGCTCCGACGGCCGATCAGCTCAACTCGGTGTTCAGCGACGTCCGCGAAGCGCTGCCGCAGACGCTGGCGAACCTCGAGATCGTGATCGACATGCTCAAGCGCTACCACCCCGGTCTCGAGCAGACGCTGGTGATGCTGCCGCAGCTCGGGTCGATTGTGCAGGCGATCTCGGCACCCTACGAAAAGGACCGGATGGCTGCGCTGGACCTCACGCTGGCGATCAACTATCCGGCCCCCTGTTTGACCGGGTTCCGCCCTGCGCCGGAGTGGCGATCGCCGTCGGACACCAGTATCGCTCCCCTGCGGGAGAACAATTACTGCAGGATCCCGCAGGATTTTCAGGCTAACGCGGTACGCGGTGCACGCAACATACCGTGCATGGATGTCCCGGGTAAGCGCGCGCCGACACCGCAAGACTGCCGCAGCGGAAAACCGTATGAGCCGCTGGGGACCAACCCGTGGTTTGGCGACCCCAACCAGATCCTGAACTGCCCCGCCCCTGGGGGGCGCTGCGACCAGGCGGTGAAACCGGGCTTTGTCATCCCGGCGCCGTCGGTCAACAACGGGCTGAATCCGCTGCCCGCCGATCGGCTACCGCCGGGTGGCCAGACGCCGCCGCCGAAGAGTGATCCGCTGCAGCGACCAGGCTCGGGCTCCGTCCAGTGCAACGGTCAGCAACCCAACCCCTGCATCTACACTCCGGGTGGACCTCCAGCAGCCGTCTATAGTCCGATGAGTGGCGAGGTGACGGGCCCCGACGGTTCTAAATACTCCGTCAACAACTCACGCAATACAGGAGATGACGGATGGAAGGAGATGCTGGCGCCAGCCGGCTGACCCCGAACGACCCAGACGATTCGTCGTCTTCGAAGGTGGAGGCTGCGGATCCGTCAGAATTCGCAGACGGAACCGACCAGACCAGCCCGGAGGTGACGGCCGAGGATTCGCCAGAATCCGTCGAGGGAACCGAGTCGGACGCTGAGGATTCTGAAGAGTCACCTGAGGCTTCCGACGATGCGCGCGCCGCGTCACGGCTGGGGCGTGGTTGGCTCGTCGGCATCGCGGCGACGCTGGTCGTACTGGCCGGCGGCATTGGAGCGGGCGGCTATCTGGCTTTGCGATCGCATCACGACAGCGTGGTAACTGCGCGTAACGATGCCGCTGCCGTTGAGGCCGCGAAGACCTGTGTCGCCGCCACCCAGGCACCTGACACCGCAACGATGGCAGCCAGCGCCCAGAAGATCATCGAATGTGGCACGGGCGCATTCCGGTCGCAGGCGATCCTGTACAGCAGCTTGCTCGTGGAGGCGTATCAAGCCGCAAACGCTCATGTCGAGGTGTCGGATCTTCGTGCGGCAGTGGAACGCAACAACGCCGACGGTTCGATTGAGGTCCTCGTGCCTATGCGGGTCAAGGTGACCAACAGCGAGACGCAGAACCAGGAAGCGGGTTACCGCTTGCGGGTGACGATGGTGTCCGATGAAGGCAAGTACCGGATCTCCAAGCTCGACCAGGTGGCGAGGTGACGTTGCTGGTCGAAAAGACCGAAGCCGCACCGGTAGTCGAAGACGAAGCGCCGAACAACCTGGCGCCCTGGCATATTCGCGCAGCGGCACTCGCCCTCGACGTGCTACCCGGCGTCGCCGTGGTGGCGACGATGGCCTTGGTCTGGTTGGCGGTGCCGCCGCGCAGCATCTGGTGGTGGGTCTCGGTTTCGATCCTCGTCGTCGCCGCGCTGCTGACCATGGCCAACCGGGTGGTATTCCCGCCGCTCATCGGCTGGAGCTTGGGACGCGCTCTGCTTGGGATCGAGGTTGTGGGACCGGACGGATCGCCGGTCGGAGTCGGGCGGTTGATGGCACGGGAGGTCGCGCATCTGCTCGACACCCTGTCGATGTTGGTGGGATGGCTGTGGCCGCTGTGGGATTCCCGCCGGCGCACCTTCGCCGACCTGCTCCTGCGCACCGAAGTGCAGTGGGCACAACCAGTTCGGCGACCGGTAGGTATCAGGCGCAACGCCGCGCGTGTGGTGTCGGCGGCGGTACTGCTCTGCGTCGCCGGCGCCGGGATGAGCATCCTGGCGATCTATCTGCCCGATCGCGCATCCGAGCGGTCCCGCAATGAGGTCAACGCGCAGGGACCCAAGATCGTCGCGCAGCTCCTGACGTATGACGCCAAGTCGCTCAAAGCGGACTTCGCCCGTGCTCAGTCGCTGACGTCGGACAGGTATCGACCCGAGCTGGTCAAGCAGCAGGAGTCGGTGCAGAAGGGTCACCCCGGCGTCAACGAGTACTGGGTGACCGACAGCACCGTGCTGTCGGCGACTCCGGACAAGGCGACGATGCTGTTGTTCATGCAGGGTCATCGCGGTGCAGCGAACGAGCAACGGTTCATCACGGCCACCGTGCAGGTGGCCTTCGTCAAAGGCGCGAAGGGCAGTTGGCTCGTCGATGACCTCACCGTTGTCACGAAACCCAAACCGGCGCAAGGCCAAAAATGAGTCCCCGCCGACAGATCCCGCCTGGCGAAGAGCCGCTGTACGTCGAGCAGTTGCCGAAGTCGACGCTCTGGTCCCGGCTGCCGTCGCTGCCGCGACAGTGGTGGAAGCCGTCGCGGAGGTGGGCCGTGCCCGCGATGGCGGTCGTCTCAACGCTGCTCGCCGCGGGTGCCGTCACGACGTCATCACTGGTGCTGGTCGAGCACAAGTCGCAGCACAACGAAGCGATGAGGGACGTCGACGTTCTGGGCTTCGTCCGGGCGTTCATGACCGGCTTCACGACGCTGGACCCGTTTCACGCCAATGCCTACTTCGACCGGGTAATGGCCAATGCGACAGGTGATTTCGCGAAGCAATATCACGACAAGCAGAACGAGATCCTCGTCCAGATCGCCAGGGCCGAGCCGACCAAGGGCAACACCCTGGCCGTCGGAGTGGAACGGTGGAACGACGACGGCAGCGCCAATGTCATGGTGGCCACCGACGTCACCTTCAAATCTCCCGACGGCAAGCAAAAGTTCGACAACACAAATCGTTGGGTGGTCACTGCTCAGCGGGAAGGCAATCAGTGGAAGATCAGCAGCATGCAGCAGGTGATCTGACCGACGAGTCTCCCGACACCGGAGACGTCGCCGAATCAGACACTGCGGACTCAGCGGACGCGGAAACGTCGGACGCGGAAACGCCCGACTCGGAGCTCGACAGCGACGAGACCGCCGCCGACGGAACCGCCGACGAGTCAACCGAATCCGAGGAACCCGTCCTCGGTTTCCGGGAGCGGCGGCCGGCCGGCAAATGGTCGCTGATTGCGGCGGCCGTGGCGGCCGTGCTGTTCGTCGGGTCCGCCGCATTCGCCGGTGCGACCGTGCAGCCCTATCTGATCGACCGCGCCACCGTGGACATCAAGCAGCGGGTCGCGCGTACCGCAGCCAACGCGATCACCACGCTGTGGACCTACACGCCGGACAACATCGACAAGCTGGCTGACCGTGCGTCGCAATACCTCAGCGGTGATTTCGAAGCCGCGTACCGCAAATACATCGACGCGATCGTCGCGCCGAACAAGCAGGCCCAGATCACCAACAACACTCAAGTCACCGGCGCGGCAGTGGAATCCCTGAACGGTCCGGAGGCAACAGCGATCGTGTACACCAACACGACGTCGACCAGCCCGTCAACCAAGGACGTCCCCTCGCTGAAATACCTGTCGTATCGCCTTAGCATGCAACGTAATGGAGCGCGCTGGCTGGTGACCAAGATGACGACCGTGACCTCGCTGGACCTGACGCCCAAGTTCTAGTTGAACGCGAGCCACCCCGGCAGGGAGCGCTCGTGCGAATCGCACAGTACCTCGCGGGTATCGCAATTGCCCTTGGGCACACCGGCTCCCGCCCACATGCCGCCGGTATCGCGGCGCAGGACGATCGCCGACGAGGTGCCGCCGTCGAGCAGGACCGCGGTGTCGCTGCCCAGGCCGCGGAACAGGTCCTGGATGTTGTCCGGTGTATAGCTTCCGCCCTGGAAGACATACATCTCGTCGCGCGGCTTGGAATATGCCAACGCCGTACGGGCGGCGCTGGGACCGCCGTCGTTGAGTTGGCCTGTGAAGCCGGGGGATAACAGGCCAAGCCCGCTGACCCCGACGAACTGGTCACCGCGGTCGACCATGGCGGTAACGGGTCCGGTGGCGGCGTCGTAGTCGTGACCGTCGCGTCCGCCGTGCGGCCACAACACCGACGGCGCGCCGCGGGTCGGCAGGATCATCGTGGCCAACGCACTCCAGTTCTCGTTGCCGCCGGACAGTCCCTGCTTGCCGGCGTATGGAATGGTCCCGGTGACCGCCTGATTGGCCCGGCCCTGGCCGTGGGTGTTGTCGACGTAGGTGCCCAGGGGTGAGCTGCAACCGGTGGACCGCCAGGAGCCGCCCTTCTGCCCGCGGATATCGAAGAAGTTGGCGTTGATCGCGATCGTCGGCTGTCCCAGTGCTTGCCAGGCTTGCACCGCGGTGTAGGTCTCCGAGGCCTGCATCAGCCCGTCGCCGGTGCGTGCCCGTGGATCACGTTCGCAGCGCGCCTGATAACCGTGGTGGCTGTCGACCAGCAGGTGTGGCTGTAGACGTTGCGACGCGGCCTTGATGATCATCAAATGGCCACCGCTGGTCCCGTCGTACCACTTGCCCGCGGCGTCCAGCATCGGTGCCGGGTGGCCGCCGCCGAAGTTGTAGACCAGGTACGAGCCCTGAGTATTGGCGATAGCGCTGGCCAGCAGTTCGCGCGACTCGGCGCGCGCGACGGGTTGCCCGGTGCTGGTTGCCAGCGTCAGGCACAGCGATGTCCCGGCGCAGCAGGCTGCGAAGCGCCGGAAGGCGGTGGCGAGGTACGACACGGTTGCCCTTTCGGCGCACAAACACGTGCAACCAGCACAGCATCAACCTCAGGATTTACACAGCAAACTTCGATAACAGTCGAGTGACGGTTTGGCCGAACGGGTTTAGGGCTCCGGGTACGTCTCCGCGGTGACCGTAGTGGCCTCCGGCGGTGCCACCGGCGCGTCGACCGGCACGGGCTCGGCCGGTGCGCTGGCCGCCACGGCTTCGGCCGGACGAGCGCGATCGTCACGACGGTCATAGATCCGAGTGACGATGAGGCCGAACAACAGTCCGATCACCAGTCCGATCCCGGTCATCAGCAATGAATGCGACAGACCCGCATCCGCGCGGCCGTCGAGGTAGAGCAAAGCCCGCGCGCCCAGGAAGGTCTGGTGCATCGGCTCGAACTTCGAAAGCCAGGCGAAAAATGCCGGGGTGGCTTCGATGGGCACGGTCTCGCCCGAGGACTGCAGCCCGAGTATGACGAACAGGAACAAGCTAACCAATGCGCCGACCCCGCCCCACGCGGCGATGAACGACGTGGACGAGATGCCGACCGCGGTGATCACCAGGACCCCGAAAAGCCATAGCAACAGGCTGTTTTGAACCGGCATACCCAGGTTTGTGGCGATCAGGAGGTAGCCGGCCGATGTCAGCAGCGCCAGCACCAGGTTCAACGCCCATTTGCTCAGCAGCGTCTTCAACCGGGAGCGCTGACCAGCTTGGCCGAGCATCGAATTCACCGACATGTTGATCACGACGCTGCCGACGTACCCCGCGATCAGCAGCAGCAGCCCATAGATGAAGGCGGACAGTCCATTGCCGGTGCCGTCCGGCAACGGATTGTGCACGGTCGCCTTGCCTTCGATCGGGTTGGCGAGCAGCAGCGTGGCCGCACCCGACTCCGGCTTCTGGCCCGTCTGCTGCGCCACTTCTTGCGAAAGCCGTTCTCCCACCATGTGATCAACCATGGCGACGGCGCGTTGCAGCGTCTGGCCGGCGATGCTGGCGCCCAGCGCGCCCGCACGCGGGTTCGTCGAGATGATGACGGTGGGTCGCTCGACCCGTCCGGGAGTCAGTGCAGACTTCGCGTAGGCCTGCAGCTTGGACGAGAAGTTCGGTGGTATCACCGCGATGCCATAGATCTGGGCGTTGTCCATCTGCTGCTTGGCCTGGTCTTTGTTGAGCACACGAACGTCATAGGCGTCATTGTCGAAACCGGCCATCATGCCCTTGACGACCTGTGCGCCCGTGGGGCCTGCGTCCTCGTTCAACAATGCGATCGGGAAGTGTCTCAGGTTGGTCATCGGCCGAAGGATCCCGCTGAGAAAGAATGTCGCCAGCAGTCCGAACACGGCCAGCGCGATGAGCACCGGCAGGGCCCAGAACCGCACCGTACGCATCGCTTTCGGACTGGCCAGATCAGGCGACGGGGTATCGGGGGTCGCGTGACGGGGTTGCGTTTCGGACATTGCGGCTCCTGTTCGTCGGCGCCAACCCTAGTCTCCGAGCGCCGCGTGCATCTCCCAGACCAGTATTTCGGCGCGTTCGCGCGCCGCGACCTGTGCACCGATCGACGCGGTCATCCGCACCGCGTCACCTTCGGCCAGTTCAGCGCCGTTCATGGTCAGTCGCCCGCGGGCGACGAACAGATGGACGTAGGGCGCCGATGGCAGGGCGAGCTCGTCGCCGGACCGCAGCCTCGCGACATGCAATGCAGCGGATCGGTTGTGGATGGTGATCGCGGCGTCGTGCCCGGGAATTCCCGAGGCGACCGCTACGAGTTTCCCGTCGAGTTCATCGCCGCTGATCTCGTGGTGCTGGTAGCCCGGCGCGATGCCCGACACGTCGGGTTGCACCCACATCTGCACGAATCGCACCGGTTCGGTGTCCGACGCGTTCTTCTCGGAGTGCGAGATGCCGGTTCCAGCCGACATGCGCTGCGCGAGGCCCGGATACACCACACCGCTGTTGCCTTCGGAGTCGCGATGCTCCAGCGCGCCGTCGAGCACCCAGGTCACGATCTCCATGTCGCGGTGCGGATGGGTGTCAAAGCCGGCAGCAGGCGCCACCACGTCGTCGTTGCTGACCAGCAGCAAGCCGTGGTGGGTGTTGGCCGGGTCGTAGTGGTCGCCGAAGGAGAACGAATGCCGCGACGTCAGCCATGGCGTCGTGGTGACCGCCCGGTCCGCGGCTCGCCGAATCTGGACGGTGGCGGACACAAACGCCAGGCTACCCCGGCGTTCGATCGTCCTTCAGCGCCTCATCGGTGAGCGCCTCAAGCTCTTTACCTTTGGTTTCCGGCCCGAGTAGGTAGCCGATCACGGTGAGGACCCACAGGCCCCCGAGCGCCAGATACGGCGTCTGCAGCCCGTAATGCATGATGGCCCAGCCGATGACGGTCGGTGCGGCGATGGAGACGACGCGGCCACCACCGACGGCAATTCCAAATCCTGTGCCGCGCAACACCGTCGGGAAGAGTTCCGAGATGTAGGTGTCACCGACGCCCCACAGCCAGCCGAGTGTGGCTATCGCGATGGCGCCGAAGATCCGGTAGTGGGCCAATGAGTCGGAGGTAGCCGCCAATACCGTCGACACGATCTCGATGACTGCGGCGATAATCGCCGACGGTCGTCGCCCTATCCAGTCTGCGAGCGCGGTCCCCAGGAAGGCGAAGACGGCTTGCAGCAGGAAGAAGACCAAGGCATAACGGATTGCCTCGATGGGTGCGGCATGGAATCTCTTGACGATGACCGTGGTCAAGAACATCGTCATGCCCCAATAACCGACAGCGTTGGCGGTGTAGATGAGCCAGCCCGAGACGAGGCGCCGGCGCACACCGGCCAGATGCCAGAGTCTCGGCTTGATCGCCGCGCTGTTCTGCACCGCGACGTAGCGATGCGACTCGGTGATACCGCGCCGGATGAGAAACAACAGGACAGCGGGGACGATCGCGACGATGAACGCCGATTGCCAACCGTAGTGCGGGACCAGAGCGAGCGCGACGCCGGCGGCCAGCACGTAGCCGAGTGAGAACAGCGAGAAGATAACGCCGCCAACGCCGATCGCCCGCGTCTTTGCCGGCCACACCTCTGCGGTGTACGGCGCGCCGACCGCGAGTTCTCCCGCACCGCCGACGCCGGTCAGGAACCTCAGTCCGGCGAAGGCCGCGATATTGGTCGTGAGTCCGGCCAACGACGTCGTGATCCCGTACAACAGGATCGACGCCCCGAGCGTGTTCTTACGTCCCCACCGGTCGGCGGCGAATCCGAATCCGATGGTGCCGATGGTGTAGCCGAGCAGGAAGATCGAGCCGATGTATCCGGCTTGGGCTTCGTTGATGTGCAACGTCTTCTTGATCTCGGGCAGCACCAGGCCGTAGATGTTGACCGCGTAAGAGTCGAAGCCGTAACCCAGTCCGGCGGTCACCGCGACGAACAGCGCCTGCTTGAACGTCGCGGAGGTTGCCGGGGCCGCGGAGGCCGGAATGCTCTCGACAGTCGTTGCCACCGGTGAACGGTATGCAGCGCCGTGAGCTGTGTAGAAGCGTCAAGATCGTCGTGATCGCAAAGAAGATCGCTCTTGGTTTTTCGTTCAGGCACCGTTCATGAACGCAGACCTCACGCCAGCCCGGGGCTCAGCAGCGCCTGAGCGTGCCGGAGCGCGGCGTCGAGGTCGGCGAGCGCCAACTCGTCTTGACCGCTACGCCGAACTTGGCGCGCTGGACTGGCGGATCGTCCGCGTGAGCAGCGACCTGCAGCGCTACCGTCCGGAGGTTGTCGTCGCCGGAGTGTCCGCGGCCGCAACGAAAACTTAAAGCCGTTCGGGCAGGCCGAATTTTGCGAACAGGCTGGTGTCGAGGAATGCCACCACCCGGGACACGCCGTGGGCGTGCATGTCCAGCACATGCAGCTGAAACGGGACGTGGCCGTCGCCGTCCCGCATATACATCGCGGCGGCGGGCTGCCCGTTGGCGATCATCGGGATGAGCCGCATGTCGCCGGGGGATTCGGCCGGGCACTGCTGGTGAATCAGCGTGATGATCGCCTGCGCGCCCTGATACCAGCCGAGGTACGGCGGCATCTCCCAGATCGCCTCGCTGGTCAACAACTCCGTCAGCCGCTCGATGTCATAGTCCTCGAAGGCGGCGATATAGCGCGCCAATCGATCCTGGGCGTCCGGCGAATCCGGTGCCGTCACCGGATCGTCGGCGCTCGGCTGGGCGGCGTCGAGTTGAGAACGCGCACGCTGCAGCAAGCTGTTGACGGCGGCCGTGCTGGTGCCGATCGCGTCGGCGACCTCGGCGGCCTTCCACTGCAGCACGTCACGCAGCACGAGCACGGCGCGCTGGCGGGGCGAGAGATGTTGCAGGGCTGCCACGAACGCCAACCGGACCGATTCGCGCGACCCGACGATCGACGCGGGGTCGGCGGGATCGCTCGCCGACTCGGGAAAAGGCTCGAGCCATGGCACGTCGGCACCCTCGACCAGATCCGCGGTCGGATCCGAACTCGGCGCGCCCAGCCCAGTCGGCAGCGGCCGTCGGCGCCGGCTTTCCAGAGCGGTCAGGCAGGTATTGGTGGCGATGCGGTGCAGCCAGGTGCGCACCGAGGACTTGCCCTCGAACCGGTCGTACGCCTTCCAGGCCCGTAGCAGGGTCTCTTGCACCAGGTCCTCGGAATCGTGCAACGACCCCGTCATCCGGTAGCAGTGCGCTAGCAGTTCGCGCCGGTAAGGCTCGGCGGTAGCAGAGAAATCGGCCTGGCCGTCGTCGGCCAACTCCCGGGCGAGGACGCTCACCGGACCGAGCTTACGGATCGACGACGACATCCGAACCGCTGGACGCCCCGGCCAGTGGCGGGCTATGGCGGACGCGTGGGTCTACGCTGCCCCTGATGGCAACCACGCGCACCGAACACACCTTCGACGGCGTCGGCGGTGTGCGCATTGTCTACGACGTGTGGACCCCGGACGCCGAACCGCGGGGCGTGGTGATTCTCGCGCACGGCCTGGGCGAACATGCCCGCCGCTATGACCACGTCGCCGAACGGTTCGGCCGCGACGGGTTGATCACCTATGCGCTCGATCACCGCGGACACGGCCGCTCGGGCGGCAAGCGGGTGCTGGTCAAAGACATCTCCGAGTTCACCGGCGACTTCGACACCCTGGTCGGTATCGCCACCAAGGAGCATCCGGATCTTCCGCGCACCGTCCTCGGTCACAGCATGGGCGGCGGGATCGTATTCGCTTACGGCGTCGAACATCCCGACGACTACCACCTGATGGTGCTGTCCGGGCCGGCGGTCGCGGCGCAGACCGCGATCTCGCCGCTGCTGGCCTGGTTCGCCAAGACCATCGGGGCGATCGCGCCGGGTCTGCCGCTGCAGGAACTCGACGCGAGCGCGGTCTCCCGCGACCCCGCCGTGGTGGATGCCTACAACACCGACCCGCTGGTCTATCACGGCAAGGTCCCGGGCGGCATCGCCCGCACGCTGCTGCTGGTCGGCGAGACGATGCCGCAGCGCGCCGCGTCGATTACCGCGCCGCTGCTGGTCGTGCACGGATCAGAGGACCGACTGATCCCGGAGATCGGCAGTCATCAATTGGTCGAGGCCGTCGGCAGCTCCGATGTCGAACTCAAGGTTTATCCGGGGCTGTATCACGAGGTCTTCAACGAGCCGGAGCAGGACCAGGTGCTCGACGACGTCGTCTCGTGGGTCAACGCGCGACTGTGAATTGCTGCGACGGAAAGTCCTACGGGTCCTCTACTTTGGTGTGATGAGCCGGGTATTGAGCGATGGGGAGCGCTGTGAGTGACGACAAGATGTTGGCGCGGATCGCAGCACTGTTACGTCAGGCCGAAGGCACCGACAACGCGCATGAGGCCGAGGCGTTCATGGCGGCCGCCCAACGGCTGGCCACCGCGACGTCCATCGACTTGGCCGTCGCCCGGTCGCACGCCGACAAGCGCACACCCGCGCAGATGCCGATTCAGCGCACCATCACCATCGGCGCGGCCGGCACCAAAGGATTACGAACCTACGTGCAGCTGTTCGTGGTTATTGCGTCGGCCAACGACGTGCGCTGCGATGTCGCATCGAACTCGACGTTCGTGTACGCCTACGGATTCAGCGAGGACATCGACGCCACCCACGCGCTCTACGCCAGCCTGGTGGTGCAGATGGTCCGCGCGTCCGACGGCTACATCTCCTCGGGTGCGCACCGGCCCACCCCGACGATCACCGCGCGGCTGAACTTCCAGCTGGCCTTCGGCGCACGGGTCGGCCATCGGCTCACCGAGGCCCGCGACCAAACCCAGCGCGAAGCGAAGAAAGACCGTCGGCGAGCGCCGGGAACCGCTATTGCGTTGCGCAACAAGGACCTTGAACTTCGCGATTACTACCGCAGCGCGTCTCGGGCGCGGGGCACCTGGCAGGCAAGCCGGGCCACCGCGGGATATTCGTCAGCGGCCCGCCGAGCGGGAGACCGCGCGGGCCGGCGGGCCAGGCTCGGGTCCGCTTCAGAACTCTCGGGGGCGCGGAGCGCGCTCGAGCGGTGAGCGCGCAGGAACCGCCTGCCCGGGATTGGCAGCGCGCAAAGGTCTATGCCGCCGAGGAATTCGTGCGGACACTGTTCGACCGCGCTGCCGAACACGGATCGCGCGGCATCGAGTTCTTCGGCGCGCAGTTGACGCTGCCGCCCGAGGCGCGGTTCGGCTCGGTGGCTTCGGTGCAGCGATACGTCGACGACGTGTTGACGTTGCCCGCTGTGCGACGCGAGTGGCCGGCAGTGGCGCCGGTGACGGTACGGGCGCGACGGGCCGCGAGCGCGGCGCACTACGAAAACCGCGACGGCACAGGCGTTATCGCCGTTCCCGATCTGGCCACCGCGGACTGGGCGATGCGTGAATTGGTGGTGCTGCATGAAATTGCCCACCATCTGTGTCACGCGGCACCGCCGCACGGACCGCAGTTTGTCGCCACGCTGTGCACGTTGGCCGAGCTGGTGATGGGACCCGAAATCGGCCACGTACTGCGGGTCGTCTACACGAAAGAAGGTGTGCGCTAGCTGACTTCGACCAGCTCGTCGCCGCACTTGCACACGTAAGCGTGGTCACCGGCGCAGTGACATGCGACCTCGATACGAACCCGACAGCCACAACCATCGTGACCACAGCTCAACAACGTTCCCGCTTCATACGACATAGTTCTACCTCTGCTTGCTCGGACCTGGACACCATCCACGTTATACCCCCAGGGGGTATATAGCAAGGACAGCGAAATGCGGTGGCGGCCGTTATCGGCGGGCGGCTAGCGTTGACTCATGACCTCACAGCCGACTCCTGCCGCCGTCGACGATTTCCTGGACTCGATCGTCTTGGACGACGATCCTGCGCTGGCTGCCGCCCTCGAAGCCAGTGACGCGGCCGGGTTGCCCAAGATCGCTGTGTCGGCTCAGCAGGGCAAGTTTCTGAGCCTGTTGGCAGGCGCCATCGGGGCCCGTCGCATCCTGGAAATCGGCACTCTGGGTGGGTTCAGCACGATCTGGCTGGCTCGCGGCGCCGGTCCCGACGGGCGGGTGGTCACGCTGGAATACGAGCAGAAGCACGCCGAGGTCGCCCGGGCAAATCTCGATCGCGCCGGTGTGGGCGACCAGGTGGAGATCCTGGTCGGCGCCGCCCTGGATTCGCTACCGAACGTCAGCGGCGGGCCCTTCGATCTGGTGTTCATCGACGCCGACAAAGAAAACAACCCCGGTTACCTGGAGTGGGCCGTCAAGCTGACCCGCCCGGGTTCAGTTGTGATCGTGGACAACGTGATTCGCGAAGGATCGATCCTGTCGCCGGAAAGCGGCGACGCGGTCGTGCAGGGCACCCGGCGGGCGTTGGAGATCATGGGCGAGCATCCCCGGCTCGACACCGCGGTGCTGCAGACGGTGGGCGCCAAGCACTGGGACGGCTTCGCGATCGCCGTGGTGCGCTAGCCGTCGCCGGGCTAGCGCCGGATTGCCCGGCTCCTCACTCGCGCCTTCCGGCGCTCGCCGTCACCGGGCTAGCGCCGGATTGCCCGGCTCCTCACTCGCGCCTTCCGGCGCTCGCCGTCACCGGGCTAGCCGCAGACCGCTCCGGTCGCGGCCGAGCCCACCAGCTTGACGTACTTGGCCAGCACGCCGGAGTTGTAGCGCGGCGGCAGCGGAGTGAAACCCTCACGGCGGGAAGCGAACTCGTCGGGATCGACCAGTACGTCCAGCGTCGCCTTGGCGACGTCGAGCCGGATCCGGTCGCCGTCGCGCAGGAAGGCGATCGGTCCACCGTCGACGGCCTCGGGCGCGATGTGCCCGACGCACAGGCCGGTGGTGCCCCCGGAGAACCGGCCGTCGGTCAACAGCAGCACGTCCTTGCCGAGGCCGGCGCCCTTGATGGCACCGGTGATCGCGAGCATCTCCCGCATTCCCGGCCCGCCCTTGGGGCCTTCGTAGCGGATCACCACCGCGTCGCCGTGGGTGATGGTGCCATCCTCGAGGGCGTCCAGCGCCGCCCGCTCACGCTCGAAAACCCTTGCGGTGCCTTCAAAAACGTCCGAGTCGAAACCGGCAGACTTCACCACCGCGCCGTCGGGTGCCAGTGATCCGCCCAGGATCGTGATGCCGCCGGTCGGGTGGATCGGGTTGTCCAACGCCCGCAGCACCTTGCCGTCCGGGTCGGGCGGCGCGATGTGCGCCAGGTTCTCGGCCATCGTCTTGCCGGTGACCGTCAAACAGTCACCGTGCAGCAGCCCGGCATCGAGCAGTGCCTTCATGATGACGGGAACGCCGCCGATCCGGTCGACGTCGAACATCACATGGCGACCGAACGGCTTGACATCGGCCAGGTGTGGCACCTGCGCGCCGACCCGGCGGAAATCCTCGAGCGACAACTTGACGTCGGCCTCGTGGGCGATGGCCAACAGGTGCAGCACCGCGTTGGTCGAGCCGCCGAATGCCATCACCACCGCGATCGCGTTCTCGAACGCTTCTTTGGTCAGGATGTCGCGGGCGGTGATGCCTCGCCGCAGTAATCCGACAACAGCCTCGCCGCTGCGCCGCGCGAACCCGTCGCGACGGCGATCGGTGGCCGGCGGCGCCGCGCTGCCCGGCAGCGACATGCCGAGTGCCTCGGCCGCACTGGCCATCGTGTTGGCGGTGAACATGCCGCCGCACGCGCCTTCGCCGGGGCAGATGGCCCGCTCGATGATGTCGACGTCCTCCCGCGACATCAATCCGCGGGCACAGGCGCCGACCGCCTCGAACGCGTCGATGATCGTGACGTCACGCTCGCTACCGTCGGACAGCTTCGCCCGGCCCGGCAGGATCGAGCCGGCATAGAGAAACACCGACGCGAGGTCGAGTCGCGCGGCGGCCATCAGCATCCCGGGCAGCGACTTGTCGCAGCCGGCCAGCAGCACCGATCCGTCCAGGCGCTCGGCCTGCATGACGACTTCCACGCTGTCGGCGATCACCTCGCGGGACACCAACGAGAAGTGCATGCCCTCGTGGCCCATCGAGATGCCGTCGGACACCGAGATCGTGCCGAATTCCAGGGGATAGCCGCCCGCGGCGAACACCCCTTCTTTCACGGCCTTGGCCAGTCGGTCCAACGACAGGTTGCAGGGCGTGATCTCGTTCCACGACGAGGCGACGCCGATCTGGGGTTTGGCGAAGTCGTCGTCGTCCATCCCTACCGCGCGCAGCATCCCCCGCGACGCGGCCTTCTCCAGTCCGTCGGTGACCTCGCGGCTGCGTGGCTTGATGTCGACGGCGGACGATGAATCCTTGCTGTGGCTCACCGCTCAAGTATGCGGGTCCGGGCATGGCGGCCAAAATCATTTAGATACCCCCACCGGGTATTGCCGATCCGGCGATGAAACGCCCGTTCAGCAGGGGTGCTGTGGCGACGGCGCCGCCAGACGGTGACAATGGTGGCAATACCGGTGCCGTCGCGATGGCCCGAGCACGATCAGATCGAATTGCCGGAGGGGTGCAATGGCACACGGATACGCGTCGCAGAAAGACAACTACGCCAAACGGCTGCGGCGCATCGAAGGCCAGGTACGTGGCATCGCGAAGATGATCGAAGACGACAAGTACTGCATCGACGTGCTCACCCAGATCAGCGCCGCCAACAACGCGCTGCAGTCAGTGGCCCTGAACCTGCTCGACGAGCACCTCGGGCACTGCGTCACCCGCGCGGTGGCCGAGGGTGGTTCGGAGGCCGACCAGAAGCTTGCCGAGGCGTCGGCCGCCATCGCGCGACTCGTCCGTTCCTGATCGTTAGTTCCTGAGCGCAATGCGTGGTTGAGTAGTGGCCGTGGGGCCAGCCCGTGCCGCCGGAGGCCGAACCATCGCGAGCGGGCCGTGGACGCCGCGCATCGCGGCTCAGCTGACGATCCTGGCCGCGGCTTCCTTTACCTACGTCACCGCCGAGCTGTTGCCGGTCGGCGCACTGCCCGCGATCGCGCGCGGCCTGCACGTCAGCGTCCCGGTCGTCGGGACGCTGCTGGCCTGGTACGCCCTGGTGGCCGCGGTGACCACGATTCCGTTGGTCCGTTGGACCGCGCACTGGCCGCGACGGCGGGCGTTGTTGCTGTCGTTGATGTGCCTGACCGCCTCGCAGCTGATTTCGGCAATGGCGCCCAATTTCGTCGTGCTGGCCTGTGGACGCGCACTGTCGGCCGTCACCCACGGCCTGATGCTCTCGGTGGTGGCGCCGATCGCCACCCGGCTGGTTCCGGCCAGTCACTCCGGACGCGCCACCACATCGATCTATGTCGGCATCAGTCTGGCCGTAGTGGTCGGCAGCCCGGCCACCGCGGCGATCAGCCTGCTGTGGGGCTGGCGGATGGCGGTGGCTGCCGTGGCCGTCATCGCCGCCGTGGTCACCGTCGCGGCCGCCGCGGTGCTTCCGGCGATGTCGTTGACCGATGAGCAGCTCACCCGCGTCGGGCGGGCCGCCGGGCATCACCGCAATCGCAGGCTGGTCATCGTCAGCGTGCTCACCATGGTCGCGGTGACCGGTCACTACATCGCGTTCACGTTCATCACGCTGATCATCCGCGACGTCGTCGGGGTGCGCGGCCCGGACATCGCCTGGTTGCTGTCGATCTACGGCATCGCCGGTCTGCTGGCGATGCCGCTGGTGGCCCGGCCGATGGACCACCGCCCCAGGGCCGCGGCGATCAGCTGCATGGTCGGCCTGTACGTGACGCTTCTGGTGCTGACCGTCCTGGCGTTGCATCGACTACCGGCGGTGGCGACCGCCCTGATCGGCGTCACGGCGATCGCGCTGTGGGGAGCCTTCGCGAACGCGGTGTCGCCGATGCTGCAATCCGCGGCGATGCGCGCCGGCGCCGACGATCCCGACGGCGCGTCGGGCCTGTACATGGCGGCGTTCCAGATCGGCATCATGGCGGGGTCGTTCACCGGCGGACTGTTCTACGAGCACGGCGTGCTGGTGATGTTCGCCGCGTCGGCGACTCTGATCGGTGCCGGGGCCGCCGGGATGGCCGCGGAGCGGCACTTGTTCGACACTCCCGTCACTCAACCAGCCCGGTAAAACCGCAGTTCAACGGCCTGTCACCGGCCGGATTGTCGACGGCGTGGCGATCGCCGGATTAAGGGGCGGGCCCTCCGCTACTGCATACTGGGCTGAGACCGTGACTGGAGGGATACAAATGTCGCGATGGACCAAGGGTCCGCTGGCCGCTGCATTCAGTGCAGTGGGGGTGACCGTTGTGCTCACTTTGGGGTCGGGTTCGGCACTGGCCGACCCCGAGCCGGCACCACCGCCACCGCCGCCCGGCGTGGACGCTCCCGCAGTGCCACCGCCGCCGCCCGGCGACCCGCTGGCCGCGCCGCCGCCGCCCAACCCGCTGGCGCCGACCCCGCCTCCGGTGGATCCGCTTGCGCCGCCGCCGGCTGTCCCGGCCGGCGCACCGCCCGCAGCCACCCCGGCCGCTGTGCCCTCGGGTCCCGTCGTCGGCCAGAACCCGGAGCCGTTCACCGGCCCGCCGCCGTTCGTGCCGCCGACCTTCAATCCGGTCAACGGCTCAACGGTCGGTGTAGGCGAGCCGATCATCATCAACTTCGCACGGCCGATCGCAGATCAGCACATGGCCGAACAGGCGATCCACGTGTCGTCGACTCCGCCGGTATCCGGCAAGTTCTACTGGCTGACCTCCAGCCAGGTGCGCTGGCGTCCGCTCAGCTTCTGGCCCGCCCACACCGCGGTGCACGTCGACGCGGCCGGCACCCAGGAGAACTTCGTCACCGGCGACTCGCTGATCGCGACCGCCGACGACGCCACCCACCAGCTGGTCGTCAGCCGCAACGGGACGGTCGAGCAGACCTTCCCGATGTCGATGGGTATGGCGGCGGGCGGTCACCAGACGCCGAACGGCACCTACTACGTGCTCGACAAGAAGGCCAAGGTCGTGATGGATTCGTCCACCTACGGTGTGCCGGTCAACTCGACCTACGGCTACAAGGTGGACGTCACGGACGCGGTGCAGTTCGACAACAGCGGCGACTACGTGCACAGCGCACCATGGTCGGTGGCCGACCAGGGCAAGCGCGACGTCAGCCACGGCTGCATCAACATCAGCCCGACGAACGCGAAGTGGTTCTTCGCCAACTTCGGCGCCGGCGACCCCATCGTCGTGAAGAACTCCGTCGGGACGTACAGCAAGAACGACGGCTCCAACGACTGGCAGATGTAGAGGGCTAGTTCCAGATCCTCACTCGCCGTTGCGGGTCCAGGTACAGCGCGTCCTTCTCGCTGACCTCGAAGGCGTCGTAGAAGCTGTCGATGTTGCGGATGACGCCGTTGCACCGGAACTCCGGCGGCGAGTGCGGGTCGATCGCCAGCCGGCGAATCGCTTCGGCGTCACGGGATTTGGTGCGCCACACCTGCGCCCAGCCGAAGAACACCCGCTGAACGCCGGTCAGGCCGTCGATGACGGGCGCGTCCGCGCCCTTCAGTGAGAGCTGGTACGCCAGCAGCGCGATCGACAGGCCGCCCAGGTCGCCGATGTTCTCCCCGACGGTGAATGCACCGTTGACGTGGTGGCCGTTCTCCAGCCCGCGCGGCGTGTAGACATCGTACTGCTCGATGAGAGCCTTTGTGCGAGAACCGAACTCGGCGCGGTCGTCATCGGTCCACCAGTCGACCAGGTTGCCGTCGCCGTCGTACTTGGCGCCCTGGTCATCGAAGCCGTGGCCGATCTCGTGGCCGATGACGGCGCCGATACCGCCGTAGTTGGCGGCGTCGTCGGCCTCGGCGTCGAAGAACGGCGGCTGCAGAATCGCGGCAGGGAACACGATCTCGTTCATGCCGGGGTTGTAATAGGCGTTGACGGTCTGCGGCGTCATGAACCACTCGTCGCGGTCGACCGGGCCGCCGAGTTTGGCCAGGTCGCGGTCGTACTCCAGCGCATAGCTGCGCCGGTAGTTGCCGTACAGGTCGTCACGGGCGATGACCAGCGACGAGTAGTCACGCCATTTCGCGGGGTAGCCGATCTTCGGGGTGAATTTGTCGAGCTTCTCCAGCGCCCGCTCGCGGGTCCGGGGCGTCATCCACTCCAGATCGGTGATGCTGACGCGGTAGGCCTCGCGCAGATTGGCCACCAACTCGTCCATCCGCGCCTTGGCGTCCGGCGGGAAATGCCGTTCGACGTAGAGTTTTCCGACAGCATCGCCCATCAGGCTCTCGACCAGCGAGACGCCACGCTTCCACCGGTCACGTAGCTGTTCGGTGCCCGACAGGGTGCGACCGTAGAACGCGAAGTTTTCGTCGACGATCTCGTCGCTGAGCAGCGACGCCCGTCCGCTGATCACCCGCCAACGCAGCCAGCGCTTCCAGTCCTCGGGGTCCTCGCTCTCCCAGAGCGCGGCGAACACGGACAGTGCGTCGGGCTGCCGGACGACAACCTCTGCTGCTTGCGCTTCCGAGGCGCCCAACCCGCGCAGCCACCCGGCCCAATCGAAACCGGTTGCCTCCAAGCGCAATTGGTCGAATGTCCGCAGGTTGTAGGTCAGGTCGGCGTCGCGGCGCTTCACCACATCCCAGTGTGCGGCAGCGATTTTGGTCTCCAACGCGACGATGCGCGCAGCGGTGTCATCGTGGTCCCCGCCATAGACGAGCGCGAACATCCGCGCGATGTGCTTCGGGTACTCCGCGAGGATCGCCGCGTGCTGCGGGTCGCGGTAGTACGACTCGTCAGGCAATCCGAGCCCCGATTGCGACAGGTGCAGCAGATAGCGGGTGGAGTCCTTCGAATCGGTGTCGACGTAGATGCTGGTGCCACCGCCGATGCCGGTGCGCTGCAGCTCGCCGAGCCGGGCGGCCAGCTCGGTGGGCGTCTGCGTCGCGTCGATACCCGCGAGCTCGTCGAGCAGTGGGCGCACGCCCAGGGCCGCGATGGTCTCGGTGTCCATGAAGCTGGCGTAGAGGTCGCCGATGCGTTGCGGGTCGGTGCCCTCGGGGGCGTTCGACGCCGCAGCCTCGGTGATGATGTCGCGTACCTGCTCCTCGGCGCGGTCGGCAAGCAGCCGGAAAGCGCCGTCGGTGGCTCGGTCGGCCGGCATCTGATGGTCCGCCAGCCAGCGGCCGTTGACGTAGCCGAACAAGTCGTCTTGCGGGCGGGCAGCGTCGTCGACAAAGCTCAGGTCGAGGCCCGAGCGAATAGCTTCTACCGTCACGCCACCATTGTTACCAGGCCAGCACTGCTGCTTAGGTAATCACGTGAACCTTGCCGACTGTCCGGTCTTTCCCGCCGAGGCGGGAACTGCCCTGAGCACGGACCGCGGCCTGGGTTGGCGCCTGGCACGACAGGCCGGCCCGGTGTTGCGGCATCCAGCGACACAAGGGATGTTCGCAAACTGGGTGTTCGTGGTCGGGCGCGACGAGGTGCTGGCGCATCTAGACGACGCGAGCTTGGATAGCGCTCGCGCGCTTCCCGAGAGCGATCTCGAGGCTCACCGGGAGCTGTTCGCCCCGAAAGCAGCCCATGACGTCGCGGCGGAGTTCCGTCCGACCGCCGTCGCGCTGATCGATCGTTTCGTCGCTGCCGGCGGCGGTGACGCGGTGGCCGATGTGACCGCGCCGATGGCCGACGCCCTGTTCGATTGCGTGGCGCGCCTGCAACTACTGCCTGTCGAGCACCTCAATGGGCGGTCCGGCCATGTCTTCTTGGAGGCGTGCCGCAACTTGTTCAAACACGCCGGCTGGCACGTACTCGAGTTGGCCCGCAACCCCGAATTGTGCGACGTGCTTCGAAGTCAGCCTGAGCTCATGCGTGAATTTATTGAAGAGCTCCTACGGTTGGAGCCGATGGTGCCGAGTTGCCAGCGATTCACCACCCAGCCAACGACCGTCGGTGGGGTAGAGCTGCCGGCCGACATGGTGCTGAACTTGTGTATCGGTGCGGTGCAGCGAGACGGCAGCGACCCCATGTCCAGTGATGATCTTGTGATTGGCGTCAGGGCGCACCGGCATTGGACGTTGGGTAAAGGGTCGATGCGTTGCCGGGGCGGCCACATCGTCCGGCAGGTGTTGCACGTACTGGTCGAGGAGTGGCTCGACCGGGCCGGGCAGCTCGGGGTGGCTCCCGGTTTCCGGGCGGCAACCGCGTACCCGGCGACGCAGAGCGTGCTGTGGCTGCCGGAGTTGCCGCTGACGACGTGGGCTTAGTACCGGTCCGCATCGCCCTTCGGGCTCTGCATCGTCGCCCGGCTAGGTCCGACGGCCGGGCTCCTCCGCATCGCCCTTCGGGCTCTGCATCGTCGCCCGGCTAGGCTCACGCCCATGCCCGACGACGAGCAAGCCGAGCAGACCACGGCCGAGGAGCCGAAGCCCCAAGAGCCCGACGAACCCGAGGAAGCCGACGGCCCGGCCATCACGTCTTACGGCATCGCCTCGGCCGTGCTGGGAGTGCTGTCGGTGGCCGCGATAGTGCTGGGCTGGTTCATCTGGTCGGCGCACCGCACCGACGTCGACGAGCGTGGCTATGAAACTCGGGCGATGCAGGCCGCTGCCGACTGGACCGGCGTGCTGATCAACATGAACACCGACAATGTCCAGGCCAGCTTGCAGAAGCTGCACGACGGGACGGTCGGCGAACTCAACGCCGATTTCGACTCCGCGATCCAGCCCTACCAACAGGTCGTCCAGCGGCTGCAGTCCCGCAGCCGGGGCGAGGTGGAAGCGGTGGCGTTCGAGACGGTGCACCATGATCTGGACGCCCAGCCCGGTCGGCCCGCGCCGGCGGAGCAGTTGCCGACCTCCATCGCCCGTCGCACCGACACGGTCATGGTGGTGGCCACGTCGGTCAGCGAGAACGCCGGCGGCAAGCCGCAGACCGTGCACTGGAACTTGCGGCTCGGGATCTCCGACGTCGATGGCAAGTTGATGATCTCGCGGCTGGAGTCGATCCGATGAGGAACGCCTGGCGCGTGTTTGCTTTCGACGTCGCGGCGCCCCTGGCCGCGATCGCCGCGCTGCTGGCGATCGGTTACGTGCTGGCATGGCCGCTGTGGTGGGTGTCGCTGTGTTCGGTGCTGATCCTGTTGATCGTCGAAGGCGTGGCGGTGAATGTCTGGCTGCTGCGCCGTGATTCGGTGACGGTCGGCACCGACGATGACGCGCCCGCGCTCCGGTTGGCGGTGGTCGCGCTGTGCACGGTCGCAGTGGTCGCCGCGGTGCTGACCGGCTACACGCACTGGGCGAGGCCCGACCACGACCTGAAAGTCGACTCGGCGGAGGTGGTTCGGATCGCGGTCGGCATGGCCGAGGCGACGGCGACCTTCTCGCCGCAGGAGCCGATGGCGGCCATCGATAAGGCCGCCGCCATGATGGTGCCCGAACAGGCGACCACGTTCAGGGATCAATTCGGCAAGGCCACAAACGATTTGTCGCATCGCAACGTCACCGCCACCGCCTCGACGATGGAGGCCGGCCTCGAGGCGATCGGGCCCGCGGCGGCCAGCGTCGCGGTCGTCATGCGGGCTACCCAGAACGAACCGGGTCAGCCGACCGACAACGCAGTGCTGGCGCTGCGCGTGACGTTGACCAAGCAGGGCGGTCACTGGCTGGTTCTCGGGGTCGGGCCGCTCAACCCACGCTGATCAACGCAGCCGGGCGTGCTCGACCATCAGGCAGCGGTCCATCACCACCTGCAGACCGGCCGCGTCGGCGTCGCGGCCGACCTGCTCATGCCACAAGCCTTCCTGCAGCCACAGGGTTTTCGGACGCTGCTCCAGGGCGAGCGTGTCGGCCAGCACCGACGGCAGCTCGTCGAACCGGCGGAACACGTCGACCAGATCCGGCGTCACCAGCAGGTCGGCCAACCGTGGATATACTGGCGCGCCGTCGATCTCGGTGATCGTCGGGTTGACCGGAAACACCTGATATTGGCCGGTCGACAGCAGGTAGGAGTAGATCTCGTGGCTGGGCCGGGCCGGGTTCTGCGACGCCCCGACGACCGCGATGGTTCGAGTCTCGCCCAGGATTCGGCGCAGCGTCAGATCGTCGGGCCGACCGAGCATCAGTGGCCGCGAGGCGGCCGCTGCGGAGCACGCTGCTCCTGCGGCGGTGGCGGCTGATGAGACCGGGCCTTGGCGAAGCGGTCGGACAGCCGGCGCATGCGGATCATCAACGACGCCGACGGGCTCGTGGTGGCGTTGAGGTAATCGCTCAACTCGTCTGCGGGCACGCCGATCCGAGAGGCGAACTCGGGCAACTTGAGGCCTGATCGTTCGATCAGCACCTGTACGTGGCGGGCCACTTCGGTGCGTTCGTTGGCCTCGAGGTGGGCTCGGGCCCGGTCCAGAACCTCAGCCAGGGCCTTGGAGATGCCGTAGGGCCGCGAGGTTTCCAGCACCTCCTCGACCTGACGGGCAGTGCGCCCGAACGGGTCGCGTTTGATCGCGACGGCGATCTGCTTCCAAGTGGCGATGTCGCCGCCCTCCAGCGCCGAACGAATCGCCGAGGTCGGCCAGAACTCGACCGGACGGTCGCCGTTGCGAGCACGGGCGGCCGGCCGGTGCGGCGCCCCATGGCGTCGGTCCGCTGCCAACGTCACCTCGCCTCCTCCAGCATCGCCACGGCCACGGACAGGCATCGTTGCCTGACCGTTTCCCAGTCTGCCTTTGTATCGGACTCGGGCCAACCATCGTTATCAACATCCGACGGATACGGGTCGGCGAGTCGGCGGACCAACTGGCTCGCGATCCACTGCTGCCTGGGTGTTCGACAACAGTAATACCTGTCCATGCTGGCCAGCACGACTGCTGCGGTCTCGGCTTCCATCGTGTCGACGAGCTCGGCGAAATCCGCGTAGTCGCGGCTGCTGTTGCGGCTCATGATCAGGTAGCCCTTGAGTCGCAGCGTCTCGGCGCCGGTCGGGATCTGCAGCCGGTCACCGGTGGCCAACTGGACGTGGGTGGTTTCCATCGGGCTGCAGCGTTCGAACTCCGGCTGCTCGATCCGGGCTTCGGTCTCCAATGCATCCAGTGCGACCGACAGCCGGCCACGCCACAACGTGACCGGGTGCACCGGCCGCACCGCACGCGGAGCGGCACGTTCCGGGCTACCGCCGTTGCGGTGCGACCGCCCGCCGACCAACTTCTTGGCCCCCGAATGGCCGTTAGTCCCGGTCGGCGCGCCGATCACCGCCAACTGCCGGGTGGTCGAACTGGCGACATACTCGCTGCCCTTGATCCGTGTCCCCGGACCCCGGCTCCGGCTGCATCCGGTGAAGGCCAGTGGGTCGGCCACGGTGATCGCGTCGGGCGCCAAATCCTTGAGCCGCGCCGCCGACTTGAGCACGATCCTCAGGTCGGCGCCGGACACCGCGGGTGCCGAGATGTCGTCGGGAATCATCAAGATGTCGCCGAGATCCACTGCAGGCAAAGGCTTTTCGAAGTCCACCGACGGCAGGATGCGTTCCAGCCAGGCGGGTAGCCACCAGTTCCACTCGGCGAACATCGCCATCAGCGCCGGCACCATCACCAGACGCACCACGGTGGCGTCCACTGCGATCGCGACCGCGCACGCCACCCCGATCTCGGCCACCAGCGGCATGCCGGCGAACGCAAAGCCGATGAACACCGCGATCATGATCAACGCGGCACTGGTGATCGTGCGGGCGCTGGTGCTCACGCCGTACGCCACCGCGTCGTGGGTGTTGCCCGATTGCAGGAACCGTTCCCGGATGCGGGTCAGCAAGAAGATCTCGTAGTCCATCGACAAGCCGAAAGTCATGGCCAGCACCAGCGGCGGGACGGTGCTGTCGATAGAGCTGATCTGGCCGAAGCCGAGCTTTTCCAGCCAGCCCCACTGGAAGACCATGACCAGGCTGCCGTAGGCCGCCGCCACCGACAACACCGTCATCAGCACGCCCTTGAAGGCCAGGAACACCGACTGGATCGACAGCAGCAGCATGACGAAGGCGATCAGGGCGACGAAGACCAGCACCCACGGCTCAGTTCTGGACACCTGGTCGTCGAAGTCTTTGATCAGCGCGGTCGGTCCACCGACGGCGACCTGCGCCGACGCGCCGCCGGCCTGCGGGAGGTGGCCCCGCAGCCAAGCGATGGTCCGACGGGCGCCGAGGTCCTCGGGGTCGACCGACAGCACCCCGGAGAGCACAGCGCTGCTGTTGTTGTCGGCGAACGTCGACGGGGCCACCGAGATGATGTTGGGGGCCTGGCCCATCTCGTGCCGGATCGCGTCGAGCGTCGGGGTGTGCGACGGCGAGGACGCGTCGCCGTCGGGGAAGGTGACCATCACCTGCACCGGGCCCAGGGCACCCGGGCCCAGCGCCTCGGCCGCCGCCGACACTCCGGCGCGGATCTCGTGTGATGAGTTGAACTGGCGGAGCAGGCTATTGCCCATCACCATCGACAGCGCCGGACCCGCCATCACGAGCAGCACGGTCGCCGCCGCCGCCGCCGATGCCCAGGGACGGCGCATCACCCAACCGATCCACTGGCTCCAGAACCGCGACTGGGTGGTTTCGGGTCGCCGCGACCAGTGCAGCGCCGCCGACCGCTTGGCGGCGGACCGACCGAACGTCGCCAGCACCGCCGGCGTCATCGTCGTCGACGTCAGCATCGCCACCGCGACCGCGAGAATCGCCCCGGTGGCCATCGACGTCAACGCGGGGGTGTTGATCAGGTAGATACCGGTCAGCGACGCGACGACGGTCATCCCGGACAGCGCCACCGCCAGACCCGATGTGGCCATCGCCGCGTCCACCGCCTCTTGCGGCTGGCGCCCGGCCCGCAGTTCCTCGCGGTAACGCATCAAGATGAATAGCGAATAGTCCACCGCCAGCGCGATACCGAACATCGACACCGTCGAGGTGACGAAGACCGACATCGTGGTGTAGGCCGACAGCAGGTAGACCAGCCCCATCGTGATGGCGACCGTGCAGATGCCCAGCGCCAGCGGAATCGCGGCGGCGGCAAGCGATCCGAACACCGCCAGCAACACGATCAGGATGATCGGAAAGTTCCACTGCTCGGCCTTGGCGATGTCGTGCTTGGTGTTGGCCGCCGCCGCCGTGCTGAGTGCGCCCTGGCCGATGACGTACAGCCGGACTCGGCCGTCCGCCATCTGTCCCGGCCGGGTGCCCTGCACGCCGACCTTGGCCCGCAGCTTCTTGGCGGCATCGCTGGCGCTGGCGTTGTTGGTGGAGTCCAGCCGCAGCGACACCACGTAGGGCCGGTCGGGCTGCGGCGACGGCTGAGCGGGGTTGTTCACCACCGCCACATCGGGAACCTGCTTGGCGACCTGCTGCAGGAAGTTGGCCGCGGAGTTCATGTCTTGATAGCCGGCGTCCGCGCGCGGCGCGGCCACCAGCGCCAACGGCGACGTGCCCTGGTCGGGGTAGTGGGCTTCCAGGTCGTCGTGGACGTGCAGCGACTGGGATCCGGGCACGTCGAAACCGCCACCGGTGAGGTGACCCGACTGGGTCACCACCAGGTAGACGGCGGCAATCATCGCCAGCAACCAACCCGTGAAGACCAGCCAGCGGAACCTGCGCAGGTTGCTGCTTAGGCGCATCATGAAGTGCTGGATTTCGATCTCCCCGCATTAGGTTGGGTGCAGGCCAGCCTACCCGAGCGAGCTATCTGGCAACGTCGCTTATGAGTCGCTGAGCTGCAACGACTCCACAACGACGCCGATTCCCGGGCGGTGTGACCAGTTTCCCTTCGGCTGGGTTGGCGGCGGCGCCGGATTCGATGGCAGGATGACGATCGGGCTGACACCGGCGCCGGCCGGTCCGCCACCAGCCGTCTGCGAGACGAACCGCTGCTCGCAAGCCACAAGGAGCGATCTATGACGTCCCTGACTGGGAGCAATGTGACGTTGCGCCGTCGGCTGCTCGGAGCGCTGACCGCGACAGGTCTCGGCGGTTCCGCGGCGGTGGTGCTGCTGTCCGCGCCGACTGCGGTGAGCGCGACCGACCCCTGTGCGGCCAGCGAAATGGCCAGGACGATCAGCAACGTCGCGCGGTCCGCGGGCGACTACCTCGACGGGCACCCGGAGACCAACCAGGCGATGACAACAGTGTTGCAGGAGCCCGCGGGCACCAATTCGGTCAATTCGCTGAAGAGCTACTTCGACACGAACCCGAAGGCGGCCAGCGACATGCAGACCATCGCGCTGCCGTTGGCGGGCCTGTCCAGCCGATGCAAGATGCCGATCAGCCTGCCTCAGGTGCTCGGCTTCATGCAGAACGCGCAGGGAGCGATCCCGGGTGGACTGCCCGGTGGTGCAGCGCAGGCCGTCTCCGGCGCGCAGAACGCGGTGCCCGGTGCCACGGCGCTGCCGGGAATCAGCGCATTCAAGTAGCGCTGTCGTCCTCGGGCGGTGGCGGTAAGGCTGCGGCGTCGGCGTCGGCGTTCTGCTTCCGGAACATGAAGAAGAACACCACCCAGCCGATCGCGGCCAAAAGTAACCAGCTGATCAGCCGGTAGATCAACATCGTCGATACCGCGCCGGGCAACGACATCCCGCTGGAAAGCAAACCGGGCACCAGCACCGCCTCGACCACCAACAGGCCGCCGGGCATCAGCGGGATCGTGCCGGCCGCGCGGGCGGCCGCGCAGGCGACGGTCAAACCACCCAGCGAGGCGTGCGCGCCTGCCGCGTAGGCGGCGAAGCCCAGACATGCGACGTCGGCGAACCGGTTGACCAGTGACCAACTGAAAGCGGCCGCCATGTCGCGCCGGCTGAGGCTGACCGACTCGAGTTGGCAGAGCATCTCGCGCCACTTGGCCAGGCCGGTGTCGGCGGGCCTGCCGCGAATCGAGTTGAACGACGCCAGCACCCGGCACCCGATGCCGTCGATCAGTTCGGGCCGCGAGGCCACCGCTTGGGCCAGCAGCAGTAGGGCAACGAAGCCGCCCAGGGTGAACACCAGCGAGAACGGGTTGTTCTTCGCGCCGAGGAAGAACGCCCCGCCCAGCCCGAGCAGAGCCAGCCCGACGGCCTGCAGCACACCCGACATCACCAGCTGCCATGACGCCACCAGCGTCGACGCACCCCAAATCCGTTGCTGCCGAAGCAAGAACGTCGCCGCCAGCACCGGACCGCCGGGCAGCGTGGTGCTCAGGGAGTTGGCCGCGTAGTAGGCCGCCTCGGAACGCCATTCCCTGACCCGCACGCCTGCCGACGTCAGCAGCGTCCGTTGCACCTCGGCGAAGCTGTGCATCAACAGCACGGCCGCCAGGGTGGAGGCCAGCAACCACCACCATTTCGCGGTGTAGAGACTTCGGGCGGCCTTGGCCAATTGATCCCAGGCCAACGCCACCTCGACCGCCAGCACGATCGAGACAACGGTCAGAGCGACCCAACGCAGCCACCAATAACGACCGCGGGCCCGCTCGTCCTGCTGCCCGTCGACACGCCTGGCCGCTGCGTCGTGCGACACGCGTTCAGCGTAACCGCGCAGGTCGCGCCAGGATCGTTGCGCGACGCTGGTGTTCGGCATGGGTTTTGACCGGACCTCCGGCGGCTAGTCTTGGCGGTATGCCGGACAAGGCCGCAAACGACTCCGCAGAGTCGGTGGAACCGATCGTGCGCAAGGCCGCAGCCTGGTCTTGGCGGTTGCTGGTCATCCTGGCGGCGCTGGTCGCACTGCTGTGGGTGATCGCGAAACTCGAAATCATCGTCGTCCCACTGCTTCTCGCGTTGATGGTGAGCGCGCTGCTGGTCCCCGTCGTGGACTGGCTGGACCGCCGCGGCGCGCCGCGCGGCGGCGGTGTCGCGCTGGTGATCCTGGGCGGTTTTGCGATCCTGGGCGGCATCCTGACCTTCGTCATCAGCCAATTCGTGATCGGGGTTCCCGACCTGGTCAATCAGGTCACCCGCAGCATCGACACCACCAAGAAGTGGTTGATCGACGGGCCGTTGCACCTGAGCCGCCAGCAGATCGACCACGCCGGCAACGCGGCGGTCCAGGCACTGCAGAACAACCAGGAGAAGCTGACCAGCGGCGCCCTGGCGACCGCGACCACCATCACCGAGATCATCACCGCGGCACTGCTGATGTTCTTCACGCTGATCTTTTTCCTGTACGGCGGCCGCAACATCTGGGAGTACGTCACCAAGATCGTTCCCGCCGACGCGCGGGAGCGGGTGCGGGCCGCCGGCCGCGCCGGATACGGCTCGCTGATCGGCTACGTGCGGGCCACATTCCTGGTCGCACTCGTCGATGCCGCCGGCGTTGGCACCGGTTTGGCGATCATGGCGGTGCCGCTGGCGCTACCGCTGGCGTCGCTGGTGTTCCTCGGTGCCTTCATACCGCTAGTCGGTGCCGTGATCAGCGGCTTCCTGGCGGTGATCGTGGCGCTGCTGGCAAAGGGATTCGTGTACGCACTCATTACGCTCGGTGTGCTCATCGGGGTGAATCAGCTCGAGGCCCACATCCTGCAGCCGTTGGTGATGGGCCGGGCGGTGTCGATCCATCCGCTCGCGATCGTCGTCGCGATCTCGACCGGCAGCGTGCTGGCCGGGATCGTGGGCGCGTTGCTGTCGGTGCCGACCGTGGCGTTCTTCAACAACGCGTTCAAGGTGCTGCTCGCGAAGGATCCCGAGGCCGCAGTCGAGGAGACCGAAGAAGACGGCGACGCGTCGATCATGCAAGTCGAACCGGATGAGCTGAAAGCCGCCAGGTCCTAACGAACTCGGCCGCTACATCCGCCCTTCGCGGCGTAGCAGGTCGGCCGCGCTGAGCCCGCCGCCGCGGCGACGCGGTGGGTTCTCGCCCCGAGCGTTGAGTTTTTCGGTGGCCGTGTCGGAGTCCTTGTCATCCTGCGGAGCTGTGGGTATCGCGGTGGTGGCATCCTCCGGTCCGGCGGGCTGCTGTGCCGACGGCTGTTCCCGCGGAATCTGCATGGCCCGGGTCTGATCGGCGGACGGCTGAGCCGGCGTCGGACGGTCGCCTGACCCGGGGCCGCGCAGGTCGCTGAGCCACGACTCGATTTCGCGGTCGTCGCGTGGCGCAGGTCCGGCCGGCGTCGGTGGCCGTTCGTGGCTGGGCACGGGTGCCGCCGCAGCGCTCGGCTGAGCCGAAAAGCGGGTCGTCGGTGCCTCTTTCGCATCCCCGCGACCGGCGGCCGGCATTTTGGTAGTGCCGGCGGCCGACGGAGTCTCCTGGGCGGGCGGCCGGAACTCCGGCCGCGGCGCCGGCCCGGCCGGCCTGCTGGGCCGTGGCGATTGGCCGTCCGCGCCCGGGTGGGTGGGGTCGTGCGGCGGACGCGGTTTCGCGGCGGTGCTGGCGGCGGTCTGCGCGGCGACCGCCGGACGCTCGGGCCCGGTCCGCGGGACCGGCCGCTTGCGCTCGTCGGGCAGGTGAATCTCGCCGAGCCCCAACCGGTTCTGCAGACGCTTCATCCACATCGGCGCCCACCAGCAGTCGTCGCCGAGCAACTTCATCACCGAGGGGACCAGGAACATCCGGACCACGGTGGCGTCCAGCAACAGCGCCGCCATCAGGCCGAACGCCAGATACTTCATCATCACCAGGTCGGAGAACACGAACGAACCGGCCACCACCGCGAGCACCAGTGCGGCGGCGGTGATCAGCCGACCCGTCGTCGCCGTACCGATCCGGATCGCCTCGGCGGTGGACATGCCGCGTGCGCGGGCCTCCACCATCCGCGACACCAGGAAAACCTCGTAGTCGGTGGCCAGGCCGAAACCGACCGCGATCACCAACGCGATCAGGACGACCATCAGCGGTGTCGGTGTGAAATTCAGCAGCGACGCCAGGTGCCCGTCGACGAAGATCCAGGTCAGGATCCCCAGCGTGGAACCCAGGGTCAGGGCACTCATCACCGCGGCCTTGATCGGCAGCACCACGGACCCGAACGCCAGGAACATCAACAGCATCGTCGTGCTGAGCAGCACCACCAGCATCAGCGGAGCCTTGTCGAACAGGCTGTGGATGCTGTCTTGCTCGAGCGCCGGGACGCCGCCGACCAGCACGGTCAATCCCTTGGGCGGTGTGATCGATCGCAGCTCAGTGAGCTTCTTGGCCGCGTCGCTGGCGTGCGAGAGGCCATTCTGGATCACCCGAACCGAGTCGTCCTTGGGTTTGGTGGTCCCGTTGGGTCCCGCGACGCACGGGTTGCCCTCGATCGCGGGGCAGGCCCGCTCCTGCCAGGTCTTGTCGGTGAACCCGGTGATCGAGGCGGCGTCGCTGCGGATCTCGGCGATCTGCTGGTCGGTGACCTTGCTGCCGTTGTTGCTCTTGATGACCAGCGTCAACTGGTTCGTGCGGTAGCCGGGAAAGAGCTTGTCGAAGTTCTCCTGCGCCAACCGGACGGAGTTGTTCGGCGGCAGATACTTCTCGCTCATACCGCCGAAGGACAGGTTGTGCAGCGGGATGACCAGCGCGATCATCCCGATGACGATGGGAATTGCGAAGACCAGCGGCCGCCTCATCACGACGTTGACCAGCTTGCCCCAGAATCCGGCCTCGACCTCTTCGCGGGTCTTGGTCTTCTGCAGCCGGTCGGCCAGCCAATTCAGGTAGACGCGCGACGGCGTCCAGTTGGCCAGGAAGGGGATGCGGAACAAGGTGCGCACACCCAGCGCGTCGACGTTGCGACCCAGCACGGCCAGGCAGGCCGGCAGCAGCGTGATCGACAGCACCGCGGCCAGCGACACCGAGATGATCACCGCGTAGGTCAGCGACTTCACGAAGCCCTGCGGCAACAGGAAGAGGCTGGCCGCAGACACGGCGATCAGGACTGCGGAGAACACCACCGTGCGACCGGCCGTCATCACCGTGCGCCGTACCGCGGCCTCGGTGTCGTACCCCTCGGCGATCTCCTCACGGAAACGACTGACGACGAACAGCCCGTAGTCGATCGCGATGCCGAACCCCATCATGGACACAACTGGTTGGGCGAAGAAGTGCATGGGCCCGAACATCGTGAGGAACCGCAGCACGCCCAACGAGCCGGCGATGCTCAAGCCACCCACCATGACCGGCAGGGCCGCCGCGACCACGCCGCCGAAGACCAGGAACAGCACCACCGCCACCAGCGGCAGCGCCAGCACTTCCATGCGTTTCTGGTCGGTCGCGATGGTCCCGGTCAGCGCGCTGGCGATCGGCTCCAGGCCGGCGAGCTGAACCTTGCCGCCGTTCAGCTTCTGCAGGTCCGGCTCGATCGTCTTGTAGTTCGTCAGGATCGTGTCGTCGTCGTTGCCCTTCAGCGGGATGCTGACGAACGTGTGCTTGCCGTCATCGCTGGCCATCCCCTTGATGACCGGATCGGTGCTGGTCGGCGCGGCCAGCCAGCCCGCCCAGCCGACGACCTGGTCGGAGTGGTTCTTCTTGAATGCGTTGAGCTCGTCGACCATCTGGTGCTGCCACGCCGGGTCGCTGAGACTTTTCGGCGCGGTAAAGGTGGCGACGATGTGGCTGGTGCGATCGCGGCCGTAGGTGTCGTCGCCGAGCACCGATGCCTTGACGGACTGGCTGCCGTCGTCGTAGAAACCGCTCTGCGTGACGTGTTTGCCGAGGCTTATCCCGAAGATGCCGCCGAACAGGGACAGCCCCACCGTGATTGCGATCACGATGTACCTGAAGCGATATACAGTTCGACCCCACCAGGCGAACACGTAAGCTCCTTACTGGATCTGCGAGGACCCGCGCATAGTTTTAAGTTGTCGCCACACGCGAGGTCAGCAACGAAGATAGCGGCCGGAACGGTTGTAGCCACGCCCCCTTCTCAGGCAGCGAATCGAGGCCGATTCGCGGCAATGGCTCCCGGAACACACCTGCGATGTCTTCCAGGTCGACAAACTCCAAGGTATCCGACGCTAGTGCCCAACTCGCATGTTCGCGAAATCCAAGCACCTGGACGGGTACCCCGTCGCGGGCGATTTCCTCCAACGGCATGCGAAAAGCCTGACCGTCGGCCGACGCCACCATCAGCGCCGCCAATCCCTCCTGCGATCGCTGGGCGATGTGCTCGAGCATGTCGCTGTCGACATCGCTGTCCTCATCGAGCTTCGGCTTGGCGAACACCGCGAAACCCACGTTGCGCAATGCATCGACCCACGGGCGCACCACATCGGCGCTGCCCGAGGCGATATTGGTGAACACCGTGGCCTCGGGCTCGGCCAAAACGCCGTCCAGGTTGGCTGCGACCTCGGCGGTGCGGGCCAGCAACCAGCGGCCGAGCGCATCGAAGCGGGGGCGTTCCAGGGCCGTCGGCCGACGGCCGAGGATCGATCCAAGGCCCATGTCCAGGTTGGGTGCGTCCCAGACCAGCAGGACGCGTCGGATGGCGGGCGCCGAGTCGGGTAACGGGCTCCCGGACAACGGCCCGGCCAGCGTCTGGTCAGTCAGGCTCATGGTTGACGTCTCTCCCAGAGCAATTCGGTGACGGCGCTGCCGGCATCCTGCGCCTTGTTCTCGTACTTGGTGGTCGGGCGCACGACGGAGATCGGCGGTTGCGTGTTGGAATCCAGCCGGGACAGTCGCGGGTCGGCGTCGCCGACCTCGGCGATCTGCTCGGCGTAGCCGGGGTGATCGGTGGCGGCGTGCAGGATCCCGCCGGGACGCAGCCGGTCGGCGATCAGCGCGACCGTTTCGGGCTGCAGCAGCCGGCGCTTGTGGTGGCGGGCCTTGGGCCAGGGGTCGGGGAAGAACACCCGAACCCCGCTCAGCGAGCCGGGCTCGAGCAGCTGTTCCAGCACGTCAATGGCGTCCCCGCGGATCAACCGGATGTTGGTGACGCCTTCGCGGTCGATCGCCGACAGCAGCTGCGCCAGCCCGCGTCGGTAGACCTCGACGGCGATGACGTCGACGTCCGGCTCCGACTGCGCCATTGCGATCGTCGAAGTTCCTGTGCCGCAACCGATTTCGAGAACAAGTGGCGCACTGCGCCCGAACCAGGCCTCGGTGTCCAGCGGTTCGGCGGAGAGTTCGGATTCGCCGGGTGGCCTCGCGACGTAGCCGAGCTCGGGCCACAGCCGCTCCCAGGTCCGCTGCTGGGCGTGTGACAACTGAGAGCGCCGCGACCGGAAGCTGGTGTTGCGGCGGTAACCGGACAGACGCGTCGCGGGCAGGGCCGGGGAAGGCGTGGGCGGTGAGGCCGCGTCCGCCGAGGGCTGCGCGCGCATCCGTTCATCGTCGCCCATGAACCCATGATGTCGCCGCCCGCGGGCCAGATTGATACCCAACAGTTGCCTTTGACTGGTATCAGGTGACTCGCTTCGGGCCCGCGCAGATGTCACCATTCGACCGACAAACCGGTGGTGCTAACCAATTATCGGTAGTTGCTCCGCAAGAATGAGGCGGTAGCAGCACCAACGAGGCGAACATGAGCGGATAGGGGCATCCGATTTTCGTCGATGAGCTGGAGCGGTTCGCGGTCGACATGCGCGACCCGCGCTGCGCCGCGATCGCCGAGCGGTTGGCGACCCCGCTGCGGGTAGCGGTATCCGGTCGCGCCGGCGTCGGCCGCAGCACCGTCGCAAAAGCGCTGGCGCGTGCGGGATCATTGGCCGTGACGACGGGATCGGACGCCGACCTGCATGTCTACGTGATCGCCGAGGTGGTCAAGCCTGAGGACCGTGTCGCGATCGGGGCCGTCACGCGGCCGGTGCTGACGGTTCTGACCAAGGCGGATCTGATCGCCACCACCGAAGCCGGCCGCTATCCGCAGGGGCCGACCAGCGCCGCGAGGACCCGCTGCAGGCAGCTGTCGGACCGCACCGGGCTGTCCATCGAACCGTTGGTGGGGATACTCGCGGTCGCCACGCTCGACGACGAGCTGTGGACGGGCCTACGGGCGCTGGCCGACGGACGCGTCACCGAGGTACAGGAACGGCTTGTCCAGGAGCTCGACCTGTTCGGCATCGCGCAGGCGACGGCCGCGATCCGGCTCGGCGCCACTCGCACCGAGGTCATCGCGCTGCTGCGGCGGCTGAGCTGCATCGACGACGTGGTCCACGCGATCGAGGTGCTCGGGGCGCAGGTGCGCTACCAGCGCGTGCTCGACGCCGTCGCCGACCTGGAGACGCTGGCCGTCACCGACCCGCGGGTCGGCGAATTCCTGTGCAGCGACGACACTGTGGTCGCCCGGATGATGGCCGCGGTGGACATCGTCGAGGCGCGCGGCATCCCGGTGTACCGCGGCGACACCGCGGACGCGCATCTGCGCCGCGCGATGCAGTGGCGACAGGACAAATCACTGGCGGGCTCCGATATCGTCCGGGGTTCGCTGCGGCTGTGGGCCGAGGTCGGGGGAACGGTGTGACCGACCAGCCGGACAACGACGCGGTCGCCGACGTGGACGCCATGGTGACGGCGATCGGGTCGCAACTCGGCGCGCCGAGCACGACCCGCGTCGACGCAGTCCTGGTGACCGGGCCGTGGCTGTCTGGGGTGACCGGCGTGGTCGCCGCGCTGACCGAACGGCTGCCCGAGCGGCGGTTCGTCGAGCCAACCGATCTGGCCGCCGGCGAGGCCCCGAGCGCGGTGGTGTTCGTCGTCTCGGCCGCGGCAGCGCTGACCGATTCCGACTGCGCGTTGCTAGACGCGGCGATGGCCGAAACGGACGCGGTGATCGGCGTGGTCTCCAAGATCGACGTGCACCACAACTGGGAGGCGGTGCTCGCGGCCAACCGTGCGGCGTTGGCGGCGCACGCGCCGCGCTACCGCGACGCGCCGTGGGTGGGCGCCGCCGCCACTCCCGAGGTCGGCGAGCCGCAGGTCGACGACCTGGTCGCCGCGGTGTCCGACGTACTCGCAAACGAGGAGCTGCCACGACGAAACAGGTTGCGCGCGTGGGAATCCCGGCTGCAGACCGTCGCCGACCGATACGACCGGGAAGCCGATGGCGCCGGCCGGCGCGCGCGGGTGGAGGCGCTGCGTGAGGAGCGCAGCGGCGTCCTGCGGCAGCGACGGCTCGCCAAGTCCGAGCGCACGATCGCGTTACGCAGCCAGACTCAGCAGGCTCGGGTCCAGCTGTCGTACTTCGCGCGCAACCGCTGCGCCTCGGTGCGCTCCGAGTTGCAAGAGGATGCGGCCGGCTTGACCCGGGCGAAGCTGCCGGAGTTCGCGTCCTACGCCGGCGCCCGGCTCAACGAGGTGGTCGCCGAGGTGGACGACGGCACGACCACCCATCTGGCCGACGTCGCGCACGGCCTGGGCCTGGCGATCGAGGCGCCGCCGCCGGCCCCGCTGCCCACGATCGACCCGCCCGCCCCGCAGCTGAAGTCACGCAAGCTGGAATCCCGGCTGATGATGCTGGTGGGCGCCGGCTTCGGTCTGGGCGTCGCGCTGACACTCAGTCGGCTGGTGGCCCACCTGGCCCCCGGGCTGACGGTCGCCGGAGCCGTCGCGTGCGCGGCGATCGGTCTCGGGGTCACCGTCTGGGTGGTCGGCACCCGCGGGCTGCTCCGCGACCGCGGGCTCCTGGACCGGTGGGCCGGCGAGGCGACCGGGCTGGCGCAATCGGCGGCCGAGGAGTTGGTCGCGACCCGGGTGCTGACGGCGGAGTCCGCGCTCACCGCCGCCCTGAGCGAGCAGGACGAAAGTGAGAGCACCCGCGTCGCCGAGCAGGTCAGCGCGATCGACACCGAACTTCGTGAGCACTCCGTCGTCGGAGCCAGGGCCGCGGCGCTGCGGGGACGGGAGATGCCGACCCTGCAGGCCGCGCTGGAGGCGGTGCGCGCCGAGCTTGGTGAACCTCCGCCGCCCTCCGACGAAGGCTCCGAATCTATGGCCATAGAGTCCGAGACCTCGGCATCCGCGAACGTTGACGGCGAGCAAATTGACGACGAATCGCCGACGAATACCGCCGATAACGTGTACTGAATCGTTCGTGTGAGTTAGTCAATACACCCTCGACTTTTTAGGAACGTCCAGCTCGGGATAACCTGGGTTCAGGCTGCCGCGCAATACGAGCCGTGCAACACGTGCAAAATCGAGTGCAGGAGATTTTGATGACTTCAGCGACCGTTCCCGGTCTGGATACCGCCCCGACGAACCACAAGGGGCTGCTGTCCTGGGTGGAGGAGGTCGCCGAGCTGACTCAGCCCGACCGGGTGGTCTTCGCTGACGGCTCTGACGAAGAGTGGCAGCGCCTCGCCGACCAGCTCGTCGAGGCCGGCACCTTCACGAAGCTCAACGAGAAGAAGCACAAAAACTCCTACCTGGCGCTGTCGGACCCGTCCGACGTCGCGCGGGTGGAGTCGCGGACGTTCATCTGCTCAGAGCGTGAAGTCGACGCCGGTCCCACCAACAACTGGAAGCCCCCGGCCGAGATGCGGGCCACCATGACCGAGCTGTACCGCGGCTGCATGCGCGGACGCACCATGTGGGTGGTCCCGTTCTGCATGGGCCCGCTGGGAGCGGACGACCCGAAGCTCGGTGTGGAGATCACCGACTCCGAGTACGTCGTCGCCTCGATGAAGGTGATGACGCGGATGGGTAAGGCCGCACTGGAAAAGCTCGGCGACGACGGCTTTTTCGTGAAGGCATTGCACTCGATCGGTGCTCCGCTGGAGCCCGGGCAAAAAGACGTCCCGTGGCCCTGCAACGACACGAAATACATCACGCACTTTCCCGAGACGCGTGAAATCTGGAGCTACGGGTCCGGTTATGGCGGTAACGCGCTGCTGGGCAAGAAGTGCTATTCGCTGCGGATCGCCTCGGCGATGGCCCACGACGAGGGCTGGCTCGCCGAGCACATGCTGATCCTCAAGCTGATCTCGCCAGAGAATAAGGCGTACTACTTCGCCGCCGCCTTCCCGTCGGCCTGCGGCAAGACCAACCTGGCGATGCTGCAGCCCACGATCCCGGGTTGGCGCGCCGAGACCCTCGGTGACGACATCGCCTGGATGCGGTTCGGCAAGGACGGGCGGCTGTACGCGGTCAACCCCGAGTTCGGTTTCTTCGGCGTGGCTCCCGGCACCAACTGGAAGTCCAACCCCAACGCGATGCGCACCATCGAGGGCGGCAACACCGTCTTCACCAACGTCGCACTGACCGACGACGGCGATGTGTGGTGGGAAGGCCTGGAGGGCGACCCGCAGCACCTGATCGATTGGAAGGGCAACGACTGGTACTTCCGCGAGACGGAAACCGAGCCGGCGCACCCGAACTCGCGGTACTGCACACCGATGTCGCAGTGCCCCATCCTGGCGCCGGAGTGGGACGACCCGCAGGGCGTGCCGATCTCGGGCATCCTGTTCGGCGCCCGCCGCAAGACCACGGTGCCCCTGGTGACCGAGGCGCGGGATTGGCAGCACGGCGTGTTCATGGGCGCCACCATGGGCAGCGAGCAGACCGCGGCCGCCGAGGGCAAGGTCGGCGCCGTGCGCCGCGACCCGATGGCCATGCTGCCCTTCCTCGGCTACAACGTCGGCGACTACTTCCAGCACTGGATCGACCTCGGCAAGAACGCCGACGAGTCCAAGCTGCCCAAGGTCTTCTTCGTCAACTGGTTCCGCCGGGGCGACGAAGGCCAGTTCCTGTGGCCGGGCTTCGGCGAGAACAGCCGGGTGCTGAAGTGGATCGTCGACCGCATCGAGCACCGGGCCGGCGGCCAGGAAACGCCGATCGGCGTCGTGCCCAGTGCGGACGATCTCGACCTGAGCGACCTCGACGTCGATGCCGCTGACGTGGATCGCGCGCTGGCGGTCAACGCCGACGAGTGGCGTGCGGAGCTGCCGCTGATCGAAGAGTGGTTCGAGTTCGTCGGCGACAAGCTGCCTACCGGCGTCAAGGACGAGTTCGAGGCGCTCAAGCAGCGGTTGGCGGAGGCCGACTAGCGCTCCGCTGCATCGACGGCAGGGTAGCCACATCTGAAGTATCGGTTAACCGAACTTTGCGGTTCTGACCCTCTGAGCAGCAAATTCCCGGCGCGCCCAGCATGCCTTCTGTAGCCGCGCTATGTTGCTGGGCGCGCGCTCGCCCGGTAGCTTAGCGACCGGGGGTCAAGCGTAGGCCTCTCTTCGACGAGGGGACGAGGTAGACGTGCCGGCTGCCGTCCGCGCTGCAGTGAGGTCCGTCGCGCCGTCGCACACCCTGTTCCGCTCACTGGCGATTGTCGCCGCCGTGATCATGCCGGCGTTGGTGCTCCGCGTTCTCGACATCCAGGTCGATCCCGTCGTCGGCTTGATCGTTTACGGCGCCGCGGTGGTGGGGGCGAGCTTCGTGCTTGCCTGGGCCGCCGAAGCGGCGCAGGTCGACGTGTCCGGCAGCCTCGCCGTGGCGGTGCTGGCCGTGATCGCGGTGCTGCCCGAGTACGCCGTCGACCTCTACTACGCCTATACCGCCGGGCACGTGCCGGAATACACCCAATACGCGGCGGCGAACATGACCGGGTCGAATCGGCTGCTGATGGGGCTCGGGTGGCCGGTCGTCGTCCTGGTCAGCGTGCTGGTGGCGCGTCGGCGGTCCGGACGCAGGATCGATGGGCTGGAGCTCGAGACGAGCAACCGGGTGGAGATCGGCTTCCTGATGATCGCCGGAGTCGCCGTCTTCGCCATTCCCGTCACCGGCCGTATTCACATCGGGTTCGGGCTGGCCTTGCTGGGCTGGTTCGGCTACTACCTGTTCAAGTTGACTCGCGGCGAGGTCGAAGAACCCGAGTTGGTCGGCACCGCCGCAGCATTGGGTGCCTTACCTGACCGAGTGCGCCGCATCGTGGTGTCCATGCTGTTCATCCTCGCCGCCGCGGTGATCGTGACGTGCGCAAAACCCTTTGCCGACAACCTGATCGGCGCCGGAACCAAACTGGGCATCGACCGCTTCCTGCTGGTGCAGTGGCTCGCCCCGCTGGCCTCGGAGGCGCCGGAGTTCATCATCGCGACGATCTTCGCCGCCCGCGGCAAGGGTGACGACGCGATCGCGACGCTGATCTCGGCCAAGGTCAACCAGTGGACCCTGCTCATCGGATCGTTGCCGGTCGCGTACATGCTCGGCGGCGGAAGCGCCGCAATGCATTTGGACGGCCGGCAGATCGAGGAGGTCGTCCTCACTGCCGCCCAGACCTTGATGGGCGTGACGCTGTTGCTGGGTCTGCGGTTCCGCCGCTGGACGGCGTGGGCGCTGCTGGGCTTGTTCCTCGTGCAATTCCCGCTCACCACGACCGACGGGCGCCTCATCCTGAGCGCGGTGTACGGGGCCATCGCCGCCGTCGCATTGGTACGCAATCGCCGTGCGATATTGCCGACGTTGGCCGCGCCTTTCGCGGGTCGCGCCAAGCGGCACGGCGGGCCCCCGCACCCGCACGCCGAACAGATCCAGGCCTCTTGACAGCTGTCAAGTTTGACGGCGGTACAGTCTGCCCATGCAGATTCGCGAGCACACCTCCGGCCAGGGAGGCGCCAACAAGCCCGCCATCATCCTTCACCCGTCCGGCACGGTGATCAGCTTCGACGAGCTCGAAGCCCGCGCCAATCGGCTGGCGCATTACTTCCGCCAAGCCGGGCTGGTCGAAGGCGACGCCGTCGCGATCCTGATGGAGAACAACGAACACATCCACGCGGTGATGTGGGCGGCGCGGCGCAGCGGCTTGTACTACGTGCCGATCAACACTCATCTGACGGCGCCCGAGGCGGCTTACATCATCGACAACAGCGCCGCCAAGGCAATTGTCGGATCGGCGGCGCTGCGCAAGACGTGCGAGAACCTCGGCGAGCACTTGCCCGGCGGCCTGCCGAACGTGCTGCTGATCGCCGACGACGACCTGCGCGGATGGGCGCGTTACCCGGAATGCGTTGCCGATCAACCGGATACGCCGATCGACGACGAGTGGGAGGGCGATCTACTGCAGTACTCCTCCGGGACAACTGGCCGACCCAAAGGGATCAAACGCCAGCTCCCGCACGTCGCGCCCGCCGACGCACCGGGCATGATGTCGGCGCTGGTCGGGTTCTGGATGCACCCGGACGCGGTGTATCTGAGCCCCGCGCCGCTGTATCACACCGCGCCGTCGGTGTGGTCGATGACCGTGCAGGCCGGTGGCATCACGACGGTCGTCCTGGAGAAGTTCGAACCCGAAGGTTGTCTCGACGCCATCCAGCGGCACCACGTCACCCACGCACAATTCGTCCCGGCCATGTTCACCCGGATGCTGAAACTGCCTGAAGCGAACCGTAATTCGTACGATGTGTCCAGCCTGCAGCGGGTGATGCACGCGGCGGCGCCGTGTCCGGTCGAGATCAAGAAGCAGATGATCGACTGGTGGGGCCCGATCGTCGACGAGTATTACGCCTCTTCGGAGGCGATCGGATCGACGTTGATCAGCGCCGAGGAGTGGCTGGCCCACCCCGGTTCAGTGGGCAAGCCGATGATGTGCCAGATCCACATCCTCGACGAGGACGGCAACGAGTTGCCACCGGGCCAGCCCGGCGAAATCTATTTCGAGGGTGGCTTTTCCTTCGAATACCTCAACGATGCCGAGAAGACCGCGAAGTCCCGCGACAGGCACGGCTGGACGACCGTCGGCGACGTCGGCTACGTCGACGACGACGGCTATTTGTTCCTGACCGACCGTCGCCATCACATGATCATCTCCGGTGGGGTGAACATCTATCCGCAAGAAGCGGAGAACATGCTCGTCACCCATCCCAAAGTGCTCGACGCCGCGGTCTTCGGCATTCCCGACGACGAGATGGGCCAAAGCGTCAAGGCCGCGGTGCAGACCGTCGACCCGGCCGACGCCACCGACGAATTCGGTGACGAATTGCTCAGCTGGATGCGAGAACGGTTGGCGCACTACAAGTGTCCGCGGTCGATCTCCTTCGAGGCGCAACTGCCCCGGACCGACACCGGCAAGCTGTTCAAACACGAGCTGATCGAGAAGTATTCGGTGTGACGCTGCGCATCGTCGACGTCTCGGACCCGGCGTCCGAGGTCGACGTCTGCAACGTGCCGTTGGTTGCTGTCGGCTCACTGGACGGCGCATCCGAATTCTGGCTGCAGCGAGCAACATTCACCCTCACCGAGGACGAGACCGACGACCATAGGGCGATCACCGTCGCGTCGATCGACGCGACGCTCGGCGACCTGGCCGCTCGCGCCGAGCGTTGGCCGATCGCCGCGGCCGTGTGTGACGACGTGCTGCGGTCGGTCGATCCGACCGGCCCGGCGCTGCCCGGCGTGATGACCGAGTCGCTGGCCTACTCCACGCTGCAGGCCGGTCCGGAATTCGCCCGCTGGCTGTCCGAACGGGGCCCGGCCGCGATGCCCGTCATCGCCGACCCGGTACAGGCGCATCGCGACGGCGACACGCTGCGCATCGCGTTCAACCGGCCGCAACGCCACAACGCGTTCTCCACCGATGCCCGCGCCGCGCTGCTCGAGGCATTGACTGTGGCGCAACTCGATTCATCGGTCGACGAGGTCGTGCTCACCGGCAACGGCCCGTCGTTCTGCAGCGGCGGTGACCTCGCCGAGTTCGGTACGTTCCGCGACCCGGCCAGCGCGCATCTGGCCCGCACCCGCTACAGCCCAGCGCTGGCGCTCGACGAGATCGCCACCCGACTCGGGCGGGCCTGCCGGGCCGAGGTGCACGGTCGGGTGTTGGGCAGCGGACTGGAGATGGCCGCGTTCTGCGGACGGATCGAGGCCGTGCCCGACGCGGTGTTCGGCCTGCCGGAGTTGAGCCTCGGCCTGATTCCCGGTGCCGGGGGCACCGTCAGCGTCACCCGACGGATAGGACGCTGGCGCACAGCGTATTTGGTGCTGTCCGGTCGCACCCTGAATGCCGACGCCGCGCTGGCCTGGGGGCTGATCGACGCCTAGAGTTGTCCGCCGGAAGATCCGTGTACAGGGATGATCTCGAACTCCCGTCGGTAGCCTGGGCCGGGTTGGTAATGTCTGGGCATGAACGGTGGGTGCGGTCGCCAGTGCTGATCGCGGCGTTGCGCGATCTGCAATGGCGACGGCGACGCTTCATCATCGCTATCCTCGGCACAGGCGTGGTGTTCGCCATGACGCTCGTCCTCACTGGCGTCTCCAACGGATTCCGTATCGAGGCTCGGCAGACCGTCGAATCCTTGGGCATAGACACGTTTGTCATGAAATCCGGTGCGACCGGTCCGTTCCTCGGAGCATCCCCGTTCGCGGCCGAGCAGGTCGGCGTGGTCGCCAAAGTCGCTGGCGTTACCGATGCGGTTGGCTTGGTGTACTCGCCCACGACGGCAAAGGACGGCACTTCGACCCGCAACGTGAACTTGTTTGGCGCGCCCGCCCCGCCCGTGACGAAGGGCCGGCCGCCTTCGGGCCCCGGCGAGATCGCGGTGTCGAGCACCCTCGGTCGCGCCGTCGGTGACGATCTGGAGGTCGGTTCCAAGACGTTGCGCATCGTCGGGATCGTCGACAACTCGACCGCGTTGGTCAATCAGCCCAATGTGTTCGTCACGGTCGCGGGGGCACAGCAGGTTGCCTTCTCCGGCCAACCCTTGATCTCGTCAATCGGTCTACGGGGCCCGCCCGCCCGGGTTCCCGATGGCTACCGTGCGGTCGGCCGGGACGGCGCGGTGGACGACCTGTTGCGGCCCCTGAAGCCTGCGTATCAAACGCTCACGATCATCGCGGTCCTGTTGTGGATTGTCGCCGCATTAATCGTGGGGTCGATGATCTACCTGTCCGCGCTGGAGCGCACGCGTGACTTCGCGGTGTTCAAGGCGGTCGGCGTATCGACGCGTTCGGTCCTGGGCGGTATGGCTTTGCAGGCAGTCCTGGTGGCTATCGTCTCGGCGGCGTTGGGTGCCGTGCTATCGGTCGCGCTCGCACCGCTGTTCCCGATGCGCGTGGTCGTTCCGCTGTCGGCATTCCTGCTGTTGCCCGCGGTCGCGATCGTGATCGGGCTGCTCGCAAGCGCCGCAGGGCTGCGGCGCGCGGTAACCGTCGATCCCGCGCTGGCGTTCGGAGGTCCCTGAGCCGTGGCCGATCTGGGCATCGAGGATCTGACAGTCGAGTACTCCAGCGGTGGGTACGCGATCCGTCCGATCGACCAGCTGAATCTCGAGGCGGAGGCGGGCTCGCTGGTGATCCTGCTCGGACCGAGTGGCTGCGGTAAGACGACGTTGCTGTCGTGTCTGGGAGGAATCCTGAAGCCGACGTCGGGTCGCATCACGTTCGGCGACCTCAACGTCACCGCGTTGGACGCCCGAGGGCTGTCGAAGTACCGGCGGAGCACCGTCGGCATCGTATTCCAGGCGTTCAATCTGGTGCCCAGCCTCAACGCGATCGAGAATGTGATGGTGCCGATGCGCGCGGCAGGAATCTCCGCCGCCGCCGCGCGCCAACGGGCCGGGGAACTGCTGACGCGTGTCGGTCTGAAAGATCGCATGAGGCACCGACCGGGTGATCTAAGCGGCGGACAGCAACAGCGTGTCGCTATTGCGCGCGCGATCGCACTCGACCCGCCGCTGATACTGGCCGACGAACCAACCGCGCATCTCGACTTCATCCAGGTCGAGGAAGTGCTTCGGCTGATCCGCGAGCTCGCACGTGGCGATCGCGTGGTTGTCGTTGCCACCCACGACACCCGAATGCTGCCGCTCGCCGATCGCGTCGTGGAGTTGGTGCCGCAGTTGGCGTCTACGAACCGGACACCCGAAACCTTGCAGCTGACGCCGGGCTCGGTGGTGTTCGAGCAGGGTGCGATGGGTGATCTGATCTACCTCGTCGCCGACGGTGAGCTCGAGATCGTGCGCGAACTGTCCGGTGGCGGTGAAGAATTGCTCAAGGTCGCCACCCAGGGCGACTACTTCGGCGAGATCGGCACGCTGTTCGGCCTTCCCCGATCGGCGACCGTGCGAGCGCGCACCGAGGCAACCGTGATCGGCTACACGGTGCAGGCGTTCCGCCAGCAGCTGGGCCTCGGCGGCGTGCGCGACCTGATCGAACATCGGGCGCTTACGGATCGCTGAGGCCATCAGCAGCGGACGGCTTCTTGCGGTACCAAGACCCTTGTAGGACAACATCATTCACTGGTCGGCAGCGCGAACGCCATAGCTGGACGCGTTCTCACGCTACCGACTTGTGTGGTGCGCCGCCTTCGACCTTGGGGGCTGATCGACGCGGTGCACTAGATTCCGCCGCGGGACACCAACTGGGCGGCGATGACGTTGCGCTGGATCTCGTTGGTGCCTTCGCCGACGATCATCAGCGGGGCGTCGCGGAAGTAGCGCTCGACGTCGTATTCGGTGGAATACCCGTAGCCGCCGTGTATCCGGACTGCGTTCAGCGCGATTTCCATCGCCACCTCGGAGGCGAACAGCTTGGCCATCCCGGCTTCCATGTCGCAGCGCTCACCGCTGTCGTAGCGTTCGGCGGCATAACGGGTCAGCTGGCGGGCCGCGGTCAGCTTGGTCGCCATGTCGGCCAGATAGTTGCCGACCGACTGGTGCTTCCAGATCGGCTGGCCGAAGCTCTCTCGTTGCTGCGCGTAGGCCAGCGCATCCTCGAGGGCCGCAGTCGCCACCCCAAGGGCGCGCGACGCGACCTGGATGCGGCCGGTCTCCAGCCCCTTCATCATCTGCGAAAAGCCTTGGCCCGCTCGGCCGCCCAGTATCGCCGACCGCGGTGCGCGATAGCCGTCGAAGGACAGTTCGCAGCTCTCCACGCCCTTGTAGCCGAGCTTGGGCAGATCCCGCGACACCGTCAGCCCAGGGCCGTGCTCGACAAGCAGCACCGAGATGCCTTGATGGCGCGGCGTCGCTTTCGGGTCGGTCTTGCACAGCAACGCGATCAGCCCCGACCGTCGCGCGTTGGAAATCCACGTCTTGGATCCGCTGACCACCAGCTCGTCCCCGTCGACCACCGCGGTGGTCGTCATGTTCTGCAGATCGCTGCCGCCGCCCGGCTCGGTGAGCGCCATCGTCGCGCGCAGCTCACCGGTAGCCATCGGCGGCAGGTAGCGTTGCTTCTGCTCCGCGGTGCCGAACAGCGTGAGCAGCTTGGCCACCACCGTGTGGCCGCCCATCGCGCCGGCCAGGCTCATCCAGCCGCGGGCCAGTTCTTGGGTGACCAGCACATAGCACGGCATGGACACCGGCGTGCCGCCGTACTCGTCGGGGACGGCGAGGCCGTAGATGCCGATGCGCTTCATCTGCTCGATCCACGCTTCGGGATACTCATTGGCATGCTCGACTTCGCGCACCGTCGGCCTGACATCCTTATCGACGAACTCGCGCACCGTCGCGACCAGCATCGCCTCGTCCCTGCGCCGCTCCTCCGCATCGCTGCGCTCTGCATCGTCGTCGGCTTCGTCCCTGCGCCGCTCCTCCGCATCGCTGCGCTCTGCATCGTCGTCGGCTTCGTCCCTGCGCCGCTCCTCCGCATCGCTGCGCTCTGCATCGTCGTCGGCGGCGTCGTCATTCAGACCCATCCGGCAATGGTGGCATGCCCGTCAGGCGGGGCACGATGACCGTCGGCCCGTACTTCGACCAGGTGCACACCGGGCAGGTCTTCGCCGGCGCACCGTCGATGACGCTGACCCCGGGACTGGCCGCCGTGCACCAGAGCATCCTGGGCGATCGGCTGCGGCTACCGCTTGACGCCGAGCTGTCGGCCGCCGTCACCATGCTGCCCGCGCCGCTGGCACATCCAGGTCTGGTCTGCGACGTCGCGATCGGCCAGTCGACGCTGGCCACCCAGCACGTCAAGGCGAACCTGTTCTACCGCGGGCTGACGTTTTTCCGCTTTCCCTCGATCGGCGACACCCTGTTCACCCGCACCGAGATCGTCGGGCTGAAGAAGAACGCAGCCAAGCCGGGCCGGGCGCCGACCGGGCTGATGGCGCTGCGGATGACCACCATCGACCAGGCCGACCGGCTGATCCTGGACTTCTACCGCTGCGCGATGCTGCCGCTGAGCCCCGGTGCCGACCCGGACGCCGCCGACCATGCCGACGACCTGTCGACGATCGGCGCCGACCTGGTGCCACCGCCGTCGGCTGCCGCCGAGTGGAATGGCGACGTGTTCCGCGAGCGAGTCCCCGGCCCGCATTTCGATGCCGGCCTGGCCGGTTCGGTACTGCACAGCAGCGCCGACGTCGTCAGCAGCGCACCGGAATTGGTTCGTCTCACCTTGAATATCGCTGGTGTGCATCATGATTCCCGTCTCGGTGGACGTCGCCTGGTGTATGGCGGGCACACCATCGGGCTGGCATTGGCGCAGGCCAGTCGACTGTTACCGAATGTGGCGACGGTGCTCGGCTGGCAATCCTGTGATCACACCGCGCCGGTCTACGAGGGTGACACCGTCTACAGCGAATTGCACGTCGAGTCCGCGGAGCCGACCGACGACGGCGGGTTACTCGGTTTGCGATCGGTGGTCTACGCGTTCAGCGAGGACCCAGACGAACAGCGGCAAGTACTCGACTGGCGTTTCACCGCGCTGCAGTTCTGATGCTGGACGAAGCCCGCCGCGTGGCCGCCGATATCGGCGGGCTTCTCGGTGTCGACGTCGACGCCGCCACCATCGTGGCCGGCCGCGCGGCGATCGTGAACCTGAGCCGGCCCGGCCGTATCTCGGCGGGCGGCGCCACCCGGCTGCTGGCGACCACCGACGGCTGGTGCGCGGTCGCACTGCCGCGCGACGACGATATCGCTGCGCTGCCCGCGCTGATGGAGGTCGACGACGTCGTCGGCGATCACTGGGCTGCGCTGACCCGTTGGGCAGCAACGTGTTCGACGGATGCCGTGATCACCCGCGCTCAGTTGCTCGACATCGCCGCCGCGGCGCTGGGCGAAGCCGCCGCCGCGCCGCCGGTGGTGCGAGCGTGTGGATCGACAGCGCCGCGGCGGGTGGACGGGTTGCTGGTCGCGGACTTGTCGTCGCTGTGGGCCGGGCCGTTGTGCGGTCAACTGCTGGCCCGCGCGGGTGCCGTCGTCGTCAAGGTGGAAAGCCCGAAGCGGCCGGATGGCACCCGCAGCGGCGATCCGGCGTTCTTCGACTGGATGAACGTCGGAAAGCTCTGCTATGCGGTCGATTTCGACAGCGACGGGGATGCGCTGCGGCGGCTGTTGACCGCAGCCGACATCGTCATCGAGGGCTCCCGACCGGCAGCGCTGCGGCGACACGCGTTGAGTGCCGACGACCTACCGGCTCGCCCCGGCCGGATCTGGTTGCGCATCAACGGCTATCGCGATCGACCGGACCGGCCGGCATTCGGCGACGATGCCGCGGTTGCCGGCGGGCTGGTCGACATGGCCGCTGACGGACCGATGTTCCTCGGCGACGCGATCGCAGACCCGCTGAGCGGACTGGAGGCAGCCCGCGCGGTGGGGGAGTCGCTGCGCCGCGGCGGCGGCGAGGTGATCGACGTGTCGATGGCCCAGGTCGCCGCGCGCTATGCGGCATTGCCGAACTCGACAGGCTCTGCGACGCACGCTGGCGCGCCGCCGGTCGGCCGGCCCGCGTCGCCGCTAGGGGCGGACAATGTCGCCGTGGAGCGTTTGGTCGCTGAGAGGCACTGCGCGGCATGCTGATTCAGCGGGCAACGACGATCGACGGCCAGGTCGTCGATGTTCGGGTGGGCGCGCTGATCGACGAGGTCGCCGACACCCTGACCGCGCGACCCGGTGAGGACGTCTTCGATGCCGCAGGCGGCACCGTACTGCCCGGCCTGCACGACCACCATGTTCATCTGCATGCCACAGCCGCCGCGGAGCACTCGATCCGGGTGGGCCCGCCACGGGTGCGCGATCGCGCCGGACTGGCGGCGACGCTGGCGGACGCCGAAGCGGGCGACGACGGTTGGATCCGTGCAGTGGGATACCACGATTCGGTGGCCGGCCCGCTGGATCGCGACGTGCTTGACGCCGTGCTCCCGGCGGTGCCCCTGCGCGTCCAGCATCGCAGCGGTGTGCTGTGGATTCTCAACTCGGCGGGGCTGGCCCGCGTCGGTCTGGCCGACCACCCGGATGGCAGGCTACGCAGCACCGAGTCGTGGTCGGATGCGCTGACCCGTCGCGAAACCAACCTGACCGACCTCAGCGACCGGCTCAGCAGCTACGGAGTCACCGGAATCAGTGACGCCACACCGGATCTCGACATCGTCGATATCGTCCGTCTCGAAGAGTTGCATCGGCACGGCGATTTCCATCAGCACGTCCACTGCCTGGCGCCGGGTAAGCGGATCCTGCACGACGACGACCTGGACCTCGACCGGCTCGCCGGCTTTATCGCGCAGCGGCACCGCGACGGCGGTCCGGTCGCGGTGCACTGCGTCACCGCCGCGCAACTGCTGGTGACGATCGCAGCGCTGCGCGACGCCGGCACCCGGCCGGGTGACCGTATCGAACACGCCGCCGTCGTCCCGCCGGATTGCCTGGCCGATCTGGCCGATCTTGCGGTCACCGTCGTGACGCAGCCGAATTTCGTTGCCGAGCGCGGTGATCAGTACCTCGACGAGATCCCCACTGCCGACCACGATCAACTCTGGCGGGTGGCGTCGCTGCTGCGGGCCGGCGTACCGGTGGCGCTGTCCACCGATATGCCGTTCGGCGACGGCGACCCGTGGGCAGCGATGCGCGCTGCGGTACACCGCACCACACCCAGCGGGAGAACTCTGGGCGGTCATGAATGCATCTCGGCGAGAACAGCTTTAACCCTGTTCCAGGGTCGGCCTGACGAGCCCACCCGGCCGCGCACCGTCGCACCGGGCGAGCCCGCCGACCTGTGTCTGCTGAACGTGCCGCCCGTCACCGCCCTGGCCGAACTGGCCGCCACAATGGTGGCCGCCACGATTGTCGACGGCAAGATTGCCTACACTGCAAGGTGATTCAGGATAGTTCACCGATGAGGTAGCGCTGCAACGTGGGTGCCACCGCATTGACCAGGGTGTCGACATCCATCGAGTGAATCGGCTCGACCCGGACCCCGTAACGCATGATGCCCAGACCGACGACCGCCGAGGCGCACAGCGAGGCGCGGAACTTGACGTGGTCGGCACCGAGCGCCTTGAGCAGTGGGTTGAACACCGGGCCGATGAACAGACCCTGCGCGATGTCAACCGTTTTGGCCAGGCCCGCGGTGGCGATCGCGCTGGCGGCGAACGGGCCGCCACCCGTGGCGTCCCAGGTGGTGATCAGCATGTGCAGCGTTCGTCGGCCGGCCTGGTTCACGCCGCCGCGGACGATCCGGTCGATGAACTCTTTCGTACCGAACGGCAGTTGCAGCTTGCGCGCCACCGGGTCGAGAATCCCGCGGAGGGGGTTTTCACGAGGGGCCACGCTGCCAAGGATGGCACGGTGCGAATCAGTGCGGCAAGTCGCGGAACGGTGTGTCGCGGTACGGCTCAGGCTCTTTCGGCAGCCCCAGCACGCGCTCGCCGATGATGTTGCGTTGGATCTGGTCGGTGCCGCCACCGATCGAGGTGAAATAGGCGTTCATCGTCCGAAATGTCACCGCGTCACCGACCGGGTTCTCCGGTCCGGCGAGCATGGCTTCGGCGCCGACGATTTCGGTCTCCACTCGCGCGGTCTCATGCAAGATCCCTGACATCGCAATCTTGCCGAGGGCCATCAGCGTCGCCGCTTCGGCGCGGTCGGCAGCGGTCCTCGAGCGTTGGGTGTTCCACCGATTGACCGTGACCAAGGCGTCGACCCGGGCTATCTGCTGACGGATGTAGGGGTCGCTGAGCCGACCGGCGTCCCGTGCCAATTCGACCAGGACATTGGACTTCTCGGCTTTGGGCCGCTTGTTCTTTTTGGCAGTGCGGGCCAGATCGCCCATGAAGCGACGCTCGTAGGCGAGCGCGGTCTGCAGTACCGACCAGCCGCCGTTCAGTTCGCCGACCAGGTTCTCGGCGGGCACGCGGGCGTTGTCGATGAAGATCTCGTTGAACTCCGACTCGTCAGTGATCTGATGGATCGGCCGAATGTCGATGCCGCGCTGCTTCATCGGCAGCATGAAGAAGCTGATGCCTTGGTGTTTCGGTACATCCCAGTTGGTCCTGGCCACCAGCATGCCGTAGTCAGCGGTGGTGGCGAAGGACGTCCAGACCTTCTGCCCGTTGATCACCCATTCGTCGCCGTCGCGCTCGGCGCGGGTGCGCAGCCCGGCCAGGTCGGATCCGGCAGCGGGCTCGCTGTAGAGCAGACACCATTTGCTCTCGCCGCGGATCGACGGCGGAATCAGCCGTCGCTTCTGCTCGTCGGTCCCGGCGTCGTGCAGGGTGCAGGCGAACAGGTTCGCGCGGTCGTGGCCGGTGCCCGGCGCGTCTGCCGCAGCGAATTCTGCTGCGACAAGCCGGGATTGCGTGTCCGAGAGGCCGCGGCCGTACCACTCCGGCTCCCAGCTCGGCACCGCCCAGCCAGCGTCGAAAACGAGTTGCGCCCAACTCGCGCGATCGATGCCGGAAGTCCAGTTGGCTGCCAACCATGCACGCACTTCGTCCACGATGTCGGCCACAGCTCAGGCCCCGATCTGCTGCAGATAGCGTTCGCGGTGCCACGACGGGCTGCCCAGCAGCTGGGCGTCGCAGCGGGCCCGTCGCAGATATAGGTGCGCCGGATGCTCCCAGGTGAAGCCGATACCGCCGTGCACCTGGATGCTGGTCGCGGCGACGTGAACGAACGCATCTGAGCAATACGCCTGTGCCAGAGCAAGATCCGCGATGCGCGAGGGCGCATTCTCGGCGAACGCCGCCGCCACGAAGCGCGCCGCCGACACCGCGGACTCGGCCTCCAGCAGCATATCGGCGCACATGTGCTTGACCGCCTGAAAGCTGCCGATCGCGCGGCCGAACTGGTAACGGGTCTTGGCGTAGTCGGTGGCCATCTCGACCACTCGCCGTGCACCGCCGGCCTGTTCGCTGAGCAGCGCGACCGCCGAGCGATCCAGCGCCGCGGCGACGACCTCGACGCCGGCGCCCAGCTGCCCGACGAGACGGGCCGGGGTGTCAGCCAATCGCACGCGACACAGCTTGCGGGTCGGGTCCACCGTGGTCAGCGGCGTCACGACCAAGCCGGCGGTACCCGCGTCGACGGCGAACACGGCAGCTCCCGCGCCGGTGTCGGCCAGCACGTACAACACGTCGGCCGAAAGTCCGTCGAGCACGAAGTGCTTGTCGCCGTTGATAATCCAGGCATCGTCGACGGCACGCGCTGACGTCGAGATGGCCGCAGGCAACCGGGCGGAGCCGTTCTCGGCGAAGGCAACAGAGGCGATCAGCTCACCGGCCGCGATCCGGGGTAGCACCGCGGCGCACTCGGCGGTGTCGCCGCTCTCCGCCAGCAGGCTCGGCACCAGCACCGCCGTCGACAGGAACGGGCCGACCAGCAGCGCTCGGCCCATCTCTTCCATCGCGATGCCCATCTCCACCGGGCCGGCGTCCGAACCCCCGTACTGCTCGGCGATCAGCAGTCCGGTCAGACCCATGGCCGCGAGTTCGCGCCACACCGCCGGGTCGTAACCCGTGTCGGTGGCCATCAGCGCCCGCACCTGCGCCTCATCACAATGTCGTGCGAGCACGTCGGCGACCGCCTCGCGCAGCGCGCGCTGCTCGTCGGTCACCGCGAACGGGACGCCGGCAGACATCAGCTCGTCGCGGCCAGAGCGGATCGCAGACTCGCGCACTCGCTGGCGAAAAACGACCGCGACACACCGGCTTTCGGCACCACGAGGTCGAAGCCGTGAAACGCTCCGGGCACCACCTCGACTTGGCAGGGCACACCGGCCGCGGTGAGACGCTCGGCGTAGACAAGGTTCTCGTCGTGAAACATGTCGTGTGTGCCGACGCCGATCCACGCCGGCGGCAGCCCGCTCAGGTCCTCATGTCGCGCCGGCACCGCGATGTTCGGGTCGGCATCGCCGAGATAAGCCGCCCAGCCGAAGCGGTTGCTCCTCGGGCTCCACAGCCGGTAGTGCGGGCTTTCCGGGCCTGATGCGCTGCGGTCATCGAGCATCGGGTAGGCCAGCAGTTGCAGCCTCGGCTTGATCTCGCCACGGTCGCGCGCCAGCAGTGCCAGCGCCGCCGTCAACCCACCACCCGCGCTGGCTCCACCGATCGCGATTCGCGCCGGGTCGACCGCGGGCAGCTTGGCCAGCCAAGTCAGCGCGGCGTAGCAGTCCTCCAGCGGCGCGGGGTAGGGGTGCTCGGGCGCCAGCCGGTAGTCCACCGCCGCGACGGTCACCCCCAGCTCGCGAGCGAATCGACGACACAGCCGGTCGTCTTGCTTTGCCGTGCCAATCACGTAACCGCCGCCGTGAATCCACAGCAGTGCAGGACCTGGCTGCTCGACGCCGACCGGGCGGTGCAACCGCACCCCGACACCGGAGCCCAGGATCAGGGCCTCCACGCCTTCGGGGTCTTTGCCGCGCGGCACGACCGACGACAGTTTGCGGATCACCCGCAGCGTGCCGGGACCGAGTGGCGATTTCGGCGCGAAACGGGCGACTCTGCGCAGTTCAGGGTGGAACTCAGTGCTCGGCATCGGTCCAGTATCGCCAACGCCAACCGAGTGCCCGCTACGGGCTCCGCAGTTGGCGCGGCATCTGATCGACGTCCTGCCCCGTGGTGGTGATGAAGTCGTCGAGGATGTCCACTACCGCGATAGGGGATTCGACGTGGGGGAAGTGCCCGACACCGGCGAGCACCTCGAGTCGGCTGCCCGGCACGGCGTCGTGGGCCGCGTGGCCGTGGGCGACGGGAATGATCTTGTCCTCTTCGCCCCAGATCAACAGCGTGGGCAATCCATGACTGACGTGGATCTTGCCGAGCGCGCTGACGGCCTGGCCGCGATAGTCCACCACCGAGCGCAACGTACGTAGGAACGCTTGCCGTGTCTGCTGATCCGCCAACGAGGAATAGGCGCTCCACATCTCGGTGGCGCGCGGCGCCTCCACGCCGGCTGACTTGAGCCATGAGCCCAGCTTGTTGCCGACGGTGAGTACCGGCTTGGGCGCGACCACCGGCAGCAACAGTTCGGCGCCGGGTGCCGACAAGAACCGCAGAATCCAGTTCAGGTCGGGACCGAGGCCACCGCTGCTGATCAGGGCCAATCGCTGGCAGTATTCGCGATGTTGGTAGGTGAACTGCATGGCCACACCGCCACCGAGTGACTGCCCGACCACTGTCGCCCGGCTGATGTCCAGCGCATCGAGCAGATCGCGCAGCGACGCAGCGAATGCGCCTAGGGAATAGTCACCGCGGGGCTTGGTCGATTCGCCGTGGCCCAGCAGGTCCGGCGCCAGTACCCGGTACTTCTTCGACAGCTCGGGAATCACCGCCCGCCACGTCGCCGAGCTTCCCGCCATGCCATGGATCAGCAGCAATGCTTCGCCGCTCCCGGCGTCGCGATAGGCAACCCGCTCGCCGTGCAGGTCGAGATAACGCATCTCGCTCACTTGAACCGGCCTCCGTGTTGGTTCCTGACAGCTTACCGCAACCTACGGTACCGTAGGCTACCGGCCAGTAGCTTTACCGACGCTGTCTGCGCTTTACCCGGCGCGCGGGCCGGCGGACCGCTGCGATCGCCGTCTTCAGACCACTGCGACGTCCCGTCGCGGGGTTGCTTTTGGCGACACCGGGCCTTAGTTCGCTGAACATCAACTCGCTGCGGGTCTCCGGGGCGTTATCCGCGGTGTCGCGCAAGAATCGGTCCGGCAGCGACAGCTTGGCGATGGTCCGCCACGTCTTGGCATTCTGTACGAGGAATGAGCCGGTCGTGTAGGGCAAGTCGTATTTGTCGCATACCTCGCGCACGCGCAGCGAGATCTCGTGTAGCCGATTACTCGGTATGTCGGGGTACAGGTGATGCTCGATCTGGTAGCACAGGTTGCCGCTCATGAATCGCATCGCCGGGCCGGCCTCGAAGTTGGCACTGCCCAGCATCTGGCGCAGGTACCAGTGCCCCCGGGTTTCGCCGATCATGTCGGTCTTCGTGAATTTTTCAGCGCCATCGGGGAAATGGCCACAGAAGATCACGGCATCGGTCCAGATGTTGCGGATCACGTTGGCGACAATGTTGGCCTTCAGCGTCGATGTGAAGGTCGCCGCCGGCGACAACGATGTCACCGCCGGGAACGCGACGTAGTCCTTGATCAACTGCCGTCCGGCTTTGGTGACGAATTCGCGGATCTGCCGAAGCGTCTTCTCGCGTTCCGGGCCATCTTCGAGAACTTTGCCGAATTCGATGGGCTGCAACGCGATTCCCCACTCAAAACCGACAGCGAGGATGGCGTTGAAGAGCAGGTTGCCGAGGTTGTAGCCCTTCCAAGGCTGGTCACGGGTGACCCGCAGGGTGCTATAACCCACGTCGTCGTCCATGCCAAGGATGTTGGTGTACTTGTGATGCTGAAAGTTATGGGTCGTTTTCCAGTGTTTCGACACCCCGCTCATGTCCCATTCCCACGTCGAGGAATGGATCTCGGGGTCGTTCATCCAATCCCACTGGCCGTGCATGACGTTGTGGCCGATCTCCATGTTCTCGATGATCTTGGCCAGGCTCAGCGTCGCTGTTCCCGCCCACCAAGCGGAGCGTCTCGAGCTACCAGCGAGGATGAGTCGGCCGGCGATGTCCAGAGCGCGTTGCGCGGCGATGGTGTGACGGATGTAGCGCGCGTCGCGCGCGCCGAGGGAGTCCTCGATATCCAGCCGGATCGCATCCAGCTCAACGGCGAGGTTGTCGATGTCGGCATCGGTCAAGTGAGCGAAGGCCGGAACGTCGGTGATCGCCATCGTTATCCGCCTTTCTTTGGTGTGTATGTGAGGGGGCTGCCGGCCTTGTCCGCCGACGAAAGCACCCGGCTCGGCCGCTCATTGCTCGCTGGCCGAGCCGGGGAGTTCATGCGGCCGATCAGTAGTAGTGTCGGCGGCCGCCGACGGCGTGTCCCGTTCGTCCCAGTACGGCCAGTACTGCGCCGACAACGAGGAGGACCACTCCGGGGGCGATCATGACATGTACCTGGTTTCTGCGGATATGAGTGAGGGGAGGTCGGCTCAGTGGTGGGAGAGGTCAATTAGTGTGTCGCTCAAGCGGTGTGGTGTCGCCTCGCTTGATCGGTGGATCTCGCGTTGCGCGGCCGGGGATTTGCGGCAGTAGGTTTCGCGGCCCAATCGGTTGATTCAGGGTGTGCGGCGCGAGCGAACGCTCGATGGGTCCGGCGGCATAACAGCCAGACCCATTCCGTACCGGCTGTAAGTCTCAGCAACATCAAGACTACACCCCGTCGGAAGTCTCGCGGCAGCGCTAGGGCTCAGGTCGGGTTGCGTCGGGCGTGCGCGCGGCGCACAGCCTCATCGACGATCTGTTGCGCCACCTCGGCCAATTTGCGGTGCTCGGTCTGGCTGATTGCGCGCAGCTGAGTAAACGCCTCCTCGGCGGTGCGCCCGCTGCGTCCCCGGATCAGACCGATCGCCTGATCGATCACCGAGCGCGTCTTCAGCGCCTTCTGCAACTGGGTGGTCAGCGCTATCGCGTGCGAGAGGACCTGTGCGTTATGCACCGCCACCGCCGCCGGTTTCGCGAACAATTCACCTAGTTCGGCGGCATGCTCATCGAAGACGTCTTTGCCGTGGGCGTAGACGTTGATCGCGCCGATCACTCGATCCGACAGCAGGAGCGGCAGCGACAGCGCGCTGTGCACACCTAAACGGCCCACTCGCGGACCGAACCGCGGCCACATCTTCTCCCCACCCAACGACCCAGACCGCACGGTGCGCCGCTCCAGTGCCGCCGTGATGCAGGGTCCCTCCTTGAGGGTCACGTACTGAATCTCGTCAATCTCGGCGACAAACGGGGCACTCGCGGCTAATGCCTCCACCATGTTGTCCAGCCGGTCGACCTGCAACAAGGTCACGCCCGCACCGTCGGCGCCCGGTATCGCGCGCACCGCGAACGTCGAGACCTCGGCGAGCAACTCAGGCAAACCGGCCACCAAGCCCGCCAGATCGCCGATCGCGGCACGCAAGTCGGCAAGATCATCGCTAGCTTGCTGCGTACTCAGCGAGGCCAACGGTAAGTCGGCGACATCCTCGGTGAACTCGGTCATACCTGGGCTCAATTATCTTGGCGGAGCTGGGAATCGACACCGAAATCCAGCGCCCTACCCGTGGCGCGATCGTCACGAGATAGTTGTCAAAGCGATGATACGCCGGCCGAGACGGAGCGGAAACACATTGTCGCGTCGGTCGTCTGCTGCGTGGTCACCCGCGAGCCGTCCAATGGGTGTAGCGTCGAGACTGCTGAGAATTTCAGCTGGCCCTGGGATGAGTTCAGCTGTCCGCCGCTTGACTCAAGGAGCATTGGCTCCGCACCCTCGCAACCGGTGATCCAATGCACCTGAGGTCAGCATGGCCGTCTCGATCATTCTCTACCCCAACACCGGCCGTTACCTGCCCGTCGATCTCGCGAACGAGCCCACGGTACGCGGCTATGAATTCATCCGACTTCTGGCGCAACAGATCCCGACGCCGGCTGCGGACCGCACCCTAGATTCTTCGCGACCTACGAAAGACATGTCATGAAAGTTCTGATCATTGCGTTCGCGGTGCTCCTCGTTGTCGCGCTGATCGCGTTGTCGCTGTCGCTCAGAGTGGTGACTCAGTACGAGAACGGTGTCTTGTTCCGCCTCGGCAAGGTGGTGGGTGTGAAGGGCCCGGGACTGACTGCGATCATCCCGGTCATCGATCGGCTGTTGAAGGTCTCACTGCGGATTGTGACGATGCCGATCCAGTCCCAGGGCATCATCACCCGCGACAACGTCAGCGTCGATATTTCGGCGGTCGCCTACTTCCGGGTTGTCGACCCGGTGAAGTCGGTGATCGCGATCGAGAACATCGACGCCGCGATCAACCAGATCGCACAAACCACGCTGCGTAATGTTGTCGGCCAGCACACCCTTGACCAGGCGCTGTCGGAGACCGACTCGATCAACGCAGATATCCGAAAAATTCTTGACGTCGCAACACTCGAGTGGGGTGTCGAAGTGACGCTGGTGGAGCTCAAAGACATCCAGTTGCCCGACAGCATGAAGCGCGCGATGGCTCGGCAGGCCGAGGCTGAGCGCGAGAAGCGAGCCAAAATTATTGCGGCAGAGGGTGAATCGATGGCCGCAGCCGCGCTGGGTGAGGCATCGGACACAATGATGAGGCACCCGTTGGCGTTGCAGCTGCGCAACCTGCAAACCCTTGTCGAACTCGGGGTCGAGAAGAACACCACCATCGTGTTCCCGGCACCGCTCATGAGTGCGATCGGTGAACTGAGCGGCTTCCTCGCCAGAGAAAGTGCGGCCGCCGCGTCCCCACCCCGACCGGTCACCACCGCGAACGGGGCCGACACGTCAACGGCAAGCGGGTAGATGCGAATTGGCCACGGGAGCAACACAATGATGACCCTGCGCAAGATCGACGCCGACTGGCGGGTTCGCGGACGTGAAACTGCGCCATGACGACAGCTGAGGCGATCGGAATGACCATATCTGCTGTTGAAGCGGAGAAGCGATGCGCGACATCGGAACCGACTTATTCTTCGGTGCCGATGCCCGCAACGGTGTATCGGCCCATCGCCGAACAAGTGCTGAAGCTGACGGGCGCAGAAATCACTCTGGTCGCCATAGCAATGAACCGCGACCTAGCCACGTCGCAGGTAGCCGATCTGGTGATCGTGGAAACCGCCTGTGCGGCAGTGACCTTGGCGCCGACCAATGCCGTCCCGCTCGCCGGTACCTCGATCGAGCAGGCCTTCGTGGAGCGGACCCCGCTACGGCTGAATAACTTCGACGTCGCCATCGACGGCGTCCAGCATGCCGGCCCTGCGCTGATGCTTCCGCTGCGCACCACCGACTCGGTGGCCGGGGTGTTGGTCGCGCTGCGTCATGACGGCGCGCGGACGTTCGGCGACGAGCAACTCGACATGATGGCCGCATTCACCGACCAGGCGGTACTCGCCTGGCAGCTGGGGTGCGCACAGCGCTGGACGCGTGAACTCAACATTCTCGCTGACCGCGACAGGATCGCCCACGACCTGCACCACCACGTGATCCAGCAGATCTTCGCGGTCGAACTGACTCTGCAGGCGACTATTTCGCGGACGCGATCAATTGAGTTGCAGCAGAGACTGTCCGGCAGCATCGACGATCTTCAAGGCGTTATCCGCGAGATCCGCACCGCAATTTTCGACCTGCATGGCGTACCGCCGCACGTCACCCGGCTGCGACAGCGACTCGACGACGCAGTCGCGCAGTTCTGCGGATCCGAGCGGGGTACCACGGTCCAGTTCGTGGGACCGTTGTCGGTTGTCGATGCTGCACTTGCCGATCACGCCGAAGCCGTTGTGCGCGAAGCGGTCGGCAACGTTGTGAGGCACGCCAGCGCGACCAGACTTGCGGTGACGGTCACGGTTGAGGACGACGTGTGCATCGAGGTTATCGACAACGGTCGAGGCTTCTCCTGTGGCGTCAGCGGCAGGGGCTTGTCGGGCTTGCATCACCGCGCGCAGCAGGCCGGCGGCGCGTTCAGCATCACGGATGCTCCCGGGGGAGGGACCGTACTGCGCTGGTCAGCACCGCTGCCCTGATCACCCGGCCCCTTCGCTGATCGCAACCAATCGGGCCACCGCACGTTCGATACCGTCGGCGAGCTCGTCGACATCGGGTACCGCGTCGTAGTCGGCGGTGATACCGAACACCAGATCGTCGCCGTAGCTGAGCATGGCGATGCCCGTGCGGAGGTGCAGCGCGATCGGCGGGATAGGCAGTAGTCGCAGCACATTTCGACCCATCATGCGCAGCCGACGGCGGGGGCCCGGCACGTTGGTGGCCAATGCGACGATCCCGAGTTGGGGAAGCCGGGTCAACAATCGAACCGCCCAGGCCGTCAAGGCGAAGGGGATGTAGTTGGCTGCCGAGAAGAATGCCGACCCGGCTTGTCGTTGCCCGCCGGACTTGACTCTCGTCAATCGGCGGTGCACCGCGTGCAGCCGTTCGACGGGATCGTCGAGCTCGATGGGGAGGTACGGCAGCATCAGGGAGACGCGATTGTCCAGTTGGTTCGATGCGTCGGCCGACCGCACCGACACCGGCACCAGTGTGCGCAGCGAATTTCGTTGCGGCTGTTCGCCTCGGTGCATCAGCATGGCCCGGAAGCTATCGGTAATCGCTGCCAGTGCGACATCGTTGATCGTGACGTCGAACTTATGGCAGATCAGGGCCACGTCGCTGAGGAGCACTTCGGCTGCGCTGTAGCGCCGCAGGTTGCTGACCGAGCCGATCAGTGAGGAATCCGTCGGATTCAGGACGCCTGCGACGATTTGAGCCGCCCCGGTAGCTATGCGAGCGGCGGCACTCGTGACGGCGGTGGAAAGGTGCCAGATGCCGCCGGCCCAGTCCAACGGATTCAGGCTCGGCCCAGACGGACGAGGTGCCGACGACTCGGCGGCGGCACGTATCCGGTTGGCGAACGTCTCTGCATCCGGACCGTCGCACAGCCCCGCGAGCAGGCGCGTCGCGGAGATTCCGTCGGCGATGCAGTGGTGCAGCTTGGTCAGGACCGCCCAGCGGTCCTCGGCCAGCCCTTCGATGGTCCAGCTTTCCCACAGCGGTCGATCTCGATCGAGGCGTCGCTCCATGATGTCGGCGACGACCCGGTACAACGCTGCGTCATTTCCAGGCTGCGGCAACGCAATTCGATGTACATGATGGGCGAGATCGAACTGAGGGTCATCGACCCATTCCGGCGCCGCGAGGTCGAGCGGATGTGTGCGGACCACCTGGGTGAACCGGGGGATCTCAGACACCCGCTCGGCGAGCACGGAGACGAGCGATGCGTGGTCGGGAGCTGGCCCCTCCATGACGGCCAGGCCGCCGATCGCCAGACTCACATGCCGGTCGGAATCCTCCGCCTCGAGGAAGCCCGCGTCAAGAGTCGTCAGGTGCTCCACGGGGGCCTCCAAAGTTGTTTCTTTCAAACACTATTCACCTCGCGTAGGTGCCCCTGCCGAGTCGTGGGGCACCACGCGAGGCAAGCAGCTCACAGGGTCGATGCCACCAGGTCGGTCAGATCGGCGAGGCGGTGCGAGTAGCCCCACTCGTTGTCGTACCAGCCGACGATCTTCACCAGATCGCCAGTGACTTTGGTGAGCCCGGAGTCGAAGATGCACGACGCCGGGTCGGTCACGATGTCGGAGGAGACGATGGGATCCTCGGTGTAGGTGAGGAAGCCCTTCAGCTCGCCGTCGGCGGCGGCCGCAAACGCGGCGTTGACCGCCTCAACGGTCGCCGGCTCTCGGACGACGACGGTGAGATCGGTAGCCGAACCTGTGGGCACCGGCACCCGCAGCGCGTACCCGTCGAGCCGTCCCTCGAGTTGGGGCAACACCACGCTGATAGCGCGGGCGGCCCCGGTGGACGTGGGCACCACGTTGATTGCCGCGGCGCGGGCCCGACGAAGATCGCGGTGCGGACCATCCTGCAGGTTCTGGTCGGGGGTGTAGGCGTGGATGGTGGTCATGAGCCCGCGCTCGATCCCGAATACCTCGTCGAGCACCTTCGCCATCGGCGCCAGGCAGTTGGTGGTACACGAGGCATTGGAGACGACGGTCTGCGTGCCGTCGTAGTCGCGGTGGTTGACACCCATCACGACGGTGAGGTCTGCCCCCTTCGACGTCGCGGATACCACCACCTTCTTCGCTCCGCCGTGCAAGTGACCGCGGGCCTGCTCCGCGGCGGTGAACCGACCGGTCGACTCGATGACGACATCCACGCCGAGATCTCCCCACGGCACGGCCGCCGGCCCGTCGGCGATCGACCACGCCTTGATCCGCTGGTCTCCCACCACGAAGTCCTCGCCGTCGACCGATACGTCGTGCCGGAAGCGTCCGAGGACAGAGTCGTATTTCAGCAGGTGTGCCAGCGTCTTGTTGTCCGTGAGGTCATTCACCGCGACGATCTCGATGTCGGTGGTGCCTGCCGCGCGTTGTACGTCCACCGCACGAAAGAAGTTTCGGCCGACACGACCAAAGCCGTTGACGCCCACCCGAATAGCCATCGTGGTCTCCTCGTGATTCTGTGGTCTAGGAGCGTCGTGCTGCTTCCAGCAAGAGCGGTCGCTGAAGTCGCTCAACCGAGTCGCCGCTTTTCGCCGAGAGGCGCGTATGCGGTTTGGTCACTTCGCCAGCGTCCATCACCGAAGCGGTGATCCGGAGGGCCGTAAGTCACTGATCTGGTCGCCAGATGTCTTCAGGCGGCGGAGGTCAATCGGCTCCCCACTAGGGTCGCAATGCTCTGTTGGCCGATGCCGTCGCGATACATCCTGTGAAAGCGAAGGGAGGGCGACGATGCCCAAGAACTGGTTGGTGATGGAGGGTAACGGACCCGCAGCGCCCTTCCGCACCCGATTGGCCGGGGCGGGGCGACACCTGCCCGCCACTGTGCTCACGACTGACGAGTTGATGGCGAGCACGCGTCATCACACCCACATCGATCTGGAACGACTGACCGGCATCTACGAACGCCGCGTCTCGATCGGCGACGAGGACTCTTACAGCCTTGCAACGGCCGCGGCGCTGGATTGCCTGGACAAGGCGCAGCAGCAGGCGGCGTCGCTCGATGTGGTGATCAGTTGCAGCATCACGAAGTTCCGTGGCGGCCTGACGCAGTGGGTAGAGCCGACGATGAGTAGCGCCGTCGCCCGTGCGATCGGGGCTGAGAAGGCAGCGACGTTCGACCTGTCCAACGCATGTGCCGGAATGCTGACGGGTGTCACGGTGCTCAACGATTGGATCCGGCAAGGCATCGTCGAACGCGGTTTGGTGGTCAGCGGCGAATACATCTCGCAACTAGGCCAGAATGCGGCCAAGCACATCCGCAACATCATGAGCAAAGAACTCGCCTGCCTGACACTCGGCGACGCGGGTGCGGCACTCCTGCTCGACCGTGCCACCCCCGGGTCCGGTGGGATCAGCCTCGCCGGTTTCACCACGGTGGCCGACCACAGCCGGCTGTGCCTCGCCTACCCGAAGGGGCATGACCCGGGTGCGCGGATGTTCACCGATTCTCGCGGGATCCAGCGGGCAGCCATCGCCGACACCCCGCTTTTGCTGCACGAGGTCCTCGAAGCAGCCGGCATCGAGATTCACGACATCGATCACGTGATCACGCATCAGACCTCGGCCCGCGCGATACGCAAGGGGATGGCCGCGATGTCCGCGTCGTTCGGTGACAGCCCACGGCACGACGCGGTGATAACGGTGGATCGGTACGGGAACACGGCGTCGACGACCCACACGGTCGCCTTGGTCGAAGAACTTGAAGCCGGGCGGATCCGGCCGGGCGAAACCATCGCCTTGATTGCTCTGGCATCAGGTCTGGAGATCGGTGTCGTTCTCCTGACCGTGGACGAGGATTTGGTGGGCCGCTATGGGCACAGTAATTGAGCAACTCGACGTCACCCGAGCAGGCTGGCGGACCCGGCACAGCGCACTGCATCTGGCGGTCTCGGCCGCCAAGACCTGTCTGCACCGTGCCGGCCGGGAGCCCGACGACGTCGATCTTCTGATCAACACCGGCATCTACCGCGACAAGAATCTCGCCGAGCCGGCCCTCGCGGCGCTCATCCAGGAGGACGTCGGGGCCAACCCCGAGGATCCGCACGAGGACGCTCACGGCACATTCTCGTTCGACATAGCGAACGGAACCTGCGGAATCCTCACCGCTCTGCAGATCGTCGACGGCTTTCTGCGGTCACACACCATCGATTGCGCCCTGGTCGTCACCAGTGACGCCGACCCGGGACGGGGGATGAGCGAGCACTTTCCCTTCTCGCCCGTCGGGGCGGCATTGTTGTGCGACTGGACCGAGGACGACTTCGGGCTCGGCCGTGTGCACTGGTTGAACATCCCCGACGACGGTGAAAACTTCCGCGCCACTGTCGGACTCGACGACGCGCGCAATGTGCTTCGGTTCAGTGAGTCGGCAGCGATGGACGTGCAGTTCGCCGCCGCCGGCGCCCAAGTCGCGCAACGCTGCCTTGCGGAGGCCTCCCTCGGCCTTTCCGACGTCGACATGATCGTCGCCTCGCCGGCCCGGCCCGGCTATCGCGCGGCACTGGCCGCCAAACTCGGAATCCCGGTGGAACGGATCACCGTCGCCGACGACGAGCGCATGCACACCGCCTCGCTGGTGTCGGCACTGAGTGGTGCGGCCGAAGAACTCTCGCCCGGCGCCCGCATTCTGCTCGTCGCCGTCGGCGCCGGTGTCACCGCAGGTGCCGCCCTATACCGCCAAGCGCCGAATCTGGTGTCGCAGAGATGAAAACACCGACGGCATCCACAATCGTCACCCTGACGATGAATCCGGCGCTCGACATCACCACGGACACCGATCAGGTCATCCCCACCGACAAAATGCGATGCGGGCTGCCCCGCTACGATCCCGGCGGCGGCGGGATCAACGTCGCGCGAATCGTGCATGTGCTCGGCGAGTCGGTATCGGCGCTCTTTCCCGCCGGCGGCCACGCCGGCGACAAGGTGACGGATCTTGTCGCTGACTCAGGGGTTCCGGTGCAGCGCATACCTGTGGCCCACTCCACCAGGGAAAGCTTCACCGTCGATGAGCGCTGTACCGGCAAGCAGTACCGGTTCGTGCTGCCGGGCCCGCGGCTCACTGATGCCGAGCAGGCTGCGTGCCTCGAGACTCTCAGTGCCGCAGCAGGATCCGCGGACTTCGTCGTCGCGAGCGGTAGCCTGCCGCCCGGGGTGCCTTCCGACTTCTACCAGCGGGTCGCCGACATCTGTCGCGAGCGCGGTGCGCCGCTGATCCTCGACACGTCCGGCGGTGGACTGCGACATATCTCCTCGGGCGTCTTTCTGCTCAAGCCCAGCGTGCGAGAACTGCGCGAGTGTGTCGGACGAGAGCTCATCAGCGAGTCGGAACAACTCGCCGCGGCGCACGAACTCATTGACCGCGGCTGCGCTCAATTCGTCGTCGTGTCACTTGGCGCCGACGGCGCTTTACTCGCCACACCGCATGGCGGCCAACGTTATTCGGCAGTGCAGGTACCGTCCGGCAGCGGTGTGGGCGCCGGGGACGCCATGACCGCCGGCATCACCGTCGGCCTGAAGCGCGGCTGGCCACTCGACAAGGCGGTGCGACTGGGCATCGCTGCGGGTTCGGCCATGTTGCTGACTCCCGGCACCGCGCACTGCGCCCGGGAAGACGTCGAGCGGTTCTTCGAGATCGTCGCCGACCCTATAGATCTCGACCGCGATAAGCGGTTGTCCGTTCAAGGAAAGACATCGCCATGACGCTGCCGGTCACCGTCGACCCGCGCTACCACGACGCCGTCATCTTCAACCTCGACGCTGTGTTGACCGAGACTGATGGTGCTCTGCTCGAGTCGACGGTCAACCTGGTGCGAAAGTTGCTTGACGTCGGCGTTGCGACGGCCGGCTACGCGGCGCGCCCGGACGGTCGGCAGCTGGTGAAATCCGCAGGGATTGATGACCTTTTCGGTGTCTTCGTCGACGACATCGCTGCCGCCGCCCTCGTAACAGCCGCACGCCAACTCGGTGTGCGGCCGCAACGGTCTGTCGTCGTCGACGGCGCCGGTGCCGGGATAGCGGCGGCCCAGCACGACGGTTTCGCGCTTGTGATCGGTGTCGACAGCGCCGGGAATCGCGACCGACTACTCGGATGCGGCGCCGACGTGGTGGTTGCTGACCTGGAGGACGTCGCTGTGCGGGTGGGCGACAGACGGATCTCTGCGCTGCCCGATGCGGTGGAGTCATACGGCCAGATCATCGGTGTGCTGGGCGCCCGTGAGCCGATGTTGTTTCTCGACTACGACGGAACGCTGTCACCCATCGTCGCCGAACCCGACGCCGCCACCCTCGTCGACGGAGCGGCCGAAGCGCTGCAGAGTCTGGCGTCGCAGTGCCCCGTCGCGATCCTGAGCGGTCGCGACCTCGCCGACATCCAAGCTCGGGTAGCGATACCGGGCATCTGGTACGCAGGCAGCCACGGCTTTGAGTTGACGGGACCGGACGGCACGTATCACCGAAACGAAGCCGCCGCTGCCGCCATCGACGTCCTCGAGTGCGCGGCGGCCGAGTTGAGCCAGATCCTGGCGGATATTCCCGGAGTACGCGTGGAACACAAGCGCTTCGCGGTCGCGGTTCACTACCGCCAGGTCGCACCGGAGAACATCAGCGAGATCGTCTCTGCCACACATAAACTCGGACAGCGCGATGGCCTGCGCGTGACCAACGGGCGCATGCTCGTCGAGTTGCGGCCCGACATCGACTGGGACAAGGGAACCACGCTGGCCTGGATTCGGGATCGCATCGACGCCGAGGGTTGCCTGCTGCCGATCTACATCGGCGACGACCTCACCGACGAAGACGCTTTCGACGCAGTTCAATTCGACGGCATCGGGATTGTCGTACGCCACGACGAGGACAGCGACCGCAAGACGGCCGCCCGTTTCGCTCTGCAGAGTCCCGATCAGGTGCGCGAGTTCGTCCAGCGCGGGTCGAATTGGCTGGCGAACAAGCATCAGACGTCGAACAAGGCCTGGGATTTCACCCTTGACGGGTATGACCCGCAGAGCGAGAAACTTCATGAGTCGTTGTGCACGGTGGGAAATGGCTACTTCGCCACTCGGGGCGCGGCGCCCGAATCGAAGGCCGACCAGGTGCACTATCCGGGCACCTATGCGGCGGGGGTTTACAACCGACTCGTCGACGACGTATCGGGCACGGCAATCGACAACGAGAGTTTGGTCAACCTGCCTAACTGGCTTGCCCTGACCTTCCGGGTCGACGGCGGGAGCTGGTTCGACATCGACGCGGTCAGCGTGCTGTCCTACCGGCAGAGCTTCGACCTTCGCGGCGCGGTACTGACGAGACAGGTGCGTTTCCGTGATGACGCCGGACGCACCAGTTCACTTACCCAGCAACGATTCGCCGCGATGCACATGCCCCACGTCGCTGCACTGCAGACGACGATCGTCGCCGAGGATTGGTCGGGGACGATCGAGATTCGATCGACGCTCGACGGCAACGTCACGAACTCGCTCGTCGAGCGGTATCGCGATTTGGCCAACGATCATCTTCGGTTAGAGGAAAAGCGGGAGATCGATGACCACTCTGTACTGCTGTTGGTACAGACGACTCAGTCGCGCATTCCCATTGCGATGGCGGCGCGCAGCACCGCGTGGCGCGACGGCTCCCCAGTCCCGGCGACTTATCGCCTATTCGACCAGGACACGGAAATCGGTCACGACATCGCAGTCCGGCTCTCAATCGGGGACGCGGTGACGGTGGAGAAGATCGTGACCCTGTTCACCGGGCGCGATGTCGCAACGTCCGAACCCGCTGTCGATGCCCAGCGTTGGCTGAGCCGGCTCGGTCGGTTCGCCGAGTTGCGCGATGGGCACCTGAATGAATGGGCACATCTGTGGGAGCGCCTGTCCATCGAGTTCGAGGATTTCACCGACGAATCGCGCATCCTGCGATTGCATCTCCTGCACCTGCTGCAAACGGTCTCACCCAACAGTGCAGACCTCGATGTCGGGGTGCCCGCGCGCGGACTGCACGGTGAGGCGTATCGCGGGCACATCTTCTGGGACGAGTTGTTCATCTTCCCGGTCCTCAACTTGCGGCTGCCCATGGTCACCCGGTCGCTCCTGGGATACCGCTACCGCCGTCTGGCCGAGGCGCGTCAGGCCGCCAAGGCGGCGGGCTACCGCGGTGCGATGTACCCCTGGCAATCCGGCAGCGACGGACGCGAGGAAAGCCAACGCCTGCACCTCAATCCGCGCAGCGGCCGGTGGAATCCCGACTCGAGTGCGCGGGCGCACCACATCGGCATTGCCGTCGCCTACAGCTCGTGGAAGTTCTATCAGGTCACCGGCGACCTTGCCTACCTGATCGACTACGGCGCGGAGATGCTGGCCGAGATCGCGCGCTTCTGGGTGAGCAGGGCGAGCTACGACGAGGAACGCGAACGCTACAGCATCCGAGGCGTCATCGGGCCCGACGAATTCCACTCGGGCTACCCCGACGCTCCTTACGACGGCATCGACAACAACGCATACACGAATGTGATGGCGGTCTGGGTGATCATGCGTGCCCTCGACGCACTGAAACTGCTACCGCTGCCGAACCGACTCGACTTGATGGAGACGCTCGGACTGCGCAATGACGAACTGGCGCACTGGGAAGAAGTGAGTCGACGGATGTTCGTCCCGTTCCACGACGGACTCATCAGCCAGTTCGAGGGATACAGCAACCTGGAAGACCTGGATTGGGACGCTTACCGGCAGCGGTACGGCAATATCCAGCGCCTCGACCGCATCCTCGAGGCGGAGAACGACGACGTGAACCGATACAAGGCTTCCAAGCAGGCCGACGTCCTCATGCTGCTCTACCTGATGTCGGCAACGGAGTTGTGTGAGTTGCTCGAACGGCTCGGCTACCGCTTCATGCCCGACAAGATCCCGGAAATGGTGGACTACTACCTGGCTCGCACATCGCATGGGTCGACGCTGAGCGGTGTGGTGCACACCTGGGTGCTCGCCCGGGCCAATCGTGATCGTGCCATGGAGTTCTTCCAGCAAGCGCTCAAATCCGACGTCTCCGACATCCAGGGCGGCACCACGTCCGAAGGCATCCACCTGGCGGCCATGGCGGGCACCGTCGACCTCATGCAGCGATGCTTCACCGGAATGGAGACCCGGTCCGGCCGCATCATCCTCTCCCCGTACTGGCCGGAAACGCTTGGCGTGCTGGCATTCCCGATCCACTACCGCGGTCTGCACCTGCACCTGCGCGTCAGCGGGAAGGGCGTGATGATCAGTGTCGATCCGCGCGATGCTGCCGGCGTCGACGTGGAATGCCATGGTCGGGTGGTGCGACTCATGCCCGGGACCACGGTCCGATTTCCAGGCTGACCGGATGTCCAATGCCAGCTGCCGCAGCGCGGTTACCCAGTCCAGTGACCTTCGGCCCTGGCATGGCACGTGCCGTCGTGGGAGCTTGGCAGTTGTGGCGTTATCGGCCATACGGCAACGAACCGCCACACCGAACGTATCGATCGTTTCTGTGCCGCCACGACGAATGGCGTTGTCGGGCAACGAATGCGGACGAAAGCTTAATGCGCTACGAGAGGACAAGTCATGACCACATCCCGGTACGTCCGCTTTTTTGAGGAGTTCGGCATCGACGACGTGCCGCTCGTCGGCGGAAAGAACGCGTCGCTGGGCGAGATGTTCCAGAAGCTGTCCGGGCAGGGCGTCCGCGTCCCGCACGGATTCGCGATCACCGCCGAGGCTTATCGCTACATGTTGGACGAGGCCGGCGCCTGGGACCGCTTGCATGCCGAGCTCGACGAGCTGGACCCCGCCGACGTCGCCGCGCTGGCGCGTAAAGGCAAGCGCGCGCGTGAGATCGTCTACGGCGCCGGGCTCCCCGACGATCTGGCCGCCGAGATTCTGGATGCCTATCGCAAGCTCCAAGAGGAGTACGGCGAGGAGGTGAGCCTCGCTGTGCGGAGCTCGGCGACCGCTGAGGACCTGCCGACGGCGAGCTTCGCCGGCCAACAGGATTCGTATCTCAACATCAAAGGCGAGCAGAGTCTGCTCGACACGTGTCGGCGTTGTTTCGCCAGCCTGTTCACCGATCGCGCCATCCATTACCGACTCGATCAGGGCTTCGATCAATTCAAGGTGTCCCTGTCGATCGGCGTGATGAAGATGGTGCGCTCCGATATCGCTTCGTCCGGCGTGATGTTCTCCATCGACACCGAGTCGGGGTTTCGCGATGCAGTCTTGGTGACGGGCGACTACGGCCTCGGCGAGAATGTGGTTCAGGGCGCCGTCGACCCCGACGAGTTCTACGTCCACAAGCCGACCTATCTAGCCGGCCACCGCGCCGTGTTGCGCCGTCGCGTCGGCGACAAGGCGGTGAAGATGATCCTCGTCGAGGGTGACACGAAGAGCACGGTGCGAAACGTCCCGACACCGAAGTCCGACCGTGCCCGGTTCTGCATCACCGATGAGGACGTCCTGGAACTGGCCGGCTACGCGTGCACCATCGAGGCGCACTACGGGCGGCCGATGGACATGGAGTGGGCCAAGGACGGTCTGGACGGAAAGCTCTACATCGTTCAAGCCCGCCCTGAGACGGTGGCCTCCCAGCACACCGCAACGACGCTGGAAACCTACGTGCTCGAGGGTCGCGGTGAGCTGATCACTGAGGGCCGCGCGGTCGGCGACCGGATCGCCACGGGCGTCGCAAGACGAATCCATAACCCCGAGCACCTATCCGAGTTCAGGCCCGGCGAGGTACTCGTCGCCGACACCACCACCCCCGACTGGGAGCCGATCATGAAGTCGGCCGCGGCGATCATCACCAACCGCGGCGGTCGCACCTGCCACGCGTCGATCATCGCTCGCGAGCTCGGCATCCCCGCCGTGGTCGGCACCGGCGACGGAACCACGTGCGTGCCCGACGGCGAAACCGTGACGGTGTCCTGTGCCGACGGCGAATCGGGTCGCGTGTACCGGGGCGAACTCGGCTTCCACGTGGACCGCAGTGAGGTGGCGGATCTGGCGCGCCCGCGCACCCAGATCATGATCAACCTCGGGAACCCCGCGCTGGCCTTCAAGACGTCGTTCCTGCCGAACGACGGCGTGGGACTGGCCCGGATGGAGTTCATCATCAGCGAGGACATCCGCGTCCACCCGCAGGCCCTGCTGCACCCCGAGAAGGTTGACGACCCCGAGGCGCGCAAGACGATCGATCGGCTCACGCGCGACTATCCCGACGGGAGCGCCTTTTTCGTGCAGCGTCTATCGGAAGGAATCGGCACCATCGCTGCCGCCTTCTGGCCCAAGCCCGTGGTGGTACGGATGTCGGACTTCAAGACCAACGAGTACGCAAGCCTGGTCGGCGGAGCGGCCTTCGAGCCGACCGAAAGCAACCCGATGCTCGGTTTCCGAGGCGCGTCGCGTTACGCGCATCCCGCCTACGCCGAGGGCTTCGCGCTGGAATGCCGCGCGATGCGGCGGGTACGCGAAGACATGGGTCTGACGAACGTCATCCTCATGCTCCCGTTCGTGCGCCGAATCGCTGAGGCGGACCTCGTCCTGCAGACGATGGCCGACCTCGGTCTGCGCCGTGGCGAGAACGGACTCAAGGTGTACGCGATGTGCGAGATACCCAACAACGTGATCCTCATCGACGAATTCGCCAAGCGTTTCGACGGCTTCTCCATCGGCTCCAACGATCTGACTCAGCTCACCCTGGGCGTCGATCGTGACAGCGAGATCGTGGCGTTCGACTACGACGAACGCGACGAGGGCGTCAAGGAGATGATTCGCATGGCCGTTGAGGGCTGTCGCCGCAACGGAATTCACTCGGGCCTGTGTGGACAAGCGCCTTCGGACTACCCGGACATGGCCGAGTTCTTGGTCCGGGTCGGCATCGAGTCGATGAGCCTCAACCCCGACACGGTGATCAAGACCACCCGTCAGGTCCTCCAAGTGGAGAAACAGCTCGTATCAGCGCAATGACGAGCGGCGGATTCCATTGGCCCGCGGCGGCGACCTCCGGTGACCTCACGCCGCTTGCGGACTTGGCGCACGGCCAGCCTCGGGCCGGACCGGTGCGCCAGCGCCGACCTGTTTACGTCGATTTGCTACCCCCCTGCAATGCCGGTTGTCCTGCCGGCGAGAACATCCAAGCTTGGCTTGCCCACGCCACCGCCGGCCGGCACGAGCAGGCTTGGCGTCAACTCGTCGCGGACAACCCATTCGCGGCGATCCACGGACGGGTGTGCTACCACCCGTGTGAAACCGTCTGCAACCGTGCCCATCTCGACAGCTCCGTATCGATCCATTCGGTAGAGCGGTTCCTCGGTGACCTTGCTGCCGAGCGCGGTTGGACCTTCGAACCGCCGGCTGCCCGCACCGGCCGGCGAGTCCTGGTCATCGGCGCGGGGCCCAGCGGACTGTCCGCCGCCTACCATCTGACCCGCCTCGGCCACGAGGTGGAGATCCGCGACGCCGGTGCCGCGCCCGGCGGCATGATGCGCTACGGCATCCCGGGCTACCGACTGCCCCGTGACGTGCTGGATATCGAGTTGAACCGGATCGCGGCGATGGGTGTCCGGTTGACCAGCGATCACCGGGTCGATGACCTTGCGGCCGAACGGGACGAGGGCGGCTTCGACGCGGTGTTCGTCGCCGTCGGTGCGCATCTGGCCAAACGGGTCGACATTCCCGCCCGCGACGCCGGCACGATGGTGGACGCGGTGTCCTTTCTGCGCAACGTCGCCTCCGGGGAGAAGCCGGCGATCGGCCGCCACGTGGCCGTCTACGGCGGCGGCAACACCGCGATGGACGCCGCCCGCGTGGCCCGCCGCCTCGGTGCCGAGGACGCGGTCATCGTCTACCGCCGCACTCGCGAGCAGATGCCCGCCCACGAGGAAGAAGCCCAGGACGCCGAACGCGAGGGCGTTCGCATCAACTGGCTGCGCACCATCAGCGCCTTCGACGGTCCCGAATTACAAGTTGAGGTAATGGAACTCGACGCCTCGGGCTATCCACGACCGACCGGACGCTTCGAGACGCTGGCCGCCGACACACTGATCATGGCGCTCGGCCAGGAGACGGAATCGGCGTTCATGCGGACATTGCCGGGAGTTGAGTTCGACAACGACGGCAGCGTGCGCGTCTCGGAATCATTGATGACGGGCTGCCCGGGCGTGTTCGCCGGCGGCGACATGGTGCCCAGTGAGCGCACCGTCACAGTCGGTGTCGGGCATGGGAAGAAGGCGGCGCACCACATCGACGCCTGGTTGCACAACGCGACGGGCGCACCCTCGGCCAAACACCCGACGGCGACGTTCGACTCGCTGCACCTCTGGTTCTTCGGCGATGCCGCGCGGCGTCAGCAGCCCGAACTCGAGCCCGATAGGCGCGTAAAGACTTTCGAGGAAGTTGTCGGCGGTTTGTCCGCCGGCGAGGCGACCTACGAGGCGGGACGTTGCCTTTCGTGCGGCAACTGCTTCGAATGCGACGGCTGCCTGGGCGCCTGCCCGGAGGACGCGGTAATCAAACTCGGCGTCGGGCACCGCTACAAGTTCGACTACGACCGGTGCACGGGCTGCGCCGTCTGCTTCGATCAGTGCCCGGTGCATGCCATCGAGATGTTCCCGGAGCCGAAATGACACGCGCCACGGTGGATGGCAACGAGGCCGCCGTTTCGGTCGCCTACCGACTCAACGAAGTGTGTTGCATCTACCCGATCACACCGTCATCGCCGATGGCCGAGTTGGCCGACCAATGGTCCAGCGCGGGGCGGGCCAATGTGTGGGGCGCCGTTCCGACGGTGGTCGAGATGCAAAGCGAGGGCGGAGCGGCCGGCGCTCTGCACGGCGCCCTGCAGAGCGGCGCGTTGACCACGACCTTCACCTCGTCGCAGGGTCTACTGCTGATGATCCCGAACATGTACAAGATCGCCGGTGAACTGACGGCAGCCGTCATCAACGTGGCAGCCAGATCGATTGCCGCCCAGGGATTGTCAATCTTCGGCGACCATTCTGACGTGATGGCCGTTCGGCAGACCGGATTCGCGCTGCTCGCATCGGCCTCTGTGCAGGAAGCACACGACCTGGCCCTCGTGGCGCAGGCGGCCACGCTGATGACCCGGGTACCGTTCGTGCACTTCTTCGACGGATTCCGAACCTCGCACGAACTCAACACGATCGAGACGCTGTCGGACGACGACCTGCGGGCGCTGGTGCCCGAAGAGTTGGTCTGGGCACATCGCGGACGGGCGCTGTCTCCGGAGCGCCCGTTCATTCGCGGCACCGCGCAGAACCCGGACATCTACTTTCAGGCACGTGAAACGGTAAATCCCTTCTACGCAAGGGTTCCCGGTGTGGTCGAGGACCTGATGGTGCGTCTGGGCGAACGCACCGGCAGAACGACGCACATCGTCGACTACACCGGGCACCCGGAGGCGCAGCGGGTGCTGGTGGTGATGGGCTCGGGCGGACAGACCGTCGTGCAAACCGTAGCCGCTCTCGCCGAACGTGGCGAGCGCGTCGGGGTGGTGCAAATGCGGCTGTATCGCCCGTTTCCCACCCGCGCGTTCCTCGATGCGCTGCCGACGACGGTGCGTACAGTCGGCGTTCTGGACCGCACCAAGGAGCCGGGGTCGATCGGCGAGCCGTTGTATCTGGACGTTCTCGCGGCGCTGGCCGAGGCGTGTGCCGACGGGGAGCGTCTGGTCATGCCGCGCGTGACGGGAGGACGTTACGGACTGTCCTCCAAGGAATTCACGCCCGCCATGGTCGCCGGGGTGTTCGCCGAACTCGCTCGTGAGCAGCCGCGCCCACGATTCACCGTCGGAATCGACGACGACGTCTCGGGTACGAGTGTCGACTATGACCCATCGTTCGACATCGAATCGCCTGACACAGTGCGGGCGATCTTCTTCGGGTTGGGTTCGGACGGAACCGTCAGCGCGAATAAGAACACGATCAAGATTCTGGGTTCCGAAGAGGGGTTGAACGCCCAGGGCTATTTCGTCTACGACTCGAAGAAGTCGGGTTCCCAGACCGAGTCGCATCTCCGCTTCGGGCCGGCCCCGATCCGGGCCCCTTATCTGGTGACTCGCGCCAATGTCATTGGCTGCCACCAATTCCGGTTTCTCGACACGGTCGACGTGCTGGGCCGAGCCGCGCCGGGCGCAACACTGCTGCTGAACTGCCGGCATCAGCCGGACAAGGTATGGGACGCACTGCCGCGCAGCATCCAGCAACAGCTCCTGGACAAGCGAATGACGCTGTACATCGTCGACGCCGGCCGGATCGCCCGGGATGTCGGGCTTGCCGGACGCATCAACATCGTGCTGCAGACGTGCTTCTTCGCGATCTCTGCGGTGCTCCCCCGCGAGCAGGCCATCGCCCGCATCAAGGAATCGGTCGAAAAGATGTACGGCGACCGCGGCGCCGACGTGCTGCGGCGCGAGCTGGCCGCGGTGGACGCCGCGCTGGACGGGTTGCACCGGATCGAGTTGCCGGCCCAGGTGACCTCCACGCGCACACCGGCACCGACCGTGCCCGACTCGGCGCCGGAATTCGTCCGCAGTGTTACCGCGGAGATGATGGCTGGACGCGGAAATGCTCTGCCGGTCAGCGCACTTCCGGTAGATGGCAGCTACCCGAGTGGCACGACCGCATACGAGAAGCGCAACATTTCCGAGCTGGTCGCGGTCTGGGATGCCGGGAGCTGTATTCAGTGCGGCAACTGCAGCTTCGTCTGCCCGCACAGCGTGATCCGGTCGAAGTACTACGACCAGTCCCAACTGGCGAGCGCGCCAGAGACATTCGACTCGGCGCCGCTGGACGCCGTCGGGCTGCCCAACGCCCGGTACTCGCTGCAGGTGTACGTCGAGGACTGCACGGGGTGCGGGCTGTGTGTGGAGGCTTGCCCGGTGGTCATTCCAGGCACCACCGGAACCAAGGCGATCAATCTCGCTCCCGGCGAGCCGCGGTTGGCCACCGAGCGAGACAACATCGCCTTCTTCGAGACCCTGCCGACCAACGACCGGTCCCGGGTGGACTTCGGCACCGTGCGCGGATCGCAGTTCCTCGAGCCGCTATTCGAGTTCTCCGGCGCCTGCGCGGGGTGCGGCGAGACGCCCTACCTAAAGCTGCTCTCCCAGCTCTTCGGCGACCGCCTGATGATTGCCAACGCGACCGGCTGCTCGTCGATCTACGGCGGCAACCTGCCCACCACGCCGTGGACCACCAACGCCGACGGCCGGGGGCCGGCGTGGTCCAACTCGCTGTTCGAGGACAACGCGGAATTCGGGCTCGGCTTCCGGTTGGCCACCGACGTGCACACGCGGCTGGCTGCACGGCGGCTGTCCGAATTGCGCGACGCCGTCGGCGCCGAACTCGTCGACGCCATCCTCGAAGCCCCACAGCTGCGGGAGTCCGAGTTGCACGCGCAGCGGCAGCGGTTGGCCGAGCTACAGCGTCGCCTGGACAGCCTCGATCCCGCCATCACCAGTGACCTGCGCAGCGTGGTCGATCACCTGGTCCGGCGCAGCGTGTGGATCGTCGGCGGTGACGGCTGGGCGTATGACATCGGGTCCGGCGGGCTCGACCACGTCCTGGCCAGCGGGCGCAACGTCAACGTGCTGGTGCTCGACACCGAGGTGTATTCCAACACCGGCGGCCAGATGTCGAAGGCGACCCCCCTGGGCGCGGTGGCCAAGTTTGCCGCCGCCGGCAAGACAGTGCCGTTGAAGGATCTCGCTCTCCAGGCGATCGCCTACGGAAACATCTACGTCGCCAGGGTCGCGATGGGCGCCGATCCGCAACAGACGTTGCAGGCATTCCGCGAAGCGGAGGCGTACGACGGACCTTCGCTGGTGATCGCCTACAGCCAGTGCATTGCGCACGGCATCGAAATGCGTCAGGGGATGGATCAGCAGTACCGTGCCGTGGCCAGCGGGCACTGGCCGCTGTTCCGCTATGACCCGGTGCTGCGGGCGGCCGGAGCGAACCCGTTCCTGCTCGATTCGCACCGGCCGCGGATCCCGCTCGCCGACTACCGCACCCGGGAACTGCGGTACCGCTCACTGGCCAACGCTGATCCGGCCGAGTATGACCGGCTGCTGAGCCTAGCCGAACAGGCCAACTCCCAGCGCTGGAATGTCTACGAGGAGATGGCCTCCCGCGGTCCCGAACGCTTCCACGCCGACGCCCGCAGGGAACGCTGATGGACCTGTCGACTCGCTACATGGGCTTGATATTGCGTAATCCCTTGGTGGCGGCGGCATCTCCGCTGTCGCAGACCGTGGACGGCATCCGGCGCCTCGACGACGCCGGTGTCGGTGCGGTCGTGCTCTACTCGCTGTTCGAAGAGCAACTGCGCCGCGAGGCCGAGCAGAACTCACGTCTTGCCAATGCAGGCGCAGAAGGCTTCGCCGAAGCGCTGAGCTACTTCCCGCAGGCCGCTGACGAGGACCACGGTCCGCGCCGCTACCTGAGCCTGCTCGAACGCGCGGCCGGCACGGTCTCGGTTCCGGTGATCGGCAGCCTCAACGGCAGCACGCCCGGCAGTTGGGCCCGGTACGCCCGGTCAATGCAGGATTGTGGTGCGGCCGCAATCGAATTGAACATCTACTACCTGCCCGGCGATCCGCACGTCCAGGGCCGCGATGTCGAGCAGCGTCACCTCGACATCTTGGCGCGGGTCAAGGACGCGGTGACCGTCCCGGTGGCGGTGAAGCTCAGCCCGTACTTCAGCGCGACCGGGGAAATGGCACGGCGCCTGGACGAGGCCGGTGCGGACGCGCTCGTTCTGTTCAATCGATTCCTGCAGCCCGACATCGACCCCGAGACTCTCACCGTGGTGCGCGCGGTGTCATTGTCGACTCCGGCAGAGATTCGATTGCCGCTGACCTGGATTGCGTTACTGCGTGGACGGGTCGGTGCGTCGCTGGCCGCGACCACCGGCGTCGAGAGCGCCACGGAGCTGATCAAGTACCTGCTCGCCGGTGCGGATGTGGTGATGACCGCGTCGGCACTGCTGCGCCACGGACCGGAACACGCGGCGGTACTGCTCGACGGCTTGCGTGACTGGATGAGGCGCAAGGGATACACCACCGTCGAGGAACTGCGTGGGCTGGTCGCGGTATCCCTTGACGCCGACGAAAGCTCCCGCGAACGCTGGGACTACGTCAGCGCGCTACAACAAGCCAACAGCACCGGCAGCCCGATACTCTGAGTGACAGGGTGGTGCAGCAACGATGACTTCCGGTATCGCGACGATTCTCAATCGGCACGTCCGTGACCGTGCTGGGCTCATCGACATCTTGTGGGATGTGCAACGCGAATCCGGCTACATCTCAGGCGAATCCGCCGCCGGGATCGCCGATTGGCTCGGGCTGTCCGTCGAGGATGTTCTGGAGACTGCGACGTTCTACCATTTCTTCCACACCACGCCGTCGGGCCGTCACCGAATTTATCTGAGCAACAACGTCATTGCGAAGATGCAGGGCCACCGCGAGGTGTATCAGGCCCTGGAAGTCGAGACCGGGACACGATTCGGCGGCCCCGGGTCGGACGACTTCGGGTTGTTCGAAACCGCGTGCATCGGGTTGAGCGACCACGAACCGGCGATGCTCATCGACGGTGTCGCCTTCACAGACCTGTCACCGGCTTCGGTCGGCGAGATCATCGAGGGACTGAAGAGAGGTGAGTCTGCGGCGCAGATCGCCAATCCGGCTGGGCTGTCACGCGACGATGTGGCATACGTCGACGCGCTGACACGCACCACCGTGCATACCGCGGGGCCGGTGTTCTTCTGCGGCGACACCGATTACAGCGCTTTGCGACACCGCTGCCTGGCGATGACCCCCGAGCGCGTGATCGCCACCGTCGCCGAGTCCGGCCTGCGGGGGCTGGGCGGCGCGGGTTTCCCGACCGGCACCAAGTGGAAGTTCTGCCGTGCGGCCACCGGCGACGAGAAATACATCATCTGCAACGCCGACGAAGGCGAGCCCGGGACCTTCAAGGACCGGGCGCTGCTGACGTATGCGCCCAAGCAGGTATTCGTGGGCATGGCGATCGCGGCCCACGGCGTTGGGGCCCGCAACGGCATCCTCTACCTTCGCGCAGAGTATGCGTATCTGCGCGATTACCTCGCCCGGCAGCTGGTGGAACTACGCGAGGATGGAGTGCTCGGCGACGGGTTCGAGATCCGCATCCAGTTGGGTGCCGGTGCCTACATCTGCGGCGACGAGACCGCGCTCCTCGAGTCCTGCGAGGGTAAGCGGGGAACGCCGCGACTCAAGCCGCCTTTCCCGGTCGAGCACGGGTTCCTGGGCAAGCCAACGGTGGTGAACAACGTCGAGACCTTCGCCGCGGTGACCCGGATCATGCAGGAGGGTGCCGAGTGGTTCGCGGCAATGGGTGTGCCGGGATCAACCGGCACCCGGCTGCTCAGCGTCGCCGGCGACTGCGCCGCTCCCGGGATCTACGAGGCGGAGTGGGGGGTGACGTTGCGTCAGGTGCTCGACATGGTCGGCGCCGACAACCCGCGGGCCGTACAGATCAGCGGCCCGTCTGGGGAGATGCTCTCGGTGGCCGCCGACGCTGACCGCAGGCTTGCCTACGACGATCTGTCCTGCAACGGCTCTTTCATGGTGTTCAATCACGACCGCGATCTGATCGACATCGTCGGGGACTTCATGCAGTTCTTCGTCGACGAGTCCTGCGGCATCTGTGTGCCGTGTCGTGCGGGCAACGTGATGCTGCGGCAGAAGATCGGGCTGGTGGCCGCGGGTCGGGCGGTCCGATCTGATCTCGACGACATGGTTGCCTGGGGTGGGATCGTCGCGCACACCAGCCGGTGCGGGCTCGGCGCCACCTCGCCCAACCCCATCCTGAGCACGCTGAACAAGTTCCCGGAAATCTATTCGGCCCGACTTCGTGAGCGCAACGGCGACCTGCTGCCGTCCTTCGACCCAGAGGCTGAGCTGACTGGCTACGCCCAAGCTGTTGCCGCGCTGGCACCCCGGGAGTCGCCGTGACCATCCGGATCGAGATCGACGGCAAGACCGTCACCTGCGAGGAGGGCAGGACGCTCGTCGACGTCGCCGCGGAGGCGGGCGTCTACATCCCGACCTTGTGCTATCTGCCCGAGCATCCTGTCCTGGGCACCTGCCGAGTGTGCTCGGTCAAGGTCAACGGCGCGGTCGCCCCCGCCTGTGCGGTCCAGGTCAGCGATGGGATGCGGGTGGAGGTCAACGACCCGGAGACCACCGATGCGCGTAAAGCGTTGGTGGAGTTGCTGTTCTCCGAGGGCAACCACAACTGCCCCAGCTGTGAAAAGGCCGGCCGGTGCACGCTGCAGGCGGTCGGCTACGAGGTGGACATGATGGTGTCCCGCTTCCCATACCAGTTCCCCGAGCGGGTTGCCGACCATGCGGCGGACAGGATCTGGCTGGAGCGCGACCGCTGCATCTTCTGCCAGCGTTGCGTGGAGTTCGTCCGGGATCGCGCGACAGGCAAGAAGATCTTCAGCATCAGCGGTCGCGGAGCTGATGCCCGCATTGAGATCGACGTCGAACTGGCCAACCAGATGCCCCCCGAGCAGGTCCGTGAGGCGGTCGACATCTGCCCGGTTGGAACGATTCTCGAAAAAGGGGTGGGGTATGACGAGCCTATCGGCGAGCGGCGCTACGACGTCGAATCGGTGAAAGACCGAGCGCTCGAACCATCGCGGAGGCATGAAACGTGACCTCGTCGAACCCCAACGAGTTTGCCTCGCACGAACTTCCGGCCACCCCGCTCGACCCGGAACTGGCCGCCAAGCGCGCCGGGAAGATCAAGGTCTCGATGATCAGCCTGTGCGGCTGTTGGGGATGTAGCTTGTCGTTGCTCGACATCGACGAGCGGATGATCGCCCTGTTGGACAAGATCACCATCCTGCGGTCGTCGTTCACCGACATCAAGCGCATTCCGGAGCGGTGCGCGATCGGATTCATCGAGGGCGGGGTCGCCAACGAGGACAATATCGAGACGCTGCGGCATTTCAGGGACAACTGCGATGTTCTGATCTCGGTCGGCGCCTGCGCGATTTGGGGTGGTGTCCCGGCGTTGCGTAATCTGGTGGGGCTCAAGGATTGTCTAGCGGAGGCTTATACAAACTCCCCGACGGCGCCGCCTGCCGCGAGCCCGGTTGTCCCCTATCACAATCGGATCCCCGTCCTCACCAACAACGTGTACCCGTGCCACGAGGTCGTGCAGATGGACTACTTCATCCCGGGCTGCCCCCCGGGGGCGGACGCGATCCTCGACGTTTTGGAAGACCTTGTCAACGGGCGTCCGGTGAATCTGCCCAAGTCTCTCAACCATTTCGACTGATCGGGGAATGGCCGCTGTGGCAACAACGCTCGTGATCGATCCGGTCACCCGAATCGAAGGACACGGAAAGGTGGTCATCGAACTTGACGACGACCGCAACGTGATCGACGCCAAGCTGCACGTGGTGGAGTTCCGCGGCTATGAGAAGTTCATCCAGGGCCACCCGTACTGGGAAGCGCCAGTTCTCATGCAGCGGATCTGCGGGATCTGCTTCGTCAGCCACCACCTTGGCGGGGCCAAGGCCCTCGACGAGATGATCGGCGTCGGGCCGGCGTCGGGCACTTATCTCACCCCGACCGCAATCAAGATGCGCCGGCTGGGTCACTACGCACAAATGCTGCAATCACACGTCACCGCCTACTTCTACTTGGTGGTGCCGGAGATGATGTTCGGGATCGACGCCGCACCCGAGCAGCGCAACTTCATCGGACTGATCGAGGCCAATCCTGGTCTCGTCAAACGCGTTGTCCGGCTGCGTAAGTGGGGCCAAGAGGTCATCGCCGCCGTCTTCGGAAAACGCATGCACGGCCTCTCCGCGGTGCCCGGCGGTGTCAACAAAAGCCTCACGGCCGCCGACGTCGACCGATTCCTGCGCGGCGATGACGGATTGTCCTCCATCGACGAGGTCATCGACGACGCTCAGTTGGGTCTGCAGATGTTCTACGACTTCCACGACGAGCATCGTGCCCAAGTCGACGGCTTCGCCAACGTGTCGGCGCTGAACATGTGTCTGGTGGACGATGACGGCAACGTCGATTATTACGACGGGCGACTCAGGGTCGTCGACGAGCAGAAGAAGCTCGTACGCGAGTTCGACTACCGCGACTATCTCGACCACTTCTCCGAGGGGGTCGAGAAGTGGACCTATATGAAGTTCCCGTTCCTCACCGATCTTGGCCGCGACGCGGGCTCGGTGCGGGTCGGCCCACTGGCCCGCCTCAACGTCACCCGGAGCCTGTCCACTCCCATCGCCGCCGAAGCGCTGGAGAAGTTCCACGCTTACACCGGCGGGCGCGCCAATAACATTACGCTGCACACCAATTGGGCGCGCACCATCGAAATCATCCACGCCGCAGAGGTTGTCAGGGATCTACTCAACGACCCCGACCTGCAAAAGGATGACCTGGTGGTGTCGCCCGGCGCCGATGCCTGGACCGGGGACGGGGTCGGTGTGGTGGAAGCCCCCCGGGGGACCCTTCTGCACCACTATCGCGCCGATCGCGAAGGCAATATCACCTTTGCCAACCTGATCGTGGCGACTACGCAGAACAACCAGGTGCTCAACCGGACGGTACGCAGCGTCGCCGAGGACTATCTCGGCGGCCAGGCTGAGATCACCGAGGGCATGATGAACGCCATCGAGGTGGGCATCCGCGCCTATGATCCCTGCCTGAGCTGCGCCACCCACGCCCTCGGGCAGATGCCGTTGATAGTTACCGTTGTGGACGCAAAGGGGCGGGTGCTCGATGAGCGTGCGCGCTGAACCGCACCGTGTCACGTTCGGGCTCTTCGACAACTCCACGTCGCTGATCTATGGCATCGGTAACGACGGACGTCAGGACGACGGATTGGGCTGGGCCTTCATCGACCGGCTCGAGCAGATCCATCCTCGGCCTCGCGCACGCCTGCGCCGTACCTATCAGCTGAGTCTCGAAGACGCGGATCTGATCAGCCGATACACCCGAGTTCTGTTCGTGGATGCCACCAAAGACCCTGGGGTCGAATCGTTTAACCTGAGCCTTCCGGAGCCGAGACTGGACTTCAGCTTCACCTCGCACGCACTCTCAGTGCCGGCGATCCTCGCGACCACCCAGCAGTGCTTCGAACACCTTCCGGAGGCCTACCTGCTGGCGATCCGCGGCTACGAGTGGGAACTCCAGCTGGGACTGACCAGCCCTGCGCAACACAACCTCAGCCGATCGCTGGAGTTCTTGTCGGTACCGCGTTAGCGCTGGCGGCTCAGGGGTGCAAAGCGTTGACTGCTTCGCCGACGGAGGCGAACAAGTGGTCCTCGCCGATCCGCGCCAGCAGGCCGCTCCGAGCCAAGGCGGCGCGGACCGTCTTATTGGTCCTTGCCATCGCAAAAGACACCTCACTGTGGTCCAGGTGTTCGAGCATCTCGCGTAATGTCCGGGCTCCGGTGTAATCGAGGTCAGTCATTCCCATCGCGTCGAGTACGACGAGCCCAAGTGAGTGACCTGCGTGGTCGACCGCTGCAGTCAAGTCGGTTCTGAAACGACCGGCGTTGGCATACCAGAGGGGTGTCGAGAACAGCACCACGAGGACCCCGGGAATCGCGATGGCGTGTTCGCTGCCGTCGAGCGGGGCCCAACTGGTGGTCGAGGGGATGCGGCCCAGCACGTGCAGGTGCGGGCGGGCGGTGAGGCGGGTGCGGTCGAGGATGGCCAGCGCGACCGCGACGGTGATGCCCTGCTCGACGCCGACGAGTGCGACCGTGAGCAGAGTGATCAGAGCCAGTCCGAATTCGAAACGGTCGTAGCGGGCGATGTCGACGAGATCGCGAATGGGCACGATGCGGGTTGCGATGAAGATCAGGATCGCCGCCAGAGTGGCCAAGGGCAGGTCCTCGAGCAGCGCGACGGCAGGGATCAACAGGACCAGGGCCCCGGCAGCAGCCAGTTCGGCCACCTGGGTCCGCCCGGCGGCCGAGACCACGGCGGCGGTTCGCGGCGGGCTTGCGTTCACGGGAAAGGCGCCGACCAGGCCGGCGACGATATTGCCGGCTCCGACGCCGAGGAAGTCGCGATTGACGTCCACCTCATATGCACCCTGGTCGGCGAACGCGCGGGTCGTCGCCGCCGTCTGGCTGACAATCACCAGGGCGACCACGCCGGCGATCGGCGCCACCGGACCCAACGCCGACCAGGACAGCCCGTGCAGCCCGAGGTGCGGCGCGCCGTGGGCCACCGCACCCAACACCATTACCCCATGGGCGTGCAGCTTCATCGCGGCGACGAGGATCGTCGAGCCGATCAGCCCGACGAACGCCCCCGGAAGCCGGCGATCGATGCGTTCGGCGACGACCACGATGATGAACACGCCGACCCCGATGCCCAGCGCCCACCCGTTGATCGAATGCAGGCCGCTGAGCGTGACACCCACCCGGTGCAGTGTGCTGCCGCTGGCGCCGGGCAGGCCGAGCAGATCAGGTAGCTGGTGTACCACGATGATGATCGCAACCCCGCCAAGGAATCCGCTGATGATCGGCGCCGACAGAAACTCGGCGACCCACCCGAGCCGCAGTAGTCCAACCAGAGCCACCACCACACCGACTGTCACCGCGAGGATTCCGATCAACCACACGTAGCCAGGGGCGACGGCCGACACCACGGCGGCGATGCCGACGGCAAATAGCGGGGCGATGGTCGAATCGGCGCCGACCGACATCTGCGGGTTGGAGCCCAACAGCGCGAACATCACGCTGCCCGCGACAAACGCGTAGAAGCCGGTGATCGGCGGCATGCCGGCCAGCCGGGCGGTGGCTAATTGCTCAGGCACCGCGATCGCCAGCAACGTCAGCGCTGCGACCAGGTCGCCAATCACCCACGACGATCGGTAGCCGTGCAGTGAGGACAACAGCATCGACCGCGCCCCCAGCACCCGCGCCGTGAAGCTCGCTGCCGACCGCATGTACCCATCATTGCAACCCGTCAGGCCGGAGACCGACGTGCTGGACGCCGTGTTGGCGCTCGGAGAGGCGGCCGTCCTGGCCAAATTCGTGCTAAGCCGACGGTGCAGGCGCACAATTGATGTGTCCGCCTGAAACCCGGGGAGCTGCGATGAGCGAGCAAAGGTACGACTTCTTCGGCGAGATCTTCCGGCGGTACTTCGGACCGGCCATCGACGCGTATCCGCGAATGGGTGGCGCACTCGTCGACCGGTTACTCACGCTGACGGACGACATCCCCGACAAATTGGCACAGACTCGGTGCGCCGCAACGGCGTGGGCCGAAGCCGAGACTCCGAACGCCAGGATCACCTCGGAAATCTTTGTGATCACCCAGCACGGACTGATGTATGCCGCCGGGTCGAACGAGTCGCGTCGGGCGCTGTGTTACTTGGCCACGCCGTCCGCGTTGTTCGAACCGTTCGTCGACCAGGTGGACAGCGTCGAACTGCGTGAGGGCGCGGTAGTCGTGGTAGACAGCCAATTTGACCGCGACCTTGCATCCGCCCATCCAATGGACGCCGCGCTGCGCCGGATTCTGGACGAGCACCTGGCGTTGCGGGTGGATCTGCCTGGCTAGCACACCCTCCGGGCTCGTCAGATGCCCTCAGACCTCGTCGAGTCGCGGATACAGCACTTCCTGGGTGAGTAACAGCAGGGCCGCTGCGATCGGAATGGCCACCAGCGCACCAACAATCCCGAGCAGCGCACCGCCGATGAGGACCCTCTGCTGCGGCGTGTTCTGCTTGGCATCGGCCTTCGTGGACTCTAGTCGTCTGCAGACCTTCGGTGATCGGATCAGGACGAGTTCACGACTCAAACCGTCTGTCTCGCAAGTGAATCGGCCCCGGGGCCTCGTTTGGCCGAGACCGTGTGGTCGGGAAGTGGGGATCGCCGTGGACCCGAACTCAGCGCATCTTCTCCGGAATCGAATTCAACGCGTGCAGAACATGTTTCGCCAATTCGGCGGCGTCCTCGTCCTTGAGCTTGGAGTGAGCTTTGATCGTGTCTCTGACCAGTTCGAGACGAATGACATAGGGCGAGCGGAACGTGGTCGGTGAAGCCATCGGTTTGTCCTTTTCAAGCGGGCATTTTGCCCGTAACTGAGCTGCCCGATACCTCGACGGTACGCCGATTCGCGTCGATAGGCGCGGCTGGCGCTGCCATGAACGAACTCAACGAGTTTCCGGTTTGGCCGCCGGACCGCGGGGTACGCTCCCCCGATGACGGTACGACCGGCACCGCGCTTCCCTGGGCGCACCATGATCTCCAGGGCCAAATGGTTGCTACGGGCCCGTCCCGGGGACTACATGCTGGCAGCCAGCGACGCGATCGCGTCGCTACCGGTGATCGGTCGGCACCTGGAACCGCTGGGCGGAGTCACCGCGATGGGCATCTGGGGTTCCCGGTTGGCGCCCGCGATGATGTCGTCGTCGGCAAAGTCGTGGCTAACCCCGGGCATCGGCGAGCTCAAGAAAGCCGAACGCGACCAAACTCAGGCGGTGTCCGACGCGGCGCTGCGCGGCGTGGTGTCGGCGAAAGACCTGGACATCGAGTGGCCGGCACCGGAGCGGACGCCGCCGTTCTGGCGCGCCAAGCATCACCGTCGCCATTTGCACCGCACGTCGGTCAGGTACGGCCGGCAACCGGCGCAGTTGCTGGACGTGTGGCGTCGCAGGGACCTGCCGGTCCGGCCGGCGCCCGTGCTGATCTTTGTCCCGGGCGGCGCATGGGTGCACGGTGGCCGCCAACTTCAGGGCTATGCGCTGATGTCGCACCTGGCCGAAATGGGATGGGTGTGCCTGTCGGCCCAATACCGGGTGTCGCCGCACCACCGCTGGCCATCGCACATCACCGACGTCAAGACCGCGATCGCGTGGGCGCGGGCCAACGTGGACAAGTTCGGCGGCGACCGCAATTTCATTGCGGTGGCGGGGTGTTCGGCCGGCGGCCATCTGTCGGCGCTGGCCGGGCTCACCGCCAACGACCCGGAGATGCAGACCGACCTGCCGGCCGGCTCGGACACCTCGGTGGACGCCGTGGTGGGTATCTACGGACGGTACGACTGGGAGGACCGGTCGACCCCCGAGCGTGAGCAGTTCGTCGATTTCCTCGAGCGCGTGGTGGTCAAGCGCAGGATTAGTCGCCACCCACACGTTTTCCGCGACGCCTCGCCGATCGCCCGGATACACCCGGATGCGCCGCCGTTCTTGGTCATTCACGGCAGCAGCGACAAAGTCATCCCGGTCGAGCAGGCGCGCAGCTTCGTCGAGCGGCTCAGGTCGGTATCCCGTTCGTTGGTGAGCTACGTGGAGTTGCCCGGCGCCGGACACGGATTCGACATGATCGACGGTGCACGCACCGGCGCGATGTCGACGGCGATCGGGCTGTTTCTCGGGCAGATTCATCGCAATCGGATGATCGCTGCCAAAGAAGTTATTTAGCCGCCGGCCGACTGTAGGGTCCCTCCCATGAAACGGCTGAGCGGTTGGGACGCGGTACTGCTGTACAGCGAAACACCGAATGTGCACATGCACACGCTCAAGGTCGCGGTGATCGAGTTGGCCGAAGACCGTCGTGACTTCGACATCGACGCATTCCGCCGGGTGATCCACAGCCGGTTGTACAAGCTGGAGCCGTTCTGCTATCAGCTGATTGACGTCCCGCTCAAAATGCACCACCCAATGTGGCGGGAGAACGTCGACGTCGATCTGACGTATCACGTGCGGCCGTGGCGGCTGCCCGCGCCGGGTGGCCGTCGTGAACTGGACGAGGCGATCGGCGAGATCGCCAGCACGCCGCTGGACCGCGATTATCCGCTGTGGGAGATGTATTTCGTCGAGGGGCTGGCCGACAACCGAATCGCGGTGGTCGGCAAGATCCACCATGCGCTGGCCGACGGAGTCGCGGCGGCGAATCTCCTGGCCCGCGGAATGGATCTGGCGCCCGGGCCGCAGAGTGGGGAGGTCCGGCACGCACCCGACCCGGCGCCGTCGACCGGCGAGCTGGTGCGGTCGGCGTTCGCCGATCACATGCGGCATATCGGCCGGATCCCCGCGACCATCGGCTACACCGCGAAGGGCCTCAACCGGGTGCGACGCAGCAGCCGCAAGCTGTCGCCGGAGTTGACGATGCCGTTCACCCCACCGCCGACCTTCATGAACCACATGCTCACGCCCGAACGACGCTTCGCGACAGCAACTTTGGCGTTGAGCGACATCAAGGAAACCAGCAAGGCGCTCGGCGTCACGATCAACGACATGGTGTTGGCGCTGTCCGCGGGCGCGTTACGCAAGCTGCGACTGCGCTACGACGGCGACTCCGATCACCCGCTGCTGGCGTCGGTGCCGGTGAGCTTCGACTTCTCGCCGGATCGGGTGTCGGGAAACCTGTTCACCGGAATGATGGTCGCGCTGCCCGCCGACGTCGACGATCCGGTGGAGCGGGTACGGCGCGCACACGACTACGCCGTCGAGGCCAAGGAGAGCCACCACTTGCTCGGCCCGGAGTTGGTCAGCCGGTGGGCGGCCTACTTTCCGCCGGGCCCGTCGGAGTCGCTTTTCCGTTGGCTGGCCAGCCGCGACGGTCAGAACAAGGTACTCAACCTGCCGATCTCCAACGTTCCGGGTCCTCGTGAGCATGGCCGGGTCGGCGGAGCGCTGGTGACCGAGATCTACTCTGTCGGTCCGCTCACCACCGGCAGCGGCTTGAACATCACGGTGTGGAGTTACGTTGACCAGCTGAATGTTTCGGTGCTCGCCGACGGCGCCACTGTCGACGACCCGCACGAGGTGACCTCAGCGATCATCGACGAGTTCGTCGAAATACGCCGTGCTGCAGGGCTTTCCGACACGTTGACGGTTGTCGAAGGCGCGATGGCTCAGGCCTGAGTGTCGATGTGGCTCAACAAGTCGCGGCGGGAGATCTTGCCGGTGCTGCCGCGCGGCAACTCGTCGAGGACAATGATCTCGCGAGGCACCTTGTAGTTGGCCAGGTTTTCCCGGACGTGTTGCTTGAGGTCGTCAACCGTGGCCGAATCACCTTGCGTCAGAACGACGAAGGCCGCCAACCGCTGCCCGTACTGCTCGTCGTCGACGCCCATCACGGTGGCCTCGGCGACGCCCGGGTGCAAGGCCAGTGTTTTCTCCACCTCGATCGGGTAGACGTTCTCGCCGCCGGAGACGATCATCTCGTCATCACGTCCGACCACGTACAGTCGGCCGGCCTCGTCGAGGCGGCCGACGTCACCGGATGCCATGAAGCCGTCGTGAAAATCCTTGCCCGCCCCCGAGGTGTAGCCGTCGAAACGGTTGGAGTTGCGCACGAAGATCTGGCCGACCTCGCCGGTGGGCACCGGTCGGTGATCGCCATCCAGGATGCGAATCTCGGTGCCGACAGCGGGTTTTCCGGCGGTGTCGGGCGCGGCCCGCAGGTCTTCCGGCGTCGCGGTGGCGATCATGCCGGCCTCGGTGGCGTTGTAGTTGTTGTAGATGATGTCGCCGAATTCGTCCATGAAACGCGTGACGACGTCGGGGCGCATCCGGGATCCCGATGCGGTGGCGAATTTCAGCGACCGACCGCTGTAGCGGCGGCGCACGTCGTCGGGCAGATCCATGATCCGGTCGAACATCACCGGGACGACGCACAGCCCGGTGGCCTGATACCGGTCGACGAGGTCGAGGGTGGCTTCCGGGTCGAACTTGCGCCTGGTCGCGATCGTGCAGCCCAGCGACGCGGCGAACACCAGTTGGGAAAAGCCCCAGGCGTGAAACATCGGCGCCACCACCACCGTCGTCTCCTCGGTGTGCCACGGGACGCGGTCGAGGATCGCCTTCAGTTCGGTTGCACCGCCGCCGGAATGCTTGGCGCCCTTGGGATTACCGGTGGTGCCAGAGGTCAGCAGAATCAACCTGCCGGTGTGTTCGGTGCGGGCTGGCCGCTCGCCACGGTGGCTGGTGATCAGCTTCTCGACGGTGGTCGCGTGGCTGTCCGGATGGTCGGTCCATGCGACGACGCGGGTGGTTTCGGGTCTGTCGGCCAGCGCGCGGTCCACCGATTCGGTGAATTCCTCGTCGTAGATCACCGCGTCGGCGCCCTCGCGTTCGACCACGTCGGCCAGCGCCGGCCCGGCGAACGAGGTGTTCAGCAGCAGCACGTCGGCGCCGATCCGGTTGGCGGCGATCAACGCTTCGACGAACCCGCGATGATTGCGGCACATGATCGCCACCACCGTCGGGGTGCCACCGGGCAGGCTCTGCAGCGCTGAAGCCAACGCGTCTGCACGCTGGTCGAGCTCGCGGAACGTCAGCGAGCCGAGCTCGTCGATCAGTGCGGCACGATTCGGGCAGCGTTGCGCCGCCAACGCGAATCCCATGGTGAACGACAGACCTTCGCGACGAATCGCGGCCGCCATCCGGACGTATTTGTCGGGCCGCAGGGGGGCGATGATTCCCGCGCGGACCAGGGTACCGAGCAGACCGAAAGCCACTAGCCGATGACCGGAAGCCGGCGCTGCTTGGCCAACCCGTCGAGCGCTTTCTGCATGACGCGACGGACATGGGCGTCGACCGCGGCGATATCGGGCTCCTCGCCGAACTGCGCCGTGATGTCGATCGGCTCGAGCACCTGCATCACGATCTTGGTCGGCAGCGGCATGTTCACCGGCAGAACTGCGGACAGGCCGAACGGGAAGCCCACCGAGATGGGCAGGATCTTCACCCGCATCAGCTTGTCCAGTCGCAACGCCTTGGCCAGTCCCATGCCGCGGGTCAGATAGAGCTGACTTTCCTGACCGCCGATGGACACCGCCGGCACGATCGGAACGCCGGCGTTCAGCGCCGCCCGCACGTACCCGGTGCGGCCGTCGAAGTCGATGGTGTTCTCCGACAGCGTCGGTCGATAGACGTCGTAGTCACCGCCCGGGAACACCACGACGACTCCGCCGGATCGCAGTGCCTCGTCGGCGTTCTCGTGGTTGGCACGGATGAAGCCGGTGCGGCGGAAGAACTCGCCGGTCGGTCCGGTGAAGATGATGTCGTGGCTGAGCGTGTAGACCGGCCGGCCGTAGCCGAACTGCTCGTAGAACCCGGTGGCGAACACCGGTACGTCCATGGCGAAGAGCCCGCCGGAATGGTTCGACACCACCAGCGCGCCACCCGGCGGGAAAGACTCCAGGCCACGTATCTCGGCTCGGTGATAGCCCTTGATGATCGGGCGGATCCAGCCCATCACACGTTCGGTGAGCCCGGGATCCCATTTGGACAGCTCGCTGGATTCGATATCGGTTGCGGTCAACGCATTCCCCTGGGGTTTCAGCGCGGGTTTGGCTGTGATGCTAGCCGAGCCGCAGAGGCTGGATACCATCTCCTCGAAAGCCCGTTACACATCGAACAAGGAGCGTCACGCCGTCGTGAGCACTGAAGAAGCCACCGAACCCGAAGTCCTCGTCGAGCAGCGGGACCGGATCCTGATCATCACCATCAACCGGCCCAAGGCCAAGAACGCGGTCAACTCCGCGGTCGCCCATGGTTTGGCCGACGCGGTCGACAGGCTCGACCGCGACCCCGGGCTTTCGGTCGGCATCGTGACCGGGGCGGGCGGAACATTCTGCGCGGGCATGGATCTCAAGGCGTTCGCCCGCGGCGAGGTGCCCATCGTCGAAGGCCGTGGCATGGGCTTCACCGAGCGCGGACCGGACAAGCCGCTGATCGCCGCGGTCGAGGGCTACGCACTGGCCGGCGGCACCGAGTTGGCGCTGGCCACCGACCTGATCGTGGCGTCCAAGGACGCGTCGTTCGGTATCCCCGAGGTCAAGCGCGGCCTGGTGGCCGGCGGCGGGGGACTGCTGCGACTGCCGCAGCGCATCCCGCCCGCGATCGCGATGGAGTTGGCGCTCACGGGCGAGGCCTTCACCGCCGAGCGCGCGCACGCGCTCGGCATGGTCAACGTGCTGGCCGAGCCCGGCGGTGCGCTGGACGCTGCGATCGACTTGGCCGAGCGGATCACCGTCAACGGTCCGCTGGCCGTGGCCGCCACCAAGCGGATCATCGTCGAATCCCGCGGTTGGAGTCCCGACACGCAGTTCGCCGAGCAGAACAAGATCCTGATGCCGGTGTTCTCGTCGAATGACGCCAAGGAGGGCGCCATCGCGTTCGCCGAGAAGCGGCCGGCCCAGTGGACCGGCACCTGATCTCAGGCGGCCCGATCGTCCTCGAGTTGCTCGGCCTCGGCGCTGTCCTCGGCGGTGACCGGACCGGCCACCCCCGCCGACGCGTCGGTGGTGGGTACCGGCGCCAGACCCGGTTCCGGGGTGCGCATCATCGCGGCTCGGGCTTCCAGCACGTTGCCGATGAAGAAGTCGTAGAGCAGGATGCCGGCGACCGCGCCGAACAGCGGTACGAACACCGGAATCCACCAGTAGTTGGTCGTCGGCCCGTAGTCGCCCGGCAACGCCAGCTTCCCCCAACCCTCTAACCACGCGAACAGCCGCGGACCGAGTTCGCGGGCCGGGTTGAGCGCGTAGCCGGCATTGGTTCCGTAGGAGCAGCCGATCACCGCGATGATGAAGCCGATGAGCAATGGCGCCAAGTTGCCGGCCGGCGCCTGGTTGCGGTTGTCGATCAACGCCGCGATCAGCAGCACGAGAATCGCCGTACCGACAAGTTGGTCGACGACCGGTCCGAGGTAGCCGCCGTGGAAATACGAGGCGGGGGAGGTGGCGAAAATCCCATAGGTGTCCATCGAATCAGCCCGCGACAGATGGCTGGCGGCGTTGAAGCTGTCTATCGCAGGCCGGTAGACGACGTAAACCATGGCGGCACCGCAGAAGGCGCCCGCGAGCTGCGACACCCAATAGGGAATCACGTTGCGCCACTCGAACTTCCGTGCCACTGCGAAGGCCAGCGTCACCGCGGGATTGAAATGTGCACCGCTGATACCGCCGGAGACATATGCGGCCAGCATTACGGCGAACGCCCAGCCGAAGATGTTGATCAGCCAGTTATCTGGGCCGAACGGGACGGTCTGCCTGCCGGAACCGGGCAGGCCGACGACGTTGACCGCGCAGGTTCCCAGGCCGAGTAGCAACAACACGAAGGTGCCGAAGAACTCGGCCAGCATCGCGCCTGCGATGCCGGCACGCATCCTGGTCAGTCTGGTAGCGGTGAAGGGCGTTTGAACTGTGAAGGTCGTCAAGGTGGGATCCCCGAACTCATTTGTAGTTGGTTGGTCTACTTCTTGCGGCCTCGCGTCCGGGTAGCCGATCGATTTTCAGGTAAACGCCCAAGCGGGTGTGGCGTCCACCACGCCCAGCGGTGGGATAGTTGCATCATCTAAACTATGGGCCTTGGCGCGGCATGACACTTTTGGCAAGCTTTGTAACGTATTGACCCCACAGAAAGTGCGAGCGTGAGTATTTCGCTTCTTCTCGAGATGGCGACGTCGAACGATCCCGACCGGACCGCCGTCGTCTCGGGGGACGTCCGGCTGACGACTCAGCAGCTCAGCGATCTCGCCGACGGCGGCGCCGGGCTCATCGCCCGCTCGGAGGCGTCTCACGTCGCTTACGTCGGCCTCGGCGGCGCGATGCTGCCGCTGCTGATCTTCGCCTCGGCGCGCGCCGGAGTGGCCTTCACGCCGATCAACTACCGGCTGTCCGCCGACGGCATCACGGCGCTGATCGCCCGGCTGCCCGACCCGCTGGTGGTGGTGGATAGCCGATACCTCGATGAGCTGGGCGGACCGGACGGTCTGGCCGGTATCACCAAGCAGGTCCTGGTGTCCGACGACTTCCTGGCGCAGGCCCGCGACGCCGAGCCGGCCGCGGAGTTCGCCGACCCGGACTCGGTCGGCATCGTCTTGTTCACCTCTGGCACGACGTCGCAACCGAAGGCCGTCGAACTCACCCACAACAACCTGACCAGCTATGTCACCGGCACCGTCGAATTCGCGTCGGCCGAGCCGACCGATGCGGCGCTGATCTGCGTGCCGCCGTACCACATCGCCGGGGTCAGCGCGGCGCTGTCCAACCTGTACGCCGGACGCAAGATGGTCTACCTGCCCGTCTTCGATCCCGAAGAATGGGTCGCCCTGGTCGACAGCGAGCACGTGACCAGCGCGACCGTGGTGCCGACCATGCTCGACCGCATCGTCACCGTGCTGCAGCAGGGCGGTCACCAGCTGCCGTCGCTGCGCAACCTGGCCTACGGCGGATCGAAGGTGCCGTTGCCGCTGGTGCGCGCTGCGCTCGAGTTGCTACCGCACGTCGGTTTCGTCAACGCCTACGGCCTGACCGAAACCAGTTCGACCATCGCCGTGCTCACCCCGGACGACCACCGCGACGCCCATGCCGCTTCGGATCCGGCCGTGGTCAAACGGTTGGCTTCGGTCGGTCAGCCGGTGCCCAGCATCGAGGTCCAGGTCCGCGACGAGAACGGCGCGGTGCTCGGGCCGGGGGAGACCGGCGAATTGTTCGTTCGCGGCGAGCAGGTCTCTGGCCGCTACACCGGTATCGGCTCCGTGCTCGACGAGAACGGTTGGTTCCCCACCCGGGACATCGCCATGCTCGACCACGACGGCTATCTGTTCATCGGCGGCCGCAGCGACGACACCATCATCCGGGGTGGCGAGAACATCGCGCCCGCCGAGTTGGAGGACGTGCTGATCGAGCACTCTCATGTGCGTGACGTCGCCGTGGTCGGCGTCGAGGATCCGCAATGGGGACAGGCGATCGTCGCGGTGATTGTGCCGGCAGCCGGAATCGACCCCGACCCCGAGGAATTGCGCGAACACGTGCGCAAGAGTTTGCGGGGGTCACGCACCCCCGACCGGGTAGTCTTTCGCGACGAGCTGCCCACCAACGCGACGGGCAAAGTGCTTCGCCGCGACATCGTCGAAGAGCTTCGCGCCGCACCGGCCGAGCAGTGATCGAACCGAGGACCGAAATCATGATCAAGAACGGAACCCGTCTGGCCAGCCAGGTGTGCGACACCCAAGTCATCGTCGTGCGCAGCGCGGACAGCCTTGACGACCTGCGCTGCGGAGGCGCCCCGATGGTGGAGTTGGACGCCGAGCGTTCGGGTGAACTCGATCCGGCATTCGCCGACGGCAGCGTGATGGGCAAGCGGTACGTGGACGAGACCGGTGCCGAGGTGTTGGTGACCAAGGCCGGCGCCGGGACTTTGGCCGTGGGTCAGACCGCGCTGAGCCTCAAAGAGGCCAAGCCGCTGCCGGCCAGCGACTAACCCTTGGTCAGGTCGTTACGGCAGACGAATTCCCTTGCCTTGACCAGGAATTCAAGCTGGCCGTAGACCTTGTGCAGCGGGTCGCTGCTCCGGCTTGACCGGCACAGCACCACGGCGCCTTCCAGCGCCGCGATCGACATCACCGCCAGCGAATCGGCGTCGGGCTCCGGGAACCCGTCTGCCACGAAGGCCCGCGTCATCGCGGTGCGCCAGTGCGCGAAGATCCGCGCCGCCTCGGCGGCCAGGGGGACGTCGTCCTCGGCCGAACCGATCGCCGCAGCCACCACCGGACAGCCGGCGCTGAAATCGCTGTCGGCGAGGACGCGTTCCCAGAATTCGACGAATTGCCGCATCAGCACCTTCGCGCCCCGAGCGGCGGCTTTGTCGATGTCAGCGGTGATCGCCTCGCCGGCGTAGTGCAGCGCCTCGGCGAGGATCTGATTGCGACCGTCCGGGAAGTGGTAGTAAACCGAGCCGCGGGGTGCGCCGCTGCGGGCCAGGACCTCGTCGATGGTGACGCCGGCGGCGCCGCGTTCCCGCATCACCTCGGCGGCACTGATCAGCATCTTGATTCGGGTATCGCTCCGCTTCTTGCGGGCATGCGTCGTCACCGTCATAAGCGTCGAGCCCGGGTGTCAGGCCGCGCGCGTGTCACGGGGCTGCGGCATCCACCAATGCATCGCTCGCGGATTGAACCGCATGGAACGCAGCGGCTTGCGGCGCAGTTCGAACATCCGCCCGCTGAACCGGAATCCGGCGACATTGAGCTCGACTACCAGCATGATTAGCTCCTGAGCTGAGGATTATGTATGAGAACATATAAGACTCGCGTCTAGCACGCAACCGGTGCGGCCTCCCAGCACGTCAAGAGTGACGTATCGCACAGCTAATCAATCTCGGCCCATTAGTAGGCGTGGTGGGAATCTGAATTATGCCCTATTGCATATTCTCTTGATATGCGCTTCACTCGCGGAATGACTGGCATTTCACGTGCACTACCCGCGCTGGACACCGTGACCCTCGAGCGCGACGGTCACGTCCTGCTGATCGGCCTGAACCGGCCGGACAAGCGCAACGCCTTCAACCGAGCGATGCTCACCGATCTGTCCAGCGCCTACGGGTTGCTGGAGTCGGACCCATCGGTGCGCGCGGGCGTGTTGTTCGCGCACGGAGACCATTTCACCGGCGGGCTTGACCTCGTCGACGTAGGACCCAACATCGCATCCGGTGACTTTTCGTTGCCGTCCGACGGGCGGGACCCGTGGCGGCTCGACGGTTCGTGGATCACGCCGCTGGTCGCGGTCGCGCACGGCTGGTGCATGACGTTGGGAATCGAGCTGCTGCTGGCCGCCGACATCCGCATCGCGGCGACGGGAACCCGGTTCGCTCAACTCGAGGTGCGGCGCGGCATCTATCCGTTCGGCGGCGCGACCTTACGGCTGCCCCGGGAGGGCGGTTGGGGTAACGCGATGCGCTGGCTGCTCACCGGTGATGAGTTCGACGCCGTCGAGGCGCACCGAATCGGTCTGGTGCAAGAAGTCGCCGACGACGCCGACGCCGGGCTGGCGCGCGCCCGCGGGATCGCCCGCACCATCGCCGAGCGGTCGGCGCCGCTGGGCGTGCAGGCCACGCTGGCGTCGGCTCACCTGGCCCGCGAACGCGGCGATGCGGCGGCGATCGAGCGGTTACGCCCCGACGTCGCTGCGCTGTTCGCGACCGCCGATGCCGCCGAAGGAGTGCAGTCGTTCATCGAGCGCCGCCAAGCACAATTCCAAGGGCGCTGAACCGCGTTACGCTTTTCCGACGGAGCCGATCGGGAGGCGTAGCCATGGGCCATTACCGCAGCAATGTCCGCGATCTGGAGTTCAACCTGTTCGAGGTGCTGGCTTTGGACGAGGTGCTCGCCGACGACGCATTCGGCGACTTGGACGGTGAATCGGTGCAGCAGATGCTCGCCGAGGCCGCCCGGTTGGCCGAGGGGCCGGTAGCCGAGTCGTTCGCCGAAAGCGATCGTCACCCGCCGACGTTTGATCCCGACACCCATGTCGTGACTCTGCCGGACCCGTTTAAGAAGTCGCTGCAGGCATGGCGGGAGGGCGAGTGGTTCCGCGTCGGGCTCGCCGAGGATGTCGGCGGTGTGCCCGCGCCGTCGATGGTGCAGTGGGCCGTCAACGAGTTGGTGCTCGGCGCGAACCCCGCGGTGTTCATGTACATGGCGGGGCCGATTCTCGCGAACATCCTCTATGGGATCGGCAATGAGCAGCAACGGCATTGGGCAGCCATGGCGATCGACCGCAACTGGGGCGCCACCATGGTGCTCACCGAACCCGACGCCGGCTCCGACGTTGGCGCCGGACGGACCAAGGCGATCGATCAGGGCGACGGCACCTGGCACATCGACGGCGTCAAGCGGTTCATCACCAGTGGCGACAGCGACGACGTGTTCGAGAACATCCTGCACATGGTGCTGGCCCGGCCGGAGGGCGCAGGTCCGGGCACCAAGGGGCTGAGCCTGTTTCTGGTGCCGAAGTTCCTGCTCGATCCCGAGACCGGCGAGCCGGGGGAGCGCAACGGGGTCTTCGTCACTGGGGTAGAGCACAAGATGGGCCTCAAGGTCTCGGCCACGTGCGAATTGACCTTCGGTCAGCACGGCGTCCCGGCGACGGGCTGGCTGGTCGGCGACCGCCACAACGGCATCGCGCAGATGTTCAAGATCATCGAGTATGCGCGAATGATGGTGGGCACCAAGGCCATCGGGACACTGTCGACGGGTTACCTGAACGCATTGGACTACGCGAAGACCCGCGTCCAGGGTGCCGACCTGACTCAGATGACCGACAAGACCGCGCCGCGGGTCACCATCATCCATCATCCCGACGTGCGCCGTGCCCTGGTGACCCAGAAGGCTTACGCCGAAGGTCTGCGCGCGCTGTATCTGTACACCGCGGCACACCAGGACCCGTCGGTCGCCTCCGTCGTGTCCGGTGCCGACGCCGAACTGGCGGACAAGGTCAACGATCTGCTGTTGCCGATCGTCAAAGGGGTTGGCTCCGAACGGGCTTACCAATGTCTGACCGAGTCGCTGCAGACCCTGGGCGGGTCCGGCTTCCTGCAGGACTATCCGATGGAGCAGTACATCCGCGACGCCAAGATCGACAGCCTCTATGAAGGCACTACCGCAATTCAGGCGCAGGACTTCTTCTTTCGCAAGATCATCCGCGACCACGGCGTCGCACTGAACCATTTGGTCACTCAGATCGAGTCGTTCATCGACAGCACCGAGGCCCGGCCCGAACTCGCCGACGCCCGAAAGCAACTCGCCACCGCCGTCGACGATCTGCAAGCCTGGGTCGCCACGATGACCGGTTACCTGTTCGCTTCGCAGGAAGACGCCCGGGAACTCTACCGGGTCGGTCTCGAGTCGGTGGCATTCCTGCTCGCGGTCGGCGACCTGCTCATCGGCTGGCTGCTGCTGCGGCAGGCGGAGATCGCGCTGACAGCGCTCGACAACAATCCCGGGCCCGCCGATAGCGCGTTTTATGCCGGAAAGGTCGCTACCGCAAACTTTTTCGTCAAGAACGTGCTGCCACGACTGAGCGCCGACCGCGAGATCGCGGCCAATGTCGATCTCGCGGTCATGCAGCTGCGCGAAGAAGCCTTCTAGCGCTTACGCATCCAGGGTGTAGCCCATCGGCATTAGCACGCTCTTCTGCTGAGTGAAGTGCTCGACGCCCTCCGGCCCGTTCTCGCGGCCGATCCCGGAGTTCTTGTAGCCGCCGAACGGACAGCACGGGTCGAAGGCGTACCAGTTGATGCCGTACGTGCCGGTGCGGATCTGCTCGGACACCTTGATGCCGCGCGGCACGTCGGCGGTCCACACACTGCCGGCCAGGCCGTACGCCGAGTCGTTGGCGATCTTGATCGCCTCGTCTTCGGTGTCGTAGGGAATGACGCTGAGCACCGGCCCGAAGATCTCCTCCTGGGCGATCGTCATCTTGTTGTCGACGTCGGCGAACACCGTCGGCTGCACGAAGAAACCGGAGTCCAGTCCTTCGGGGCGTCCGCCGCCGCACACCAGCCGAGCGCCCTCCTCGACGCCTTTGGCGATGTAGCCCTCGACCCGCTCCCGCTGCTTCGCCGAGATCAGCGACCCGACCTGGGCGCCCGGGTCCGACGGCAGCCCCACCGGCAACGACTGGGCGAAAGCGCTGATGGCATCGACGATTTCGTCGTAGCGCGAGCGGGGCGCCAGGATGCGGGTCTGCGCGACACATGCCTGGCCGGTGTTCATGATCCCGGAGAACACCAGCATCGGGACCGAGGCGGCCAAGTCGACGTCGTCGAGCAGGATGGCCGCCGACTTGCCGCCCAGCTCCAAGGTGCACGGCTTGAGCATGTCCGCGGCGCGCTTGCCGATCTCCTTGCCGACGGCCGAGCTGCCGGTGAACGAGAAGATGTCGATGTCGGGGTTGGAGGTCAGTGCCTGCCCGGTCTCGACGCCGCCCGGGACGATCGACAGCACACCTTCGGGCAGGCCGGCCTCGGCGAACGCCTCCGCCAAAGCGTTTGCGCTCAGCGGTGTTTCGGCAGCCGGCTTGAGCACCACCGTGCAACCGGCCAGCAGCGCCGGGCCCAGCTTGTTGATCGCCAGGAACAGCGGCACGTTCCACGCAACTATCGCGCCGACCACACCGATCGGCTCACGATGAACGATGGTCTGCCCGTAGCCGCCGGTCCGGATCTCCTGCCACTTGACCTGGTCGACGGCCGGGCCGGCGAAGAAGTTCAGGCACCCGATTCCGCTCATCCACTGCATCGTCTCGACGCTGAGCGGCGGCTGGCCGGTCTCGAGTCCGAGCAGCTTGACGAATGCGTCCTTACGCTCTTCCAGCAGCTTGAGCGCGTTGCCGATGACGGCCGCCCGCTCCTTCGGCGGTGTCGAGGGCCACGGGCCGTTGTCGAATGCCGCGCGGGCCGCGGCGACCGCGGCGTTGACGTCGGCCGGCGCCGCCAGGGGCACCTTGCCGACGTACTCGCCGGTGGCCGGGCAGTGCACCTCGATGACGTCGGACGTCGACGGCTCGGTCCACTTGCCGCCGATGAAAAGCTTGTCGTATTCGGTCTTGGCCTCATCGCTCATAAGCGCCGCTCCTCCTCATCGCTCCGCTCTGCATCGTCGCCGGCGGTCATGGCCGCCACCCTACCCAAGCAATCGCAGAACGAGAACACGTTTCAGTCAAGAGCTGACGGCGTCGGACTAAGGCCGTAGCACCAGCACCAGATTGCTCACCAAAAACTCGCGTAGCACCGGCACTGACGTCAGCCACCACGCCCATCGCGGGTGGTAGCGGGGAAACGCGTCGACCAGCGCGCCGGTGCTGGCGGCCCAGTCCAGGCCCTCGGCCACCGACACCGCGAACAACGACGAGCCGTAGTCGTTTTTCGCCCGGTGGCCGTGCCTGCGGGCGTAACGGTCGGCGGCGCGGGCCCCGCCGAGATAGTGGGTCAGCCCCATCTCGTGGCCGCCGAACGGGCCCAGCCACACCGTGTAGGACAACACCACCAAGCCGCCGGGCCGGGTGACCCGCAACATTTCGGCACCGAGCCGCCAGGGTCGCGGCACATGCTCGGCGACGTTGGAGGACAGGCAGATGTCCACACTGTCGTCGGCGAACGGCAGTGCCATGCCCGAGGCTCGAACGAACGTCCCGGCATTCCGCTCGAAAACAACTCCGCTGCTGTGCATTTCGGCCGGATCCGGTTCGACCCCCAGATAGTGCACGCCGGCGTCGGCGAATGCGGTCGCGAAGTATCCCGGCCCGCCGCCGACATCGAGCACGGCGCGGCCGGCCATCGAGTCGCCGTGGATTCCTCGCCACAGGTCGCCGACCATCGCGGCAGTGTCGGACGCCAGCCCGCTGTAGAACCGGGTCGGATCAGGCTGCTCGTAGCGGAACTCCCACAGCAGCCGCAGCGAACGGGACAGCGTTGCCCGCTGCGCGAACACTTCCGTCACGGCCACCGGCCAACCCTAAAGCGGGGGCATCGCTAGGCTGTCACGATGCCTGGTCTGCGCTCGGTGCTGCTGCTGTGCTGGCGCGACACCGGCCACCCCCAGGGCGGCGGCAGCGAGACCTACCTGCAACGCATCGGCGCCCAACTGGCCGCATCCGGCGTCGAGGTCACCTTGCGCACGGCGCGCTACCCCGGTGCTGCGCGCCGCGAAGTCGTCGACGGTGTGCAGATCATGCGCGCGGGCGGACGCTACTCGGTCTATGTCTGGGCGATGCTGGCGATGACGGCCGCTCGCCTGGGTATCGGACCGCTGCGGAGCGTTCGGCCGGATGTGGTGGTCGACACCCAAAACGGCATCCCCTTTCTGGCCAGGCTGATCTACGGCGCCCGAGCCGTGCTGCTGGTACACCACTGTCACCGTGAGCAGTGGCCGGTGGCCGGCCCGGTGTTGAGCCGGATTGGCTGGTTCATCGAATCCTGGTTGTCGCCGCGGCTGCATCGCGGCAGTCAATATGTGACGGTGTCGCTGCCGTCAGCCCGCGACCTGGACTGCCTCGGTGTCGACAACGAGCGAATTGCGGTGGTGCGCAACGGCCTCGACGAGGTTCCCGCGCCGTCGCTGGCAGGTCCGCGATCGGCTTCGCCGCGGGTGCTGGTGTTGTCCCGGCTGGTGCCGCACAAGCAGATCGAGGACGCGCTGACGGCAGTGGCGCAACTCCGGCCGGAAATTCCCGATGTGCACCTCGACGTCGTCGGTGGCGGATGGTGGCGTCAACGCCTGCTCGATCACGCGGCGCGGCTCGGCATCAGCGATGCGGTGGCTTTCCACGGTCATATCGATGACGCCGCCAAACACCGTGTCGTGCAACAGGCTTGGGTGCACGTGCTGCCATCGCGCAAAGAGGGCTGGGGTCTGGCCGTCATCGAGGCCGCGCAGCACGCGGTGCCCACCATCGGTTACCGGTCCTCTGGCGGGCTGGCCGATTCGATCATCGACGGCGTGACCGGTGTGCTGGTCGACAGCCGCGATGACTTGGTGAATCGGCTGCGGCAGTTGCTGGCCGATCCGGTGCTGCGCGAACAACTCGGCACGAAAGCGCAAGCGCGCAGCGCCGAATTCTCTTGGCGGCAAACGGCGGAAGCGATGCGGACCGTGTTGGAGTCGGTGATGACCGGCGAGCGCGTGAGCGGAGTGGTGTAGCGCTCAACCGAACGTCAGCTGCTGCAGCACCCGCAGGAAGACGCTTCGGTCCTCGGTGGACAAATGGGCGAGCCAACGCTCCTCGCCGCGCTGGATATCGGCCTGCACCGCGTTTTTGATCGAACGACCCGACTCGGTGATCGTCAGCAAGCGTGCCCGACGGTCGTCGGGATCGGGAACCCGTTCGATGTAGCGGTGCTTCTGCAACTCGTCGAGGACGGGGATGATGCGCGTCTTGTCGGCGCCGATCGATTCGGCCAGGGTCGCCTGGGTGCGAATCGGCGAATTGTCGAGGGCGCTCAACACGATGTAGGCCCACATCGACAGCCCGTGCGCGTCCAGCACCGGCTGCTCGGCGGCCACCGTCTCCCGGGTCAGCTGCGCAAGCATCGCCGCGAGATCCGGTCTTCGGGGCCTCCGCGCCATGTCGCGATAATAGTGCTTGACATATCGTATGCGTATGCAGATGATACGCTCATGCATACTAATATAGACCTTCGCGCCCATCATCGAATTGCCGTACTCACTTCCGTGGACGTGGTCTCGTCCGTCACGCCCGACGATCTGTCCAGGTCGACGCCTTGTGCCGGCTGGAATCTCGCCGACCTGCTCGCCCACATGACGGCGCAGCACCGCGGCTTCACCGCCGCCGCACGCGGTCAGGGCGCCGATCTGGCGGTGTGGCAACCCGTTACCGTCGCCGCCGCCGTCGCCTCGGATCCCGCGGCAACCTATGCCGCGGCCGCCGCTGCCGTGCTCGAGGCGTTCGCCCACGACGGTGTGCTCGACGCGAACTTCGCGCTGCCGGATTTCGGGCCGGGAGCGACCTTCCCGGGGTCGATGGCGATCGGCTTCCACTTCATCGATTACGTGGTGCACACCTGGGATGTCGCACGCACGGTGGGCCGGCCCGTCGATCTTCCAGACGACGTGATCGCCGCCGCGCTACCGCTGGCCTTCGCGGTGCCCGACGGAGATTTCCGTACGGGCTTCTTCGACCAGGCGATCCAGGCGACGGAATCGGGTGCCGACTTCGATCGAATCCTGACTCATCTTGGCCGCTCTCCCGAGTGGACGCCACGCTGACGCCTAACGGCGACGGCCATGCCCACGGCGCCGCCGGCCAGCATGGTCAGCCACGTCAGATGCGCGATGACGGCAGCCCGCCGCTTACCGGCCGTCGCCCCCGCCGTCGCGCCGCCGACCCGGTACAGCGCCAGGTCCCGACCGCGAGAGGCGACCGGGAGACGGTCCAATGTCGTTGCGGCCATACCCATCTCGCCGGGAGTGCCCAGCTCGACCACCACCCAACCCACGCCCGCGTCCCGAACGGCCTGCGGCTCAGCGCCCGTCAGCAGCAGCCGCTGCACGGCGCGGGCGTGGTTGCCCTCGCCGAGAACGGTGGTGCCTGCGATCGTCAAGTCACCGGTGCTCAGCACGTCGGCGCGCAGCCATCGCGGCAGCGGGTCCAGCACCGGTGCCGGCCCCGACCAAGCAAAGCGCCGCATGGTGTCGGCCGGCAGCACCGCAACCTCAGCGGGGTCGCGATTGATCGCCGCCGCCACCGTCGCCCAGTCCGCCGGATAACGCACCGGCTCGACCTTTCCCGCTGCGCCCCAAGCCAAGTCGGGAAGCGACAGTATCAACGCGACGCAGCACACCGCCGCTGCTGCCGCGGGCCGCAACCAGCGCCGTAGCATCAGCACCGCACCGGCGCCGGCCAGGGCATAACCGGGCATCGCCAGGGCCACCCACTTCTGCCCGTCGCGAAGCACGCCCAGACCGGGCGCGGCATGCACAGCAGCATGCAGGACGGCCAATCCGGGGCCGGTCGCCATCGCGGCGGTGAGCACGACGGACACGCCCGCCAGCGCCAACAACGGCCAGGCCGCCCGATACCGCGATAGCGGAAATGCCCCAAGAAAGACCGCGGTCAGTAGCACCGAAGCTGACATGACGGCGAAAAGCGTTGCCCGCGAACCCAGTACGGCATCGCCGTTCCAGATTCCACCGAGGCTGGCCAGGCTGCCCAGCGTGCCCAGGCCGGGCTCGGCGCGGGCCGCGAATGCGGCGACGTCCGGAACGTGCGCCCAGATGTGATCGACCGACGACAAGCCCAGCATCGCCGAGGTCAGCCACGGCAGCGCCGCCGCGACGGCGATACCCGACGCGGCAATGGCGCACATCCGACGCGAAACCCCGTCACCCGGCACCGCTACGCACACCACCGCGACGGTCGCGGCCAGGAGTAACCCCGTCGGTGTCAGCCCGGCCAGTGCGATCCAGAACGCCAAACCGAAAAAGCCACTCCAGGAGCCACTTTCAGCCGATCGCAACGTCAGCATCGTCGTCGCCACCCACGGCAGGCAGCCGTAGCCGAGCAGCAGACTCCAATGTCCCTGCAGCAGGCGTTCGCCGACATAGGGATTCCAGACCGCCAGCGTGGTCGCCACCAACTGGCCGCCCACGCCGGATTCCGGTACGACCGTCGCGACCAGCCGGGCCGCGCCCCAACCGGCCAGCCACAGCCCGGCGACGAGCAGGGCTTTCACCACGATGCCGCCGTCGATGCAGCGCGAAGCCACCGCTACCGCGAAATCCTGTGGTGTGGCCCGGGGAGCCGAAATCAGCCCGAGGGCGCTATCTGAGAGGTACGACCGCGGCGTCGACACCGCGTCGCGCAGCAACAGATAACCGGGCGCGAGCAATGGCCCGATCACCAGCAGCGCCAGCGCCAGCGCGTAGCCGGGGCGGGACCACCGCACGTGACTGGCTAGCTAAGACTCTGAACCCGACGAGCCCTCGCCGGACTCGCGTTGAACGTCCTTGGGCGGTGTCGGAAGTTTCTCGGTGACGGCTTCGGCGCCGGGCACCCGCTCACGCTCGACCGGTGGCTCACCGCGACCGAAGAAACCGTGGTCGCCGTCCACCGAGCCCGGTTCGGACAACGCCGTCTCGGTGCGCAGACTGAACGAGCCGAGCAGCAGGCCGCCGATCAGCGCGACCACGCCGGCCGCGGTGAACGTGATCGGCAGCACCCGCGACCACAACGCCAACCGGTCGCGCTCGTTGCGCGCCGCGTTCACCTGCGATTCGACACTCTCCTCATTGGAGGTGATCTTGTAGTCGACCACCGTCACCTCGGGCTTCAGCGCATCGCGGGCGAAGTACTGGTTGACCCGCTCTTGCTGCTTGACGATCGTGCCCGATTCCGGGTCGACCCAGAACGTCCGTTGCGCCGCGTAGTAGCGGGTCATGGTGATCTTCTCTTCCGGATCGCCCGGCACATCCCACTTCGACGCGGTTTCGGTGACCTTGCTGTCCTCGTCGTTGGCGTACAGCGACGGGTATCTGATCGGCTCGGTCAGCTTGCCGTCGGCGTCGTAGCCCACGTCCTGGGTGAACTTGTACGCGGTCAGTCCGTTGACGTCTTCCTCACCGGTGTAGTTGGCGTCGAAGGCTTTTTGCGCGATCGGGTCGAAGTAGGGATAGCTGCGCTTCTCGGCGTGGAACGGGAACCGATAGGACAGCCCGTCGTGTGGCAGCGCGATGTTGGTGGCCGGGTTCTCGTCGTTGAATGTGCGCGGCTTCTGCACGGCGCCGCCCGGATGGGTGTCGTCGGACACCGCCGATGCCGTTTTGCGGTTCAGGGAGACGGTGTCCACCAGCGCCAGCAGCAGGCCGGAGTCCTTCTGCTTGTCGCTGCGCCGAACCGAGGTGCCTACCTGAAGGGTGACGACGTCTGCGTTGGCGGGGGACTCGACGTCGATCTGCTGCTGAGACACCAGCGGCACGTTCTTGTTGACCACCAATTTCATGGTGGCCATCGAACCGGGGTCCATCGCGGTGCCGGTGCCCTCACTGATCAGTGTGGAGTCCAGATTGAGCGGAATCTTGGTGATCCTGCTGCCGGTGTAGGTCCACAACAGCAGCGCGGCGATCAACAACGCAGCTCCGAGCCCCATGATCCCGCACGCGGCCATCCGCAACATGACTGCTCGGTTCACGTTGCCGTGACCTCCTTCTGGTCTCTTTCGGTTCAGGCCACCGACCCCGTTCCGCTCCGAACCGTCGCGACCTGCGGTTCTAGCCACCGCGATGCCGCAGCGAAGCAAAACTCGTTCGACCCTAACAGCATTATTTAAGGTCGCGTTTTATGTCCTCGGGTGGGCAAATCGGCCGTACCCGATTTGCCGGACCGCCCGTGACGGGCAGACTGTTTGGGATGGACGAGCAGGTGGGAGGGACACGTAGCTTCCTGCCCGCCGTGGAAGGTATGCGGGCCTGCGCGGCCCTCGGGGTCGTGGTCACCCACGTGGCTTTCGAGACCGGGCACTCCGCCGGCGTCGACGGCCGGTTGTTCGGCCGGTTCGATCTGGCCGTTGCGGTGTTCTTCGCGCTGTCGGGCTTCCTGTTGTGGCGCAGCCACGCGGCGGCGGCGCGCGGCCTGGCTCCGCGGCCGGCCACCGGACATTATCTGCGTTCCCGGGTGGTCCGCATCATGCCGGCCTACCTGGTGGCGGTCGTGGTGATCCTGACCCTGCTGCCCGACGGCAATCACGCGAGTCTGACGGTGTGGCTGGCGAATCTGACGCTCACCCAGGTGTACGTGCCGCTGACGTTGACCGCGGGCCTGACGCAGATGTGGAGCCTGTCGGTGGAGGTCAGTTTCTATCTCGCGTTGCCGATCCTGGCGATGCTGGCCACCCGGCTGCCGGTACGCGGCCGAGTGCCGGCGATCGCCGCGCTGGCTGTCGCGAGCTTGTTGTGGGGCTGGATTCCGTTCGGCGCACCGCCCGGGTTGAATCCGCTGACCTGGCCGCCGGCGTTCTTCTCCTGGTTCGCAGCAGGGATGCTGCTGGCCGAATGGGTGCACAGCCCGATCGGTTGGCCGCATCGGTTGGCGCGACACCGGGTCTTGATGGCCGTGGTCGTGGTGGCGGCATATCTGGTGGCCGCTTCACCGCTGGCCGGGCCGCCCGGTCTGGTGCCCAGCAGCGCCGCTCAGTTCACCGTCAAGACCGCGATGGGCGCTCTGGTGGCGCTGGGCCTGGTCGCCCCGCTGGTGTTGGACCGCCCCGACAGCAGCTACCGGCTGTTGGGCAGTGCCCCGATGGTGACGTTGGGACGCTGGTCCTACGGGATCTTCATCTGGCATCTTGCCGCAATGACGATGGTGTTCCCGGTGATCGGCCAGTTCTCGTTCAACGGACACATGGTCGAGGTTCTGACGTTGACGGTGCTCTTCAGCATCGCGATCGCCGCGGTCAGCTACGCACTCGTCGAATCACCATGCCGGGAAGCGTTGCGGCGCTGGGAAAAACGCGAGAAGAAACAGCCCGCCGCTACCCTGCGTCAAGAAGACGCAATCGCGCCATGATCTCCTCGCGGACCGCTGAGCGGCGCGCCTTACCGGCGTCATCGCGCAGCGGGGTGTCGACGAACTCGACGGTGACCGGCACCTTGTAGCCGGCGATGCGGCCGCGCAGGAAATCCTGCACCGCCTGCTCGTCCAGCGGCGATCCGGCGTGCACGAGGGCGTACGGCACCTGCCCCAAATCCTCGTGGGGCACCCCAACAACCAAGCAGGACAACACATCCGGATGCTCAGCCAGGGCGCTCTCGATTTCGGCCGGGTACACGTTGCGGCCGCCGACAGTGAACATGTCGACCCGGCGGTCGGAGATGTACAGAAATCCGTCGGCGTCGAAGTAGCCGAGATCACCCAGCGAATCCCAGCCGTCGCGCGACTTCGCGGTGGCGCCGACGTAGCGATACGTCGGCGCACTACCCGGGCTGGGCCGCATGTAGATCTCGCCGACCTCACCGGGTTCGCACGGGTTGCCGTCATCGTCGAGCACCTTCATCTCGCCGGCGACCACGATGCCGACCGACCCACGGTGGGCCAGCCACTGGTCGCCGGAGATGAACGTCAACGCCTGTAATTCGGTGCCGCCGTACAGCTCCCACACCACCTCGGGGCCCAGCAGGTCGATCCAGGCTTGCTTGACGGCGGGCGGGCACGGCGCGCCGAGGTGCCAGAACCGCCGAATCGACGACAGATCATAGGAATCCGGCTCGGCGTGATAGACCGGCAGCGTCCGCTGCATGATGGTCGGCACCGTCGTCAAGAAGGTGACGCCGTGCTCGGTGATCAAGCGGAGAAACTGGTGCGGGTCGAATCGGCTCATCAACACCAGGTGGTGGCGCATCAGCAGCGCGATGGTCGCGGTGGTGAAGCCGGTGTTGTGCGACAGCGGAACCGGCATCAAGGTGGTGTCACCCTCTTGGGCCCCCAGCGGATAGCCGATCGCGGCGGGGATGCGGCTGTCGCCACCGGACTCGATCAGCTTGGGCCTGCCGGTGCTGCCGCCGGAGCCCATCGCTTTCCACACCGGCGACACCGCCTCGGGCAACGGCTCGTCGGACAACTCCGGATCGGGAATGAAACCAGCAGGCACGGCGGGTATTTCGGCATGCTGACGCCCCACCAGCAAGGCTGGCGGCCGTAGATCAAGCAGGCCCTGCAACTCCGCGTCGGGCAGCCGCGCGGACAGCGGCTGGGGCACCGCGCCCAGTTTCCAGCACGCAACCGCGGCCTGGATCCATTCAATCGAATTCGGCAGCACCATGGTGACGTAGTCGCCGACGCCCACGCCGAGCGCGGCGTAGGCCCGCGCCAGCCGGTTGGTGGACCGGTCGAGTTCGGCGCGGGTCAGCGTGCGTCCGTCGCATGTGACCGCGGGCTCGTCGGGCGCGAGCGCGGCCAGCGCGGAGATCTGAGTGCCGATCGGTGGAATCGGTTCGGTCACGAGTAGGCGCCCTGTCGCTCGAAGATGCGGCGCGGGTTGTCGACCAGCATGGTGTGCAGCTGCTCGTCGGTCACGCCGCGCTGCTTGAGCGCGGGGATGACGTCGTTGTGGATGTGCAGGTAATTCCAGTTCGGCATGACCTGCGACACCAACTCGTCGGGCAGCGCGTCGAAATAACAGTTGGCGTCGTGGGACAACACCATCTTGTCGGCGTGCCCGCGCTCACACATCTGCGCGACGATGTTCACCCGGTCTTCGAACGGCGAGATCGCGTCGATGCCGAACCGATCCATCCCGAGGTAGGAGCCGGCGGCGATGAGCTCCTCGAGGTAGCCGATGTCGGTGCTGTCGCCGGAGTGCCCGATGACCACCCGGCTGAGGTCGACACCCTCCTCTTCGAAGATGCGCTGCTGCTCCAGCCCGCGCCGCAAACCGGCGTGGGTGTGCGTCGAGATCGGTACGCCGGTGCGCTTATGCGCCTGGGCGACCGCCCGCAGCACCCGCTCGACTCCCGGCGTGACGCCGGGAGCGTCGGTGGCGCACTTGAGGATCCCGGCCTTGATGCCGGTGTCGGCGATGCCTTCTTCGATGTCGCGGACGAACATGTCGGTCATCACTTCCGGGCCACCCAGCTCCGCGCCGGGGCCGAGGTAGTGGAAAGCGAACGGCACGTCATTGTAGGTGTAGAGCCCGGTGGCGACGACGATCTTCAGGTCGGTTCCCGCGGCGACGCGGGCGATGCGCGGGATGTAGCGGCCCAACCCGATCACGGTGAGGTCGACGATGGTGTCCACGCCGCGCGACTTCAGCTCGTTGAGCCGGGCGATGGCGTCGTTGACCCGCTTGTCTTCGTCGCCCCACGCCTCTGGGTAGTTCAGCGCGATCTCGGTGGTCATGATGAACACGTGCTCATGCATGAGCGTGACGCCGATGTCAGCGGTATTGATAGGTCCCTGAGCGGTATTCAGTAACGACACGTAGCCGATGCTATGACTCCGAAGGTGTGAGTTCGTTCGGATTCGGTAACCTCAATCCCTTGAGAAGTGATGTGGCTCACACTAAGGTGACCCGTGGTCATCCAGCGGAGGAGGCCTGATGCCAACGGTGACATGGGCCCGCGTCGACCCGGCGCGGCGCGCGGCGGTGATCGAGGCCGCCGAGGCGGAATTCGGGGCGCACGGCTTCTCGGGCGGCAGCCTGAACGTGATCGCGCGGCGTGCAGGCGTCGCCAAAGGCAGTCTGTTTCAATACTTTGCCGACAAGCGCGACCTCTACGGCTTCATCGCCGACGTGGTCAGCCAGCGGGTGCGGACGTACATGGAAGAGCGGATCCGCCAGCTCGATCCGAGCCGCCCCTTCTTCGACTTCCTGACCGACTGGCTGGACGTGTGGGTGGCCTACTTCGCCGACCATCCGCACGAGCGCGCCCTGCACGCGGCGGCGACCCTGGAGGTCGACACCGACGCCCGCATCAGCGTGCGCAGCGTCATCCACCGCCACTACCTGGAAGTGCTGCGGCCGTTGGTCCGCGATGCGCAAGTTCGCGGCGACTTCCGCACAGACGCCGACATCGAGGCGATGTTGTCGCTGCTGATGCTGATCTTTCCGCATCTGGCACTGGCCCCCTACATGCGCGGCATGGACCCGGTACTGGGCCTCGACGAACCCACCCCAGAGCAGCCGGCACTAGCGGTACGCAGACTCGTCGCCGTGTTGGCCGCAGCGTTTGCTGAAACACACTCGACGACAAGAGAATTCAGCCAGCCCGACATTCGTCGAGATCGACACTAGCGCGGGAAAGGTCGAGAAGCATCCACGCTGGCGTCGATTTCGGCACTCGCCGCTAGCCCACCCAGACGGTCTTGGCGTTGCAGAACGCCCGGATGCCGAGGCCGGCGAGCTCGCGACCGTAGCCGGATCGCTTGACGCCGCCGAACCCGAGCTCGGGGTAGGACACCGTCATCCCGTTGATGAAGACCTGCCCGGCCTCGATGTCGGCGATGAAGCGCTCCTGCTCGGCTTCGTCGTTGGTCCAGGCGTTGGACCCCAACCCGAACGTGGTCGCGTTCGCGATCTCGATGGCTTCGTCGATGTCGGCGGCGCGGTACATCGAGGCGACCGGACCGAAAACCTCTTCGGTGTACAGCGCCATGTCCTTGGTGATGTCGGTGACCACGGTCGGCGGGTAGAACCAGCCGGGCTGATCGGGCTTCTTGCCGCCGAGGCGAACCTTCGCGCCCGCGGCGACGGCATCGTCGACCTGCTTGGCGATCTCGTCACGGCCGGACTCGGTGGCCAGCGGACCCACATCGGTGTCCGGGTCGGTCGGGTCGCCCACCTTCAACGCCTGCATCTTCTCGACGAACTTGTCGACGAACGCGTCGTAGATGTCGGTGTGCACGATGAATCGCTTGGCGGCGATACAGGATTGGCCGTTGTTCTGCACCCGGGCGGTGACCGCCGTTTTGACGGCCTCGTCGAGGTCGACTGACGGCATCACGATGAACGGGTCGCTGCCTCCCAGTTCCATCACGGTGGGTTTGATCTCGTCGCCGCAGATCGCGGCGACCGACTGCCCGGCCGGTTCGCTGCCGGTCAGCGTGGCTGCTTTGACCCGCGGATCGCGCAGGATGGCCTCGACGGCGCTGGACGACACCAGCAACGTCTGGAAACAGTCCGCGGGGAATCCGCCCCGTGCGATGACGTCGGACAGGTACAGCGCTGACTGCGGAACGTTGGAGGCGTGCTTGAGCAGCCCGACGTTGCCGGCCATCAGCGCAGGGGCGGCGAACCGGACGGCCTGCCAGAGCGGGAAGTTCCACGGCATCACCGCTAGCACCACGCCGAGCGGCTGCCAGCGGGTGTACGCCCTTTTCGCTCCGACCTTGGACGCCTCGGCCGGCTCGTCGGCCAGCAGCTTCTCGGCGTTCTCGGCGTAGTAGCGAAAACCCTTGGCGCACTTGAGCGCTTCACCCTTGGCGGACTTGAGGGTCTTGCCCATCTCAAGGGTCATCATCGCGCCGACTTCGTCGGCTTCCTTCTCGAGAAGGTCGGCGGTGGCGTTTGCCCACTCGGCGCGCTGGGCAAAGGTAGTGGAATGGTGGTAATCGAGGAAGCGCTCGTGAGCGCGGGCGATTGCGGCGTCGACTTCGCTGTCCGTGGCGGCGGTGAAGGTTTTGACCGTCTCGCCGGTGGCCGGGTTGATGGTGGCGATGGGCACGCTGACATCCTTCGATTGCGATAGTTGTTGAAAATTTCAACACCTAGCCTGCCACTAACGTTCCCAACAAGGGAGGGCCGATGAGCAAAGCCGCCGAGCTGATAGTCAAGTGCCTGGAAAACGAAGGCGTCGAGGTGGTCTTCGGGCTGCCGGGTGAGGAGAACATCCGCTTCGTGCAGGCTCTCGCGTCGTCCAGCATTCGTTACGTGCTGACTCGGCACGAGCAGGGCGCATCGTTCATGGCCGAGATGTACGGCCGGGTCACCGGCCGCGCGGCGGTGGTGTCCGCAACGCTCGGCCCGGGGGCGATCAACATGCAGCTGGGCGTCGCGGATGCCACCACCAACAGCACGCCGTTGGTGGCGATCTCCGCTCAGGTCGGCCAGGACCGCGAGTACAAGGAGTCGCACCAGTACGTGGACCTGGTGTCGATGTTCGCGCCGATCACCCGGTGGTCCGCCGATATTCCGACCGCGCATGCCATACCGGAGATGGTCCGCAAAGCGTTCAAGCTCGCCGAGACCGAACGACCGGCCGCGGTGTACCTGGCGGTGCCTGAGCACATCGACGCCGATGCCGACGACTATCCCGACCTGGGGCCATTGCCGCGCAACGTTGTTCGCGCGGACGCGCCCGCGGTTCGGCAAGTGGCGCGCGCGGTCGATATCCTGCGTAAGGCCAAGCGCCCGGTGGTGCTGGCCGGACACGGCGCGGCGCGCTCCGGCGCGACCGCTGCCCTGGTGCGGTTCTCCGAGAAGTTCGGCATTCCGGTGGCCAACACCTTCCACGGCAAAGGCGTGATGCCCGACGATCACCCCAACAGCATCGGGGCGCTCGGGTTCATGCGGCACGACTACGTCAACTTCGGTTTCGACAACGCCGACGCCGTCATCGCTGTGGGTTACGAGTTGCAGGAGTTCGATCCCGTTCGGATCAATCCCCAAGCCGACAAGAAGATCATCCACATTCACCGGTTCCCCGCCGAGGTCGACGCGCATTACTCGGTCGACGTCGGGATCATCGGCGACATCAGCGAGTCGCTGGACGCGCTCACTGAGGCGCTCGACGACCACGTCTTCACCGCCGACCCGGAGATCCCCGGGTCAGGTCTGCTCGCCGAAGAATTCGAACGCGGACAACAGGATTCGCGCTTCCCGCTCGCACCCGCGCGGGTGGTCGCCGACACCAGGGCGGCGCTGGACCGCGCTGACGTTGTGCTGGTCGACACCGGTGCCACGAAGATGTGGATGGCCCGGCTCTACCCGACGTATGAGCCGAACACCTGTCTGATCTCAAATGGACTGTCCACCATGAGCTTTGCGCTGCCCGGTGCCCTCGGGGTCAAGTTGGCGAAACCCGAGGCGAAGGTGTTGGCCGTGGCGGGTGACGGGGCGTTCCTGATGAACGCCCAGGAGATCGAAACCGCTGTCCGGGAGAAGATCCCGCTGGTCGTGCTGATCTGGGAAGACGGCGGCTACGGCCTCATCGAGTGGAAGATGGACCTCGAGCTCGGCGAACACCACTACGTGAAGTTCGGCAACCCGGACATCGTGAAGTTCGCGGAAAGCTTTGGGGCCAAGGGATATCGCATCAACAGCGCCGACGAACTGCTGCCGACGCTGCAGGCCGCCTTGGACGATGACGGGGTGTCGTTGATCTGCTGCCCGGTCGACTACTCCGACAACCTGCGGTTGACCGACCGGCTTGGTGAACTCGACGAGACGCTCTAGCGCCGTCTAGTCGGGTAGTGAGATCGGCCGCAGATAGCTGGCTTCCAGCGTGCGATGCCACCAGGCGTGCTCTCGCCGCAGTTCAGCCGGACTGGTGAAGCGGTAACGGTAGAGCTGGGCCCGCACATAGTGCGGCGGGCCGTCCGGGAAGGGATTGCCGTGTAGCAGGCGCAGCGTCGCCGGATCATTTCGCAAGAGCCGCAGCATGAATGGCCTAAACCATGATTGGGCATACTGCGGGGAGATGGCGGCGAACCACATCAGCCAATCCAGCCGCAGGTGATATGGCGCCCACTGCCGCGGCAGCCGTCGCACCGGTCCGGGCTTGCCTTTGAACTCGTATTCCTTCCAGACCGTCTGGTCGGTGATACTCGCTTCGTCGGTCCCCTCGATTACCACTTCCCGTCGGATACGGCCGACGCTGCCGAACGCCCCGTAAGTGTTGACCAGATGAAAAGGGTTGAAGGACATGTTCATCCGTTGGCGTCGCGAGATCATGTTGCGCACCGGCCAATAGCTGAGCAGCAGCGTCAGCACGGCGAACGCGATCACCAGCGCGGCGAACCAGCGTGGCGCTTCGACGAGCTGTGGCCTTCGTGGCGTAGGTAGTTCAATGACGCTGCAGCCCAGCAGGATTGTCAACCAGTTGAGCCAGGCGAAGTTACCGGACAGCACCAGCCAGAGCTGCGTGACGACGATGATCGCGCCGGCGACGCCCGCCACCGGCTGCGGTGCGAGCAGGCCGAACGGGACGATGAGCTGCGCAAAATGGTTGCCCGCAGCCTCGATTCGGTGCAGAGGCTTGGGCAGATGGTGGAAGAACCAGCTCAACGGTCCGGGCATCGGCTGCGTCTCGTGGTGGTAGTACAGGCAGGTCAGATCGCGCCAGCAGGAGTCGCCGCGCAGCTTGATCAGCCCCGCTCCGAATTCCAGCCGGAACAGCAGCAACCGCGCCAACCACATCGCCAGCACCGGCGGCGCGACGTGGTCGTTGCCGAGAAAGATTGCCAGGAAACCTACTTCGAGGAGTAGCGATTCCCAGCCGAACGAGTACCACGCCTGGCCGACGTTGACGATCGACAAGTACAGCACCCACAGCAGCGACCACAGCAGCACCGTCAACCCGAGCGGCACCACACCGGACAGGCCACCCGCCATGGCCGCCGACAGCGCCGCCCCCGACCATGCGACCGCCGCGAAGAACCGATCGGAGTAGTGCACGTGGAAGATGCTCGGTGACTGTTTGAAGGACCGACGGGCCACAAATCGCGGTACCGGCAGCAGCCCGTGCTCACCGATCAGCGCCCGGAATTGCCGTGCTGCCGCGACGAATGCGAGAAGGTAGACGGCTGCGATGCCACGCTCGAGTATCAGTCTGCCCAACCAATACTCCGGTGCGTTCAACCAGTTCATCTCCGCAGCTCCCGGCGAGGAGTCAAAGTTTCATTGTCGCGCGTACCCCTCCGGCTGGCGGGAAAACTAGCGTCGCCCGACGATGTACGGCGGCGGCATGCCCGCGATGACAGCACCGAAATTCCGGAGCGCCGTGTTGCCGTCGGACCAGTAGCTGCTGTGCGCGTCGACGCTGGGCAGGCCGAGCGGGCCGGTGGGCCCGGGATCGGCGGCCAGTCGGGTGGCGCCGAACCCGGGCGCGGTCGGTTCGGCGCCCAGCGTCCATTCGGTGACGACGCCGCCGAAGCCGATGATGTCGTTGCCGGCGCGCATCGCATAAACGTGGGCGCCGGGGGTCAGGCTCAGGCGGTCGGCACGCTCGACCAGCATGCCGGGGCTCCCGACCGCAATGACGTTGTCGGCGTCGAGGTGGTGTCCGCCGGAAGCCGCCGCCCCGAGCACGGTCGATCCGTAGCTGTGGCCGATCACGGTGTCGATCGACCGATGCCCGACGTGCGAGGCCCGCAGCCCGTTCTCGAACACGTCCAGACGATCCGCGCCGCGCTGTGCGGGCCCCGGAAGGGCCGCGCGGCTGAGATCCATCGGACGGTCGTAGCCCATCCACGTCGTCACCGCGACGTCGTCCGGTTTCAGGCCGGTGCCGGCGGCCAGTGCGGCGGTGCGCATGGCCGACGCGATCCGGTCGCTGAACGACAGCCGAGACAGGTCTTGGCCGGTGCCGGGCAGAAAGATCGCGTTGCGGGCCGCGGTGTCCGGATTGCCGATCGACAATGCGCCGTGGCCGAACTCGTCGAGCAGGCCCAGGTAGCGCTTCGGCCCATTGTCGAGGCTCAACTGCGCGTCGACGGCCCGGTAAGCATCGAGTTGTTTTCTGGCAGCGTCGAATTGCGACTGCAGCGCGTAGAGGATGCCGTCGTCGACGAGATGTCCGGTGAGCAGCTCGTCGATGCTGAGCCGCATTCGGTCGAGGTCGGCCTGGGTACGCTGCTCGAGTTCGGTCAGGTGCAGCCGGTTGTAGTGGTCCTTGCCCAAGTGGTCCGGCGGATCCCACGGCATCCCGTCCCGGTTGCCGATGCTGTGATCCCTGCGGAAAAGCTCGTCTTTCTCGTCGGGGGTGAGCCGATTCCACAGCTCGTTGAACTGTCTCGGGTCGTCGGGCAGCGGGTCGGACAGCGCACGTCGGAGCTGTGGTCGACGGTCCTGTCGTTCGCGGCCGACCGTGCCGATGGCGGCGGCCAAATCCTGGTCGATCGAGTTCGCCTCTACGACAATCAGATTCAGCCGATTTCGCAGGTCATTGTTACCAGGGAGCACTGTGTTGGTCAGCGGGTCGATCGCCATGTCGAGCTCGTCGGCATCGTGGCGCAGTGCGGCCAGGTTCGCCTGCAGCCGTGCGATGCGGTCGGCTGCGACGCCGGCCGCCCGCGCGACTGTCAGCGACTCGACGCCGTGCGCGTCGAGTTCGGCGCGGATTATCGCGTTGGTGTGTTGGCGGACTTCAGCTTTGGCGCCGACCCAGGTGTCGTCCAGCGCCATGTCGTCCGCTGCGTCCAGGGTGGCCCGGCCACGCGCGCCGGCCGCCAGGTGCACCTCGCGGACCGCGTCGACGCTCCACCGATCGATGTCGGCCACCGTCAACGACACCGGTCAGACCGCACCCAGCTTTTCGGCGCGCTCGTTCTCCTCGGCAGCGAGGCGCATCCCGTCGTCGGTCAACTCCAAGGCGTGATCGCCGAGTCGGGTGAGCATTCGACGCGATGCCTGCAACCATTCCGCCACTGCGATATTCAGCGCTGTGGCGGAGAGGCCCACCCAGCCCGACTGGGCTGCGGCAATCCGGTTGTCCGATGTCAGGTGGGCGGTTGCCACGTCCTCGCCGACTCCGGCGATGCGCGCTGCCGAGGCGGCCAATGCCGCCAAGTCGACTCGATACATGCCATAGCCGTAACAGCGGCCCAGATGGCCGGCAACTCACCTGGGGGCCCGACGGGTGTGCTATGCACAGTTGTGCGTTAACGCCCAGCCGACGGCCGCGTCACCACCGAGGCCGCCACTGCCGCAAGCGATATCAGCGCGAGTAGTTGCACCCAGGGCGAATGGCCGGCGTAACCGTCGACGGCCCGCCAGGGGTGCCGGGCGAGCGTCGCGCCGGCCAGGATCAGACCGCCGGCACTCAGCCCCAGCGTCACGGCGTCGCGTCGTCGCGGGTCACCGCGCAATACCCACCGCAGACCGAGCGCCGCGGCGAACACCGCAACGCCCGCGAGGCCGGCGATCACCGCCGTCGTCGCGAACACCGCGCCGACCGCCCACGACCCGGGTGTCCACGGGCGCGCCGCCGGATCGTCGGAAGGTTCTCGGCGCCGCGGCCACCACGCCATCAGGGCCACCAGCGGTAGCAGCGTCAGACCAACGGCCAGGCCGGCGCGGTACAGCGAGTTCGGCGCGAACGTCAGCGTTACGGTGCCCGACGTTCCCGGCGGCACCACCCAACCCTGCTGCCACCCGTTGACCACGATCGGCGTCAGCCGAGTCCCGGTGCCCGTTCGCGCCACCCAGCCCGCATTGATGCTTTCCGGCACGACCAACACCCGCGGCGCCGGCGAGTCCGCGACGCGTACTTCGCGACGGGCCGGACCCCACGCCTCGGTGGATGCCGGAGTGACTGATGCGGTCGACGGAATCGCCTGCGGCCCAGACAATGTCGCGCCGTCAACGACGAATTGCGGTCCCGGGCTGATCAATAACTCCTGCTGTCCGGTCGGTAACATGATCGGCTGCGGGTCGCAAAGTTCCGCAGCGATCGGCGTGCCGTCCAGCAATGCGCCTGCCGATGCATGAATCGAGGTGTGCACGAATCGGCCTGCGATGGCGATGACCGGCCCGCGGTCGCAGTCGACGGTGACGTCTCGGGCCCGATTGCGGGTGGCATCGGCCGGGGCAATCGGTGTGCCGTCTTTGCCGAGCGCCGTGATCTCGGCGAGCCCCGGCGGTTTGAGTTGGTCGAATCCCAGTGCGGTGCGGTCGATCACGTCGTCCCAGTCGAGCAGGCTGACCGTCACGGTGTCGGTGACCCTGGGTTGCAGCGGCACGCTCTGCGGACCGGATCCGGTCAGACGGCGTACCTGCGGGCCGTCACCGAGGTCGATGGCCACCATGGTCGGGTGCACCGGCAGCGGCGACGCGCTCGGCGTCAGTCGCAGGCCGCCCACCTCGGTGGGCTCCGGCAGGGTGAGGGTCAGCGTCGGGGCGGTCTTGTGTTGCACCACGCGCTGCGGCGCCGTCCAGGCGGTGGCGGGGTCGCCGTCCGTGGCGGCGTAGGCCGAGCCGAGCACGTCGACCAGATCCGAGTCGCCGCGGGCCCGGACGGCGCCCGGTTCGGCGACCAGGTCGGCCAGTTGTGGTCCCGAACGCGCCCGCACCCAGACCATGGGCTTTACCTGCGTGGGCTGCGGCACACTCAGCATGCGGCTGAAGGTGGCGGGCGATTCCGGTGCCAGCGCCATCGACGGCGCGCACCGGACATCGGTCGGGCCCATCGCGCAGCCGGGCCTGTCCAGTGGCTCGGATCCCAGATCCCATTGGGCGACAACCGAATTCGTTGGCGGAGCGGGGACCAGCGCGGTGTGTCGCAGGTCGACCGGATGGGCGAACCCGGCGGCGTCGAACTGAGTGATGGACAGGTCGGTGATCGCGAACTGCACGCCGGGGGAGCCGTCGCTGGTGCCGATCGCGGTGATCCGCACCCACGGGGTCTCTCCGTATGGCAGCGCGGCTGTGACGGGTTTACCGGACTCGTCGAAACGCAATGTCGTTGTGCCGGTAGCAGTTTCAACTTCTACGCGGCGGACCTGCGCCCCGACGGTGGTGGCGCTGGGGGTGATCGCGATGACGCTGTTGGTGATCGGATGGTCGAAGTCGATGCGCAGCCATTGGCCGACAGCCGACTGCAGACTGTTCGACACCCACGCCGTCGCGGAATCGCCGTCGATCGCGGCGGCCGGGGAGGCGGCGGTGGCGACATCGGGCAGCGCGGTGGAGTCCGACGACGAACTGGATGCCGTCAGCCGTCCTCCGCTCCATCCGCCGTAGACCGTGTCCGCGCCCGGGCTCGGATAGTCCGGCACCCGGTTGAACGTGTGCCGCGCATCGCCGTCGGCGCGAATCGCCGACGAGTGGTCGTCGACGCGGCCGTAGTCGGTCTCGCGGGCCAGCGGTGTGTCGGTCACCGTCACCACCGGGACCGGCAGCCGCGCACGCTCGGCGTCGGCGGTCAGCAGCACCGGACCCAGCGGGGGCTGCCCGGTGAGCCGGCGTCGCTCGTCGAGTCGCAGCAACACCTCGGGCCCGCCGTCGACGCGGGCCAGCTGGTCGACGTCGGCGAGGTAGGGCGCAGCCGGGTTAGCTGCGGCGACGCGGTAGATCTCGACGGCGGGGTACCGGGGCCGCAACCCGCTGTCGGCGACGAAACCGGACACCGGGCCCGGTCCGACCGGCGCGCCGAACTGGGCCACCTTCTGCAGTCGCGGCGACCCGGTGATCGCCCGGTGCACCAGGATCGGGCGGGCCGATCGTGAGGTGTCCGGGTCCAGATCGTTGCGCACCACGACATACGAAATCCTTTGGCGGGCAAGCGTATCGGCGAGCCCAGCAGAGGGCCGTCCGGCGGCGAACAACCGCTGGACCGAATCCAGCGCGCGGATGGTCTGCGGCGGTGTCAGTGGAATCGAGTCACGAACGCCCCACGGGCTGTCGCCGAGCACCTGCAGCGGTTCGTCGTGGCTGGTGCCCCACAGTTGGGTGGCGAACGGTGCACCGGGAACCACCAGCACGCGGCCCGGCGTCGGCGTGCCGGTGTCGTGTGCGGTGAGCCAGTCGGCGGTTTCATGCCAATACCGCGGTATCTCGGTGAACGTGCCGGGCGGGGCGATCCGGCCCGTCCATGCCAAGGACGTCCCGGCGATCAGCGCGGTCAGCGCGACGATCCCGGCCGCGACCCGTCTGTCGCGCTCGGGGTGGGCGAAAGCGTGCACCCATACCGATCTGGGCGCGCTGCCCGGCAGCGGAATCCGGCCCAGCAGCTGGGCCAGACCCAGCACGACCGGGATGCGGATCAGGGGCTCCAGCTTGTGCACATTGCGCAGCGGGGCGCCACCGGCGTCCAGGAAAGCCTGCACCTGGTGGGCCAGCGGCGAACCCAGCCCGCCGCTATAGCCGACGCCCAGCAGCACCACGCCGACCAGCAGCATCGTCACCAGTCGGCCCCGGGCCGCCATGCCGGCCATCGCGAGGCCGGCCAGCCCGGCGGCTGCCACCAGGCTGGTGGCCAGAATGGCGACCGGTCCGGTGACCAGCGGTGCGCCCGCGGTCGCATTGGGTGCGACGAACGGTGTCCAGCTGCCGGTGCCGCGCAGCACCTCGACCAGCGACGACCACTGCGTCGTCACGCCGGAGGATTCGATGAAATCCAGGAACGGTGGGCTGATCCGCGCCATCAGGATCAACGCCACCAGCCACCACGACGTCGCCAAGGCCAACGCCAACGCCCACCACGCTGTGAAGCGCCACCACCGCCGGTTGGGTCGATGGCTGGCCCACCAGATCACCGCGGGCAGGCAGCCGGCCAGCGTCGCGATCGCGTTGACCGCCCCCATCAGCGCCACCGCCACCCCGGCCTGACCGGCCAGCCGGCGCACCGACCTGTCGCCGCCGCGCAGCGCCAGGATCGTCGGCAGTAGCACCCACGGCGCCAGCATGATCGGCAGCGTCTCCGACGAGATCGACCCCAGCGTGGCCAACACCCGGGGCGACAGTGCAAACGCCGTCGCGGCGATCACCCGCGACGAGGGGCTGCCGATACCCAGCGCCTCGGCGACACGCAGCAGCCCCCAGAAGCCGGCGGTCAGCAACAGCGCCCACCACAGCCGCTGGGTGAGCCAACCCGGCAGCCCCAGCAGGTGACCGGCCACAAAGAAGGCGCCGTGCGGGAACAGGTAGCCGTACGCCTGGTTCTGGGCCTGGCCGAACGGCAGGTCGCTGTTCCACAGGTTGGTCGCCCGGGCCAGGAAGCGCAGCGGGTTGGCGGTGAGGTCGAGCTTGGTGTCCGGCGAGATCTCACCGGGCGACGACGCCAGGCTCAGTGCCAGGGCGACCGCAGCGACCAGCCACAGCCACCGCCGCGACAGCGGCACGGCCTCGTCGGGCCCCGGCACGGCCCGCATCGTGGGGTGCGCCAGGTTAGCTGCGGTTGCCGTACTCGACCCGGTTGAGCACCGAGGACTGCGGGTCGCCGCCGGGCAGTGGCGGCTTGGTGTCTTGCTGCACCATCAACGTGATCCCGAAAATCGCGGCGGCGCCCAGCAGCAGACCGACCACGACGCTGGCGGCGGCGGGCGCGACAAAGCGATTCATAGCTGCAACCTAACAGAGGACGTAGAGGATGAGGTCGCGGCCGGTAGCCGCGAGCCGGTCAGCCCATGACAGCATGGCCTGATGGGTTTGCCACGGGTTCTGGCCGTTCTCGCTGCCGCGACGGCGCTGATCGCGGGGTGCGGCCACACCTCACAAGCACCGAAATCTGCACCGGCCACCTCGTCGGCGGCCAAGGCGATACCCCCGGCGAAGGCGGCGTGCGGGGACCCGGCGGCCCTGCCGGTGCGGGAGAAGCTGGCCCAGCTGTTGATGGTCGGCGTCCGCGACGGCGACGACGCCACAGCGGTGGTGACGAAATTTCACGTCGGCGGCATCTTCATCGGCAGCTGGACTGACATGAAGATGCTGGGACCCAACCTGGTCAAGGACCTCTCGACCGTGACGGCGCTGCCGGTGGCGGTCAGCGTCGACGAGGAAGGCGGCCGGGTGGCCCGGCTGTCCAAGCTGATCGGGCCGGCACCGTCGGCGCGGGAGTTGGCGCAGACTCACACCCCCGACCAGGTCTACGGCCTGGCGCTCGACCGGGGCCACCGGATGCGCGGCCTCGGCATCACCGTCGACTTCGCGCCCGATGTGGATGTCACCAACGCCCCCGACGACACCGTCATCGGCGACCGGTCGTTCAGCTCCGACCCGGCGAAGGTCGTCGAGTACGCCCGGCAGTACGCCCGAGGTCTGCACGACGCCGGTGTCCTTCCAGTGCTCAAGCATTTCCCCGGCCACGGACATGGGTCCGGCGACTCGCACACCGGATCCGTGATCGTCACGCCGCCGCTGCAGCAGTTGCAGAACGACGACTTGGTGCCCTACCGCGAACTGCTGAACGCTGTCGCACCGCAGGGCGCGATGGTCGGCCACTTGCAGGTGCCCGAACTCACCGGCAACGAGCCGGCGAGCGTCAGCCGCGCCGCGGTGCAGATGCTGCGGACCGGCGTCGGCTATCACGGCCCGGCCTTCGACGGCCCGATCTTCAGCGACGATCTGTCCAGCATGGCGGCGATCAAGGACCACTACACCGTGCCCGAGGCGGTGTTGCGCACCCTGCAGGCGGGCACCGACGTCGCGCTGTGGATCACCACCGACGAAGTGCCCGCGGTTCTCGACCGGTTACAGAAGGCTTTGGACGCCAAGGAATTGAAGATCTCCGACGTCGACGACTCGGTCCGGCGGGTCGCGAAGTTCAAGGGGCCCAAGTCGGACTGCGGCCCGTAATGCGGCGTCCGGAGCGCGAATTGCCTACGCTGATCTGCGTAGTGGTCCGCTAAAGGGAGACAGCATGGCAGGTGGTACCAAGCGGTTACCGCGTGCTGTCCGTGAACAGCAGATGCTGGACGCCGCGGTGGAAATGTTCTCTATCAACGGCTATCACGACACCTCAATGGATGCGATCGCCGCCAAGGCCGAGATCTCCAAGCCGATGCTGTACCTGTATTACGGGTCCAAGGAGGAGTTGTTCGGCGCGTGCCTCGACCGCGAGTTGGCGCGATTCATCGACGCCGTGCGCGAGGACATCAACCTCGACCAGAGTCCGAGAGACTTGCTGCACAACACGATTGTCGCGTTTATGCGCTACATCGACGCCAACCGTGCGTCCTGGATCGTGATGTACGCGCAGGCCACCAACTCGCAGGCATTCGCCCACACCGTGCGGGAGGGACGCGAGCGAATCATCGCCCTGGTGGTGCGGGTGTTGCAGGCGGGCACCCGGAATCCCGAACCCGACGCCGACTTCGAGATGATCGCGGTCGCGCTGGTGGGCGCCGGCGAAGCGATCGCGACCCGGCTCAGCACCGGTGACACCGACGTCGACGGCGCTGCCGAAGTGATGATCAACCTGTTCTGGCGTGGCCTCAAAGGTAAGCCGGTCGACAAGGACGCGGCGGAATCCTCGATCGAATCCGGTTGACGGGTGATGGGACGACGCAACGCTGACTTCTTTTGTGCGGTAATCATTGTCGGACTTCTGGCCGGGGTGGCCGGGTTGTCAACGATGCTGTTGCTGCGCTTCCTTGAACATCTCACCTATCACTACACATTCGGATCGTTACTGGAAGGCGTCGCTGGTAGCAGCCCGGTCCGTCGCGCCATGGGGCCGATGGTCGGCGGAGCTCTTGCGGGGCTGGGGTGGTGGCGACTGCGGCGCCGGGCCGATATCCCGTCGCTGTCCGATGCTATCGCAGACCGGTCGCGCATTCGCTTGCTGCCATTCGGTGTCGACGCGGCGCTGCAGGTGTTGGTCGTCGGCTCTGGTGCGTCGCTGGGCCGTGAAGTCGCCCCTCGCCAATTCGCCATGGCTCTAGGGGATTTCGCCACAGGGTGGCTGAAGCGGCTGTCGGCGCACGATCGCGAGATCCTGCTGGCCTGTGCGGCCGGCGCCGGACTCGGTGCGGTGTATGCGGTACCGCTCGGTGGCGCACTGTTCGCAGTGCGGATCATGTTGAAAACCTGGCATCCTCGGGCGCTGGGTGCCGCATTGATCACTTCCAGCCTGGCGGTCGCGGTTTCCTCGTTTGCCACCCATGATCAGCCGATCCTGAACTGGCCCAGCCTGCACGTGTCGTATCGGCTGATCGGTTATGCACTGCTGTTAGCCCCGCTGACTCTTGGCTTGGGGCTCGCCTTCAACCGTCTCATGGCATCGGCACGTCACGCAGCGCTGACTCGATCGTGGCTGCTGATCCCGGCGCTCGCCGGAGCGGGATTGCTGATCGGTGTCTGCTCACGCTGGTGGCCCGAACTACCCGGCAACGGGAAATCGATCCTGAGCGCAACCCTCGCCGGCGGCATGACCCTGGAAACGGCGGCGGTAGTTCTGGTTCTGAAACCAGTTCTGACGGCGGTGTTTTTGCGCGCCGGCGCGAGGGGCGGGATGCTCACCCCCGCGCTGGCCACCGGCGCCGCGGCAGGCACGCTGTTGGTGCTGACCGTCAACGCGCTGGCAGGAACTCAATATCATGTTCCGGCAGTCTCAATGGCCGGCGCAGCAGGAGTGTTGGCCATCACTCAACGTGCGCCATATTGGGCCGCGATCTTCGTCTGGGAACTCGCCAGGCCCCCGCTGTGGTTGCTGCTGGTTTTCCTGGTCGCTGCCCTTGGCGCGCACGGGTTGGAGCTCTTGGTCAACCGATTCCGCGGGCTAGTGCGCCCGTAGCGTGCCGGTCAGGTGCGGGTAGCCCTTGGCGATATTGCGCAAGCTGATGTCCCAGCCGTCTGGCACCTGTTCGACATACAGTCCGGCGCTCGCAGGCAGCAGCACCGGTTTGCCGAACCGCACCGAATACGTCACCGCATCGGGTAGTGAAGCTTCCAGGTTCGCCAATACCGCTGCCGCGCTGAACATCCCGTGCGCAATCACGGTCGGGAAGCCGAACAGCTTGGCTCCGACCGGGTTGGTGTGGATGGGGTTGTGGTCGCCACCGATAGACGCGTAGCGGCGGATCTGACCCGGCGATATCCGCACGATCGCCTTCGGTGCCGGCAATTTGGGCTGCTTCTCCGGCGGCGGCTTGGGCTCGTCGGACAGGCTGGTCCGCTGCTGGTGCAGAAAGGTGGTGACCTGATGCCATGCCACCTCGTTGCCGATGCTGACATCGCTGATCAGGTCGACCAGCAGGCCTTTGCGGTGTTCGCGCAGGTTCTCCGCGTGGACCGCGATGTTGACGGTGTCGGTCACCTTGATCGGCCGATACCGGGTGATGTGGTTCTCGATGTGAACGGATCCCATTGCAGCGAAAGGGAAGTCGAATCCGGTCACCAGCGACATCACCGTCGGGAAGGTCAACGCGAACGGGTAGGTCAGCGGCACCGCGTCGCCGTACCGCAGGCCGGTGACCTCGGCGTAGTCGGCCACGTTGGCCCGATCGACGGGTAACTCGTAGACGTTCAGGGTGCGGGTGGGCAGAGTGTCGCTGCGTGGCACGAACGGCAACGCGCCGGCCGCCGCGCGCAGCATGTTCTTCAGACCGCTTGGTTGCGTCACTGGTTCTCCTCAGCCGGACTAAGCGCCCAGCATCGCTTGGCCGCAGACGCGGATGACGTTACCCGTCACCGCATTCGACGCGGGACTGGCGAAGTAGGCGATGGCCTCGGCCACGTCGACCGGCTGGCCGCCCTGATACAGCGAGTTGAGTCGACGGCCCACCTCGCGGGTGGCCAACGGGATGGCCGCGGTCATCTTGGTTTCGATGAAGCCCGGCGCGACGGCGTTGATCGTGACGCCCTTCTCGGCGAGCTGCGGTGCCAGCGCCTGAGTCAACCCGATCATGCCGGCCTTGGTGGTGGCGTAGTTGGTCTGCCCGCGGTTGCCCGAGATGCCGGCCATCGACGACAAGCCGATCACCCGGCCACCCTCGCCGATGCTGCCGTTGTCAACCAGCCCCTCGGTGAGGCGTTGCGGCGCAAGCAGATTCACGGCCAAAACGGAGTTCCACCGCGCGTCGTCCATGTTCGCGAGCAACTTGTCGCGGGTGATCCCGGCGTTGTTGACCAGGATGTCGGCCCGCCTGGCGTAGTGCTCGTTCAGGTGCGCGGTGATCTGGTCGACGGCGTCGTCGGCGGTCACGTCGAGTGCCAGCGCGGTGCCACCGATGCGGGTGACCGTCTCGGCCAGAGCCTCGGCGGCGGACTCGACGTCGATCGCCACCACGCGGGCCCCGTCGCGGGCGAAGACCTCGGCGATGGTCGCGCCGATGCCTCGGGCGGCACCAGTCACGATGCCGACCTTGCCGTCCAGCGGCTTGTCCCAATCGGCGGGCGGCGTGGCGTCGGCGGCTCCCACGTAGAACACCTGGCCGTCCACGTAGGCCGACTTGGCCGACAGGATGAACCGCAGGGTGGATTCCGCGCCGGTGGCCGCCGGCTTGGCGTCGGGGGACAGGTACACCAGTGCCGCGGTGGCGCCGTGTTGCAGTTCCTTGCCCAGCGAGCGGGTGAAGCCCTCCAGTGCCCGCTGTGCGATCCGCTCGTCGGCGCTCTTGGCTTCATCGGGCGTGGTACCGACGACGACCACGCGGCCCGAGTGGCCGATGTTGCGCATCAGCGGCGTGAAGAACTCATGCAGAGCCGTCAGCCCGGCCGGCGTCGTGATGCCGGTCGCGTCGAACACCAGGCCGCCGAACGAGTCCGCCCAGCGGCCACCGAGATTGGCACCCACCACGTCGTAGTCGTCGGCCAGCGCCGCCCGGAGCGGCTCGACCACCCGTCCCTCGCCGCCGATCAGCAGCGACCCGGCCAGCGGCGGATCACCGGCCCGATAGCGCCGCAGCGTCTCGGGCTGCGGGATACCAAGCTGCTTGGCAAGGAACGAGCCGGGCCCGGAGTTGACGACTTGGGAGAATAGATCGGGTGCCACTGAGTTGCCTTCCATGCTGTGGGGTACCAGTACCGTAGTCGAGAGCTAACTTACTCCAGAGTAAGAACAGTGAGTAGTATGGCTCCCAGCCGTGGATAACCATCAACCGACGGAGATAAGCGTTGCCTTCTCAAAGCACATCAGCTGAAAGCTCGTCTGCAAGTGCCCAAGCGACCGCCCCCAAGCGACGCGTCGCGGTGCTGGGCGGCAATCGAATCCCCTTCGCGCGCTCGGATCGCGCCTACGCCCAGGCGTCGAATCAAGACATGTTCACCGCCGCGCTGGGCGGCCTGGTCGACCGGTTCGGCCTGGCGGGCGAGCGGTTGGGCGCGGTGATCGGCGGCGCGGTGCTCAAGCACAGCCGCGACTTCAACCTGATGCGCGAAAGCGTGCTCGGATCCGCGCTGTCGTCCTACACGCCGGCGTTCGACCTGCAGCAAGCCTGCGGCACCGGTCTGCAAGCGGCGATTGCCGCGGCCGACGGTATCGCCGCGGGGCGCTACGAGGCGGCCGCCGCGGGCGGGGTGGACACCACCTCCGATGCCCCGATCGCACTCGGCAACAACCTGCGTCACACCCTGCTCGGGCTGCGCCGGTCGAAGTCCAACGTCGAGCGGCTGAAGCTGGTCGGCAAGCTTCCCGCCAGCCTCGGCGTCGAGATCCCGGTGAACAGCGAGCCGCGCACCGGGCTGTCGATGGGTGAGCACCAGGCCATCACCGCCAAGCAGATGGGCATCAAGCGCGTCGACCAGGATGAGCTGGCCGCCGCCAGCCACCGCAACATGGCGGCGGCGTACGACCGCGGATTCTTCGACGACCTGGTCACCCCGTTTCTGGGCCTGTACCGCGACGACAACCTGCGCGCCGACTCGTCGGCGGAAAAGCTGGCCAAACTCAAGCCTGTGTTCGGCGTGAAAGCCGGCGACGCCACGATGACGGCGGGCAACTCGACGCCGTTGACCGACGGCGCGTCGGTCGCGCTGCTGTCCACCGAAGAGTGGGCCGCCGAGCACTCACTGACCCCACTGGCGTTCTTCGTGGACGCCGAGACGGCTTCGGTCGATTACGTCAATGGCGCCGACGGACTGCTGATGGCGCCGACCTACGCGGTGCCGCGCCTGCTGGCCCGCAACGGTCTGACGTTGCAGGACTTCGACTTCTACGAGATCCACGAGGCGTTCGCGTCGGTGGTGCTCGCACACTTGCAGGCCTGGGAGTCCGAGGAGTACTGCAAGGAGCGGCTCGGCCTCGATGCGGCGCTGGGATCCATCGACCGGTCCAAGCTCAACGTCAACGGCTCGTCGTTGGCCGCCGGCCACCCGTTCGCTGCGACGGGCGGGCGCATTCTCGCCCAGCTGGCCAAGCAGCTGCACGAGGCCAAGGCCCAGAACGGCGGGAAGCCGGTGCGTGGCCTGATTTCCATCTGCGCGGCGGGCGGGCAGGGCGTCGCCGCCATTCTGGAGGCGTGAAACAAGCAACATCGGCCCCGCGTTTAGCGACCCGGTAGCGCGGGGTAGCCATCGGCTGGATAGCTCCGTGTTGCCGTCCGAGCCCCGACCCGATGGCACGCGGAGCGTCCCCGAAACGGCTTCGGCCTGGTAACAGGTGTCGAGCCATCACCGGGGCCGCCGACGGCATGAGGGGATTCCGGCGGCGGCCCCTCCCCTCGTCTTGAGTTGGCTGGCGTCCCAGCCGGACCGCAGCAACATCTCCGTGCGCGGCACATCCAGTGGGTGATATCGCATGCGCGTCGCTTTGAAAAACAGTGCCGCGGAGAGGCGCCCGGCACCGGACATAGCAAAATCCCCCGTCTCCGAGGAGAGCGGGGGATTTCGCTGTTCTGTGGATCAGAAGCTGGCTTCGTCGAGCTCCATGATGTCGTTGTCGATGGTCTCCAACACCTGGCGGGTGCTGGTCAACAGCGGCAGGAAGTTCTTCGCGAAGAACGAGGCCACGGCGATCTTGCCTTCGTAGTAGGCCTTATCGGCTTCGCTGACACCGCCGGCGTCGAGCGCCTCGAGCGCCACGGCTGCCTGACGCTGCAGGAGCCAGCCGATGACCAGGTCACCAACGCTCATCAGGAAGCGCACCGAACCGGTGCCGACCTTGTAGATGCTGGAGATCTCGTCCTGCGCGGCCATCAGGTAACCGGTCAGCGTCGCGGCCATCGCCTGCACGTCGGCCAGCGCGGTGGATAACAGCGCCCGCTCGGCCTTGAGGCGACCGTTGCCGGACTCGTTCTTGATGAACTCCTCGATCTGGCCCGACACGTGACCCAACGCCACACCCTTGTCGCGGACGATCTTGCGGAAGAAGAAGTCCTGCGCCTGAATGGCAGTGGTGCCCTCGTAGAGCGAGTCGATCTTGGCGTCACGGATGTACTGCTCGATCGGGTAGTCCTGCAAGAAGCCGGACCCGCCGAAGGTCTGCAGGCTCTCGGTGAGCTTGGCGTATGCCTGCTCCGAGCCGACACCCTTGACGATCGGCAGCATCAGGTCGTTGACCCTGACCGCCAAGTCGGCGTCCACATCGTGCAGCGCCTTGGCAACCGCCGCGTCCTGGTAGGTCGCGGTGTAGAGGTACAGCGCGCGCAGTCCCTCGGCGTAGGCCTTCTGGGTCATCAGGCTGCGACGCACGTCGGGGTGGTGCGTGATGGTCACCCGCGGCGCGGTCTTGTCGGTCATCTGGGTCAGGTCGGCGCCCTGCACACGCTCCTTGGCGTAGGCCAGCGCGTTCAGGTAGCCGGTGGACAGCGTCGCGATGGCCTTGGTACCGACCAGCATGCGGGCGTTTTCGATCACCTCGAACATCTGCGCGATGCCGTTGTGCACCTCGCCGACCAGCCACCCCTTGGCGGGCACATCGTGCTGACCGAAGGTGAGCTCACACGTCGCGGAGACCTTCAGGCCCATCTTGTGCTCAACGTTGGTGACGAAGACGCCGTTGCGCTCGCCCGGCTCACCGGTCTCGAAGTCGAACAGGAACTTCGGCACGAAGAACAGCGACAGGCCCTTGGTGCCGGGTCCGGCACCCTCGGGGCGGGCCAGCACCAGGTGGAAGATGTTCTCGAACATGTCGTCCGAGTCCCCTGAAGTGATGAACCGCTTCACGCCGTCGATGTGCCAGGAGCCGTCGTCCTGCTGGATGGCCTTGGTGCGGCCGGCGCCGACGTCCGAACCGGCGTCCGGCTCGGTGAGCACCATGGTGGAACCCCAGCCACGCTCGGCGGCGATGATGGCCCACTTCTTCTGCTCTTCGGTCGCCAGGTTGTAAAAGATCTGCGCGAAGCCCGCGCCGCCGGCGTACATCCACACCGCCGGGTTGGCGCCGAGCAGGTGCTCGTGCAACGCCCACAGCAACACCTTGGGCATCGGCATGCCGCCGAGTTCTTCGTCCAGGCCTACCTTGTCCCAGCCGCCCTCGATGACCGCGTGCACGGACTTCTTGAACGCCTCGGGCAGAGCCACGGAGTGAGTCTCGGGGTCAAATACCGGCGGGTTGCGGTCACCTTCGACGAATGAGTCCGCGACGGGGCCCTCGGCCAGCCGGCTCATTTCGGTAAGCATTTCGCGGGCGGTGTCGGCGTCAAGGTCGGTGTAGTCGCCTTCGCCGAATGCCTTGTCAATGCCCAGCACTTCAAACAGGTTGAATACCTGGTCGCGGACATTGCTCTTGTAGTGGCTCACTTGGTTCCTCCTCGATGAGAACGCCACATCAGGTTGGGTACTAGGACTAAGTTACCCACCAGTAACACGCTTAAGTTATACCCATCAGAAACCCGGCGCAACCGACTGTGAGCTAAATTTCATTGGCTAATCAACCAACCAGTTGGATTCGCCCTGATCAGGACCCTGGCACACCAGTTCACCTGCGACAATGATAGGTACGTGGCATCTGTGTCAAGCGTCACGAAGCTCCCAGAAGTGGACCTGCGCAACAGTCCTGGCCAACTGCGGGAACGCCTGCGCGAGGTCGCCCACGAGGTCGGCTTCTTCTACCTGATCGGCCACGGTGTGCCCGCGGAGCTGACCCGCCGGCTGATGACGGCCGCGCGACGACTGTTCGCCCTGACGCAGTCGGAGAAGGACGCCGTCGCGATGGTCCGGAGCCCGCATTTCCGTGGCTACACCCGGCTCGGCGGTGAGCTGACCCGCGGTGCGGTGGATTGGCGCGAGCAGATCGACATCGGCCCGGAGCGCGCCCCAATAGGCGGCCCGGGCAAGCCGGACTATCTGTGGCTGCAGGGCCCCAACCAGTGGCCCGCCGCGCTGCCCGAGCTGCCGCGACTCATCGGCGAGTGGGACGCCGCGCTCAGTGCGGTCGGCCGGACCCTGCTGCGGCACTGGGCGGCCTCGCTGGGCAGCGCGCCGGATGTCTTCGACGCCGCGTTCGCCGAGGCCCCCGCCACCCTGATCAAGATCGTGCACTATCCGTCGACCGCGGCCAGCTCGCAAGGTGTGGGAGCGCATCGAGATTCCGGGGTGCTGACGCTGCTGCTGGCCGAGCCGGGCGTCGACGGCCTGCAAGTGCGGGTCGCCCGCGACGGCGCCTGGGTCGACGTGCCCGGACGGGAGGGAGCGTTCATCGTCAACATCGGCGAGCTGCTGGAGGTGGCGACCAACGGTTACCTGCGGGCCACCGAGCACCGGGTCAATCTGCAGCGCTCGGCCGACCGGATCTCGGTGCCGTACTTCTTCAACCCGCGACTGGACGCGCAGATCCCGACCCTGACGCTGCCCGCCGAACTCGCACAGCACGCCGGCGCGCGCGCCGACCCCGCCGACCCGATCTTCGCGGTATACGGCCGCAACGCCTGGAAGAGCAGGCTGCGGGCCCATCCCGACGTCGCCGCCGCGCACGGCTACGTAACGGGTGCCGCGCAAGATGTAACGCCGGGCGAGTAGGGTCGTTTTACGAAAAAGCCCGTCGACGCGAATGAAGCCCGGTGAACACCCCTGAGAAGCTGACGCCTTCTTCCCTCCGCGAAGCCTTTGGCCATTTCCCATCCGGCGTGATCGCCATTGCAGCCGAAATCGACGGTGTCCGTGAGGGGTTGGCGGCCAGCACATTTGTACCGGTTTCGCTGGACCCGCCGTTGGTGTCGTTCTGCGTGCAGCACACCTCGACGACGTGGCCGAAACTCAGGGATGCGCGCGCCCTGGGAATCAGCGTCTTGGGCGAGTCACACGACGCGGCCGCGCGTGCTCTGGCCGCCAAGACAGGCGACCGGTTCGCCGATCTGGAAACGGTGTCCTACGACAGCGGCGCGGTTTTCATCCAGGGCACCGGGGTGTGGCTGGAGACCGCGATCGAGCAGATGGTGCCCGCCGGGGATCACATGATCGTCGTGCTGAGGGTCAACGATGTCCGAGTCGACGCCGATGTCGCGCCGATCGTGTTCCACCGCAGCGTTTTCCGGCGGCTGGGCGTTTAGCGCCGCTTGCCCAGTTCCTTGCGGTAGCCCTCGACTCGATGCTCGATCTCGGTGGCGTCCTGTTCCCGGCCTTCTTGATGCGCGAGATGCGCACGCGCCGAGAGCTCGCGAATCGCCGTGCGAATGTTGTTGATGCTCAGAGGTCGTCGAATGGCCATGATCACCGCCTTACCCGTTGAAACGGCGGGGTGAACTAAAACCCCACTCGCGTCGAGGCTACGCGCGAATCGGCTCAGCGGCGGAAAAGCTTGTTGCCCAACCACACGACTGGATCGTATTTGCGGTCGGCGACGCGTTCTTTCATCGGGATCAGCGCGTTGTCGGTGATCTTGATGCTCTCGGGGCAGACCTCGGTGCAGCACTTGGTGATGTTGCAGTACCCGAGGCCGTGCTCCTCCTGGGCCTCGTTGCGCCGGTCGCGGGTGTCGAGCGGATGCATTTCCAACTCGGCTATCCGCATCAGGTAACGCGGGCCGGCGAACGCCTCTTTGTTGTCCTCGTGGTCACGGATCACGTGACAGACGTTGTTGCACAGGAAGCATTCGATGCACTTACGGAACTCCTGGGAGCGCTCCACATCTTCCTGCGCCATCCGGTACTCACCGGGCTGGAGGTCTTTCGGCGGCGCGAACGACGGGATCTCCCGGGCCTTTTCGTAGTTGAACGACACGTCGGTCACCAGGTCGCGGATCACCGGGAAGGTCCGGATCGGCGTCACAGTGACGACCTCGTCTTCGGCGAAGGTCGACATCCGCGTCATACACATCAGCCGCGGTTTGCCGTTGACCTCGGCCGAGCACGATCCGCACTTGCCGGCTTTACAGTTCCACCGGACCGCCAGGTCCGGCGTCTGGGTCTGCTGCAGGCGGTGGATGATGTCGAGCACCACCTCGCCCTCGTTGACCTCCACGGTGAAGTCCTGCAATCCACCGCCGGCCTCGTCGCCACGCCATACCCGCAAGGTCGCGTCATATGTCATGAGCGCCACTCCTCCCCATCGCTTCGCTCTGCATCGTTGTGGACGCGGCTCATCAGCCTCTCCGTCCTGGGTGGTCGGCCAGCTCTTCGTCGGTGTAGTACTTCTCCAGCTCGGAGATCTCGAAAGCCTCGAGCAGGTCGGGCCGCATCGGTATCTGGTCTTTGCGCGTCACCGAGATGTCGGGAACGATCTCGTCGCCGCCGGCGGCCTTACAGACCAGCAACACCTTGCGCCAAGACGAGTCCATCCCCGGGTGATCGTCGCGGGTGTGGCCGCCCCGGCTCTCGGTGCGTTCCAGCGCCGCCTTGGCGACACATTCGCTGACCAGCAACAGGTTGCGCAGGTCGAGGGCCAAGTTCCAGCCGGGGTTGTACTGCCGGTCACCCTCGACGTGGATGTGCTTGAACCGCTCGCGGAGCTGGTCGAGCCGACCGAGCGCCTCGGTGATCTCCTCTTCCTTGCGGATGATGCCCACCAGGTCGTTCATCGACTGCTGCAACTCCAGCTGCAGCGTGTAGGGGTTCTCCGCGGCGGCGCCGTTCGTCGGTGTCTCGAAGGGAGCCAGTGCCCGCTTCGCGGCGGTCTCGACGGCGTCGTCAGCCACCGTCGGACGGCTGCTCAGCGCCCGCACGTAGTCGGCGGCGCCAAGTCCGGCCCGACGGCCGAACACCAGCAGGTCGCTCAGCGAGTTACCGCCCAGCCGGTTGGAGCCGTGCATGCCACCGGAGCATTCGCCGGCGGCGAACAGCCCGGGCACGGTGGCGGCGCCGGTGTCGGCGTCCACCTCCACACCGCCCATCACGTAGTGACAGGTGGGTCCGACTTCCATCGGTTCCTTGGTGATGTCGACCCCGGCCAGCTCCTTGAACTGGTGGTACATCGAGGGGAGCCGCTTCTTGATCTGCTCGGGTGTCAGCCGGGAGGCGATGTCGAGGTAGACACCACCGTGCGGAGTCCCGCGACCGGCCTTGACTTCGGAGTTGATCGCGCGCGCGACCTCGTCGCGGGGCAACAGGTCAGGGGTGCGACGAGCCGAGTCGTTGTCCTTGAGCCACTGGTCGGCTTCGTCCTCGCTCTCGGCGTACTGGCCTTTGAACACCGGCGGGATGTAGCCGAACATGAACCGGTTGTTGTCGGAGTTCTTCAAGACTCCGCCGTCGCCGCGTACGCCCTCGGTGACCAGGATGCCCTTGACGCTGGGCGGCCAGACCATGCCGGTCGGGTGGAATTGGACGAACTCCATGTTGATCAGCGTCGCGCCGGCGCGCAGCGCCAAAGCGTGGCCGTCACCGGTGTACTCCCAGGAGTTCGAGGTGACCTTGAAGGACTTGCCGATGCCGCCGGTGGCCAGCACCACCGCGGGGGCCTCGAACAAGATGAACTTGCCGCTCTCGCGGATATATCCGAACGCTCCGGAGATCGCGTCGCCGTCTTTCAATAACTCGGTGATCGTGGTCTCGGCGAACACCTTGATCCGGGCCTCGTAGTCACCCAGCTCGGCGTGGTCTTCCTGCTGCAGCGAGACGATCTTCTGCTGCATGGTGCGGATCAGCTCCAGGCCGGTGCGGTCACCGACGTGCGCCAGCCGCGGGTAGGTGTGCCCACCGAAGTTGCGCTGGCTGATCTTGCCGTCCTTGAGACGGTCGAACAGTGCGCCGTAGGTCTCCAGCTCCCAGACCCGGTCCGGGGCCTCCTTGGCGTGCAGCTCGGCCATCCGCCAGTTGTTCAGGAACTTGCCACCACGCATGGTGTCGCCGAAGTGGGTCTTCCAGTTGTCTTTCGGGTTGGTGTTACCCATCGCCGCGGCGCAGCCGCCCTCCGCCATCACCGTGTGCGCCTTGCCGAACAGCGACTTGGAGACCACGGCAACCTTCAGGCCGCGTTCCCGCGCCTCGATTACCGCGCGCAAACCCGCGCCGCCCGCACCGATGACGACGACATCGTAGGAGTGCCGTTCGACCTCAGCCATGAAATCCTCGCTCAGCTATCTCGGAAATTCGTCAAATGGCTTTTCAGCCAATAAATCTCAGGTCGGAAATGGTGCCGCTGGCAACCAGCGCAATGTAGAAGTCGGTCAACATCAACGTCCCCAGCGTGATCCAGGCGTACAACTTGTGCCGAGTGTTGAGGTGACTCACCTGAGTCCAGATCCAGTACCGCACCGGATGTTTGGAGAAGTGCTTGAGTCGTCCGCCGGTGACGTGGCGGCACGAGTGGCAGGACAGCGTGTAGATCCACAGCATGATCACGTTGCCGACCAGGATCACGTTGCCCAAGCCGAAGCCGAATCCGCCTGGCCCGTGGTCGGAGTGGAACGCCACGATCGCGTCGTAGCTGTTGATCACCGAGATTATGCCGGCGATGTAGAAGAAGTACCGGTGGGTGTTCTGCACGATCAGCGGGAACTTGGTCTCGCCGGAGTAGTGGACACGCGGCTCGGCCACCCCGCATGCGGTCGGCGACTGCCACACCGTGCGGTAGTAGGCGCCGCGGTAGTAGTAGCACGTCAACCGGAACAGCAGCAGGAACGGCAGCGACAGCGCCGCGTACGGCAGCCACCACACGTCCGGCAGGATCTGCGGCCAGAAGTCGCCAGCCTCACCGCAGGCCTTGCTGAGGCAGGGTGAGTAGAACGGTGTCAGGTAGTGGTACTGCGGGACGAAGAAGTAGTTCTGCTGGAACGCACGTGCCGTCGCGTAGATGACGAATGCAGCGAAGCCCAAGTCGATTCGGAGCGGTGACAACCACCACCGGTCGGTGCGTAGCGTCCGTTGCTGGATGTGGGCGCGTGTAGGTGAAAAGACGCCGGACGCAGGATGGTTCGCCGTGGGTGCGCTCATCAAATGTTCCTCTTCGAACGGGCTGTTGGTCGAAGAGTACCCAGAGCCACCGCAAAGATTCTCAGCGGGGCTTGAATTGTCGGGAGCTGCTGTGACCCCCGACTCGTTCATGTTCGACACCGCGCCAGAAACCGCGGTCGCAATCGGTGTCGGGAATGGCGACCTTTTTGCTGGATTGCTGCACCGTAACGCGCATCAAGTCCAATTCGGAAACATCGGTGTCAGCTATTTCGGCGTCGCCGAATGTCGGGTCGGCGTCGATCACGGTGTGACGCATTGCCGTGCTCTCGCACTGCGACATGAGCAAACTCACACTCCGTCGCCGACCACCGTTGAGCTCGGGCAGTTGAGATCTCTTTCGAAACGACGGTGTCGTCGATCACAAGCCGACGGCGGCACTGTCCGGCGCCACGGCCGCACGCGCGACCCATCACGGGCGGATCGGCTCGAGCATCCGGTGCGGCCGACGCAGCGTCGCGCTCACCGCATCGTCGCGCGTGCCGCGGTCGCGCGGCCGCCGGGGCGGGTGCACGACGAGGTCGGTGACGTCGGGAAGCTGTCCGCACTCCGCGCAGACCCGGTCGGGCCCGATGGCGCCGCCGCAGTCCGCGTGCCGATAGCCGCGCCGACGTGACTGCTCGACGTAGTTGTCGTTGCCCCAGCTGATCAGTGACCAGATCGTCGGCCAGAGTCTGCGGCCCTTGGGGGTCAACACATATTCATCGCGGCCGGCGCCGCCGGCAGCCTTTGCGAACACACCCTCGTCGACCAGTAGTGAAAGCCGATCGGAGAGAACCGCTTTCGGGATGCCCAGGTGGGCGCGGAAGTCACTGAATCGGCGCACACCGTAGAACGCGTCCCGGACCACCAGCAACGTCCAGCGCTCGCCGACGATCTCGAGCGATCGAGCGATGGGGCAACTCTCTGCGGTGTATTGGCGGGGCAGGGCCACGGACACATCCTACCCTTGCAGGTTCGTTCACCGAACCATATACTCGCGAAGTGGAAAGTTCGGTCAACGAACCAAGAGGAAGCGGATCCGATGTTTTACCGTGAGCAGCACGAGATGACTCGTATCGACATCTTTACCGGGGTGCCCTTCGATCAATTCGTCACCGCCTTGGAGAAGGCGGCGCCACCGGTCGACCGAGCGGTCTTCGCGAAGATCGCCGAGTCTGGCGGCGACTGGAATGATGTTCTGGCGGCCGCAGCCGAGAACGCACCGAACGAATTGATGGTCTACGGCAAGATCGACGCGACCGAGTTGTTCAGCGTCGCAGGACATCACACCCGGGCGATCGAGTATCTGATCGGCAACCACGTCATCGCCGAGACGATGTTCCGCCACGATCCCAAGGCGCTGTTGTACGCCCCGCTACGGATGTTGGTGCACAGCGACGGCGACGGCAATGCCGTCTTCACCATGGACCAGCCCGGCCCGGCGTTCGACAGTCTGGGCATCGACGAGGTGTCCAAAGTCGGTGAGGGACTTGACCGTAAGGTCGTCAACCTGCTTCGCGTCGCGGGGGTCGAGGTCGAGGAGGCGTTCGCCTGATCGGACGCGACGGTTCCGGTGGAGCCGTTGAGCCCCACCGGAATCGACGCTTTCCGCGGACTTACTTCGTGATCGCGATGCGCTGCGGCTGCGTTCCGGCGTAGGTGCCGGCAACCCGCACGGTCAGCACGCCGGCGTCGTAGGACGCCGTGACGGCCTCGCTGGTGATGTGCGCAGGCAGCTGGAACGACCGGCGGAAAGATCCGTAGCGGACCTCGCGCAGCGTGCGGCCGTCCTTCTCTTCGGCGTGCTCGTCGCGGCGCTCGCCGTGGATGACCAAACGGCCGTGCTCGATCTCGACGTTGACGTCCTTATCGACGTCCACCCCCGGTAACTCCAGGCGAACCACGGCGTCGTCGCCGTCCTTGACTACCTCGGCGGCAGGGCTGAAGCCATTGGCCACCGGCTTCATCCAGTCGGCCGCCGCGGCGGGGCCAAAGAAGTCGCGTACCCAGCGGTCCGCGGGCCGTGACCACAGTGTCAGGTTGCTCATTGCTGTCTCCTTGTTCTTTTGGTGCTTGGTGATCCTCCGACGCCCTGTCGGCTCTACACCTATAAACTTGAGCCGACCACGCTTAAGTTCCGCTATGGTGTTCGCTGCGAGCGAACGCCGCGTCGAAGTTCTCGTCGATGGCCAGCCGGTAACCGCGTTTGACCACCGTCGCGATGATCTTCCTGTCGCCCAGCGATTTTCGTAGCCGCAGCACCGCGGTGTCGACTGCATGGGGATCGCTGGCGCCGCCCGGCAAGGCACGGAGGAGTTCGCTGCGGGCGACGACGGCGCCCGGGCGCTGGGCCAGTGCGCGCAGCACCGCCATCGTTGCCGGCGACAACGACTGCACCGCGTCGTCGATCATGACGCAGGAACCGCGCATCTCGATCCGGTGGCCGGCCGCCTGCATCGTCCGCGACCGCAGCACCGGCAGCTGCTCGACGATGTGCCGGGCCAGCGCGCCCAACCGCATCCGCTGCGGCCACGAGGCCGGAACTCCCAGTCGGACCAGTGGCTGCGCGGTCACAGGGCCGACACACATCGCCTGGACATCCGAGCGCAGAGCATCAAGCAGCTGGCCGGAGATGCGAAGGTCGGCGGCGCGCATCAGGGTCGCCGCGACGGCGGGCGCGGATGTGAAGCTCACGGCGTCGAACTCACGATGGGCGATCTGTTTGATGAGCTGGTCGAACTCGCCGCCGGGCGGTGCCGGCTTCCATCGGTACACCCGGATCGGGATGATCTCGGCGCCGGCTGAACGGAGCTCGTCGAGAAATTCCGGAAACGGATCCCAGTTGTCGCTTGCGCCGTGTAACTGCACCGCGATCCGACAGCCGCTGATGTCGGACTCGCGCAGGTATTGCGAGACCTCCCGCGACGATTCGGATTCCGGTGACCACTCTTCACGCAGTCCCGCGGCGCGCAGTGCGCCGGCGGCTTTCGGTCCGCGGGCCACCACGCGGGAGGTGGACAGTCCCGCGATCAGTAGGTCCTTCAGCCCCCAATTTGCGGCGGCGTCGACCCAGCCTCGGAACCCGATGCCGGTCGTCGCGATCACGATGTCGGGCGGTCGGGCCGCCAATGTTTCTGTGTTGCGGCGCAATTCGTCATCGTCGGCCAGTGCGACCATGGTGATCGCCGCGGCGCTGGTGACGCTGGCGCCGTGGCGAGTCAGCAGCGTGCACAGCTCGCGGGCCCGTCGCGCCGAGGTTACGGCCACCCGATAGCCGGACAGTGCCGGCGCGGTCGGGTGATTCATATGAATTTTCTATGCCCGACAAATTTCAGTCGAGTTACCGACCAATTGCTGTGTCGTTGCTCTCTCAGGTGCAGCTCAGACGGCGCTCAGGTGTTACCAGACGTCCCCGTCGCGCCAATCGCACATCAGCCCCGCCGCCGCATCCAACTCGAGGCCGAGGGGGAAGACAAACACCGAGCCGTCGGCGTCCGGAGTCCGGGTGGGGCCGGTGGGCGCCAACACCGACGTCGGGCCGGTCCAGGGCAGCCAACCGCGTGTGGTGTAGAGCCGTCTACCCAGATCCGACGAACTGAGCGCGCCGAGTTGGTAGCTGCCGCGGATCACTTGCTCGCATGCGTCGAGTATCGCGATGGCCAAGCCCTGGCCGCGCCAATCTTCGCGTACCGCAACGGCTTCTACGTATCCGCAGCGCAGCGAGATGCCCCGGTACAGCAGGCGTCGTTGGATGACGGCGCCGTGCGCGATGATCGCGCCGCGATGCCAGATCATCGCATGCATTCCGCCGAGCGCATGGTCCCAGTCGGTGTCGGTGAAGTCGCCGGCGAAGGCGTCGTTGACCATCTCGTGGGCGCGCTGTCGCGCGTCGCTTTCCAGGTCGGCGGTGTGGACCAGGCGAGCGGTGTGGACCTGGGTGTGCACACTGTTGGTCTACCAGCTGGGCCGGTCTTCCGCTACCGAACTGGGCCGCGCCCAGTGCAGCCGCACCTGCTGGCCCGGTCGCAGCTGGGCGAGGGTATCGATGTCGCGGTCCGCGACCACGCCGACCACCGGATACCCCCCGGTCACCGGGTGATCGGGACCGAGAACAACCGGTAAACCGTTGGGCGGCACCTGAATAGCGCCGCGAACGGCGCCTTCGCTCGGGAGTTGCCGATCGGGACTACGGTGTTGCAGCGGCGTTCCCTGCAGTCGCATGCCGACTCGGTCGCTGCGGTCGGAGGCCGTCCACACGGTATGTACGAGGGCATCGGGCTTGCTGAGCCAGTCGTCACGCGGGCCGGGTATCACCCGAAGGTATACCGGCTGTCCGGAGATCGGCGCCACCGGCGCCTGATCGAGTTCGGGATACTCCTCGGCGGGCTCTCCGATCGGCACGACGTCGCCCGGTTGCAGCGGCGACGGACCGATCGCCGACAGCACGTCGTAGCTGCGCGAGCCCAGCACCGGTGGCACCTCAATGCCGCCGCGCACCGCCAGATAGCTGCGCAGCCCGGATCGCGGGATGCCGAACGAGATCACCTGACCGTCGCGAACATGTTGAATGCTGTTGGACCCGAACGCGATTCCATCGATACGGGAGCTCGGATCGGCGCCTGTCACTGCGACGTCGACATCGCCGCCGCGGACTCGCGCGGCGAACCCGCCCATCGTCACCTCGATGGTGGCGCGGTCGTCGGGGTTGGCGACGAGTCGGTTGGCCAGCGCGTGCGAACGTCGGTCGGCGGCACCCGAGCGGGTGACGCCGAGGTGGGCGAGTCCGGGCCGGCCGAGATCTTGGATCAGAGCCAGCGGCCCGGTTTGCAGGATCTCCACGGTCGTCATGTCACGGCCCGGAACTGGACCCAGATGCCCGGCGTCAGCAGCGCCGGATTCGGCCGGTCGATATCCCACAGCACCGCATCGGTGCGGCCGATCAGCTGCCATCCGCCGGGGGAGCGACGCGGATAGATCCCGGTGAATTCGCCGGCCAGGCCGACTGCGCCGGCCGGTACGGCGGCCCGCGGCTCGGCCCGCCGCGGCACCGTCAGCCGCGGGTCGCCGCCGACCAGATAGGCGAAACCCGGTGCGAAGCCGCAGAACCCGACCTGCCACGGGTGAGCGGTGTGGGCCTCGATGACCTGAGCCGTGGTCAATTCGGTGCGCTGCGCCACCTCGGCCAGATCGGCGCCGTCGTAGACGACGTCGATCACCGTCGGCTCGGTCGATGCGTCCGACACCGCGTCGGGAACCACTCGCAACGCGCTCAGTTGACGGCGTACGGCGCTCTGCCGTTGCGGGTCGTCGAGTGTGAGCAACACCGTGCGGGCGGCCGGAACGATGTCGACAATCCCGGGTATCGCGGCGTCGCGCACCGCAGCTGACCACGCCAAAACCTCAGCGGTGCTGTCGAATTGCACCAACAGCGCACGGTCGCCGTAGTCCAAGACCGTCACTAGTGCAGGATATTGGCGATCAGCGGCGGCAACTGATCGGTCACCAGCGGGTAGCTCAGCGGCGAGGCGTACGCGATCGCACCGGCCTGGTCCTTTGTGGTGAACACGCTTCGCGAGCGAGCAGATGCCACATCGGGATTGGCCAGCAGCGCAGCCTGGTCCTTGTCGCTCTCGGTCGTCCAGATCAGCACGTCGGCGCCGTCGAGCACCGATCTGATCTTGTCGTGCGCAACCAGCGCGCGCTGCTGGCCATCGGCCATGGTGACGACGCTCTCGGGGACGGCCAGTCCCATCTGCGTCAGGAAGTCGGTGCGCCAACCCGTCGTCACAACCACATTGTCATCGTGAAATGTGCCCTGCAGCAACAGCACCCGCTTGTTCTTGAACTGCGGATACTTGTCGGCGACCGCGGCGAAACCCTTGTCGACGCCGCTGATCAACGACTTCATCTGATCGGACTGGAACACGGCCTGCCCGATAGCCGTCGCCTGGTCTTTCCACGGCTCGAAGAACGCGTCGCCGCCGGACTGCGGGAGCGTCGGCGCGATCGCGGTCAGCTTCTGGTAGGTGTCCTGGTCGAGTCCGGCGTCGGTCGCGACGATCAGATCGGGTTTCAGAGCCGCGATTTGCTGAACCTGAATTCCGTTGTCCAAGTTCAGCACTACTGGCTTGGCGTTACCGAGCTTGGCCGTGGCCCACGGCCACACACCGAACGGCTGATCGCCGAACCAGTTGGTCACCGCGACCGGGACGACTCCGAGTGCCAGCAGGTCGTCCTGCCCGGTGAAACCGGCGCTGACCACCCGCTTGGGCGGGCCGGGGATGGTCGTCTCACCGAATGCGTGGGTGATGGTGACCGACCCACCGGGGCCGGTGGCGGCCGACGGCGGTTTGCGTGCCGAGCAGGCCGCCAGCGCGAGCAGGCCGGTAGCCGCGCCGGCGCGAAGGAACGCGCGCCGACTCCGTTGCTGGTCCACCGCGTGAGCGTAGCGCTTTCGTGCAGCGCGTTCAGCGGGTCTGCCAGGGGCTGTAGTCGGCGATCAGCTCCTCCTGCGGCGGGCGCTGATCGTCGGGCACATGCTGCAGGTTGATCCGGATGCGGTACCAGATCGAGCTCGGTCCGCGCATGCCGTCGACCAGAATGTCGGCCGGCTGCAGCCGATCGGCAGCGGCGGGATGCCGGGTGCGCCAGGTGTCCAACGCGGCCATCGCCTCGTCCTTGGTCTTGGTGCGGGCGATCTCGATCAGCGGCATCACGGACTGGCGCCGGCCGGTGCCGTCGCCGCGACGCGCACCCGTGGGCGCCTTCTCCGCGGGGCCGAGTTCCTCGGCGAGCGTGAGTAGCCGGTCGAGCCCGCCTGCCGAGGAGTCCATGTCCTCCCACGGGTCGCCGACGTCGGCGAATCGCTGCGGCACCGTCGTCACCGTGAACGCGGCGGGGTCGCAACCGGCGACCTCGTCCCACCGCAGCGGCGTCGACACCCGCGCATCCGGGGTGGCGCGCACCGAATACGCCGACGCGACCGTGCGGTCCTTGGCGTTCTGGTTGAAGTCGACGAACACCCCTTCGCGTTCTTCCTTCCACCACCGGCTGGTGGCCAGCTCGGGTGCGCGTCGCTCCACCTCCCGCGCCACCGTCTGGGCCGCCAGCCGCACCTGTCGAAACGACCAGCTCGGCTCGATTCGCGCGTAGATATGGAACCCGCGTGACCCAGACGTCTTGGGCCACGCGGTCAGCCCGTGGTCCTCGAGCACCTCGCGGGCGACCTGCGCGACCTCGAGGATCTGTGACCACGTCACACCTGGCATCGGGTCCAAGTCGACCCGTAGCTCGTCGGGGTGGTCGAGATCGTCGGCCCGCACCGGATGCGGGTTCAAGTCGACGCAGCCCAGGTTGATCGCCCAGGCCAGACCGGCGGCGTCATAGATGACGGCTTCTTTGGCGGACGTGCCGCGCGCGTAGCGTAGTTCGGCGACCTCGACCCAGTCGGGCCGCTTCTCCGGCGCACGCTTCTGGAAGACCGCTTCCTGCTCGATGCCCTTGACGAATCGCTTCAGGATCATCGGACGGCCAGCCACACCGCGCAGCGCACCGTCGGCGACGGCCAGGTAGTACCGGATCAGGTCCAGCTTGGTGTGACCGGATTGGCCGTCATGACCGGGGAAGATCACCTTGTCCGGATGGGTGACCGTGACCTGACGTCCGCCCACCTCCAGCGACACCGGCCCCATGAGTCGATGGTAATTCCGCAGAACTTCCCAACCGCGGTGCGACGTCCGTCACATAGGGTGAAGTCATGCCTAATCTTTTCGACCTACCCGGGCAGGCAGTGGCCAAGGTTGCGCAGTATGCCGAGCGCGGCGCATCTGAGTTGCACTACCTCCGCAAAATCATCGAATCGGGCGCGTTCCGGTTGGAGAACCCGCTGAACTATGCCGCGATGGCCGCTGACATCGCGAAATGGGGCGAGATCGGGATGCTTCCGGCGTTCAACGCCAGGCGCACCCCCGACCGCGCGGCGATCATCGACGACGAAGGTTCGTTCACCTACCAGCAACTCGACGACGCCGCGAACGCTGTCGCGCACGGGCTGCTGGACAAGGGTGTGCGCGGCGGCGACGGCGTCGCGATCCTGGCGCGCAACAATCGCTGGTTCGCCGTTGCGCAGTACGGGTGCGCGCGGGTCGGTGCCCGCATCATCCTGCTCAACAGTTCGTTCTCCGGCCCGCAGATCAAGGAGGTCTGCGAGCGCGAAGGCGCCAAGCTGATCATCTACGACGACGAATACACCGACGACGTCAGCAAAGCCGATCCGGAGCTGGGCAAGCTACGCGCACTGGGCACCAACCCCGATGGCGAGGATTCGGGCAGCACCGACGAAACACTGGCCGACGTCGTCAAGGCCAACAGCACATCGCCGGCCCCCAAGGCCAGCAAGCACTCCTCGATCATCATCCTGACCAGTGGCACCACCGGCACCCCGAAGGGCGCGAACCGCAGCCTGCCGCCGACCTTGGCGCCGATCGGCGGGATCCTGGCCCATGTGCCGTTCAAGGCCAACGAGGTGACGTCCCTGCCGGCGCCGATGTTCCACGCCCTGGGGTTCCTGCACGCCACCATCGGAATGTTCCTGGGCTCGACGCTGGTACTGCACAACAAGTTCAAGCCGGCCCAGGTCTTCGAAGACATCGAAAAGCACAAGGTGACGGCGGTTGTCGTGGTTCCGGTGATGCTGTCGCGGATGCTCGACGCACTGGAGAAGCTGGACAGCAAGCCCGATCTGTCCAGCCTGCGGATCATCTTTGTGTCCGGCTCGGCGCTCGGCGCCGACGTGGCCGAGCGGGCACTCAAGGACCTCGGTCCGGTGGTCTACAACATGTACGGCTCCACCGAGATCGCGTTCGCCACCATCGCCGGGCCTGAGCATCTGGAATACAACTCGACGACTGCGGGTCCCGTCGTCAAAGGCGTCAAGGTCCGGATCTACGACGACAACGGCAATGAGTTGCCGCAGGGCGAGGTGGGCCGGATCTTCGTCGGCACCAGCTTCCCGTTCGAGGGGTACACCGGCGGCGGCAACAAGCAGATCATCGACGGGTTGCTGTCCTCGGGCGACGTCGGATACTTCGATGATCGTGGCCTGCTCTATATCAGCGGCCGTGACGACGAGATGATCGTGTCCGGTGGCGAGAACGTCTTTCCCGCCGAGGTCGAGGACTGCATCAGCGGACATCCCGACGTGGTCGAAGCCACCGCGATCGGTGTCGAGGACAAGGAGTGGGGCCACCGACTGCGTGCCTTCGTCGTCAAGAAGGACAACACGGACCTCGACGAGGACACCGTCAAGAAGCACGTGAAAGACCAACTGGCCAAGTACAAGGTGCCGCGCGAAGTGATCTTCCTCGACGAACTGCCGCGCAACCCAACCGGCAAGATCCTGAAACGAGAACTGCGCGAGATCGACGCCGACTAGCGCACGCGCCCGCGAATCAGAAGCCACGGTTGCTGTTTGGTGAGTATCGCAGCCTGGACTTCTGTTTCGCGGTAAGTGTGTCCCCTCACCCGTCGAATCCTGTTGCGCCGTCCAGCTGTTCGCGCAGGATGTCGAGTTGCCCGGTGTGCCGGGCGGTCTCCTCGATCATGTGAACGTAGATCCAGCGAAGCGAGACGCTGCCGAAGTTGACATGCGGCACCCCGTGATCGAGTGGATAGCGCGCGGCGATGCGCCGGGACTCCTCGCACTGGCTCTGGTACTCGGCGACCAGTGTGGACAGCGATTCGTCGGGCAGGAACGCGAATTCCCAGGACCGCTCGTGCGGGCGATGGTTGTGGTTGCGCTTTCCCTGCAGAAGCTGGTAGAACCAGCCGTATTCCGCCCAACGCATGTGCTTGACCAGCCCGCCCACCGATGTACCGGACGCGACCATCGGACGACGGGCATCGGCGTCGGAAAGCCCAGATACCTTGCGCACCACGATGTCTCGGTAGTCGTCGAGGAAAGCATCCAGGGTGGCGCGCTCGTCGGAGGGCTGCTGATGGCGACGATCGGGACTCTGCGTGTCTGACATGTCCGCGAAGCTAGCACCGCGAGCCTTCCGGGCGATCAACGCCCGTTGCGGATGCTCCGGGTTATCTCCGCGGACAGCTTCGGGTCGGTAAGCAGCAGCTCGATGAGCGCGGAGATGACTTCTTGTCCGGTGACGCGGGCGAATCCGAGCCGGTCGGCGGCCTCGCGCTGCCAGATATCGAGGGCCCGGTGGGTGGCCGGGGACAGGTCGACGGTGCGCCTGATGCGTTGGCCGCGCGGCTGCTTTCCCGGCTTGTGCTCGACGTTCTGCCGGATGCTCGAGAAGCGTTCGGTCTCCGCCGAGGCGTCGGCGCGCGTCGGCGGTGTGGACCGGAACGACGGCGAGCTTGGTTCCATGGGCCTGGACGACCTCCGGTTGGCGAGGTTTCAGTAGATCAGGACTTAAGTATGTCCCGGCCACGCCGTCTCGTGCATCGCGTGTCTGCCGGACGGCGTGTCCTCGGGCTTCCGGCGTCGTTGGCGTCGCGCCGGGGCGGGCCAGCTCGATCGGCGATTTTCCGTAGTTGCCGATAGGTGCGATAAAGCGACACGAAACACTAGGTGTTCTGCCCGTTCAATCATTCGCCGTATCGAGTAAATCAGCGCGGTGGCGAAAGACGCTGATCCTTATTTGCGTAACTGCGGAGATACTGATATCAGTAGACGGTGAGACTACCTTTAAGCTGTATTGATCGAGGTTCCGTGTCTACTGATATCCGTATATTTGGACATCCTTAATTACGTGAAATGGTGCGCGAGTAAGCAACTCGTCGACATATAGATTTAAATCTATGGGTTCGCTATGACTAGTGAAATACGGTATTCTCAGTGTTATCAGCAGGGCAATTTATCATTTGCTAAGTATCGCCATTTAGCGTTTATGTTGTTCAGCCACCAGATGACGAAGGAGCTTCGACGATGTTGAGTTCACTGTCTTCAGCCCGCCGGGTCGCCGTAGGCGCCATCGGCGCGAGCGCGGTGGCCGGCGCAATTCTGTTCGGTGCCACTCCTTCGGCCCCTGCGGCCAATGCGTCGCCCGCCATCACCCCCATCGCGCCACTGCCCGATCGCCCGGGCCCTGGCGGCCCTGGCGGCCACGGCGGCGGCGTTGGTGGCCATAACGGAGGATTCGGTGGTCACGGCGGAGGCATCCGCCGAGGGGGCTGGGGCCCTGGCGGCTACGGCCGCGCCGGCTGGGGCCGCGGGGGCTATGGCCGCGGCGGCTGGGGCGGGGGTAACCGCGGTTGGTGGGGCTACGGCGGCCACCCAGGTTGGGGCAATGGTGGTTTCGGCCCGCCAGGACTGGGTTATCGGCCCTGGGGCTTCGGAGGCCCGGGTTGGGGTCCAAACGGCTGGTGGCGATGAACCCAGCCGACTGAGGGGACAGGCTAGCCCCGCCTCTTGCGCATGACGGGGCTAGCCGCCCTCTCCTCAAAGCAATCCACGCCGATCCGAAAGCCTGCCGGGTCGGCGTGGATTTTTGTGTGCTGTCGCCAGGTCTACGGATCGCGGGGCAACCCGAGCAGTCGCTCGGCGATGATGTTGAGCTGTACCTCTGACGTGCCGCCGTAAATGGTGGTGGCCCGACTGGACAGCAGGAAGTCGTCCCACTTGCCCGGCGGCGTGTCCTTGTCGCCGATCGCCGCATCGGACCCGAACGAGGACACCGCGAACTCGGCGTAGCCCTGTCCGGTCCGCATCGACAACAGCTTGGAAATCGCCGCCGATGGCATGGCGTCACCCCCGGCCAGCGTCAACAATGTGGAGCGCAGATTCAGCAGTTTGGCCGCATGTCCTTCGGCGATCAGCTGCCCGGCCCGGTGGCGCGCGACCTGGTCGAAGTGCCCATCGCGGACGAACTCGACGAGCTGCGGCAGGCTGGCCAGGAAGTTCAGATCGCTACCGCCGATCGAAACCCGTTCTGCCGTCAACGTGTTGCGGCTGACCTCCCAGCCACGGTTCACCTCACCGAGCACGTACTCGTCGGGCACGAACACGTCGTCGATGTAGACGGTGTTGAAGAACTCCTGCCCGGTGAGTTCGCGTAGCGGCTTGACCGTCACGCCCTCGCTCTTCATATCGAGCAGGAAGTACGTGATCCCATTGTGTTTCGGCGCGGACGGGTCGGTGCGGGCCAGCAGCGCGCCCCATTGGGAGAACTGCGCGGCCGTCGTCCAGATCTTCTGCCCGCTGATCCGCCATCCGCCGTCCACGCGGGTGGCCTTGGTGGTCAGGCCGGCGAGGTCCGAACCGGCGCCGGGCTCGGAAAACAACTGGCACCAGATCATCTCGCCGCGGAACGTCGGCGGCAGGAAACGTTGTTTCTGTTCGTCCGTGCCGAACGCCACGATCGACGGGACGATCCACGCCGCGATGCCGACCTGCGGTCGCTTGACCCGCCCGCCGGCGAACTCCTGAGCGATGATCACCTGCTCGACCGGGCTGGAGGCCCGGCCCCACGGCTTCGGCAGGTGCGGCAATACCCATCCGCCTTCGGCGAGTGCGACCGTACGGTGCTCGCGGTCCATCTCCTTGAGTGCGGTGACCTCGGAACGGATTTCGGCCCTGAGCTTTTCGGTGTCGGGGTCCAGGTCGATGTCGATCGGGCGCATCCCGGTGGTGGTCGCGGTGTGCACCACCTTCTGCGGGTATTCGGAAGCGCGCCCGAACCCGGCGGCCAGGATCAACGCGCGGCGGTAGTACACATTCGTGTCGTGCTCCCAGGTGAATCCGATACCACCGTGCACCTGAATGCAGTCCTGGGTACAACGCTGGGCCGCGGCGGGGGCCAGCGTGGCCGCCACTGCCGCAGCGAATTCGACGTGCTCGCAGTCGTCGTCGATGGCGCGGGCGGCGTCCCACACGGCGGCGGTGGCCCGTTCGGTGTCGGCGATCATCTCGGCACACTTGTGTTTGACGGCCTGGAACTGCCCAATCGGCCTGCCGAACTGTTCGCGGATCTTGGCGTAGTCAGCGGCGGTGTCGGTGGCCCACCGGGCGACGCCGATCGCCTCGGCCGACAACAGCGTGGTGATCAACGCCTGCGCCCTGACCATGCTGAGGTTGCTCAATACGACGTCGTCTGCGACCTCGATCGCATTGGCCCGCACATGGGCGATCGGTCGCAGCGGGTCGACGCTGACGACCGGCTCGATCTCGAGCTGATCGGCGCGCAACACGACCCACTCTTCGCCGCTGTCGATCGCCACCGGCAACACCAGCAGCGACGCCTCACCGGCGGCGGGCACCGCCCGGACCTCGCCCCGGACCACCAACGCGTCACCTTGCCGCGTCGCCGTCAGCGTGGAGTCCAGCGCGTAGGCGGCGATGGCCTCACCCGATGCGAGCTCGGCGAGCACCTTGGTGTCGGGGTCGTGCGCGGAGATCAGCGCACTGGCGATCGCGGACGGGACGAACGGGCCGGGCACCGCACCGTAGCCGAATTCAGCGAGCACGACGGCGAGCTCGAGGATGCCAAAGCCTTGCCCACCAACGGATTCGGCCAGGTGCACACCAGGCAGACCCTGTTCGGCGGCGGCCCGCCAATACGGCGGCGGATTGTCGATCGGTGTTTCCAGCGCAGCGTGCAGGACCTCCGACGGCGCCACCCGCGCCACCAGGGACCGAACCGAATCGGCCAGGTCTTGATGCTCAGAATTGATAGCGATCGGCATTGGTCGCCTTCCTTGGTTCTGCCTCGGGCCAGGTTCGGCCCAATCTCCTCAATCTAATAACCGGTGGGTTGGTTGACCACATGGGCCAGCGACTCGCCGTCCCTGAGCCGTCGGCAGTTGGCGACGGCTTCGACGAGATAGCGCCGCATGGTGTCGACGGTGTACCAGGTGACGTGCGGCGTCAGCACCACGTTGTCGAGCCTGAGCAGCGGGTTGTCCGGTGACACCGGTTCGACGTCGAACACGTCGAGGCCGGCGGCGGCCAGCCGGCCGGCGCGCAACGCATCGACCAGAGCGCCCTCGTCGACGATCGCGCCACGCGAGGTGTTGACGAGTACCGCACCGGGTTTCATGCCGGCCAGCGCGACCTCACCGAGCAGCCCGTGCGTGTCCTCGGTCAGTGGCAGATGCAGCGACACGATGTCGCTGCCGGCCAGCAGTGCCGGCAACGGCCGCCAGCCGGGCAGGCCGTCGTCTCGTGTGCTGGTGTGCAACACCGTGGCGCCCATCGCGGCGACGATGCCCGCGACGTGCTTGGCAACGTTGCCGTAGCCGACCAATCCCACGGTGCAGGCACCGATGTCGCGGACGGTCTCGCCGAGTTGTGGGTCGGACGGCCAGCCGCGGCCTTCGCGGGTGGCGCGGTCCAGCGCCGGCAGCCGGCGCAGCGCGGCCAGCATCAGCAGCACCGTCCCTTCGGCCACCGACGGCGCGTTGGCGCCGGGCATGTTGGCGACGGCGATGCCGCGCTCGGTGGCCGTGTCGACGTCGATGGTGTTGACCCCGGCGCCGAACTTGTGGACCAGCCGCAGTCGAGGCGCCCGTGCGAGGTCGGCGCCGGAAAGGGGCCGCAGCACATGCCAGATGACGTCGGTCTGAGGCAGCTCCCGGTGAAATGCGTCTTGCGACTCGACAGTGTCGTCGTCGGCGCACCAGCGGATATCGAGCCAATCAGATTCGGCTGCAACAAAATCCAGCACCTTGGGACCGGGAACGAAATGGGCGAGGACTCTCAGCGCCACCGTTTGGCAATCCATTTGGCGATTGTGTCAGCCTGCTCGCTGCGCGCACCCGGGGTGGTGAAGTAGTGGTCGGTGTTGATCGAGCACAGCGATTTGTCGGTGGAGGCCAGCGCGTCGTAGATGCGCTGGGCGTCCGACGGGAACACACCGGTGTCGGCTTCGGCGTTGATCACCAAGGCAGGGCAGGTGATTCGGGTCAGGTGCGGCTCGGCCCGGGTCTGGGCGGTCCGCAGGCTCCACATCGCCAGCCAACTGCGCAGCGTGCAGGCTGCGGCGATGCCGTGCGCCGAACGGTTGGCCTTGGCCGGCAGACCCGCGTAACAGAGGTTCGGCTGCCGGGTGGTGGGCTCGATGGTCGGATCGACCATCCGCGGATCGGCCCACGTCCTCATCACGGAGAATGGGCGATCGGAAAACCCAGCCGCCCGAACACGTTTCAACTCCGTTTCGACCCAATCGGTGATGGCGTTGTTACGGGCGACCTGCGCTGCCCGGTATCGCTTCAGGAAGTCCGGCGAGTACGGCGGCCCGTTGCGTTCGATGAACAGGTCGAGGTCGGGATCGGAGGCGACCGGATCGTTCTCGTCGACGACGGCGGCGTCCATCCAGGCGGTCAACACGTCCGGACGGCCCGGATGCGCTGCGCTGGCCACGTAGCCGTCGGCTGGCAGCAGATCGGTGAGCCCCGCCGCGGGCCGCATGCCGGCGACCGCGGTCACGTGTGGATCGACGGCCTGTGCCTGGTAGGCGGCCATCAACGAACCACCCCCAGAATTACCCAGCAGCACAACGGTTTCCACTGATTGCGTGTCTCGCAACCAGTGAACCCCGACGCCGATGTCGACCAGCGCATGGTCGAGCAGAAAGCTGTTCTCGAACCCGCGGAATCGGGTGTTCCAGCCGAGGAATCCGATGCCGCGAGTCGCAAGGTAGTCCGCGAGATAGTGCTCGGAGAAGTCGATTTGGTAGTGCGTGGCGATCACCGCGACCTTGGGTTTGCGCCCCACTCCGCGGTGATAGAGCCCCTGGCAGGGATGGCCGCCCGCACCGGCGCGCCGCCCGGTCGGCGACGCTAGGCCGATGAATTCACGGACAACCCCGGGGGTACCTGCGGCACGACTCACTCAGTGGTCCTCCTTGTAGTAAATGGCTCGGTAGAAGATATTGGCCAGCGTCGTGATGCAGGCTTCGTCGTCCGGCGTTCCGGGGCCGGTCAGCTGCAGGTAGCAGAACTGGTTCAGCATCGCCACGATCGCGACCGCAATCAGCTGCGGGTCGTCGCTGGGACAATACCCGTCAGATTGTGCGCGCCGCACCATCTCGGTGATGAACGATGTTGGTATAGAACAGATTTCAGCCCAATACCCGGCAAAGTCGTCGTTGACCATTGCCAGCTGCGACACGCTGACCATCTCCGCCAAGAGGTCCTTATAGGTGTGCCAATGTGCTGCCGCGGCCAACTGGACGCGCTCTTGATTCGACAGCCCGTGCCGGGTGACCGTTTGCGCCCGCTCGTTGACGTCGTCGCGGAACCGCAACGCCCACTCGCGGACCATCGCCTCTTTGGAGTCGTAGTAGTTGTAGAACGACGCCGTCGACCGCCCTGCCTCGGCGGCGATGTCGGCGATGGTGGCGGCCAGGATGCCTTTGCGGGCGATCACGCTGCGTGCCGCGGTGTCGATGGCCGCCCGGGTACGGCGGCCACGGTTCGTCGGCAGCGGCGCCCGCCGGGCAGGCGGATCGGACACCGTGGACACCGACGACCCTCCCTCGTAGCGGCGCATTTTCTGGAACGAACCTGAACCTGATGTTAGATTCAGATCCTGATCTGCGCCACGGAACGCGCGCCGACGACGATGCCGAGCGAAGCGAGGAAGAGGAGCGGCGCTCATGACGGCAGCCGACGACGATGCCGAGCGAAGCGAGGAAGAGGAGCGGCGCTCATGACGGCAGCCGACGACGATGCCGAGCGAAGCGAGGAAGAGAAGCGGCGCACATGACGAGAGCCCGCGGATGATCAAGCCGCACAATCGCAATTCCGAGTTCGAGCTCGGCGGGATCAACCACGTCGCGCTGGTCTGTTCGGACATGGCGCGGACGGTGGACTTCTACAGCAACGTGCTCGGCATGCCGTTGATCAAATCGCTGGATCTGCCCGGGGGACTCGGACAGCACTTCTTCTTCGACGCCGGCAACGGAGATTGCGTGGCGTTCTTCTGGTTCGCCGACGCGCCCGACCGGGTGCCCGGCCTTTCGTCGCCGGCCGCCATACCCGGGATCGGTGAAATCGTCAGCGCGGTCAGCACGATGAACCACCTGGCGTTTCACGTACCCGCCGAGAAGTTCGACGCCTACCGTCAGCGGCTCAAGGAAAAGGGTGTGCGGGTCGGCCCGGTGCTCAATCACGATGAGAGCGAGCGGCAGGTCGCGGCGGCCGTGCACCCCGGTGTCTACGTTCGGTCGTTCTACTTCCAGGACCCCGACGGAATCACCCTGGAATTCGCTTGCTGGACAAAAGAATTCGGTGAGAGCGACACTCGAGCCGTGCCGAAGACATCGGCCGACCGCCGTATCCCGGCCCCCCGCTAGCCGCGCAACGGCTCAGTCGCGATACAGGCCCGGGTCGGCGAGCTCGTCAAGTAGAGACGCGAGCTGGTCGACCAGCTGATCGGCGTCGAGTCGCACTTCGCCGGTCAGCCAGGCCCCGATCGTCTGCGCCACTCCGCCGACCACGAAGTGCGCGGCGGCCTTGATCCGGTCGTTCTCCGGCATCCGTAGGGCGTTTTCGACGTGGCGGCCGGACAGCATCGCGAACAGCGCGCTGGATTCGACGCGCTTGCGGACGATGACGGCGTTGGTCAGGTGCGCACTGAACAGCAGGCGTCCCACTCGCGGGTCCCCGCCGATGGTCCGGAGGATGTCGGTGATGAGGGCACGGGTCTGCTCCGCCGGCGGTGCGGCCGCCACCGCGGCCTGCGTCGTCGCAGCCAGGTCGGCAATCACCCAGTCGAACACCGCCGCGACGAATTCGTCTTTGTCGGCGAAGCTTTCGTAGAAATAGCGTGCGGCCACGCCTGCCTGCCGACAGACCCCGCGCACCGTCAGCTCCGCGGCGTCCGCCCGGTCGGCTCCTAGCAGATCGAGGCCGGCTTCCAGCAGCCGTGCCCGGCGTGCGGCCAGACGGTCGGCGGCGTCGACGCCGCCATAGGGCCGCGCGCTCGTCGTCGGGGCATTGGCCATGAAGATCATCTTGACACCCGCGGCCGCCGCCTGGCAATATCAGGAAACAGGCGTTCTCAGATTTAGGGTCAGGGGTGCGATGACGGTCAGTGAGCCAATCAGCCATGTCGATCGCACGCTGAGCGATCCGCCGATACGTCGGCCGCGGCCGGGCGGACGCCTCGACGATCAGCTGATGGGGATGGCGCTGCTCCTCGGCCCGGCCAACGTGATCATGGAACTGGCGCTACCAGGTGTCGGTTACGGCGTGATGGAAAGCCGCGTCGAGGGCGGCCGCATCGACCTGCATCCGATCAAGCGGGCACGTACTACGTTCACCTATCTGGCGGTGGCGATGGCGGGGACCGACACGCAGAAGGAGGCGTTCCGCCGCGCGGTCAACGGTGCGCACGCCCAGGTGTACTCGACCCCGGACAGCCCGGTGCAGTACAACGCGTTCGACCTCGATCTGCAGTTGTGGGTCGCCGCCTGCCTCTACAAGGGCGGCGTCGACTTTTATCGCACCTTCGTCGGCGAGATCGATGAGCAGGACGCCGAGGAGCGCTACCGCGAAGGCATGGTGCTTGGCACCACCTTGCAGGTGCCCCCGGAGATGTGGCCGCCCAATCGAGCCGCGTTCGACCGCTATTGGCAGGAACAGCTCGACAAGGTTCACATCGATGACGCCGTTCGCGAGTACCTCTACCCGATCGCCGTCGGCCGCATCCGGGGACTGCCGGCGCCCGCGTGGCTGCGCCGGCTGCCGGAGAGTCTGAGCTTGCTGATCACCACTGGCTTTCTGCCGCAACGCTTTCGCGACGAGATGCACTTCGAGTGGGATGCCGCCAGGCAGCGGCGCTTCGACCGGCTGATCGCGGTGCTGCGGACGGTGAACAACGCGATGCCGCGGTTCATCCGGCGATTCCCGTTCAACGTGCTGCTGTGGGACCTGGACCGCCGGATCAAGGCCGGCCGGCCATTGGTCTAGCGGCGCAAGCGAATACCCCCTACCCGAACCGGGTCTTGTCCTACGACATGACGTCGTATTGACTGCCGTCCGTGGCGGAATTCGGCAACGTTGAGCGGGCGTAGGGTCGGTTTTTGTGCGTACACATGACGACAACTGGGACATCACCACGAGCGTCGGTTCGACCGCGTTATTCGTGGCCACCGCCCGAGCATTGGAGGCGCAGAAGCCCGACCCGCTGGCTGACGACCCCTACGCCGAGATCTTCTGTCGTGCGGTCGGCGGCAGCGCCGATGCCGTAGAGTAAGCGCTAATGACATTCATTTTCAACAAGCCGAGGCGTGAGCGTTGCGAGAAACCGGTTCGTCGCCTCGTATCCAAAAGCAGTCGCCCACAGGTTGTCATGCGGACTGACCTGCGACGGTTGGGCTTTCGTGCCTGTGTGACCGAAGCCGTCCGTCGCGGCGATAGGTGCGTCTCGACACTTAGCTTGTGCAATGCTAACTTCGCCCGAAGTTAGCTTAGGCAACACTACGTCCGAAGGGGAGTCAGAGGCGTGGAAACCGTGGAGACCGGCATCGTCGCCACCCGGCCGGTCGCGGTCCGGGTGGACGGTGACACCGCGAGCCGATTCGCGACGTGCTGCCGTGCGCTCGGGCTGACCGTCTACGACCGCACCCGCCCAGCAGACTTGGCCGCTGCCCGCTCCGGGTTCACCGGCCTGGTCCGCATCGCCCACGACCAGTGCGACGCCTGGGTCGGGCTGGCTGCCGCCGGCGACACGTCGACCCGTGTGCTGGAAGCGATTTCGCAGAACACGGCGACGGCCGGACTGCTGCAGCGGCACGTGGAACTGGCGCCGGGCGTGTTGGGATTCCACTACGACACCGGCCTGTACCTGCGGTTCCGCGCGAGCGAGCCGGACGACTTCCACCTCGCCTACGCCGCGGCCCTGGCCGCCGACGGACGATTTGCTGAGGCCCACCAACTGGTCAGCGAAGTCAGCCAGCGCCGGCCGAGCTCGCGGGAGGCGCGTTGGGTCGCGGCGACCGTTCAGTACCGCGCAGAGCGATGGGCTGACGTCGTCAAGCTGCTGTCGCCGATCGTCAACGACCCCGACCTCGACGACCACTACGCGCACGCCGTCAAGATCGCCCTCGGGGTGTCGCTGGCCCGGCTGGGGATGTTTGCTGCGGCGCTGGCCTATCTTGAAGAGCCGGACGGCCCGATCGCCGTCGCCGCGGTCGACGGCGGGCTCGCCAGGGCGCTGTCACTACGTGCCGACGGCGACGAAGACACCGCCCGCGAGGTGCTGCAGGACCTCTACGCGGCCAACCCGGAGCACGCTGAGGTCGAAGAGGCGCTCACCGACACCAGCTTCGGCATCGTGCCGACCACCGCGGACCGCATCGACGCCCGCGTCGACCCGTGGGATCCGGCCACCGAGCCCAAGCCCGGTGATTTCGTGGATCCCGGCGCCCAGGAACGTAAGGCCGTGCTGCTGGCCGAGGCCGAGCGCGAACTCGACGAGTTCATCGGCCTGGAGAAGGTCAAGGACCAGGTTGCCCGGCTGAAGAGTGCGGTGGCGATGGAGTTGGTGCGACGAGAACGCGGCCTGGAGGTCGCACAGCGGACCCACCACTTGGTGTTCACCGGTCCGCCCGGAACCGGCAAAACCACCATCGCCCGCGTGGTGGCCAAAATCTATTGCGGCTTAGGCCTTTTGAAGAAAGAAAACATCAAAGAGGTGCACCGCGCCGACTTGATCGGTCAGCACATCGGTGAGACCGAAGCCAAGACCAACGCGATCATCGACAGCGCCCTGGACGGCGTGCTGTTCCTCGACGAGGCCTACGCGCTGGTGGCCACCGGGGCCAAGAACGACTTCGGTCTGGTGGCCATCGACACGCTGCTGGCCCGAATGGAAAACGACCGCGATCGGCTGGTGGTGATCATCGCCGGTTACCGCGCCGACCTGGACCGATTCCTGGACACCAACCAAGGTCTGCGATCGCGGTTCACCCGCACCATCGACTTCCCGTCGTATCAGCCCCCCGAGTTGATCGAGATCGCGAACTTCATGGCCACCAGGCGCGACAGCACATTCGAGCAGGCGGCACTCGACGACCTGGAATCGCTGTTCGCTCACCTGGCGAGCATGACCAAAGCCGATTCGACCGGTGTCGAACGGCGCGGTCTGGACATCGCCGGCAACGGTCGATTCGTCCGCAACGTCGTCGAAAAGTCGGAAGAGGAACGGGAATTCCGGTTGGACCACTCCGAACACGCGAAAACCGGTGAATTCACCGACGAGGAGCTCATGACGATCACCGCCGCCGACGTCGCCAACACGGTGCCGCCGCTGCTTGAAGGCCTGCGGCTGGAGACGCCGGCATGACCGCCCCCGAAGGCGACGACCGCCGCTCGTTCGCGTCGCGCACTCCCGTCAACGACAACCCCGACAAGGTCGTCTACCGCCGCGGGTTCGTCACCCGTCACCAGGTGACCGGATGGCGATTTGTCATGCGCCGCATCGCTTCCGGCGTCGCGTTGCACGACACCCGGATGCTCGTCGACCCGCTGCGCACCCAGACGCGTGCGATCCTGATGGGCGTCATCGTGCTGATCACCGCGCTGGTCGGCTGCTTCGTCTTCTCGCTGATCCGGCCGAACGGATCAGCCGCCAGCAAAGCGGTGCTGGCCGACCGTTCGACCTCGGCGCTGTACGTACGGGTGGGCGATCAGCTGCACCCGGTGCTGAACCTGGCCTCGGCCCGACTGATCGCCGGCCGACCGGACAATCCGACAACGGTGAAAAGTGCTGAGCTGGACAAGTTTCCGCTCGGCAACCTGATCGGCATCCCAGGCGCACCGCAGCGGATGGTGCAGAACACCCGCAAGGACGCCGACTGGACGGTGTGCGACGCCGCCGCCAGCGGTGTGACGGTGATCGCCGGCGCCCTCGACAGCTCCGGTGCCCGCGCGAAGACTCTGGCCGGCGGCAACGGCGTGCTGGTCAGCAACGCCGCCGGCGGCTGGCTGCTGTGGGACGGCCGGCGCAGCCGGATCGACCTGGCCGACCACGCGGTGACCAACGCGCTGGGTCTGGGCTCGAACATCCCCGCGCCGAGGCCGGTCGCCGTCGGCTTGTTCAACGCGATCCCGGAGGCGCCGCCGCTGACCGTGCCCGTCATCCCGGACGCCGGCAGCCCCGCTCGCTTCCCCGTTCCCGCGCCGATCGGTGCAGTCGTCGAATCTCATGGGCTGGAAAGCGTTTCGGGCAACAGCGCGCTGTACTATGCGGTGCTGCCCGACGGCCTGCAGCCGATCTCGCCCGTTCTGGCGGCGATCCTGCGCAATTCGAACTCCTACGGCCTGGACCAGCCACCGCGGCTCGGCGCAGACAAAATCGCCAAGCTGCCGGTGTCGAAGGCGCTGGACACCAGCCGGTACCCCGAGCAGCGGATCACTCTCGTCGACGCCTCGCACGATCCGGTCACCTGCGCGCACTGGAACAAGGTGGCCGGAGCAAGCACGAATTCGTTGACGTTGCTGACGGGTTCGGCACTGCCGATTCCGGACGCGGTGCACACCGAGGACCTCGTCGGCGCGGGCAATGGCGGCACGGCAAGCCGGGTCGCGATGACCCCTGGCCAGGGATACTTCACCCAAACCGTCGGGCAGGGTTCGTCGTCACCGGCCGCCGGCTCGCTGTTCTGGGTCTCCGATACCGGGGTCCGGTACGGCATCGACAACGAAGCCGCGCAGGCCGGGCCCACCGGGCAGTCGAAAACGGTTGAGGCACTTGGCCTGAGCTCGCCGCCGACACCCATTCCGTGGTCCATCCTGTCGCTGTACGCGCCCGGACCGACGCTGTCGCGTGCCGACGCGCTGCTCGCTCACGATGGACTGGCCCCCGACTCTCGACCTGGCCGCACCTCAGCCGAAGGGCAAACCCGATGAGCCGCTTGATCTTCGAGGCCCGCCGCAGGCTGCCCTCGCCGGTGACCCGCAAGGGCAGCATCAACATCGAAGCGCCGCCCGAATTGCCCCGGGTTATCCCGCCGTCGCTGCTGAAGCGGGCGCTGCCGGTCGTGATCGTCTTGCTGATCGTCGGAATGATCGTCGCGATGGTGGCCACCGGGATGCGACTGATCTCGCCGCAGACCCTGTTCTTCCCGTTCGTGTTGCTGCTGGCCGCCACCGCGTTCTTCCGCGGCGGAGACAACAAGTCGCGTACCGAAGAAGTCGACGCCGAACGTGCCGACTACCTGCGTTACCTGTCGGTGGTGCGGGACAACATTCGCGGCCAGGCAGCCGCGCAACGCGCCGCGGCCGAATGGTCGCACCCCGACCCCGCGGAGTTGGCCGCGATTCCGGGATCGCGCCGGCAGTGGGAGCGTGACCCGCGCGACGGCGACTTCCTGGTGGTGCGGGCGGGCGTCCACACCGCGACGCTGGACACCGCGCTGCGGGTCAATGACATCGCCGACGAGGTCGACCTGGAACCGGTGTCGCACAGCGCATTACGCAGCCTGCTGGACACCCAGCGCACCGTTCACGATGTGCCGACGGGTATCGATCTGACCAAGGTGTCGCGGATCACCGTGCTCGGCGACGACGAAGAGGTGCGCCCCGCTTTGCGTGCCTGGGTCGCTCAGGCGGTGACCTGGCACGACCCGACCGTGCTCGGCGTGGCGGTGGCCACGCCGAATCTCGAGTCGCCCGATTGGTCGTGGCTGAAATGGCTGCCGCACGTGGACATCCCGGCCGAGATGGACGGTGTTGGACCGGCTCGCTACTTGTCCAGCAAGCCTGACGAGCTGATCGCACTGCTGGGGCCGGCGCTGACCGATCGGCCCGCATTCACCGGCGGACCTTCTGATGCGTTGCGGCACTTGGTGATCGTCGTCGACGACCCGGACTTCGACCTGGGCGGCTCGCCGCTGGCCGCGGGCCGGGCCGGTGTCACGGTCATCTACCGGTCGACCAACGCGCCGCATCGCGAACAGTATTCCGACCCTGAGCGACCGATCCTGCGCATCGCCGACGGCGCGATCGACCGGTGGCAGACCGGCGGCTGGCAGCGCTACATCGACAGCGCCGATCAGTTGCGATCGGAAGAGGCGGTGCATCTGGCTCGACGGCTGTCCCGGTGGGATTCCAACCCGACGCACAGCGGACTGCAGTCGACCGCCACCCGCGGCGCCACGTTCTCCACGCTGCTGGGAATACCGGACGCGTCGCGGCTCGACGTCCCGACGTTGTGGGCGCCGCGACGCCGCGAGGACGAGTTGCGGGTGCCGATCGGTGTGACCGCGACCGGCGAACCGCTGATCTTCGACCTCAAGGACGAGGCTGAGGGCGGCATGGGGCCGCACGGCCTGATGATCGGTATGACCGGTGCCGGCAAGTCGCAGACGTTGATGTCGATCCTCCTGTCGCTGTTGACAACTCACTCCGCCGAGCGGCTGATCGTGATCTATGCCGACTTCAAGGGTGAGGCCGGCGCCGACATCTTCCGCAACTTCCCGCAGGTCGTCGCGGTGATCTCCAACATGGCCGAGAAGAAGTCGCTGGCCGACCGGTTCGCCGACACGCTTCGCGGCGAGGTTGCCCGGCGGGAGATGATCCTGCGCGAGGCCGGGCGCCAGGTTCAGGGCAGCGCATTCAACTCGGTCACCGAATACGAGAACGCCATCGCCGCGGGGCACGACTTGGCGCCGATCCCGACACTGTTCGTCGTCGCCGACGAATTCACGTTGATGCTGGCCGATCACCCCGAGTACGCGGAGCTGTTCGACTACGTTGCGCGTAAAGGCCGCTCGTTCCGCATCCACATCCTGTTCGCCTCGCAGACCCTGGACGTGGGCAAGATCAAGGACATCGACAAGAACACCTCGTACCGAATCGGTCTGAAGGTGGCCAGCCCCGCGGTGTCGCGCTCGATCATCGGTGTGGAGGATGCCTACCACATCGAGGCCGGCAAGGAACACAAAGGCGTGGGCTTCCTGGTACCAGCTCCCGGTGCTGCTCCGATCAAGTTCCGCAGCACCTACGTCGACGGCATCTACGACGCTCCGCAAGCGCCGAAAACACTTGTGGTGTATTCGGTTCCCGAGCCGAAGCTGTTCAGCGCGGCCCGGGTCGAGCCCGACCAGACCACGATCATCGCCAAGAACGGTCACGACGAACCGGTCGCCCCTTCGCGCAAGCTGATCGCGACGATCGGTGACCAGCTCGCGCGTTACGGCCCGCGCGCGCCAGAGCTGTGGCTGCCGCCGCTCGACGAGGTCATCCCGCTGAGCAAGGCGCTGGCGCGCGCCGCTGTGCCGCGCGGCGAATGGCGTTGGCCACTGGGTGAAATCGACAAACCGTTCCAGATGCGTCGCGACTCGCTGGTGTTCGACGCGAGGTCGGCGGCGGGCAACCTGGTCATCCACGGTGGAGCGAAGTCCGGGAAATCGACTGCCCTGCAGACGTTCATCTTGTCCGCGGCGAGCCTGCATTCGCCGCGCGAGGTGAGCTTCTACTGCCTCGACTACGGCGGTGGGCAGCTGCGGGCGCTGGAAGACTTGGCGCACGTCGGCAGCGTTGCGTCGTCGCTGGAACCCGAGCGCATCCGCCGGACCTTCGGAGAACTCGAGCAGCTGCTGCGGTCTCGTCAGCAGCGCGAGGTGTTCCGCGACAAGCAGGGGCCCGACGACGGGTTGGGCCAGGTGTTCCTGGTCATCGACAACCTGTATGCGTTCAGCCGCGACAACACCGACCAGTTCAACACCCGGAACCCGTTGCTGAGCAAGGTGACCGAGCTGGTGAACGTCGGACTGGCCTACGGCATCCACGTCGTCGTCACCACGCCCAGCTGGCTCGAGGTCCCGCTCGCGATGCGGGACGGCCTGGGGCTGCGGCTGGAACTCAAGCTGCACGACGCACGCGACAGCAACGTCCGGGTGGTCGGCGCACTGCACCGGCCGGCCGAGGCGGTGCCCGCCGACCAGCCGGGTCGTGGTTTGACAATGGCGGCCGAACACTTCCTGTTCGCGGCGCCCGAGCTGGACCAGATTCCGGCCATCAACGAGCGCCACTCGGGGCTCAGCGCACCGCCGGTGCGGCTGCTGCCGACCAACCTCGCGCCCCTCGCTCTCGGCCCGGCCTACGGCGGCGACGACCGGATCGTCATCGGCCAGCGCGAAGAAGACTTGGCCGCGGTCGAACTCAACTTCGCCGAGAACCCGCTGCTGATGGTGTTGGGCGACACCAGGTCCGGCAAGACCACGCTGTTGCGCCACATCATCCGGACCATTCGGGACAACTCGACCCCCGACCGGGTGGCGTTCACCGTGCTGGACCGCAGGCTGCATCTCGTGGATGAGCCGCTGTTCCCCGACAACGAATACACCGCCAACATCGACCGGGTGACACCGGCGATGCTCGGGCTGGCGGCACTCATCGAGCAGCGCCGCCCACCGGCCGGTTTCACCACGGCACAGCTCAGCGGCTGGTCACTCGAGGGTCACACGCACTACCTGATCATCGACGACGTCGACCAGATCCCGGACACTCCGGCGATGACGGGCCCGTACGTCGGGCAGCGTCCCTGGACTCCGCTCATCGGATTGCTCGCGCAGGCAGGTGATCTCGGCTTGCGGGTCATCGTCACCGCGCGTGCGACCGGCGCCGCTCACGCGCTGATGACCAGCCAACTGCTGCGTCGTTTCAACGACCTTCAGGCGACGACGCTGATGTTGTCGGGCAATCCGGTCGACGGCGGCAAGGTGCGCGGTCAGCGTTTCGACCGGCTGCCCGCCGGTCGGGCCATCCTGCTCACCGACAGCGACACACCGACTTACGTGCAATTGGTCAATCCGCTCGTCGACGAAAGCGTGGCTGTCGATGGTCGGTGAGTCACATCGAAAGGGGTATCTGTCATGACACTACGAGTAGTCCCCGAAGGTCTGGCCTCGGCCAGCGCCGCGGTCGACGCGATCACCGCGCGGTTGGCTGCCGCGCAGGCGAGTGCGGCCCCGGCGATCACCGCCGTCGTGCCGTCGGCAGCCGACCCGGTCTCACTGCAGACCGCCGCCGGCTTCAGCGCCCAGGGCAGTGAGCACGCCGCCGTGGCCGCCGAAGGGGTCGAGGAACTCGGCCGCGCGGGAGTGGGTGTCGGTGAATCCGGCGTGAGTTACGCCGCGGGTGACGCGGCCGCCGCATCGACCTACCTGGCCGGCTCCTGACAGTGACCGCGCCGGTGTGGATGGCTTCGCCGCCTGAGGTGCACTCAGTGCTCCTCAGCAGCGGTCCTGGACCCGGGTCGCTGTTGGCGGCCGCCGGGGCTTGGACGTCGCTGAGTGCTGTATATGCCTCAGCGGCAAGTGAACTCACCTCACTCCTGGGCGCGGTGCAGGCAGGTGCGTGGGAAGGACCCAGTGCCGAGCAATATGTGAGCGCACACGTGCCGTATCTGGCTTGGCTGACCGAAGCCAGCGCAAACAGTGCCAGTGCGGCCGCCCAGCACGAGGTTGCGGCGGCCGCCTACACCAGCGCGCTCGCCGCGATGCCGACGCTTGCCGAACTGGTCGCCAACCACGCCATCCACGGGGTGTTGATCGCGACGAACTTCTTCGGCATCAATACGATTCCGATCGCGCTCAACGAGGCCGACTACGCCCGGATGTGGGTTCAGGCGGCGACCACGATGGTCACCTATCAGGTGGTGTCCGGGACGGCGCTCGCATCGGCTCCGCGCACCGACGCAGCGCCGCCGGTGCTCAAGACGAACAATGCAGCGGCGGCCGCGGCCAATCCGCCGTCGTCGGGGAACTTCCTCACCGATATCTTCAACCAACTGCTGCAACTCATCCAGGACCCGAGCGGGACGATCAGCTCGATCCTGGCCAACCCGGCGCAGTGGTTCCCGCTGCTGTTCTTTATCGCCTACGAGGCGTTCTTCATCCCGTTCGGTACTACGTTCTGGTCGGTGCTACTGAGTTCCCCGGCGCTGATACCGCTCATCCTCGGCCTGGCGCTCGGCATTCCGGCTTTCCCGGCGCAGCAACCTGTCGAGCTGCCCGCCGTCGCGGTGCCCGGCATGCCGGGCGGACAGAACGCCGGGCTGCCGGCGGCCGCCGTGACGCCGACGACCGTCGCATCGGGTGCGATGGCACCGTCGAGCTCTCCGGTGGGGACTGCCGCGGCCGCCCCGGCCGCCGCGCCGGCGACCGCGGGCTTCGGCTATGTGGTGGGTGGCATCGGCCCGGACGACGGGCCCGGCCCCACGTTGATCGATCGCGACGAGAGCAAGGCGCCGGCGAGTTCCATCGCCGCAGCGGCCGCGGTCAGTGCGGTGAGCCGCGACAAGACGCGGACTCGGCGACGGCGCCGCACCGAAATACACGATCACGCAGACGAATTCGCCGACATGAATGTCGAGGTCGATCCGGATTGGAGCGCGCAGGCCGACAAAGAGCCGGTCGCCGCGGCCGTCGCCTCGGATCGCGGCGCGGGGCCGCTGGGCTTCACCGGCACGGTGGACAAAGAGGCCGTCGCCGCGGCGACCGGACTGGCGACGTTGAACGGCAACGGTTTTGGTAGTGGACCGACGATGCCGATGGTGCCGGGCACATGGGGGCCCGACGCACTGGAAGGAGAGGGGGACGACAGCTGAGTGTGTTCGTGTCGCAACGGTAATCAATCGACGAAAGGATTTCAGGGATGAGCATGTTGGATGCGCATATTCCGCAGTTGGTGGCGTCGCAGTCGGCGTTTGGTGCCAAGGCGGGGTTGATGCGGTCGACGATCGGTCAGGCTGAGCAGGAGGCGATGGCGTCGCAGGCGTATTTCGCTGGTGATGGTGCGGCGGCGTTTCAGGCTGCGCATGCGCGGTTTGTGGCGGCGGCGGCGAAGGTGAATGCGTTGTTGGATATCGCGCAGGCCAATCTTGGTGATGCGGCGGGCACGTATGTGGCTGCCGACAGTGCTGCGGCGAGCAGCTATCCGGGCTTCTGAGTTCGACGAAAGGGTTGTGTGATGTCGCAGATCATGTACAACTATCCGGCGATGATGGCCCATGCGGCCGATATGGCCGGGTATGCGGGCACGTTGCAGAGTTTGGGTGCCGATATCTCCAGTGAGCAGGCTGCGTTGCAGGCCGGTTGGCAGGGTGATACCGGGATGAGTTATCAGGCGTGGCAGGCGCAGTGGAATCAGGCGATGGAGCAGTTGGTGCTGTCGTATCGCGCGATGGCCGGCACGCACGAGAACAACACCACCTCGATGCTGGCTCGCGACCAGGCCGAAGGCGCCAAGTGGGGCGGCTAGCTCGCTCCACGGCATGGGTCGCAGGACGGATTGTTTCGCGCTAGATGACTGCCAAGCCCAACGCCGTCGAGCTCACTGTCGATCAGGCGTGGTTCATCGCCGAAACCGTGGGAGCGGGAACGTTCCCATGGGTTTTGGCGATCACCACGCCATACAGTGATGCCGCGGAGCGGGGCGCGTTCCTCGATCGCCAGAACGCCGAACTGGCTCGGATGGGCATGATCTCGGCCGACGGCGCGGTCAACGCGGCAGTGGCCGACTGGATCCGGGTGGTGTGTTTCCCGGAGCGGTGGCTGGACCTGCGCTTCGTGGGGCCGGCTGCCGCCGGCGGTAGCGACGAACTGTTGCGCGGCATCGTCGCGCAGCGTGGCGGCAAAACAATTGTCGCCCTGCGCAACGCGCAGCTGGTGACGTTCACGGTGATGGACATCCACGACGCCCGCGCCCTGGTGCCGGTGCTCGGCGTCGGGCTGGCGCAGCGCGCACCGGCCCGGTTCGACGAATTCAGCTTGCCCGCCCAAGTCGGCGCGCGGGCCGACGAGCGACTGCGTAACGGCGCATCGCTCACCGAAGTCCTTGACTACCTTGGCATTCCGAAGTCCGCGCGCGCTGTGGTCGAATCGGTCTTCACCGGACCGCGCAGCTACGTGGAAATCGTGGCCGGCTCTCACCACGACGGCCGGCATGCCAGCACAGAAGTGGGCATGAGCATCGTCGACACCACCGCGGGCCGAGTACTGGTCAGCCCATCGCGCGCGTTCGACGGCGAATGGATCTCAACGTTCAGCCCCGGAACCCCGTTCGCCATCGGCGTCGCGGTCGAGCAGCTCACCGGGCAGTTACCGGACGGCCACTGGTTCGAGGGGAACCGGCTGTCCAGGGATTTCAGCACCGAGCCCAACACGCAAGCCGTGTAACCCCTTCTAGAACATCAGCAATTCAAGAGAAAGAGAAGCAATGTCGCGCAGAAGCTCGAGGAGTCAGTGATGTCCAGCGCCGTGATACCCATCGTGCGGGTCGCGATCCTCGCCGACAGTCGGCTGACCGAGATAGCACTGCCCGCCGATCTTCCGCTGCGCGACATCCTGCCCGCAGTGGAGCGTCTGGTGGTTCCTACCGTCTCCGATGACGACGTCGCAACACCCGTGCGGCTCAGCCTCGCTCCGATCGGCGGTGCGCCGTTCAGTCTCGACGCCAGTCTGGGAACGGTCGGCGTCGTCGACGGCGACCTGCTGGCGCTGCAGCCGGTGCCGGTCGGGCCGGCCGCCCCGGGCATCGTCGAGGACATCGCCGACGCGGCCGTCATCTTCTCGGCCTCGCGGTTGAGGCCCTGGGGCACTGCGCAGATCCAGCGTGGGGCGGTTGCGGGTCTCATCGGATTGCTCTGGGCGGCAACGGGTCTCGGTGTCACCCATCGGCTGATCACTGGCTCGCCGGTCGGGCTCTTCGCCGTCGCGGCACTCGCCGTGCTCAGTGTGGTCGCCGGCTTGGCGGTGCGGTCACCGCGTGCCGCCGCGGCGCTGTCCGCCGCCGCGTTGGTGCCGCTCGCCGCGGCGCTGATCCTGGCGGTGCCAGGCAGCTTCGGCGCGGCGCAGGTGACGTTGGCTGCCGCCGGCGTCACCGCGTGGTCGTTGATCAGCTTGATTCTTCCCCGTCGCGAAAGCGACAGCGCTATCGGGCTTTTCACCGCAACCGCAGTCGTGGGTGCGGGTGTGCTCGTCGCCGCCGGTGTGAAATCGCTTTGGCAGCTGCCGTTGCTCAGCCTGGGCGCCGTGCTGATCGTGGTGGCCCTGCTCGTCACCGTCGAGGCCCCGCAATTGTCCGCGCTGTGGGCGCGCTTCCCGCTGCCGGTCATCCCGGCCCCCGGTGACCCGACTCCGTCGGCGCCGTCGTCTCGGGTACTCGCGGACTTGCCGCGGCGAGTCCGGATCAGCGACGCGCACCAGAACGGGTTCATCGCGGGCGCCGTATTACTCAGCGCGCTGGGGTCATTGGCGATCGCGTGGCAGCCGCATACCCTGTCCGGCTGGGGCTGGTATGTCGTCGCGGCCACCTCGGCCGCGGCGGCGCTACGGGCGCGGGTGTGGGACTCGGCCGCATGCAAGGCGTGGCTGCTGGCTCAGCCGTATCTGGTGGCCGCCGCGCTCGCGGTGCTCTACACCGCGACCGCGCATTACCTGGCCGCGCTGATCGCCGTGGTGGTCCTTGCCGCCTTGGTCTCGGCGTGGCTGGTGGTCGCCGTGAGCCCGTCGATCGCCTCGCCGGACAGCTACTCGCTGCCGCTGCGCAGGCTGGTGGGATTCGCCGCGTCGGGTATCGACGCGTCGTTGATCCCGGTGATCGCTTACCTGGTCGGTATCTTCGCCTGGGTGCTCAATCGATGAGCTCTCCCCGCACTCGCCGATCCGGTTGCCTCGCAGCGATTCTCGTCGCCGCGCTGTGGACCTGCCCGCCCGCTGGGGCGATCAGCCGCCCGCAGGTCGACCCGGGTGCAGCGCCGCCGAACGGCGCGCCCGGACCGGTTGCGCCGATGGAGAAGAACGGCGAGTGCAGTGTGACCGGTGCCGTCGCGGGTACCGACTTCAGCGCTGCGGCGCCGAGTCAACAGCTGCTGGATCCGTCTGCGGCATGGCGGTTTTCCCGCGGCGACGGGCAACTCGTCGCGGTCCTGGACACCGGAGTGCGGCCGGGACCGCGGCTACCCGGTGTGCAACCGGGGGGTGACTACATCGAGTCGACCGACGGCCTCACCGACTGCGACGGACGCGGGACAGCGGTTGCCGGCCTGATCGCCGGTCAGCCCGGTAACGACGGCTTCGCCGGGGTCGCGCCTGCGGCCCGGCTGGTGTCGTTGCGTGTGACGTCGGCGAAGTTCTCGGCGCGTACCCCCGGCGGCGACCCCGCCGTGGCGCGGGCCACCGTCGACGTGACCGCGCTGGGCCGGGCGATCGTGCACGCCGCTGACCTCGGAGCCCGGGTGATCGTGGTCTCGGGCATCACCTGCCTGCCCGCCGACCGCAACATCGACCAGGGCGCGCTGGGTGCGGCCATCCGTTACGCGGCGGTCGACAAGGATGCGGTGATCATCGCGGCAGCGGGCAACACCGGCTCCAACGGAACGGGATTCGGCGGAACAGCGTGTGATTCGAACCCGCTCACCGACTTGGGTCGCCCTGACGATCCCCGCAACTGGGCGGGTGTGACGTCGGTTTCGGTGCCGTCCTGGTGGCAGCCGTACGTGCTGTCGGTGGGTTCACTGACACCCAACGATCAGCCGTCGAAGTTCACCATGGCCGGCCCGTGGGTGGGTATCGCCGCGCCAGGGGAGAACATCGTTTCGGTGAGCAACCGTGACGACGGGGGACTGGCCAACGGGCTGCCGAACGAGCACCAGCAGTTGGTGCCCCTGGTCGGAACCAGCTATGCGGCCGGATATGTCGCAGGTGCCGCTGCGCTGGTCCGCAGCAAGTACCCGGATTTGAACGCCACTCAGGTGATCCATCGCATCACCGCAACCGCTCGCAACGGGGCACGCGCGCCGTCCAACGTCGTCGGCGCCGGCACCGTCGACCCGGTGGCGGCGCTGACCTGGGAGCTGCCCGCCACGAATACCGATGCATCGCCGGTGAAACACGTTGCGGCGCCACCGGAACCGGCGCCGAAGAGCCCCGTCCCGCGAATCGTCGCGTTCGGCGGGACCGCCGCGTTCATCTTGGCCGTCGTAGCCGCCGCCACGATCGCCGCACGACGACGAAAGGAAGCCTCGCTATGAGTGCGCCTCAATCGGTATCGCTGCCCACCGGACGGATCAGCCTGGTGTTGTTGGCCGTAACGGCGGCCGCTTTCGCCTTCCCGTGGCATTCCGTCCGGGAGCGTTGGGTGCTCGGCGTCGCCATCGCCGCGGTGATCGTGCTGGTGGCGCGGTGGCGCGGACTGGCTGCCACGACGATTCTGCGTCGCCGACTGGCGATCTTGCGCCCCAACCGGGGCATTCGCCGGGCCGACGACTCGGTTACCGACGTGCGGACGACCGCGCTGCTGCGCGTGACGCCGCCGTTGTCCGATGCCGACGCGCTGCCGCTGCCGCTGATCGCCGGCTACGCCGAACGTTACGGCCTGCACGCGCATGCCATTCGGGTCACCAGCCGCGACAGCACATCCGAGGTCGGCACCCGAGAGCGTGAGACCTGGATCGGCGTGACCTTGTCGGCCGCAGCCAATCTCGCGGCGCTGCAGGCCCGTTCGCCGCAGATCCCGCTTCAGGAGACCGCCGAGGTGGCGGCTCGTCGGCTGGCCGACCACCTGCGCGAGAGCGGCTGGACGGCATCCCTCGCCGCCCCCGACGACGTTCCGACGCCCTACCCGCGGTCGGCCCGCGAGACTTGGTCGGGAATCAGCCTGGGTAGCACGGATTACATTGCCGCACATCAGGTCAAGGTCGACACGGCGTTGCCGAACACGCTCGCGGCGATCTGGTCGTATCCGGTCCGCGAGGTCTGGACGGTACTCGAAGTCGCCGGTGCCGGCGCCGACCAGACCCTGGCCGTCGGGTGCGCGTTCCGCACTGACGCGGCACCCGGCGCGACGGGCCCGCTTCCCGGGCTGATTTCGCAGGCCGGAATTCAGCGTGCGGCGCTGAGCGCTCTGGACCCGTTGTCCGGTCAGCGGCTCGACGGTCACGTCGCGCTGCCCGAGGCGCTGTTGCTGGAGCGGTTGCGCTGGGCCAGTACCGCAGTGCCGCAGCCGCAGGTCATTGCCTAACCGCCGTTAGCTTTCGGACAGACCGAACAGCGCTGCGGCGTTGTCATGGAACACCGCGCGCAGCCAGCGGTCGTCGATGCCGGGTATCTCGGTGATCGCCCGCATCGCTTCGGGGTAGCCGTAGGGGATGTTGGGGAAGTCGCTGCCGAACAGAATGCGATCACCCAACTGCGGCAACCGACGCAGCTGCGGCGGCGGGAACGGCATGGTCTCGTCGACGAACGGGGTGAAAGCCATTGTGGTGTCGAGCCGTACGTCGACCGAAGCCTCGCAGATGTCGAGGAACTCGGCGTACTCCGGCATTCCCATGTGCGCGATGATCAAGCGCAGTTGCGGGTAGCGTCGCAACAGTCGGCGTATCGGCTCAGGTCCGGTGTGCTCGCCTGGCACCGGCCCGGAGCCGCAGTGAATGACGACGGGTATCCGGGCGTCTTCGATGGCTCCCCAGACCGGGTCGAGCAGCCGATCGTTCGGGTCGTACCTGCCAACCTGGACATGAGCTTTGAAGACCTGCGCTCCATCGCGAATCGCTGCGTCGACGTAGTTGCCCGCATCGGGTTCGGGGTAAAACGTGGCGGTGGCAAGGCAATCCGGCGTCGACCGGCGAAATTCGAGCGCCCACTGATTCAGCCACGCCGCCATCTGCGGCTTGTGCGCGTATACCAGAGCGGTGAACCCGCGAACGCCGAACTCCCGCAACGTCTGCAGGCGCTCGGACTCGACAGCGCGGTAGGCGATCGGCCATTCGCGGCCGACGAGTGGTCCCGCGGAGTCGAAGTAATTCCACACCTTGTCCATCACCGACTTCGGCATGAAGTGGGTGTGCACATCGATCACACCGGGTAAGCCCAGCGCAGACCAGATCTGCCGTACCTCGGCGACCTCGTGGTCGTCGGTCATCGTCCATCCTCGACTCGTTCGGCATGCATCGGGTAATACCTTTGTCTATCAGTCGCCGTGCGGGCCGTCGGACAGGAGGACCAGCGTGTGGGATCCGGATGTCTACCTCGCCTTCGCCGACCACCGTGGTCGCCCGTTCGTCGACTTGCTGTCCCGGGTAGGCGCACGGACACCGCGTCGGGTCGTGGATCTGGGCTGCGGCGCAGGCAACCTGACCGCGCAGTTGGCCCGCCGCTGGCCGAACGCGGTGATCGAGGCACTGGACAGCTCACCGGAGATGGTGCAGGCCGCCCGGGAGCATGGCGTGGACGCGTCGGTCGGAGACGTGGGAACCTGGACGCCGCAGCCTGATACCGACGTTGTGTTCAGCAATGCCGTCATGCATTGGGTGCCCGAACATCGCGAGCTGTTCGTCCGATGGGCCGGGCAACTGGCTGCCGGGTCGTGGATCGCCGTCCAGATGCCCGGCAACTTCGAAAGCCCGTCGCACGCCGCAGTGCGGGCAGTGGCCCGTCGTGAACCGTTCGCAAAGGCTCTGCGGGAGGTCCTGTCTCTGGTGGGCACGGTCGTCGACACGCCCGCGCACTACGCCGAGCTATTGATCGACGCCGGGTGCACCGTCGACGCGTGGGAGACGACCTACGAGCACCAACTCAGCGGCGAGCATCCGGTGCTGGATTGGATCAGCGGCACCGCGCTGCTGCCGGTGCGCGAGCAACTCAATGACGAGGAATACCAACACTTTCGGCAGGAATTGATCCCGCTGCTCGCCGAAGCGTATCCAGCCCGGCCGGACGGCATTACGTTCTTCCCCTTCCGGCGAGTGTTCGTCGTCGCGCAGGTCGGCGGCTGATGGCTGAGGGCTATACCGGTAGACCCAATTCTTTTGCGTCGTTGTGGTACCGGTCCACCCACTCATCGGAGCGTTCGTCGGCCTGGCGCTCCAGTGCCGGCGCCGGAGCCAACCGGGGGTCTTGCCCCAGTGCCTCCAACACCGTGGCCACGATCGAGGTCAGATTGCGCCATAACACCGGATAGGCCACATCAATCGGCTCGATGCCTTCGTCGGCGAACCAGCCACGCCAGCACTGCTCCTGCTCCCGCAACATCTTGACGACGTGCGCGATTGCCCCGGCGTGGTACGCGGCCCGCGAGTCTCGTGTCGGGTCCGGCCGTCCGCGCCACACCCGCGTCTGCACGGCACGCCAGAATGACACCGCCTGCGAAACCACGTCCGGTCGGTAGACGTGGACGTAGACCGGCTCGCTTCCGATCACGTCCCGGATGGCCGCCCGCAGACCATCACCGGACCGATCGGGCAGCGACGCGGCCCGGTGCTCCAGCAACGGCGTCTGGTTCCACATCAACTTACCGCCCCAGACGCCGTTGGGCGTCCGGCCCGAACTGCGGATGTGCTCCCGCCAGGCGACCGATGACGCGGTATCCGGGGTTCCCGGCTCCAGCGGATCGAGCAATTCCAGCACGGTGTCGTCTTCGACGTCGGCGAACCATTGTCGCGGCTGCGGCGCCAGCCCCGTCGTCGGCAGGTACTGGAAGAATTCCTGCGGCTCCCCGGCGCTGCCGGTTGCACGCAACGATTCGACCAGCAGCGTGCTGCCACAGCGCTGTGATGCGAGCACGAGATAGGAGGTCGGATGCTCGGGCATCCGGTGAGCCTAACCCGCGTCTCGAAGGGCCTGTATTCACACCGAACATCGAACTATCGTTCGGTCAGACCGACCTCGTGTTCGATGCCGCGGTCGCCGGCGATCGCCGAGCGACTGGTCGGGGCTTTGTCGTGAATTCTCAAATACGTCTCGGTGTAGCGTGCGGCGATCCGGGTGCCCGCAAAGTCGGATGGAATGACGTCATGGGTTCGCTGACGCCAATCATGCAGGCGCACAGCGAGATCAGCGGCGATCGAATCGGACCCGTCAAGACCGTCGCCGGCCAGCAGATTGTTCTTCTCGGTCGGGTCGGCGCGCAGGTCGTAGAGTTCCCGTTCCGCGCGCGGCGCGGTGACCAACGGTGCGACGGCGTGGCCGGACGGGCTTTCCTCGATATCCCACGGCAGGTCCAGAAGGGGCCGTCGTGCGTAGTTCTCGATGTAGCTGAACTCTTTGGTGCGGATGGCGCGGATCGGATCGAACGAATCGTGGTAGGTCTTGCTGGTGTATACGTGATCGCGGACCGGCTCGCTGCGGTCCGATGCAAGAAGCGCTTTCGCGTGCGAGATGCCCTCGACATCAGCAGGTTCCGGCACACCGAGCAATTCGAGCACCGTCGGAAGCAGGTCTACACCACTGAAGAGATCGTCGTAAACCATTGGCGCCGATGCCATCCGGTTGGGTGGGCGGATGATCATCGCGATTCCGGTCCCCGCTTCGTAGAGCGTGGACTTCGCCCGTGGGAACGGTGCGCCATGGTCGGTGAGGAAGATAACCCAGGTGTTGGCGTCATGTCCGGTCTCGGCGAGCGTGTCCAGGATCCGGCCGACTGCCGCGTCGGCGGTGCTGATGGATCCGTAGAATTCGGCCAGATCTTGGCGTACCTCAACGGTATCCGGCAGGTAGTCGGGCGGTTCGACTTCGGCGATGTCGGCCGGCTCGTAGCGCTCCCGCGGATAGGGCCGGTGCGTCTCGAAAAAGCCCGCTGTCAACAGGAATGGCCGGCTGCGGTCGTCGTCGCGCAACCATTGCTGAGCCCGTTCCACCACGTATTCGCAGAACGAGTTCGACACGTCGAACTCGTCGAAACCCAGCCTCGGCGGATACGACGTCTCGTGCTGCATGCCGAACAGCACTGAGTAGTAACCGTTTTCAGCGAGAATCTGTGGGAGCGTCCGGACGTCCGGGCGATATTCCCAACCATGGTGGGCCAGCCCGACAAGTCCATTGCTCTGCGGATAGCGGCCGGTGAACAGAGATCCGCGCGACGGTGAGCACAGGGGTGCCGTGGCATGCGCACTGGTGAACAGGATGCCCTCGGCGGCCAGCTGGTCAAGTCGCGGGCTCGAGACATCGGCGTGACCGTAGACGCCGAGATACCGACCGAGGTCGTGCCAGTGAATGAGCAGGACGTTGTCGCGCGGCGGGCGCTTTTCGGCTGTGCCGCCGGTCGTTGTCACCCGGCCTACCACTGCTGCGGCGGCGAAGGTGCCGGCGGTCCGTAAGGCGGCGGTTGCGGCGGACCGTATGGCCATGGCCCGCCGCCCGGTCCGGGGCCGGCGGTGAGTTTCGCCGGAAGTCCGAGGAGCAGCCGGAAAGCCGGCACGAACATCAGGCCTCCGATCACTGCGACGACCAGACCGGCAATCAGGTCGTAGGTGACTCGACTGGTGGCACCGTAACGAGCTTCGCAACCGATCGACAGAATGAGCATCACGAGTCCGCCGCCGAGGATCAGGAATTGCCCCAGGTGCTTTTTGAGGAAGAGCATCACCGCGCCGGCGGTCGCCGCGAGACTGGCCCCGATGATCAGGAACAGGCAGACCACCAACACGGGCGGAAGCGTGGGCACAAGGTTCTTGACCGACGCCCGGCACGAACTGGCGTACTCGCCGCTGAACCGATTGCACATTTCGCCGGCACGATTGACGGCGCTGTCGAGGTTGATCCACAGGGTCAGCGTGAGGACGGCGCCGAGCAATCCCAGCAATCCGACGATGGCGAAAGTGATCCAGCCGATTTTCTGCTGAGACGTCGGGGCCGGAATCGGCGCACCGTATCCACCCCACTGCTGCGCGCCGTAGCCAGGCTGCTGACCGTAGCCGGCCGGTGGATAGCCGGGGCCAGGCGGCGTCGGCCCGGCGTACCCGGGCACGGGCGGTTGCTGGCCGTAATCCTCCGGGCTGGGCTGCCCGCTGTATCCCGGCTCGTTGTGCTCCCGAGGATCGCCGGGTTGACTGCCCCATTGCGGGAAACCTGGTGGAGGTGGTTGCACCCCGGCATCGTATCTGGCATCGGCATCGTGGCCCGGCCGTGCGCGACGTTCAGGTCGGGTTCTTTCCCCACCTGTTCTCCGAGACGAACTCCGCGAGCGGGCGCCCGAGCGCCCAACCGTCCAACTCCAGCGACGGTCGATCGGGGAAATCGGGGACCGGGCCGAGGCACAGGATTGCCACCGGCTCGGCGTCGGCGGGCATCGAGAGCAAGGGCGCCAACTTCAGCGGATCGAACAGCGACACCCAACCCATCCCGAGGCCCTCGGATCGGGCCGCGAGCCAGAGGTTCTGGATAGCGCACGATACCGATGCCAGATCCATCTGTGGCATGGTCCGACGGCCGAACACGTAGCTGTCCCGGCCGTCGGAGAGCGCAACTACCAGCAGTTCGGCGCAATCGAGGATGCCTTCGACCTTCAGCGCCAGAAATTCCTGCGCTCGTTCGCCCAGCGCATGGGCGGTCTGCAGGCGCTCCTCGTCGACGAGCGCGTGTATGCGTCGCCGCAGTTGCTCGTCGGTGACGCGGATGAATCGCCACGGCTGCATCAGCCCCACATTGGGTGCGGCGTGCGCCGCCTGCAGCAGGCGAGCGAGGACGTCGTCGGCAACCTTGCTGCCGGACACGAACCGGCGCATGTCCCGCCGCTCGGAGATCACGCGGTAGACGGCCCGCCGCTCATCCGGAGTGAATGCATGATCGTCCACACAGTCATCGTAGAAACGGTTCGCGGTGAAACCAGCCAGCGATGCGCAAGTCGACGTTTCGGGTTGCGGCCAGATCGGTCAGACTTGACCTATCAACTGAGCAGAGGATCAACCTGATGAACATTTCTGAATCAGTGGAGCAATTACCAACCAACGGCTCTCGTGGCCGCGTCTACGGCGACCCCTATCGGACCGCAGACGGCGGCATGGTCATCCCCGTCGCCAAGGTGCGTGGCGGCGCTGCTACTCCGTTCGGAGTGTTCGTCGTGCATGGCGGCGAGGCACGCTGGGTGCCCGCGATGGACTCGAATCGGATCGCGCTGATCGGGGTGACCACTGGGCTGCTCTCGGCGGTGATCGCCAGCGTCGCGTTGCTGCGCCGCCCGCCGTGGCCGGACTTGTCAGCGACGTCGGCGGCCTGGTCACACCGCTGACCGATCACGGCCGGTAGGGGACGCCGACCGCACGGAACACGTATTCCGGTGGCACGTCGAATGTGAAGGATCGACGCGGCAACCCGGCCAGCACGTCACCGGGAACGGCGGCCTTGTAGTGCAACGAGAGGTGACCGGTGAACGCGGGATTCACCGCATCGAGGTTTAGGTCGACGCGCAGACCGGTCGAGGAGATATCGGTGATCGCCGGGCCGGGTTGCATTGCGTCCCAAGGCACATCGACGGCGCGGCCGGCCAATTTGGGCAGCGACGAGAAGGTGGCCAAGGCTCGCCGCCGGGTGAACACCAGCGACCCGACGTAGCTGGAGACGCTGCTCGGCGAGCGTAAGCCCGGGATGGCGCCGTTAAAGCGTCGGGTGACGGCGACGTACTCGGCGAGGTAGATGATGCCCTCGGTCTCGACCTCGGATCGCAGTTCGGCGGGGAGCTTGCCGACGCCGAAGAGCCTGCGGACGAAGACCGGCATGGGTCCAGTATGACGGTGGCCGGTGTCAGCGCAGTTGGGCGTCGCTGTCTACGTGACGATCCGAGATCGACAGTCAAGAAGAGATCCCGGATGAAACCTTCTTTGGTCTGGCCGGCGTCGGTACAGTGCGCACTAGAGCGATCCCAGGTTGCCCAGTCAAGACAGGTGGGAGGGCATGCCCGAGCGCACGAAAGCAGAAGTAACGCAGGCCATCAACAACGCGATCGCCGACTCACAATTTGCGTGGATCGATTTCGTCAACCACAACCTATCGCCCGCCGAAATCGATCCGGATTGTCGCCCGCTGGCGGTGAAGTACACGGAATCCAAGTGGGCTAAGAGCTTCATCAAGCAGCCCAACTCCGGCCTTTTCATGGGAAACGAGGACTACACGTGGGGCAGGGCCGTCTACGTCACCGGTTATCGGGAGCCCCTGTCCACAGCGATTTACGGCCGGGTGGGCTTGGTTTCGTATTTCAAGCCCGACCCCGACTGGAAGGTGTTCGACGCCCGCGACCAGAGCAAGGCAGATCTCTACCTGCATTGGTTGCAGCTTCAGAAGAATTACCGCAAAGCGATTACGACGGTGCATACCAACCACTGGCTGCACGGGATGCGCAACGATTTTCGCGAAGAATTTCAAATCGACGTCGTCCTGTGCAACCCGGACGAGAACGATTCCCGCTGGCGATACACCCACATCAGTGATACCTGGATGTGTGTCAGCGATTGGGACGCGACAGTGAACCACAGAACTGGGAAGCGCAAGTTGGCGAGCGGCCATTCGACTGTCTTCAAAGATGTACGGATCACGGTCGCTCCGGAAGAAGAGTTCGTCGCCCACCCCAAGCCGGTCCAGGTCCGCCCACCGCACAATCCGCCGCCGCGCTCTGCCCAGCTGGAGCTCAGCGGAAAGCCGCCGGTCTTGGCGCCGTGGGACGTCGCGAACGCGTACTGGAATCACTGTATTTTGCGGGTGAAGTCATGAGACTGGTCTCGCTGGCTGCAGAGAAGATTCAGCGCGCCGCCGGTGACGAGGATGAGGAGCAGAAACTGTTCGCGGCCGTCGAGTCGGAGCGAAGAGAGTCGGATGGCGGCGGGCGGCTGTTAAGCGATCTCGTGGAATACACAACAGTTGTCGAAGAGGAACTCGAGGTCCTGACACCGATTGAGTGGCAATGGTTCGCGAGCTGGCGACAGGCTCTCGGCGGCGGGCTCGATCGACTCGTCCTGAACTATCTCATCGATTGCGCTACAACACGATTCGCGAGATATCAGGTCCGCGCATTGGTGCTCCGTGATCCGGCAACGAACGAGCAAGCACTGAGCAGCCAAGAACGTCCAGAGGGCGTTGCTGAGTCGGTCGGATTGACCTGGCTTCGCGAGCAGGCCCAGGGCGCACGGGTGACGAAAATGATCGGCGAACAAAATGTACGAATAGAGCAAGCGCGGGCTGTCGAAGCGCAGGCCGAGCAGCGGACAGACCGTGAGAATGCAATCGCGGAAGAGACAGCAGAACTGGCGAGCGACGCGCTGCAATGCGACACCGACGCTTCGGAATTCCTGATTCAGGAGCTACGCGCCGGCGAGTTCGGGTCTGTGATCGACGATTTGATCGACTACCTCAATGCTCCAACGGTCACCAGCACCGGGGACGCGGATCGCTGGTATGAAGCCGGTGTCGAGCCGGCCGGAGGGTAGGACTGCCGAGCCGTCAATTCACTTCCGCGCGCCCAGTCGCAGCCGAAACCGCGCCAGGCCGGCCAGGGCGATGGCCAGCGCCGCAAGCATTCCGGTGTCCAGCAGCCACGCGCCCGCGGCATGGCGCCACAGCCGATCGGCGGGCAGTCCCGCCTCGACGTTGTTCAGGTCCACCGTCGACGCCGAGGCCGCGAAACCCCAACGGCCCGGCACCAACCACGACAATTGGTTCAACACCAGGCGTCCCGTTACCGGAATCAAACCGCCGGCCAACACCATCGACACCATGATGCTCACGACCAGCATCGGCAGCACCTGTTCGGTGGACCGGGCCAGCGACGAGAGCACAAGGCCCACCATCGCCGAGGTGATCGCGGTCAGTGCCAGGCCCAGATATAACTCCACGACAGCGGGAAATGCGCCGTGCCCCAACAACACTCCGCCGTGTGCCGGTGCGCCTTTACCGATCGTCGTGATGGCGACCATGACCGCGGTGCCGATCAACGCCGCGGCACTGAACACCACGACTTTGGCCATTAGGTAGGCCGACGCCGAAAGTCCGACCGCCCTTTCGCGTTGGAAGATCATCCGCTCGCCGACCAGGTCGCGCACGGTCAGGGCGGTACCCAAAAAGACCGCGCCGATGTTGAGCAGGATCAGGATGTCGATGGGCTCTTCCGTCGAGCCGGCGGGTCCCAGGCCGGTACTACCGGGAACCGCCAGCGACAACACGCCCAAGACGAACGGAAGCACTGCGAGGAAAGCGAAATAGCCGCGGTCGGAGGTGATCAGCCGAGTTTGGCGGCGCGCCAACGTGATTACCTGCCGCCACTGGCTGGTCTGCGGGGGGTGGCCCAACGGTTTAGCGCCCGCGGTGGGCGACGGTCTGCGCGGGGCGGCGGGGTGACGCGCCAGATAGGCACGGTGCACGCCGTCGGGATCGGTGCTGACCCTGGCGAAGATGTCGGCCCAGTCGGTGCTGCCCATCACCGGCCCGATCTGGGCGGGCGGGTCGGCGAAGGCGGTCTTGCCGCCGGGCGCCAGCAACAGGATCTGGTCGCACATGCTCACGTAGGTCAGCGAGTGCGTGACAACGATGACGACACGACCGGCATCGGCCAGCCGGCGCAGCATCGTCATGACTTGCCGATCCAGTGCCGGGTCGAGTCCCGACGTCGGCTCGTCGAGGATTAACAGCGACGGACCGGTCAGCAGTTCCATCGCCACCGACGCGCGTTTGCGTTGCCCGCCGGACAACTTGTCGACGCGAGTCTTCTTGTGCGGGGCCAACTCCAGCTCATCGAGCACTCGCTCGACCACCTGGCGACGGTCGTCGATGGAGGTATCCGGCGGCAACCGGAGTTCGGCTGCGTAATGCAGAGCCTGCTCGACGGTCAACTGGCGATGCACGACGTCGTCCTGCGGCACCATCCCGATTCGTGAACGCATCGAGGCGTATTCGGCGTGCACGTCGTGCCCGTCGAACGCGACGACACCGGCAGTTGGCGGCATCGCACCGCCGATCAGTTTGACCAGAGTCGACTTTCCGGCCCCGGACGGCCCGATCACCGCGGTCAGTGTTCCGGGCTTGGCGGTAAAAGACACGTCCTGCAACAGTTGTCGGCCATCGACGGTCAACGCCAGCCCCTGTGCGGTGAGCCCACTGATGCGGGATGCGACGGGCTGGGGCACCAACGTGTTACCAGTGGCGAGCAGGTCGGTGTTGCCAATCGTGACGACGTCGCCGTCACGCAGCCTTGCCGTGGTGATCAGCGCGCCGTTGACGAAAGTCCCGTTGCTGCTGTTGTTGTCGCGGATTTCCAGACCGGCCGGACCGGACACCAGCACCGCGTGCACGCGGGATGCCAGCGCGTCCTCGATGACGATGTTGTTGGTTTTCGCGCGTCCGACGGTTGCCGAGCCCTGCTGGGCCATCGGCCGCGACGAGATCGGTGGATTGGGCCTGCTCGGCTGCGGCTGCGTCCGCGTCCGCGGCGGGGGAGGCGGGGCGGCCGGCCGGAACATCGTCGTCTTCGAGCTGTCGCCCGGCGGCTGGTCGGTCCTGCTGGCGCGCGGTGCCGGTGCGGCCACTCGGAACATCAACTGCGGCCCGCGTGGACTGCCCAGGGAGACGCTCAGGCGGTCGCGAATCGGCATTACGTTGGCGCGCGAACCGGAGACGTAGAGCCCGTTCTGGCTCTTGTCGACGATCACCCACTGGGCGCCGTCGAATCGCAGAATCGCATGCACCCGCGATATCAGCGTCAGATCGTCGGGGTGGATGTCTTGGAAGCTGATGTCACAGCTGCGGTCACGACCGACGATGACGTCCCGGCCGACCGGGAAGGTGTACATCGCCGAGCCCAGCCAGACCGTCAGCGGCGGCACGCCGACTCCGCCCCCGACGGTGAGCTTGGTCGTGCGGTCGTCGGGGGGCGGTATACGGCTGCGATCTGTTGGTGACATTCCCTGCTTTCTATACCCCGGCACTGTGGGGGGCGACGCATACGACTTTATAAGCGCTGCCAGCACCGACGGGTGGGCGGCGTTGATGCCGCGCCCGCCCGGTGACCTGATCGACGCTAAACCTTGACTTGACCTCACGATCACACGGCGTTGACGATAAGACGGTGCGCCGACTGCTAGGTCTGATGTGCGCTGCGATGTGCGCAGCCGTCATACCCCTGGCGACGGCACCGAAGGGGGGTGCAGTCGGCGCACCTTGGTTTGCACCGTCGGTCGGTAACGCGCCGCAGGTGATCTCGGTGGTCGGCGTCGGCGGTTCGAACGCGAAACTCGACGTTTACCAACGCACTCCCTCGGGCTGGCAGCCCGTCGAGGCCGGTATTCCGGCACACATCGGATCGGCGGGTCTGGCCCAGGAGGCCAAGAGCGGCTATCCCGCGACACCGATGGGTGTTTTCACGCTGCCGTTCGCCTTCGGGACCGCACCCAACCCCGGTGGCGGACTGCAATACGTCCAGGTCGGTTCCAACCACTGGTGGAATGGCGACGACGGCAGCCCGACGTTCAACACGATGCAGGTCTGCCAGAAGGCGCAGTGCCCGTTCTCGACGTCGGCGAGTGAGAATCTGCAGATTCCGCAGTACAAACACGCCGTGGTGATGGGCGTCAACCCGAACCGCGAGCCGGGCAAGGGCGCGGCGTTCTTCTTCCACACCACCGATGGCGGAGCCACCGAAGGGTGTGTGGCGATCGACGACGCCAAGCTGGTGCAGATCATCCAGTGGCTACGGCCCGGCGCGGTGATGGCGATTACCCAATAGCCACAACCGAATTCACGCTAGGGCGCTACCGGGCGTCAACTTGAAGTCGAGGTTCTTCAGCGACATGGTGGCGTCGTAGGTGCGGTCGTATCCGGTCGCGCTGATCCGCCATCCGTCAGCGGTGCGACGATACCGATCGTGGTAGAAGCCCGCGCCGATCAGCATGAAGTCGAATTCGGCCACCATCACCCGGTCTTGCAGATACCAGGTGCCGGTGGCTTCGTCGCCGTTGATCGTGATCTCCGGGTGGGTGACGCGATGCTCGGTGATCACGTTGGGCCCTAGCGACGCGCGCATGTACTCGACCAGGTCGGCGCGGTTGGTGAAGTGGTGTTCTTCGCCCATCGACGACCCGTAGTCGCCGACGACGTCCTCGGTGAGGGTTTCGGAGAAGTCGTCCCAGTGCTTGGTGTCCAGTGCACGTAGGTAGCGGTACTTGATCAGTTCTATCGCAGCGACGTCGGCGAGCCAGGCGTCGTGACCATTTGAGCTCATCACGTCATTGCAGCACACGCCGGCTCAGCGCAGGTAGTGGGTGACCATGTCGATCAGCGCGCGTCGCTCCCGCTGCCAGTCCACTTCGGCGCCCACGATCATCCGGGCCAGCACCACACCGCGCAGCGTCGCCCAAATCACCTCGGCCACACCGGCGTTGGCCGGGTCGTCGGTGATCAGCCGACCGAGCTGATTGATCGCCGCGTTCATCTCCAGCAGGTGTTGCCGCGACGAGCCGCCGCGATTGGCCTGCAGAATCTCGAACGCCGCCATCGACGTGGGGCTGCTGTAACAACTCCACGCCGTGTCGATGACGACCTCGATGCGCTCCCGTAACGGCAGTTCGCTGACCTCGGCCGACGACAGGCTGTCCAGCAGCCTGGCCACCCCGTCGTCGACGACGGCCATCAGCAACCCGCTGCGGTCGCCGAAGTGGTACTGAATCACCCCCCAGGTCACCCCGGCGCGTTCGGCGACGTGCTTCGCGGTCGCCGCGGCGAAGCCCTCCTCGACGATGCAGCGCACCGTTTCGTCGATGATTTTCGCGCGGGTGTCGTCCCCACGTTTGCGCGGCGCCGTCGTCCGTCGGGTCGGCCTGACGGACGTGCGGGGCTTGCGGCCTGCGGTGATGGACATTGTTGACTTTATAACATAGTCAGCTCTATTTTTGGTCGGTGAGCAACTCGCGATACGCCCAGCTGTCCCGCCACGAACTTGCGGTTCTGCTTCCCGAGTTGCTGTTGATCGGGCAGATGATCGACCGCTCGGGCATGGCGTGGTGCATCCAGGAGTTCGGGCGTGACGAGATGGTGCAGATCGCGATCGAGGAGTGGGCCGGCGCCAGCCCGATCTACACCAGGCGCATGCAACGGGCCCTGAACTACGAGGGCGTCGACGTGCACACGATCTTCAAAGGCTTGCAGCTCGACATCGGCGCTCCGCCCCAGTTCATGGACTTTCGCTATACCATTCACGACCGCTGGCACGGTGAGTTCCACCTCGATCACTGCGGCGCGCTGCTCGACGTCGAGCCGATGGGCCACGACTACGTCTTCGGAATGTGCCACACCATCGAGGATCCGACGTTCGACGCCACGGCGGTGGCGACCAATGCCCGGGCGCAGGTGCGGCCCATCCACCGCCCGCCCCGGGTCCCGAGCGACCGTCATCCGCACTGCGCCTGGACCGTCGTTATCGATGAGTCGTATCCGCCCGTCGAAGGCATTCCAGCCCTGGACATCGTCAGCCAAACCCGTGCTGCGACATGGGAACTCGACCCGATAGATGAGTCCGGCGAAGGTCTGGCCGACTATTCGGGCCCGGTGGTGTCCGACTTCGACTTCGGTGCGTACTCGCACTCGGCGCTGGTGCGGATGGCCGACGAAGTGTGCCTGCAGATGCATTTGCTCTACCTCTCTTTCGCGATCGCGGTGCGGGCCCGAGCAGGATCCGACGTCGCATTGGCCGATTCGATCTGCACCCGGGGGCTGACCGGCGTTGCCGGACTCGGTGCTGAGCGCATCCATCGAGCGCTGTCACTACCCGACGGGATCGACGGCTTACGCAGAGTTCTGGAGTTGCACCCGCTGCTGAACCCGCAGGGCTACGTCGACGCAGCGGTGCGGTCCGCCTTGCACGTTCATCGCTCGCCGGCCCACGACGATGCCGCCTGGATCTCGTTGTGCTCGCCGGACTCCGTCCAGCCGCTGCAGGCGATCGCCACCGCCATCGATCCGCGCATCTCAGTCGAGGTCAGCGGGAACGAGGCTGACTGGGTCGCCGAGTTCACTGAGACCGACACTGCCGCAAAAGAGTTGCCCGAGGTGGCGATCGCCAAGGTCAGCGGCGGATCAACATTCGAATTCCAGCCGCGAAAGTCGTTGCCGCTCACCGTGGTGTGACACCCGTCATCTGTCAAGCCGTCGGTTGTCTCGCTTCGATGACGCAACCGCATCGACCGGATACCGATGACGTTGGGCCCGATCGTCGTAGCGCGACCGCCGTTATGGTTAACCCTGGCCACCGACTTGCTATCGACGAAAGTAATCGTTTTATGTATGACCCGTTGGGGTTGTCAATCGGGACCACAAATCTAGTCGCGGTCCGCAGCGGGAATCCTCCCGTCTCGCGTCGCGCTGTGCTGACGCTTTTTCCTGACCGCGCACCGAAGTTAGGCCTGCCCGAGAAAGATTCAGCGAACAGCGATGGCGCCGATACCGGGACTTTGATGGCCGGCTTCGTCGAACGAGTCGGGAAGTCGGACAACCTCAAGCCGGCCGACGGTTCGAAGCACGACCCCGCGCTCCTGTTGGTCGAGGCGCTGGATGCGCTGATCACCGCTACTGGCGGTGCTGCGTCGAAGTCGAACATCACCATGGCCGTTCCGGGGTATTGGGACGCGGATGCGTTGCGTGTCCTGCAAGACGCGTTGAGCACGCACGCCGGCTTCGTGCACAGCGGCATCTCGCCGCGACTGGTCACGGACTCCGCTGCCGCGCTAACCGCGTTGAACGCCGATTCCCACCTTCCGGCCAATGGTGTTGTCGCGCTGCTTGATTTCGGCGGCAGCGGCACGAGCATCACGTTGGCCGACGCCGCATCGGGCTTCACCCCGATCGTCGACACCGTGCGTTATCCGGAATTCTCTGGCGACCTCGTCGACCAGGCGCTCATGGTGCACGTGCTGGACAGCGTCGGTCACGTCAACGGCGCCGATCCCGCGAGCACCGGTGTCGTTGCGCAATTCGCTGGTCTGCGCGAGGAATGCCGTCTGGCCAAAGAGCGACTGTCCAAAGAAACGTCCACCGAGATCGTGGTTGAGCTGTCCGGCCGGCGCTCCCACGTGGAGGTGAGCCGGGCCGAGCTCGACAACGTGATCGAGGACCGTCTCAGCGGTTTGCTCTCGGCGTTCGATGACGTGTTGCGTGCCAACAGGATTCGTTGCAAAGACATCGCGGCAGTGGCGATGGCCGGTGGTGGCGCCAAGATTCCGGTTGTCGCCCAGCGTCTTTCGTCGCACACCAAAGCTTCGGTGATTACCGCCGTGCAGCCCGGATTCGCGATGGCGGTCGGCGCGGTGATGCTGGCGGCCCGGCACCCGATCGAGCAGCAGGAGGAAGAGGCCGCGGTCGAGGTACCGACGATGGCCACCCTGGTCGGTGCGTCCACCGGCAGCTTCGCGACGTCGAGCGGGACGTTCGCCGCGCCTACGGATGCGCTCGGTCCCCCCACCGGCACGTTCGACGCATCGACCGGCACGTTCACCGCCCCGGCCGATGCGTTCTTCAACGGCGCACCCTCGGAGGCGCTTCAGGAGCTGGCCTGGTCGCAGGCCGACGATTCCGGCGACGAGCCGGTGTTCTACACGGGCGAACCCTATGACGACGACGACCGCGCGACGCCGTCACAGCTAATGCAATTGCCGAGAATCGAAGCGCTCGACGCGCAGCAGCGGGGAAACCGGCTGCCGCAGCTCTTCCTGGGGCTTGCCGCGCTGGTCTCGATGGTCGCTATCGGCGGCGTGGCGTTCACGTTGACCAGTAGCCCAGGCAACCGGGCGCCCACCTTGCCGAGCAGCACCACGGCGGTGCCGCGACCACCAGTGAGCTCGCAGCTCCCGTCGCCGAGCCCGCTGTTGCCGCCGCCCAGCGCGGAGCCGTCACTCACCCAAGCGCCGCCCCCACCCGTAAGTGAAGCGCCGCCGGCCACCAGCGAAGCGCCGCCCCCGCCACCGCCGCCGGTGACCACCTACGAGCCGCCGCCGACCACCAGGGCGCCGGTCACGACCACCACGCAGCAGCCGACGACCACGACGCCGCCGGTCAGCAGCACGACCCCGAGCACGACGCCTCCTCCGCCGCCCCCGCCGACGAGCACGTCGCCGACGGTGGCGATGACGACGACCTATCTGAACCTGCCGTTCGTGCCGGTACCAATCCCGGTACAGGTGCCCGAGGGGCAGGGCGGGGCGCAGCAGCAGCCGCAGAACCCCTACCAGCAACAGAACCCCTACCAGCAGAATCCCTATCAGCAGAGCCCGTATCAGCAGCAGAACCCCTACATGAATCCGGGTTACGGCTACTAGTCGTGGCGCAACCCCGCCGATATGCGCACACTGGTGGTAATGCCGTGACCTGCCAGGAGGCGCAATGGACGACAACGGACGATTCGGATTCGATCCCGAAGATCTGGATCGAATGATCCGCGACGCGAGCGAGGGCTTGCGCGACGCGTTCGGGGGAGTGGGCCGGTTCTTCGTTCCGGGTGACCGGTCGGGGTGGTCGTCGGTGTTCGAGGACCTGGCGCGGCGCACCCGTACCAGGCCGGAGACCGCGGGCGAAGCCGGCGACGGCGTCTGGGCGATCTACACCGTGAACGCCGACGGTGGCGCCCGGGTCGAGGAGGTCTACGCCACCGAGCTCGATGCGCTGCGGGCAAACCAGAACAACGTCGACGCGAGCCGCAAAGTCCGTTTCTTGCCGTACGGGATGACCGTCAGCGTGCTGGACGGCTCAGATGACGCGTCGTAACCGTCTGGCCTGGTCGCGGTCCCGCTGCGCAGCCGCGAAGTTTGTCACCTCGGAATAGCGATACATATTTGCGGGTACAACGCCACAATGTTGAACATGTGTGTCGTCCAGATCGGTCGTGTCCTTCTTGCCGCGCTGGTGATCCTTGGCGGGTTGCTGGGCGCACCCACGCAGGTCTCGGCTGCGCAGCCATGTCCGGATGTCGAGGCGGTGTTCGCCCGCGGCACCGGTGAGCCGGCCGGCGTCGGAGGCATCGGGGAGCCGTTCGTCGACGAACTGCGCACCGCGGTCGCCCCCAAGTCGTTGGACGTGTACCCGGTCAACTACGAGGCCAGCAGCAACTTTTCCGACCGCGTCGAGTTCGCCCAGAGCGTCGTCGACGGGATCAAAGACGCCAGCAATCACATCGAGGCCACCGCCGCGAATTGCCCCAAGACCAGAATCGTGTTGGGCGGGTACTCCCAGGGCGCGGTGGTGTCCGGCTTCGTCACGTCGGCCGCTGTCCCGGCGGGCATCCCAGCGGAATACGTGTCCTTTCTGCCGAAGCCGATGCCACCGGAGATCGCCAATCACGTTGCCGCAGTGACGCTCTTCGGGAAGCCGTCAGCTGCGTGGCTGCAGAATTACGGCGCACCCACGATCACCATCGGTCCGCTGTATGCGCCCAAGACCCTCGACTTGTGCGCCGCCGGCGACACGATCTGTAACGGCGATTCCGGAGCGTTGCCGACTTTCGCCCACGCCTCGTACCCGGCCAATGGCATGACGGCGCAAGCCGCGGGTTACGCCGCCAGCCACCTCTAGCCGTCAGCCGGGCTGGTCGGCCATGATCGTTGCGAACAATTCGGCCATCTCGTCGGCCGGACCGACCGGCACGGTGTAGCCGGCCTCGTCGCGGATCTCGTCGAGATGGTCACGAACTTGCTCGACGGACAGCGCGCGACTGTAGAAGCCTTTCGTGCGGCCGATGAAGAATCGGGCGACGTGTCCAGCGCCGACGGTGTAGATCTCGCCGGACACCGGACAGTCCCGGTGCGTGAGGAAGGCAGCCACAGGGGCGACCAATGCCGGGTCAAGCTTCTGAAGATATTGCGCCACAAGGTCATCCAGTACGGCCTGCGCTGACGGGTCATCCGGTGGCAGGGCGGTGTCGACCGAGTGCGCCAACATCCGGGTGTAGGCGATCGGCGCGATCGCGTTGACCTTGATGTTGCGTTCGGCGCCCTCCGCGGCCAGCACTCGGGTCAAGCCGACCAACCCGGTTTTCGCCGCGCCGTAGTTGCTCATCCGTTCGGCGCCAAGCAGTCCCGCGGCCGAGCAGGTGTTGAGGATTCGTCCGTATTGCTGCTCGCGCATGACCTTCCACGCGGGCCTGGTGACATAGAACGCACCTCTGAGATGTACGTCGAGCAACGGGTCGAGTCGGTCGGCGGTGATGTCCTCGAACGGCGCGTCGCGGACGATACCGGCGTTGTTGATCACGATGTCGACGCGTCCCCAGGCGTCCACAGCGGCGTCGACAATCGCCTGTCCGCCTTCGGGCCTGTTCACGCTGGTGGTGTCGGGGATGGCCTCGCCGCCGCGCCGGCGAATCTCGGCGGCGACAGCGGTCGCCGCGTGGGCGTCCGAACCCGCTCCGGTGACCGAGCCGCCGATGTCGTTGACCAGCACGCGGGCCCCCCGCGAGGCGAGCAACAGCGCGTACTCCTTGCCCAGACCATTGCCGGCGCCGGTGATCACCGCGACCTGGCCGTCGAACCGCATGTCGTCTGTCACCAGGTCACCGGCAGCTCTTTCATGCCGTAGATGTCGGCATCCTTGAACTTCAGTTCGTCGGCGGGCACCGCCAGTTGCAGGCCCGGCAGTCGGCGAGCCAGCGTGGCGAACGCCACCTGCATTTCGACACGCGCCAGGTTGGCGCCGATGCACTGGTGAGCTCCGTAGCCGAAAGCCAGGTGCCCGCGGGCGCTTCGGGCGATGTCCAATGTCTCAGGGCTGGCGACGAATTCGCTGTCCCAGTTACCGGCCGGCAGATTCATCAGCAACCTGTCGCCCGCGCGGATCTGCTGACCACCGAGGGTGAGATCTTCGGTTGCGATGCGATCCACTTGAGCGTGCACGATCGAGAGATAACGCATGAGCTCCTCGACCGCGTTGGCGATGACGGCGGGATCGTCGGTTTGACCGAGACGCTCGTAAACTTCCGGATGATCTAGCAGCGCAACGGTGCCCAGCGAGATCATGTTGGCGGTGGTTTCGTGCCCGGCCTGCATCATGATCACGCCGTTGACGGCCACGGTGTTGTAGTCGAGTTGGCCGGTCGCGACATAGTCGGTGATGAGGCGGCTGAGCAAGTCGTCGCCGGGGTCGCGTTGCTTTCTCGCTACCAGCTCCTGGATGTACGAGTACATCTCGATGAAGCCCTGCGCTCTTTCCTCGTCGGTGGAGTTCACGTCCAAACCGGCGGCGGTGTTGTGATGAAAGATCTCGAGATCTTCCGGTGGGACGCCCAGCAGCAGCGCGATCACCAGCGACGGGACCGGCAGGCCAAAGTCGCGGACGATATCGGCAGGCGGCCCCTTGTCGATCATCGCGTCCAGGTATTTGTCGACCAGGTCCTGGATCTGCGGCCGCATTGCCTCGGTGCGTCTGAACGTGAATTGGCTGGTCATCATTCGCCGTAGCCGTTGATGCTCGGGATCGTCCGTCCGGGCGAAGATCACCGGTGCCTCGCTTGGCTGCTCGAATATCTCCGGCAGCGTCTTCGCCGACAGCCGTGGATCGACCAGAGCGGCCCTGATGTCGTGGTAGCGGCTCACCGACCACACCTGTTGGCCATTCCAGATGGCCCGCTGCAGGCCGGGCGCTTGCCGCCAGTCCGCGAACTCGGTCGGCGGCGCGAGCGGGCAGCGCGTGGCACGTTGCGCCGGAATCACGGGCAGATCGGAAGTTGTTGTCATCAGCGACCTTTGCGGTTAAGTGGCAGATGGTTGCCAATTAACCGAGCCTAAAACGCCACTAACTAGCAGTCAACTGTCAGTTACGCTGATGCGATGACCGCGGTGACCGACCGTCCGTTACGCGCCGACGCTGCGCGCAACGCCGAGCGGATCCTGCGGGCCGCACGCCAGGTCTACGACGAAGTCGGGCCCGATGCCGCCGTCGAGGCGATCGCCCAGCGGGCCGGCGTCGGCGAACGAACGCTCTACCGCAGATTTCCGACGAAGGCCGAACTGATCCGGGCGGCCCTGGACCTCTGCATCGCCGAGGACCTCGTGCCGACGATCCAGGACGCTCGCGGCGCCACTGACCCGCTGCACGGTCTGGCGGAGCTGATCGATGCGGCGATATCGCTGGGCGCCCGGGAGCGCAACCTGCTGACCGCCGCCCGCAGGGCTGGGTCCCTGACCCCTGACGTGTCGACCGCGCTGGACGAGGCGCTCACGGAGCTCGCCCAGCGCGGCCAGCAAGCCGGGACCGTCCGGCCCGACCTGGTGCCCGCCGACCTGCCGCGGTTGGTCGCGATGCTGCACAGCGTGCTGTGGACGATGGATCCGGGCAGCGACGGTTGGCGCCGCTACGTGGCGCTCATGCTGGACGCGATATCCGTCACGGATCGACGGCCGTTGCCCCCGGCGCCGGTGCTCCGATTTGTGCCGGAAACAGACAGCTGGCCGCTGTAAATCCGGGGTTTCGATTGCCGCTCACCTGCGGCGTAGTTATCTAATCGTGACTATTTCTTGATTTGCTCGTAAGCTGCTTGCCGTGGGTCGCCATGAGTTAGCCAGCAGTCGGCCGAAGTCGCCGGTACTGAAGGCTGTCGTTGTTGCTCCGACCCTGGCAGTCTTTGCCCTCGGCGGAAGCGCCCAGGCGCTGGGGGCTCACCACGACACGGAGGCCGTTGCTGGCGCCCAACCGGCGTGCTGCGTCGAGGTCACGGCCAGCTCACCGATCACGTCCTCGTGGGCGGCATCCGCTGTGCAGCCTAACGATGGTGCGGGCGAGGCGGCGCCGGCGTCACGCGCTGCCAGGTGGCGCGTTGCCCTCAACGCCGCTCCACGCATGCTGCCGGTGGGAGTCGCCAACGAACGGGGCTTGCAAGTCAAAACGATCCTGGCCGCTCGTGCCGTCAGCGCCGCATTCCCGGAGATCACCAACATCGGTGGTGTCCGGCCTGATGCGCTTCCGTGGCATCCGCGGGGTTTGGCGATCGACATCATGATTCCCAACCCGTCCAGCGCTGCGGGCATAGAGCTCGGCAACGAGATCGTCAGGTTCGCGTTCAAGAACGCCGACCGTTTCGCGTTGCAGGACGTGATTTGGCGTAATACCTACTACACGCCTAGCGGGCCGTCGGGTTCGGGCTACGGCCACTACGACCACGTGCACATCACCACCCACGGTGGCGGGTATCCCACCGGCGGCGAGGTTTACGTCCGCTAAGCGGGATCGGGTTTTCGTTGAGGCCGTCAAGGTTTCGGTTCGATAACACCAAAAAGTAAGAGCCATATCGATATTCGGCTTCTATCCGTCCGGCGCACGGTCAAACGTCACTATTTGGAAACAGTGCGGTGCGGCGAGGTGCATGTTGAACACCGGTCCATTAAAACTAATTCGGTCGTCCAAATACGACTTCGGTACGGCTGTGTTCGCGAGCCGCGCCGACTGGATACTGCGGGATATGCCCGCGTGTGGACAAAGGAGTTGACCTCGATGGCAACCTTCGATCGATTCAACATCAGAGTGGTTGCCGGCGTTGGTTTATGTGGTGCCGCAATAGCTTTGAGCGCAGAATCGGCTGCCGCTCCGTTGATGACGGGTGGCGCCGCCTGCATGTATGGCGCCGCCGGCGAGGTGGGCGCCGGTGCGCCTGCGGTCGGCGGCGCGGGTGCCGCTGCGGCGGGTGCCGCCGGTCCGGCCGCCACGGCCGCGTGTGTGCCGGCTGGGGCACCGATCGCTGACATGGCCGGTGCGCCGGTCGCTGCGCCGGTTCCCGCCGGTGCTCCGTTCCCCTTCCCTGCGGGTGCACCGCTTCCGGCGGGCGCCCCTATCCCGGCGGGTGCCCCGCTTCCGGTGGGCGCTCCCGTGCCCGCTGGCGCCCCGGTGGTTCCGGCCGGTGCACCGCTGATCGCACTCGGGGGAGCAGGTGCCCCTCCCGGTGCGGTGATCACCGATTCGGCCGGTGCCGCGGGAGGTAAGGGTGCGCCGGTCGGCACGGCGTCGGCAGAGGGGCCTCAGCCGGGTCAGCCGATCACGCCCGGTCCGGCAGGGTAAGAAGAAATACGAAAAAGGCGCCCCGACGAAATGTCGGGGCGCCTTTCTATCTGTAAGTAATTGTGCGACAACAGCATCAGCGACCGCTGACGCTATTCCTTGACGACTACCGGGTCGCCGATGTTGACGGTGTTGAAGTACCATTCGGCGTCCGCGGGGCTCAAGCTGATGCAGCCGTGGCTGACATTCTCGTGACCCAGCGCATTGATTGCCCACGGTGCTGAATGCACGAACAGTCCGCGGCTGGTTATGCGGGTGGCGTAATCGACTGGCACCCGGTAACCGGCCGGATCGGAGATCGGAACGCCGACGGTGCTCGAATCCATAATCAGAGAGCGGTCTTTGGACATCACAGTGTAGACACCGACAGGCGTCGGAAACTCCGGCCGGCCCATCGAAGCCGGCATCACCCCGTCTTCGCCCCAGTGGGCCTGGTGGTGCGGGGCTGGCCGCGGCGGTCCGGCGTGGGCGCCGTCGATGCTCACGGTGAATGTGTGGTCGGAGATGTCCGCGACGCCGAGGACGGCCGGACCTGTCCTGAGGTCGGTCGACAAGCCGCCCACCGACAGCGCGATCGTGCTGTGCGCCGGCCAGTATCGGTCCGGAACCCATTGCACAGCAGTGTTATCGAGCCACTCGAACTTACCGGACATCGGCGGTGTGGCCCTGATTCTCAGGGCTTGCTCGACGGCACGCCGGTTGACGACGGGCGCGCGGAAGTTGACGATCACAGGGTGTGCCACACCCACAACTTGATCGGATTTCGGTTGTATCGAAGCGATCTCGGACTTCACCGACGGGCTCGTCGCGGCACTGCTCACGCCGGTCGGGTCGGCGACGAGGGACGCGGCAACGCTGAGCGCCGCGAGAACAGACCGAGAAACCGCCCGCATGCCTTAGTTCCTTCTAGTAGACAAGACTGTAATACGGATACTAGGGGTGTCCGGAATCTTGGACGCCAAGGGCGCGAAGGCAATTCGGTAAAGCCTCCGTCACGGTTCGGCTACGGCCGAAACTGAGGCAACCCCGAGATTGCTTGTATCAGTTCGGTATTGAGTTCAACGAACGCTGGTCTCGCCGGTGGTGACCTGGCCCAACAGGGCCGAGTCGCCGGCCGCGACGTCAGAGTCGGACGAGACGAAGTGCCCGAACAGCCCGGTCACCTGCAGGACGCGGTCGAGGAACGGCGGGCGGTGGTCGAGACGAAGTTCGATTCCGGAGTGCGAGGTCCGGCGGTGGATGAGAAGCAGGCCGGACAGGGCAGCCGAGTCGAGAAAGGTCAGCTCGCTGAAGTCGAGGTGCAGTTCCTCCAGATCGGACTGTTGGGCAAGCACCTGTGACGCGGCGGCGACGAGTTCGTCGACGGTTTCGTAGTCCAAGTCACCGGCGATGCGCATACGGGCCGATCGTGGCTTCGTGGTGATAGTCATCGAAAAATTCATGTATTCAATTGCGGGTCGGTCGCCGGCCTCTTTTCGCCGGCGAGGGCGGATTTCGCTGCGTCGAGGAGACGCTTACTGCGGGGAAACTCAAGCAGTTGTTTACCCAAAAGTTCGAGTGCCGGAAACAGCGTCGCTGCCGGTACGCCGCGGGCGGCGAGGATGCCGGCGGTCCAGAGCATGAAGCCGGTGAACAGCTCGTCGTCGTCGGTATAGAGGCCCGCCACCAGGAATTCGACGATATGGGCGATGTCCTCGGCGGTCCGCTGCCGCTCGAAGTCGCTGTACTCGCGCATCGCGGGGATCCGGCTCTCCAGCGTCGCGAGCGTCTCCGTGATCAGCTGCGTGGCCGTCTGGCTGACCGTGGTGTACTCCTGGTCGACCAGGTGCGGCAGGTCGTCGATGGGCTGACGGTTCGACGACAGATGCGTGCTCAAAAACCCCTCGGCCAGCAGCTCGGCGGCCGCGCGCGCGTCCGGAGCCCACGCGTCGGCGCCCAACTGCCGGGCGAAGCGGCCATCGGGGCCGAATGCCGCGCCCCCGGCCAGCACCGCCACTCCCGCGGCTTGGCAGGCGGTGATCGCCGCGTGCGCGGTCGGCAGCCGGGTGGGGATGGAGCAGGACAGCGCGACGGCGTCGGGTCCACTCTGATGCAGGTGGGCGATGAGGTGTGGGGTGGGGACCTGAGCGCCCAGAAAGTCGACCTGCCACCCGCGCAGCCGCAGTGTCTCGGCCAGCAGACGGGCTGGCAACGCGTGCCACTCGCCGTCGACGCAGGCAACCGTGACTTTGCCGGTGTGCGCGGTCGTGCGGCCGGCGGGGTGATGAGCGAGCGCGGCGACCGCGCGGTCGTTGATGGCCGTGGCCGCGTGTTCCTGGGCGATTCTGATCCGGTTGGCGGCCCATTCAGCGCCGATCTTCTGCTGGACGGGTGCAATCACCTCGAGCAACACGTCTTCCGGCGGCACCCCTGCATCCATGGCCGCGTAGATCGTTGCCACTGCTGCGTATTCGTCGCAGTCGATGACAGCTCCCCAGAGTTGTTCCCGCACCTGAGCTAAATCAGTGGCGACGGCCCGCGTGGCGGCGGAGTCGACGTCGTGAGAGCTCAAGCCGTGAACCTTCCCCGGGTGTGGCCGTCGACGGCGCTCAGGTGGGTGCGGCGCGGGGCGGTGATGGCGACGACGGCGATGTCGTCGTGCACCTGCTGCCCGATCCACTGCGTGGCCAACATCATCACGCGTTCGACCACCGCGGTGGCGGGCATCCCGGAGCACTCGGACAGCGCGGCGGCCAGCCGTTCTTCGCCGAACATGTAATTGCCCAGCGGGCCGCCGCGCGCTTCCGTGACACCGTCGGTGTAGAGCACGCACGTCTCGCCCGGCGCCAGCAAGGTCTCGAACGATTGGGTTTCGATGTTCGGCAACGCCCCGATCAGGGTGCCCGCCGTGTCGGCCTGCTCCACGTGCCCACCGTCTCGCACGATCAGCGGAGGCAGGTGTCCGGCGCTGGTCAACCGCAACGCCACCCCGCCCTCGCGGTTGGCGGCCGAGGCAAGCACCAGCGTGGTGAACCGGGCGTGTTCGGTCGACAGCAGCGCGCCGTTGAGCAACTCGAGAACGGCCTGATGGTCGGCGGCCATCGGCGTCAGCGCCTGCAGCGTGTTACGGATTTTGCCGGTCAGCATCGCGGCTTCCAGGCCCTTACCGCAGACGTCTCCCAGGACGACGAGCGTCTCGCCCTCGGGCGTGGACGCCGGGTGTACGTCGTAGAAGTCCCCGCCGACCACTTCATAGTCTTCTGAGGCCCGGTAGCCGCCGGCGAACTCGATGCCGTGCACCGGGTGCAGTTGGGGAGGCAGCAGGTCACGCATCAGCGTGCGGGTGATCGCCGCCTGCTCGGCGTAAAGCCGTGCGGCCGACAGCGCGGCGCCGGCGCGCGCCGCGAACAACCGTGCCAGTACCTCTTCACCCTCGCTGAAGACGCCCTCCTCGGCGTGCCGCAGCAGCACCAGTGCGCCCGCCGATACGCCGTGACCGGGCAGGGGAGTGATCATCACCGAGCCCACCGGCCCCTGGAAGCCGTGCGGAATCAGCCACGCCGGCAGCGTCGCGGCGTCGATCCAGCGCGAGGGAACCGGCGGGAATCCCCGCAACGCCTCGCTCAGACCCGTCACCGACATCGGGTCGGCGTCGACACTGCGCTGCTCGACATCTCCTGATGCGTCGCAGTAGAACACCGGCATCCGACGGCCGCGGCCCGCGGGAGCGACGACGACTGCCGCGTCGGCGAGGTCCCGCGCCGCGAGCTGCACCGTCGCTTCGCGGCAGCGGTCGATGTTCAGTGACGCCATCAGCACAGACGACGCCTCGAGCAGGAAAGCCGCGCGTTCGTGTTCCCTGGTCAGCGCTTGCTGCGCGTCGCGTAACACCTGGCCGGTGTCCTCGACCAGTGACCACGCCACCTCTCCTCCGGGCAGCATGGCGTGGTGTGCGTCGAACCGCCGCCCGCCCACCGGGCCGGAGGCGTTGAACGACTCCCGGTTGTCATGAATCGCGGTGGTTTGTACGAGTCGATCGTGTACGGGCGACAGCCACCCGACGGCGACATCGAGGCGAACCCCGGGCTCCGCTTCGGGGATCAAGGACTGGGCCGAGGCGCTCAGCGCTTGGATGGATCCGGCCCGATCGACCACAAGTGTTGGACACGCGACGTAGGTCCACAGTGATTCGTGGTCGGTTTCAACCCGTACCGAGGACCCATCTTGCATAAATAATCGACCTAAGAATCGTCGTGTCTACTTAACGAACCCCCGCGAGCGAGTTTACGCACATCGCTTGTCGCTGCGGAAGACTCGGGTGTTCGCCCGATCTTGATATTTGGGCTTTGCAGCGCTGCCGGAATCGCTACGGTCGATGGTACCCAAACTACGGAGGTCCTGATGGGCGAGCAGATTCCGCTGGTCGACTACTTGGTGCTCGACGACGGCAACCCGCATCTCCGAGCGCAGGAATGCGTGAACTGCGGCGCCCGATTCTTTGATCGGCGCAACGCCTGCGCGTCATGCTTTGCGTCCGAATTCACCACGGTTTCGATACCGACCGAAGGCACGGTGCGAGCGTTCACAATTGTCACTTTCGCCGCTCCCGGCATCCCCACCCCATTTGTCGCCTCGGTGGTCGACTGCGACGGCACCCAAGTGCGCGCCAATCTGGTCAATGTCGAGCCCGACCCCGAACACGTTCACGACGGAATGAAGGTGCGGCTGGCAACGTTCCCGATCGGCGCCGACTCGGCGGGGACCGAGGCGATCGGCTTCGGCTTCGAGCCCGCGATCTGACCACCCAGCTCTATTAATAAGGAGAAGCGATGAGCGTCAGCGACGAGATCTGGATTCTTGGGATCCGGATGACCAAATTCGGCAAGCACGCGGACAAGGACACCGTCGATCTGGCGGCCGAGGCCGCGACCGGCGCGCTCGCCGATGCGGGCGTGACGATGGCCGACATCGGGGTGATCGCGGCCGGGAATCTGATGGCGGCAAATGCCGGCATCGGTCAGCAGCTGCAAAAGCAGATCGGCCAGACCGGCATCCCGGTGTACAACGTGGCCAATGCGTGCGCGACCGGAGCCACCGCCCTGCGCACCGCGATCATGGCGGTCAAGGCCGGCGAAGTGAAATACGGATTGGCGGTCGGCGTGGAGAAGCTGTCCGGCGCCGGATTGCTCGGCGCCGGTGGCCAGAAGAAGGACACCGCCGACGTGTGGGAGCCGAAAGGTCGTTACGGCGCCGTCGCGCCGGTCGACGGACGCATCGGCACCGAAGCCATGCCGGGAGTCTTCGCGCAGATAGGCACGGAGTACGGACACAAGTACGGCGGCACGAGTTTCGAGCTGTTCGCCAAGATCAGCGAGAAGAACCACGCTCACTCGACGCTGAATCCGCTGGCCGCCTACCAGAAGAAGTTCACCCTCGAGCAGATCATGAACGACGTCATGATCGCCTACCCGAACACCCGGCCGATGTGTTCGGCCAACTGCGACGGCGCCGCTGCTGCGGTGGTGTGCAACGGCGAGACAGTGAAGTCGCTGTCGCTGGAACAACGCCGACGCGCGGTGAAAGTGTCGGCGTCGATTCTGACCACCGATCCCTACGAGGCGGGTTGTCAGGTGCTGCCGAACGTCAACACGCTGACCCGCAACGCCGCTGCGACCGCCTACGAGCAGGCCGGTATCGGCCCGAGCGATCTCGACCTCGTCGAGTTGCACGACTGCTTCGCCACCGCTGAGCTGGTGCACTACGACAACCTGATGTTGTGCGAAAAGGGCGGCGCGGCAGACTTTTTCAACTCCGGTGCGACGTGGCGCGACGGCACGACACCGGTGAATGTGTCGGGCGGCCTGCAGTCCAAGGGCCATCCCATCGCGGCGACCGGGATCGCCAACATCTGGGAGATCTGCCATCACCTCCGCGGCGAGGCCGGCGACCGCCAGATCGAGAACGCCAAAGTCGGTCTGGCCCATGTGATTGGGCTCGGATCGGCTTGCGGCGTGCACATCCTGGAGAAGTCAGCAGCCTAGAGGCGCTCGCGGTCGCGAGGGCGGCGAAGCTGTCCGAAGCGGGACGTCAACCTTTTGTCGATAAAGCAAGCTCAGGGGGATTTCTGATGTGCACTGCGAGCGGCCGCTTCATCATTCCCGCAGCTGTCCTGCGCAGGCTCGCCGACGATGACTCCATCCCGCAGGAGTCGCGGCAAGCGCTCCTCGACAGCGCGGCGGCGGAGGCCTCGTGGCGAGAACTACGGAAGGCCCACACGGACGCGACGCAGGCCGGCTTCGTCGCAAAAGGGATCACCAGCCTTCGTCTCGCGGGTGTGCTCGCGCCTGTCCCGGCGGTGACCGTCTACGACTGCAAAAACACCGAATCACTGCCCGGTGCGCCGGTTTCGGATCCCGGCAAAAGCCCGGACTTGACGGCGAGACGTGCATTCGATGCGACCACCGCGGTCGTCGACTTCTACCGGGAATGCTTCGGACGGAATTCCGTTGACGATGCCGGCATGACGCTGATGTCGTCGATTCACTACAGCGTGCGCTACGACAACGCCTTCTGGAACGGCAGCCAGATGACGTACGGGGACGGCGACGGCAGGGTTTTCACCGACTTCACGAAGTCCGACGACGTCATCGGCCACGAACTCACCCACGGCGTCACCCAATTCACCGCCGGCCTGGACTACTCGGACGAGCCTGGCGCACTCAACGAAAGTGTGTCCGACGTATTCGGCGCAATGTTCCACCAGTGGCGGGCAAAGCAGACCGTCGCGAAAGCGGACTGGCTGATCGGACCGGGCGTACTCGGTCCAGTGGCCCTCGCAAAGGGGTACACGTGCCTGCGCAACATGGCTGATCCCGGTTCGCGGCAATGCCTTTCGCCGCAGCCGTCACGCTATCGCGACTATGTCGCCGGAGGCGACCCGCACGAGAACAGTGGCATCCCGAACCACGCCTTCTATCTGGCGGCCAAGGCTATTGGCGGAAATGCCTGGGAGAAAGCCGGAAAAGTCTGGTACGCGGCGCTCACCAGTGATAAGGCCCGGCCGTCCACCGGCTTCGGCGACTTCGCCGCGCTGACTCGTGCCGCCGCCAAATCGCTGTTCCCCAGCGACACCAAGGTCTACCGCGGCGTCGACGATGCATGGACGCACGTCGGTATCCCAAACCCCGATGCATCGGCCTGACAATGGGCGATCGGTATTTCATCGAACGCTACGGCGGCTTGGCAGGCCTCAAGGCCAGCGGCGCCGTCGATGGTGATGCCCTGAATCCCGATGATCGCCAGACGCTGGAGCAGCTGCTCGACAGCGAGGAAGCCTTTGCGGGAGACACCGGCCACGACCGCTACACCTACGTCGTGCGGCGAGAGAACGCGTCGGGAAGCACAACGCGCCACATTCCCGAGAGTCTGATGCCGAGTGCGGTGGCGAGCATCGTGAAAGCCGATATCTGAGCGGAGCCGTGACGGGAATCGAACCCGCGTGTTCAGCTTGGGAAACCACCGTCACGCGTTGGTCCACGGCCAGGGCGCTCGTTCGGATTTGGTTGCGGCCGATGAATTTTCGGCGCGCTTGTCGATGATTGCTGGCCGGGACGCTGCGGCGGCGGGGCGATGGGGCGTTGCCTCCGGTCGTCGGACCGGAAGATGCGGGGCGCACGGGTCGATAGCTGTTGTGTCGCGTCCTCACGCCCGGAGCGGACGTCTATCCGGCGCGTGGGCTGTTCCGTTGGACGATGGATCCGCGGCGGGGGAGTTGGCTGTTGCCGTAGTGGGGCGGTTGATTCCGCTGCGCCGGGGATGCGCAGTCGCGTCGTCTCGGCATCCGAGCCAACAGGCCGGATCTGGTTGTCCCCCTTGCCTTTAGCGGGTGGGCGACGTTGTACAAAGCGTGCGGTGATGATGGCCACGACGAGAATGCACAGGGCTAGCCCGCTGAGCACGGCATCGAAGGTGCTGGTGATCTGCTGGGCGAGATTGTTTCCGTAGACCGGGTTGCCGCCCCCGGTGGGCGTACCTGCAATTCGGGGAGATAGGGCGATGCCCAGCACGATGCGAGAAACACTGAGTACCAGAAGAACTCCGCACAGAGATGAGATGACGGCGACCGGGAAGAAGCGGCTGAGGAGGTTCCCGCGGAGCCAAATCGCTAGCGCCGCGGTCAAAACATCGAAAGTGGCCATTGCCGCGCTGTCGTAGGGCGAGCGCGACAGATGCAAAACGGCGGCAACGATGACGTCGGTTGCTCTCATCAATGCGGAAGCCAGGCACCAAATAGCAATCAGCAGCAAGCCTTTTCGTGCGGCTACCCGCCAGATGCCTCGGTCGATCTGCTGGTTGGTTGCCACCCTGAGCAGGGTCAGCGGCGCGAATATGGCCGCGGCCGCAACCCACGCCAGATAGCCCTCGAATCCCACCCCAGCCGTCGACGTGTTCTGTGCGATGCCATGAAATCCGTCGATCTCGCGGCCGACGGGAAGGACCCAGACGACAACGCCGGCGGTCAGCGTGGACGCTCCGAGAGCTATGGTCGCCAGCCGAGAGGACCTGCTGCTGCTCTGCAGAATCCACCTGGCTGCCACGACGACGGGGACCAGTGCCACAACGCCGTACACCACTGCCGTCGCAATGATCGCCATATTCTGTTTGCCGAAGCCAGACGAGTCTGCCGAGCCTGGCAAGGCGGCTTTTGTCCGCCAGAACAGGTTGAACAAAACAGCCAGCGCCGCAAGGGCTATGGACGTGTAGCCCACGATCCGAGCCGACATCGGCCATTTTCGGAGGCTGCCATCGTCGGTGGCAGTGCCGGTGATTGAAGGCTGCGCACTCAACAGTGCGCCGCTGATCCCGAGCCACGCGCCTGGACCCACGCCACCCGGGACATTGCCGCTGCCGCCGTAGCGGATGGTCTGCACGACGTCGAAACCGACGACGCCCGCCACCAGCAAGATGTATGGCGCGCTGAGCGCCACTCGGAGTCGACCGGCGAGGCTATTGCCCGGGCGTGAGCCGATCGCATAGGTCACCGCGACAGCTGCCAGCGAGAGCACGGTCACCACAGCCAGCAGCGCAAACAACGCACCGCTGCTGTGCGGGATACCGATGCCGAAATACAGGTTCCACGGGAAGAGGGGCGCGATGAGCAAGAGCACGCCGGCGACGACGTCGCGACCGATATTCCATCGCTTCGCCGAGGGCTCGTTCGGAGCGGGGTGTCTCGGGGGCGGCGGTGCACCCTGTCCGGCTGAGAGACGTTGGGTGGCGAAGTTCTGGGTGGCCGGGTCATCGTGCCTTTGGCTCACGAGATCTCCCTGGGATGTGAAACTGCGGTTCGGCACCGGTTTAGTTGTGCGCCGAGTTAGCACAATGTTCGGCAAAGTGCGCGGCTCGTCTGTGACGGTATCCGCTGTGCGACGATCCAGCACGAGGTTGTACCGGCTAATTCGGCAGACATCCGAGGCGAAGCAAAATCTGACAAATGCGCTGGCATTTTCTCGCCAATGACTGATAATCGCCGAGGTATAGCGAAGCTCGGCATCTTGCCTCGGCTTGCCCTGGTAGATCGTGATTGACTGGCGACCATGCCGATGCGGCAGCAGTGGAGAGGAGGTCCGCGGTGGACCTGGCTCTAGGGGTCGCAGTCGACGGTCCGGTTGCCCGCTTGGCCCTCATCGAAACGGGAAACGGTGCCCAAGGGGTCATCGATGAGTCGGTCGTCGACCTCGCGGAGGATCCGATCGCGAGACTGACCGAGACGGTGGTCGGTACAAGCCGGTCGCTGGCAGACCAATATCACCGGCTGGTCGCTACCCGGCTGTGCTGGTCGGATCAAGACCTGGCCAATCAGCTGAGGCAGGTGTTGAACGACTCCGGTGTTCAGAACGTCGCGGTGCTGTCCGACTCTGAGGCAGCAACGGCGATGTCTTCTCTGCCGCTGGCGGTGCCGGACGACCCTGACTTCGCGGTTGCCCGCGGCGCAGCGTTAGACGCGGCGACGGGCCGGCTGGCCTACCCCGCCGGCGACGCGACCGCGTTGGCACCGGCGCCGACCGGCCCGTTCTCCTCGCCGGCCGGCGACCCAACCATGGTGTCAGCTGCAGCGCCGATGACCGAGGCGTTCACGGGTGACGAGGTCGCGACGAGGGCCGCGGCTATGGAGTCGCAGTTGGCGTACTCGATGGAGGACGACGACTCCGAACTGCTCCCGATGGAATACGGCGGCGATGATGATGAGGAGGAATTCGATGCTGCCGCCGTGCCAGCCGGCCGGGCCTTGCTGGTGGGCAGCGCGGCCGGTGGAATGCTGGTCGCTGGAATTGCGGCGTTGGCCGTCGCGGTGACGATCGGCGTCCGCCCGACCGCCGCGACGCATCCACAACCGCCGCCGCCGGCGCAGCAGAAGTCGGTTCCGGGAAACTTCGTGCCTGCTTTGCCGGCGCCGAATACGCAACCTGCACCGGTTGTCCAGGTACCACAAGTGCCGGCTCCGAATGCCGTTGTCCCCCAAGGTGGTCCGGGGCCTGCGGTCAGAGGTGGCGGTGGAGCAGATCAAGCGCCACCGCCGGTACCCCCGCCTGACGCCGGGCCGCCACCGGCGCCCGGGGTGATCCCGGTTCCGATCCCCGTTCCTATTCCGATCCCGTTTCCGCATCCACACCCGGGCACGACCGGCGGTATGACGACGGGAGGTACCACCGGCGGAACGACAACGGGTGGAACGACCGGTACGACGACGGGTGGTACGACCGGGACGACGGGCGGCACCACGGGTGGTACGACCGGTACGACGACGGGTGGAACGACCGGGACGACGACGGGTGGAACCACGGGCGGAACGACCGGTGGGACCACCTCGGGTACGACCGGTGGAACGACCGGCGGCACGACGGGTGGAACTACGACCGGCGGAACGACCGGTGCGACAACCGGCGGAACGACGACCGGTGGTACGACCGGCGGCACGACGGGTGGAACTACGACCGGCGGAACGACGGGCACCGCCACGACCGGCGGAACAACGGGCACTGCCACGACCGGCGGAACCACCACCGGTGGCGGCACGACGAGTGGCGGCACGACCGGCGGTGGCACGACAGGTGGCGGAACCGGCCATGGGTTGACCACCGGCCATGCATTGACCACCGGTGGCGGTCACGTATAGTCCAGCCGACCTCGGTGTCGCCGCTCGCCTAGTCTTCGGCGATAGTCCCAGCGGCACTCGGACTTTCGGCCCGGAATTCGGCGGCAGCTCCGTCGTCTGCTGCCGCGTCCGAAATCTCCTTCTGATTCCTGGATTTCGGCCCAGGCCGAGCAAGCGCCACCAGCTTCCTCGCCATATCTTTGGCGCTTCGCGGAAGACGCTCCACTAAGTCGGGTGGGACGAACGCGAGATAGAGGACGAACACGGCCAGGGTAAAGAATCCAACCGCGATGGTAACCATGATCATGGTGTGCATCACGACGCCCGCCGCCAGCACCCAAGGCCGTAATCGCTTGTTCCACAACAGAATCCCAATTGACAGCTCGATGGCCAGCGCGGCCCAGGTGACGACGTTTATCAGGAGCGCGCTGGTCGTAAACCAGTGCGGTATAGGCAGCAGCAGCATGTCCGGCAGCCGCAGAGCGTAGGACACGGCGGTGCCCTGCGGCCACGCATTGCCATTCAACTTGGCCTGCGCCGAGGCGAGATAGATCAACGACAGCTGCACTTGCATCAACCGCACCGGCCATTGCGGGCGCTGCTGCGCCGACCAGAACTTGCCGGTGCTGCGCGCTTGGTCGAGCGAAAGCGCCGCCCCGCACGGCGAGATCGCAAGGAACAAGGCCTCGATGCGCACAGCGAGATCGCCGGAATTGAACACCCACACGTCGCGGTGCTGGAACGACAGAATCAGCACAAATACCGCCAGAGCGGCCAGTCGGCTGTGCCAACCGATCGTCAGCGCCACCGAAGACAGCAGCAGCAGGATCCATCCGATAAGCAGCACACGGTCACTGGTCCAGATCGCGAAAACACTCCACTGATAGGCACTCTCAGGCTGCTGCGGCTCGACTCCGTGCCGGCCGAACAACGCATATAGATCAGGGAGCAGAGAGAGTGTCCAGCCGATCGCCACCGCTCCGAACGCCATCCTGATCAGGCCGAGGGTGTATGCCGGCTGCGGTCGAAACCAAAACGTCCGCCAGGTGGCCACCGCGGTCGCCGGCCAACGCCGGCTTGGTGGCTCGGTCATTGCCCGCCGGCCAGGATCTCGTCGTACAGGATTTCCTCGGTGACCGTGCGGGGGCCGTCGGTTCCCGGGGCCGGCAGTAACTCGGTGCGCAGGACCATCTGGACCCGTGCGGCACGCTCAGTAAGTTCGGTGACCTGACGAACTACCCAGTGCGCCATATCAACTCGGATCGTCGGCTCCCGAACGAGGTTTTCTTTCAACTTCTGCCAGTGATACCAGGTGAACGCTCCCAGCACCCGGTCGCCGCGCGGAGGGGTCCACACCCGCTGGACGCCATTGGCCATGATGACCCGCACCTCGACAAATTCCAGCCGCCCAAGCGGTTCGGGGGCGTACATCCGCCAGTCCTGCTCCAACCCCGTCGCCACAGCGACCGGTTGCAGCACCGGTAGAAGCCGTCGCTTGAATTCGGCGTCCGGCATGCTCCACACCACGCCGATTGTCAGTGCCAGCACGACCACGGCGCTGATCGCGAACTCGCCGACTCGCGAGTGCTCGAATCGCTGTCCGATGGCCGACAGCTTCCTGCGCTTCAGTGCAACCTCCCTTCAGCACGGTCGGCCGTTAGACAGAGAATCGTAGAAGTCAAGACTGGATCAAGGAGGCGTTCAGCTGCCGAACCGGCTCGCCAGCTCTTAGCTAAGCTCCTTGCCGACGCGACACGTCGGTAACTTGTCGGCGACGGACTGACGGCTAGCACGCACCTTCGGTGCGGCCTCAGTTTGCCCGCAGCCGACCCGCGCCGGCATACCAATGCCCCGTTAATCCAAGCCGGATCTGGCACTCTGCGAGGATCGATCGGCAATGTTGGGAGGTCGTGGGGTCCGTGAGCATTCGTCGACCGCTGCAGCGCATGGCGCCACTGCTGGCCCTGTCGGTTGCCGTCGGCGTTGCATTGGCGTTGTTGCCGATCTTCCGGTGGGGAGGCGAGGGTGCGGTACGTACCGTCGACAGCCTGACCCTGGTGGCGTTGTCGATGTATGCGACGGTCTGCGCGGTACAGGCTGCTCGGTCTGACCCTGGGCCCGGCCGCAGGGCGTGGACGATGATGGCGCTGGCACTTACCGTCCGGACCGTCGGAAGCATGATTTGGGCTTTTCGCGTAATCGCCCTGAGGCCCAACACTATTCCATCGCCGCCGGACCTCTGGTACGTCGCATTCACTCTGCTGACAGCGGTGGCGATGATCCTGTTCCCGAGTGGGCCGCTACAGGGGTCACGGCTGCGCACCGTCCTTGACGGCGTCACGGCGACGTTGTGCCTTTTTCTGCTGATGTGGATGACCGCGCTACACGGTCTATACAACAGCTACATCTCGCATCAAGGCGTACCCGTCCTGCGGCTGCTCTTCGCGATGGGCGACCTCGTGGTGTTGACCACGGCCCTATTGGTCATCGGGCGCGCCGAGCCGCGGTATCGGAGCGCGCTGTGGCTAATCACTACGGCGACAGCTTTGGTGACGGCCACCGACGCCGGCTACGGCCATCTCATCGGGACTGGCCGCTTTCACACCGGCAGTCTGGTTGATCTCGGCTGGGCTGCTGGATCAATCGCGTTCGCTGCCGCGGCACATCTGAGTTGTCGTCCGCCGGCAGCGCGTCGACCGGCCTCTGTCCCGTCGAATTCGTCGCTATGGCTGCCGTACGTTCCTCTGTTGCTGGCCGGCACCATAGGACCGGCGATCGTCATGTCGGGTCTGGAGGCGATCATCGTGCCATTCATCATGACCGCTGTGTGTGTGCGGCAGTCGGTGGCCGCTTGGGAGAACCGGCGACTGCTGGCCGCCACTGCCGACCAAGCGCTCCGGGATCCCCTGACCGGGCTGGCCAACCGCACACTTTTCCACGATCGGCTCACCCACGCGATGATGCTTCGACAGCGCGACGCCCGCTCGGTGGCCGTCGTATCGGTCGATATCGACGACTTCAAAATGGTCAATGACAGCCTGGGTCACCCGGTTGCCGACACCATTCTGGTCCGCGTCGGCGAGCGCATCGTCGGCAGCGTGCGGCCGGGTGACACCGTCGCGAGAATGGGTGGCGACGAATTCGCCCTATTGCTCGAGGGCGAGGAGGACCAGTCCTATGTGGTGGCCGGCCGCGTCGTTGAAGCCTTCGACCAGCCGTTCGTCGTCGAAGGTGAAAAGATGCTCTTGCATCCCAGCGTCGGTATAGCGGTGGCGTCGTCGGACGAGCCGGATCTCGTGCCAGAGGCACTGATGAAGCGCGCCGACGTGGCCATGTACGCCGCCAAGCGCTCGCGCTCTTTGGGCCTGCATTCATTCAGCCCGGACATGGCGCTGGCCGGGCTCGACGTGACGGCACTGGCGCGGCGCCCCACCGATCGTCCTGCCGGTGACGGGGCTGCGCAGATTCGTCTGCTTGGTGAGTTGCGCCGAGCGATCGATCACGCCGAACTGGATCTGGTGTACCAACCGAAAATGCATCTGCGTTCTGGCCGGGTCGTCGGGCTGGAGGCCTTATTACGTTGGCCGCACCCGCAGCTGGGTGTGTTGCGACCGGACGAGTTCATGGCGCTCGTGCGCCAGCACGGACTGATGCGACAAGTGACCGAATTCGTGGTGACCAGGGCTCTTGACGATGCGGTGCGTTGGGAGATCGCGGGGGTGGATGTGGCGGTCGCGGTGAATGTGTTTGCCCCGGACCTGCAGGATGCTGGATTGCCCGATGCGCTGTGCGGGGCGCTGCGGAGCCGCGGTCTTCGACCTTCATTGCTAACTGTCGAGATCACCGAGGATGTGATCCTCAGCGACATCGACCGGGTGACGGCTGTGCTGCACCGGTTGCGCGAACAAGGCATTCGCGTTGCGATCGACGACTTCGGCAGCGGCTTTTCGGCGCTGTCCTACCTACGCGACCTGCCCATCGACGAGGTGAAGCTGGACCGCCAATTCATCTCGTCGATCACGGAAGACACGCGTGCCGCCGCGGTGGTGCGTGCCGTGATCGACCTCACCCACGAGCTGGACGTCACCGTGGTCGCCGAGGGCATCGAAGACGCTGGCACCGCCGATTGGCTGCGCGAGCACGGCTGCGACATCGGGCAGGGCTACTACTTCGGAGCACCCGTTGCCGCCTCGATGGTCCCTGAGCTGATCGGCGCACGATGAGCGATCGAGATCGCTTCTAAATCAAAGCCGTTCTCAGCAATCGAGGGCCGAAAGTCCCTCGATTGCTGAGAACGATTGCCCTAGGCCGCCGCTAAGCGGCGAACCTAAGCTTTCGAAACTCCAGCGTTGGTGCGTGAGCAACCAAAGCCGCCGCGGAATCGAAAGGAGTCGGCCGGTGACTGAGAACGCCCTCGACTGGCGGGACTTCGCGGACGAACTCAGTGCCAAGCAGTTCGCTGAACTGACCGGACTGGAAGGCGAGGACCCAAGCGCCGGACATTACGCAGGCGTGCTGGCCGCCGCGCGAAGGTTCGCCCGGCACAATCTGTTGAACACGATTTACCGCGGCGTAGCGCTGCCCGACGAAGCCACCGCGTGCCACGCGTGGGAAAACGATGGCGGTGTGGTCCAGCGCTATTTCATTGGCCGCGTGTGGAGAACTACGGGCGGGGAGGTATCGATTCGCGGTTATCAACAAGCCGATGGCACCGTCACCGACCGTCATATCGTCGTCACGGTATCCGCGGAGCCGGTCAGCGCCGCCGCCGTGCGGGATCGAGCCTGGGCGGAGATGGCTGCCGCCGACGAACTCGATCGACCGAGCCAGCCCGCATCCCTGGGTGATTGCCGCGAGCCGTCATCGAGGAGAACCGGTCCTTGGGCGTAGCCTCGCCTTCGCCTCCGAGGCTGGGTTTGTGACACCGTCGGACACAGAGATTCAGCCTTTGCTGATGCCAAGGACTCGGTGCTCGAAGAGATCAGCGCCGTGGGCCACCCCGCCGGTGGCCGCGAAACCTGCCGCGACCCGTTTTGCACCGTCAGTCATAGTCATCGCTTTTCGCACCTGCGCTCGTAGCCGCGACGGCGAAAGTTTCTTGGCCGGTAGACGGGTACCGCATCGGGCTACCTCCACGCGCCGGGCGACCTCGAATTGGTCACGGCCGTAGGGCACGACACACACGGGTACACCATGGGCGAGCGCCTTTTGAGTCGCGCCCATCCCACCATGGGTCACCGCGCACACCGCGCGGTCGAGAACGGCGCCGTGCGAGACGAACTGGCACACCGTCGCGTTGGGCGACGTCACAATTCCGTCTGGCAGCCCAGCCGGCAGGGTTGCGACCACGTGCACCGGCTCGTCGGCCAATGCAGTCATTGCCGTCCGGACAAGGTTATCGTCGGCCTGTTTCTCCGACGATGTGGTGACGAGCACGATTGGCCGGTCGATCGAGGCCAGCCAGTCGGGATCCGGGTTCGGATCGGAGTCAAGCACGCAGGGTCCGATCATCTGCACCCCAGCGCCCCAATCGGTCTGTGAGTACTGAAACGGCTTGCCGCTGGCGACGAGTAACAGGGGCGACCGGCGCAAGAACTCGTCCATCGACCCGACCGGCCCTGCATTGACCTTCGCGCGAATCATGTTGATCGGCAACAGCATTACCTTTTCGAGACGTTTCACCACCGCTGTCCGCACGGCGGCATCACGCATCCGGCCCACCGCACCTGACATCGGTCTGAGACCAAGTCCGAACGGTGGCACTCCCGGCGACCGCAACGGCGGTGTGAACGGGGAGAAGCAAGCCCACGGGATGGGACCGGCATCAGCCGCTGACTGAGCACCCCAGCAATTCACATCGACAAGTAGTGCGTCAGGGCGTGTATGCGCCACCGATTCGGCCAGATCGGCGACTTCGTGCATGGCGCGGGAGCCGAAAACCTCAACTGAAATTTTGAGCGACGCAACAGGATTGGTTGCCGTCCAGTCGTCGAGCTCGATCTCCTCGATCCGCGGGTCGATCGCCTCAGTGGTGAATCCGAGCCGTTGGCCAATCTCGACACCGGTGGAAAGCGTGCGCAGATGAATGGCGTGGCCGCGACGGGCCAGCTCTGATAGCAGTGCGCCAGTTGGCAATAGGTGACCAAGCGCGGGGGAGGTGTAGGCCAGTATCGTCGCCATCTTCTGCACAGTCGCTCAGGCAATTTGGCTGATCATCTGGCGCGCCTCATCGATTCGCCCACGGGCGTCGAGCCTCTGGCACAGCTCAAGGTAGTGCGTGGCGAACTCGGCGTACCCCTCCGAGTCGCCCTCCACCTTCGCCAACAGCGCCTGGGATTTCAGCCACCACAGGTCCAGTGCCGGAATGCCCGGCCGACTGTCCTGCCACTGATCAACGATTCGGTGCGCCTCAGTGAGGTCGTCGGTGGATCCCCGTTCGATGAGAAGGCCGACCAGCGCCTCAGCGGCGCAACCCACGAAGACGCGAGAGCCACCAGCAATGTGTGACCCAAACGTGGCACGAAGGTCATCGATCGCTTCGTCAATTCGCCCGTGGCGGGCAGCGTCGATCGCCAGGTCGGCGCAGACGGACGGCAGCGCGATGGTCACGCCTTTGTGCTTGCGCATGTTCGCGTGGGCTTTATCAAGCAGGTCGATCGCCTCGTTGGGCGCCGCGTCCTTGACCCGCAGCAGCACTGTGCCGCAAGCCAATTGCGCGGTGATGAGTCCGGCGATCGCACCGACTGATTCAGCACGCCGCAACGCCTCGCGGACGTGGTCGACCATCTCATCAGCATGGTCAATACCCAGCGTGGTCGTTAGCGCCACGTAGATCAGAATCACCGCGTAGCGCTCGGATCGGATCGCGCGCGCGTGCTCGAGTTCCTCTCGGAGGCAACGCCTGCCCTGCTCGTAGCGGCCGGCGCACGTCTCGATGGCACCAAGAAGGGCGTTCGCCGAGAAAAGCTCGCCTGCCGATACTTCCGTCGATAGTGCGTGTATCGCGTCGATAGCCTTGAGCGCGGCATCGAATTCGCAATTCGCGAACCGTACGAATGCCACCGCATTGAGGATGATGCTCCTCGTTTCGGCATCGCAGTCAATGCGGCTGACCATATCCTCGAGCTCCGACACCAGTGCCGCCGCCTCGGGAACGCGGTTTTCGTTGACGGCGAACGAAAAGATGAGTCCGGCTGTCGCAATCGCGAGCGACGTCAGATCATCGGTCTGCGATGCCAAATCACGAAACTCGCGGTAACGCGCGTCGATGTCCGCATCACTGCCTGTGTAGAGCGCTGTCGAGATCAGCATGGTGCGTGGCGCGATTCGCATGGCGATGATGTCGTCGTGGTCATCGGGCAATTGATCGGCGATGCGTTGTGCGTTCTCCCATTGTGCGCGTGCGGCACGAAGCTCACGAGGCCGAAGCCATTCCGCAGCACGCAGGTACCAGCGGCAAGACTCGGCCAATTCCCCAGCCGCCTCCAGATGGGTGGCGATCAGAGCTGCGTTCTCGTCGGCGGCGCCGCGGTCGAGGGACTCAATGGCGGCCGCCAGCTTGCGGTGGGTCTCCTTGCGGCTGACGCTTAACTGCGATTCGTAAGCGACCGCGCGGATCAGCGGATGCCGGAAGGCGTACTCGACACTCGGGGTGAACCGCACCTGATCGATGAGCTCGGCGCTGAGTAGTTCATCGACCGCCGCATCGATCCCCAGCGCAGCAAGCAGCTCCCCCTCGAAGCGGGCCCCGATGACCGATGCCGCGTTCAACGTCTTCTTGGCTGCGGCGTTGAGCCGGTCGATGCGTGCCTCGATGGCCGCTTGCACCGTTGCCGGCACGCTCACTTCGGCGACATCCGTCCGACAGGCATACTTACCGCGTTCACCGGTAAGAACCCCGCGCTGGACCAACTCGCGCACCATCTCCTCGGCGAAAAACGGGTTGCCCGCGGCCCGCTCGGCGATGACCGCCGCCAACCCGCCGACCGAGGGATGCTTACCCAGCAGCTCACCGATCAACGCCGCGGTGTCCGAATCGGCCAGTGGGGCAAGCGCTATCGTCTGCGCGTCGTGCACCCGCATCAGTGCTCCCGCATACTCCGGGCGAGTGGTGATCAATACCATCAACTTGGTCTGCGGGATAACCGTGAAGAAGTCGGCCAGCATCGACTCGCTGACCGCATCGATCCAATGCGCATCCTCGACGATGTAGACCGCGGGTTGGGTACGTCCCAGCGATGCGGTGTTGATCAGTGCAGTCAGCCGACGGCGCCGCGCCTCCGGATCGATCTGTGGCAGTGGCACATCAGGGTCGGCGATGCCGAGCAGATCATCGAGCAACAGCAGATCCTGCGGGTCGGCATCCGCAACTTGTTCCCGGACCCGAGCGCGGGCCGCTCCGCCCTCAAGATCAGTCACGCCCATGCTTGCCCGCAGCAGCCGCGCCACCACCTGAAAAGGGATATCGCGGGCGTGGGATTCGCAGAACGTCCAAAACACCTCGACCCCATGAGCGGCCGCCAGGGCTGCGGTGTCACGCGCCGCCCGGCTCTTGCCGATGCCAGGCGGTCCCACCACATTCACCACGCCACCCCGACCGCCGACCGCCTGGTCGACAATGGCCTCCACAGCGGTCATCTCCCAACGCCGACCGACTAAACGCGATTCGGTGCCACCCCCCATGGCATGGCGTGGCTCGATCGCCAGCAGTCGGCGCGCCGGCACCGGGTCGACCCTGCCTTTGATCGACACCAGCTCAGTGTCCGCGAGCACCGCGGCTTGCTCGACCAAATGACCGGTGGCCTCGCTGAGCATCACTCCTCCCGGCGGTGCCACCGACTCCATTCGCTGCGCAAACCCCACCTGCTCCCCGATCGCGGCGTAACTCGATACACCCGAACCAATCTCGCCGGCAACAACTCGGCCTGAATTCAGACCCACCCGCAATCGCAGATCCACGCCGTCACGGCGTCGCACATCAACCGCCAGGCGATTGGTTTCCTCTTGGATGGCCAGCGCAGCCAGGCACGCCCGGATCGCATGGTCCTCCAACGCGACCGGCGCCCCGAACAATGCCATCAGGCCATCACCGGTGAACTTTTCCATCGTGCCGCCGAAGCGGCGCACCACCGCCGCGCCGAGGCCGATCAACTCGGCCATGATCTCGCGCAACCGCTCGGCACCCACCGCCGCAGCGATGTCCATTGAGCGCACCACATCGGCGAACAAGACGGTGACCTGTTTGTACTCGGCCGGTCTGGCGGCGGCGACTGGCGCGCCGCACTCGTTACAGAACTTCGAGTTCGGCGGGAGTTCAGCACCGCACGGCTGGCACACCAAAGCTGCAGCCGTCATATCGCCGCCAGCCCGCCGTTGCTCACGTCGCTATCGTGTCATCGCGCATCTGACATGTGTCTTTTATCGGACCATTATTTGGTCCGATATCGACCACGCTCCGGATCAGACGCTCCGCCGAAATTCCTTTTGCGAATCTTATAGATTCTCAGCTTTTCCTCAGTTAATGTCTAGGTCTTAATTAGACGTGTGTCTGAGGAGGCGGTCATGAAACTCACTTGGCGCGCCAGGGTCACCACAACGGTCGCCCTGGTTGCAGCTGGCCTCATCACCGTCACCCCGGTGGCCGGGGCCGTGCCCGACATCCAGACCGAGACCGCGGCGGTGCAGCTGACGGCGGGCGGCTTCGACGACGTCTCGTTGGGCCAGCTCCTGAGCAACGTGTCGACCAGTTTCACCAACAACATCTTGCATCCATTTGAAGGTGCCCCGTTCCCGGTGGGTCAGCAGGTGGCTGAAAACTTCTTGGGGTACCTCAGCAGCGTCTTCACCGACCCTTCGCAAATCGGCAACATTCCGACCGAAATCCAGAACAATCTGAACAACGCGCTCAACGCGCCGTTCCAGCCGTTCTATCCGACCGGCTCGGCACCGTATCTCCTTCCGTCCCTTAGCAACACGCCCGTTACCGCGGGCTTCGACGTTGGAGCTTGCTATAGCCCTATCGGCTGTCTCGACATCAACCCGTCCATTACGTTGGGGGGCCATTCCGACATCCTCAACTGGCTGATACACGGCTTCCCGCTGGTGCTGAACCTGGGCTCAATCGACCTCGGGTTCCTCGGCTCAATCGACCTCGGCTCCATCAACTTCGGCACCCTTGATCTCCTCAATATTCTTGTCGGCGGCAACGACCAACTGGAAGCCGAAATCCGGCCGTTGCTCGAGTTCGTGGGCTCACCTGCGAGCGGCGTCCTGTGGGGCAGTGTCAGCACCGTCGTTAGCCCGATAGCGCAGTTCCTCGATGACGGCATCCACCTCGCCGACGCGCTCCAGGCCGGTGACTACACCACCGCATTCAACGATTTGCTGGATATGCCGATCAACACCACCAACGCGTTCTTCGAGGGGTACGGCAATGCCTACAACTTGCTGGAGGAATTAGGGATCGGCCCCATCCTCGGTACCACACCCGAGCTCGACCTGGGTGGGTTACTCAGCCCGGCCGGCTCGTTTTTTAATGCCCTCGGCTTCGACTTTGAGGTTGGTGGCACCTCTAGTTACGACCTCGGAATACTCGGCGATATCAGCTTGACTGCCTCGGCGTTCTTGAGAGATCCGGCCGGGATGGTCGGGCCGATCGCCTCCCTGCTCGAGACGGGACAGGCTATCGCGCAGTCGATCGGCTGGGACGACGTCGGTAACCAGCTCTTCAACCTAGCGGGAATGTTCTGAACCGGCGCAGGCCACAAGGCTGGCTGCGCAACCGCGCAGCGATATCGGTAACGAGAGCGACCCGATTAAACCGTCAACGCGTCCGGTGCTGGATCGCCCCACTTCTTCCGGATCGCGCCCCAGGGGTCGGCGTAACGACCAGGTGCCTCAAAGTAAGGCGCTTGGCGCCGCATGAGTACGCGCAACGCCGGCGCCGCGATGCGTAGCGGGCGCGACTTCCAGCCCACTCTGGCGCGAATCTCGGCGTGCGCGTCCGCGCTGGAGTGGCGTTGAAAAGACAGGACTTGCTGTGCGCGGGCGGTGTCGAACCAGCCCAACGGGTACCAGTCCGCGTCGCTGTCCGGGTTGCCCGATCGGCCCGGAAACATCGCTGCGGCGAGTCCCATCACTTCGGCGTTCTCCCAGGCTAATTCGCCCCATACTCGCTTATGGGAGTCGTCTCCGCCGATCATGAAAACTTCCCGCACTGCGTTGGTGGTGATCGCTGCCGCGAACGCCGCCGCGACGTCGCGAGGGTCGACGGTGTGGACTCGGGTGTCCTCGGGTACCAGCGCACGGAAATAGAGCGCGTCGGTATTCCGGAAGTGGGTAAGTTGATCAAGCGCAATGACGCTGCAGAGCCGAAGGATCGACCACTCCAAACCCGATGATCGAACGATGTTCTCGGCCAAGGCTTTGTGGCAGCCGTACAGGTCGACCGGCGCCAGCGGTGAGTCGGGTGTCACCGGATTGGTGACCCGGTGTGGGTTTCGAATACCGTGCACTGCCCCGGTGGATGCGTGCACGAAACGAGGAGGCGACGGGAGTTCCGTCGCGGCACGTACCAGGGCGGCGGTGGCGTCGACGTTGACCGCGCGAGCAAACGTGCGATCGGTGTAACACCGTGGCGGGATGACCGCGGCCAAGTGGACTATCACAGACGGCGATAGATCGTCGACGAGGGCTTTGACCTGATCGGGTTGGCTCAGATCCACGGGACGGACATCCACACCGACCGGCAGTGACGGTTTCACGGTCTTATGCGTCGTGACGACCACCTGAAACTTGTCAGCGACGAGGCGCTCCACCACTGCCCTGCCAACCCGGCCGTATCCGCCGGTCACCAGAATCCGAGTCACGATGCGCCCCTATTCGGCAGCACGGGAAGGCTTGCGGGAAATCTAGCCCGAAACAGCGGCCTTCATCGAAGAATCGGACAGCGGTGTTGCCGCAGCTCAGTTGTGGAGCCGATGACGGGAATCGAACCCGCGTATTCAGCTTGGGAAGCTGATCTGTCACATCTGGGCTCGTTCGCTAGTCACCGATAGTCTCCCACGATCGGGAATGTGTGTGCAGCTCAGCTATGGATGCGATCAGTTTCCGGAGAGTTCTGAAGGGTTTCAACTTAGCTATGTAGACCCCTGATGCCGGTCAAACCACGGTCAAGCGCAGCAAAAGTAAGCCCGCTCCCAAATGGCGGGCCGGGGCCGTGTGTTGCGTTGCTCGCTTCGGGCGCGGAGTCTGAACATCCGTACGCCACAAAACCGGCACACACTCCATTACGCTCGGTCAAACCCGGATTAATTGGGTCAGCCGCAGCGGAGGGGTCTGCATCGCTATGTCCGAACCGTGGCTGTCTGCCGACGATATCGCTACCCACTTGGGCGTCACGAAGGACACGGTCTACTCGTGGATCGCCGATAAGGCGATGCCTGCCCACAAGATCGGTCGCCTATGGAAGTTCCAGGCGAGCGAGATCGACGAGTGGGTCCGCAACGGCGGAGCAGCCATCTCTGAGGAGCCGCTCCCGCCAGATGCACCCGCAGCTGGTCACAGGTAGACGGGAGTATCTGACGGTGGGGATATCGTGACCGACTTTGCTCATGGCCTGGAGGGGGTACACACGATGACGGACAGGCCGCGCACATCGCGCTACGCGCTGTCCTTCACCAGCGGCGCCCTTCTCATGCGGGAGGCTCTCATCGCCGCGCCCATCTACCTTCGCGAACACGACTGGGCCAAGGTCCGCCAGGTCATCGAAGACGATAACCTCCTTCAGGCCCGCACCGTCTCTACCCGACACCGGCGCGCACGTGAGGTCGCCCAGCGTCTGGCCGTCCTGACCGACGACGAACTTGAGTTGCTGGTCGACTCAACGACATCAGAGCGCGATCACCTGCTGTGGGCTGCCGCCTGCCGCCGGTATGACCTGATCGGTGAGTTCGCCGAGGAGGTGCTTCGCGAGCGCTTTCTCCTGCTGACACCCACGCTCAGTCACGACGACTTCGACAGCTTCATCCGGAGCAAGGCACTCTGGCACGAAGAAGTCGCTGATCTCAAGGACTCCACCCTGCGCAAGCTTCGCTCCAATGTCTTTCGCATGCTCGTCGAGGCAGGGCTCCTGAGCGAGGATGGCCGCATCCTCCAGGCAGTCCTGTCGGCCCGCGTCTCCGACGCGCTGTCCGCCCGCACGCCGAGCGACATCCGCTTCTTCCCGATGGGAGGTGGGGTGCGATGAACCGCGTTGACCTGACCAAGCAAGAGGAGCACCTGTTTAGGGTGCTCAGCGGGAAGCGATTCCTCCAGATGGAGGGTCTGAGCAACGAGGTGCCTTTTTTCATCTACCCGTATGCGCCGGAGGACGCCCTTGCCGTCGCGCAGGCCAAGAAGCGGATCAAGAACAAGCTGAGCCAGAAAGGCATCAGTGTTCGCGAAGTCAACCTCTACGACCTTTCCGTCGAGATCCTCAAAGAACGCGGCGTCTGGGAACGAATACTCACCGCGGAGCCCGACCAAGACAAGGAAGACTTCCGCGAGCTCCTCCAAGGCATGCTCGATCCGCAACTGCACATCGCGCCGGCGATCCGCTCCAAGATCGACGACGGCGCATTCGACATCTTTTTCCTCACTGGCATCGGCGAGGTGTTCCCCTATGTCCGGTCGCACAACGTGCTGAACAACCTCCAGAGCGTCGTGACCGCCAAGCCCATGCTCATGTTCTTCCCTGGCCGCTACGAGCAGTCCGACACCCTCGGCTCCTCGCTCGTTCTCTTCGGGCGGTTGAAAGACGACCAGTACTACCGAGCCAAGAACATCTTGGAACAGGAAGCGTGACTCACATGTTGCTGAACGAGATCTTCGCCAAGAACGTGCAGCGCCCGATCGAGGGCGTCATCAAGGCGGACGACACTGCGCACCTGGGCACCGAGGTGGACGAGTACGTCCTGACCAATGAGGTGGCCAAAGGCCTTGAGCTTCTCCTTGAGGCCTACACGAACTACACCAACGCGAACGGTGTGTGGATCTCGGGCTTCTTCGGTTCCGGTAAGTCGCACCTGTTGAAGATGCTCGCCCATCTCCTCGGCGACGTCGAGGGCCAGGAGTTCGATCGTGCCGACGTCACGGATAGCTTTCGCTCCAAGGCAACTGGCGCCTTTTTGCCCGCCCTGCTGACGAAGGCCGAGCGCATCCCAGCGAAGAGCCTGCTGTTCAACATCGACCAGAAGGCCACGCTAATCACGAAGGACCAGACCGACGCCTTGCTGAAGGTGTTCGTCAAGGTATTCGACGAAAGCCGTGGCTACTACGGAAACCAAGGCCACGTCGCCCGCTTCGAGCGCGACCTCGACAACCGGGGCCAGTTCGAAGCTTTCAAGGTGGCTTACAAGCGGATCTCCGGCCGTGACTGGACCGAAGGCCGTGAGGAGGGCGTCCTCGAAGAGCCCAACGTGGCGAAGGCCTACGCCGAGGTCAGCGGTCAAAGTGGAGGCACCCCCACCAATATCCTCACCAAGTATCGCAACGAGTACTCCGTCTCCATCGAAGACTTCGCGGACGCGGTCAAAGCTTGGCTGGACAAGCGGCCCAAAGGTTTCCGGCTGAATTTCTTCGTCGACGAGGTGGGCCAGTTCATCGGCTCGAACACGCACTTGATGCTCAACCTCCAGACGATCGCCGAAAGCTTGAACACGAAGTGCCACGGCCGCGCATGGGTATTCGTGACCTCGCAGGAGGACATGGACAAGGTCGTCGGAGACCGTACCAAGCAGCAGAGCAGCGACTTCTCCAAGATCCAAGCCCGTTTCAACACCCGTGTGAAGCTCACCAGCGCAGACGTCGAAGAAGTCATCCGCAAGCGCCTGCTAGAGAAGAACGAGGCCGGCGCCGCTGCGCTCGGCGCGATTTATGCCAAGGAGTCTGCGAACTTCAAGACACTGTTTGACTTCGTCGACGGTGCCAAGTCCTACCGCAACTACATCGACGAAGCTCACTTCGTCGGCACCTATCCCTTTGTTAGCTACCAGTTCCCGTTATTCCAAGCGGCAATCGAAGGCATCTCCGACCACAACGTCTTCGAGGGTCGCAATCGCTCCGTCGGCGAGCGGTCGATGCTCGGTGTCGTTCAGCAGGTTGCTAAGGACATCGGCAACGTGGAGGTTGGGCGCCTAGCGACTTTCGACCACATGTTTGCCGGCATCCGGGCATCGCTGAAGTCCGCCGCCCAACGCTCCGTCGACGTCGCCGAGCGCAATCTCGACAACCCGCTGGCAATCCGGTTGCTCAAGGCACTTTTTCTCGTCAAGTACGTCGAGAGCTTCCAGGCCACGCCACGCAACCTCACTGTGCTTGTCTACGACCGCTTCGGCCTCGACCTGCCCGCTTTGTCAGAAGAGGTCAAGGAAGCGCTGACGCTTCTGGAGACGCAGACCTACGTCCAGCGCAATGGCAACGTCTATGAGTACCTGACTAACGAAGAGCAGGTCATCGAAGAAGAGATCAAGAACGTTGACATCGACGCCTCCGAAGTGGGTGGGCGACTGTTCAAGATCCTCTCCGGCGACGTCATCAAGACCAACAAACTGCGCTACGCCAAGAACGGCCAGGACTTCCCGTTCGGCTTCAAGCTCGACGACCAGGTACACGGCCCCCAGCGCGAACTGTCGATCCATTTCATCACCCCGGAGTACCCGTACACGCCAGACGAGACGCGGATGCACAGCGCCGGGAAGGACGAACTGCGCGTCATCCTCGAACCCGATGAGCGCGTGCTGCCGGATCTTCGCCTGCTCATCAAGACGGCGAAGTACACGAAACGCAAGCAGACCACCTCGCTCTCGGCGATCGAAGATCAGATCCTGCGGTCCAAGGCCGCGCAGAACGTCGACCGCGAGAAAGAACTCATCGAGCGCATCCGCCGCGCCGTGGGCAAAGCGGCACTGATCATCAACGCCACCGACGTGTCTTCCAGCTCGTCAGACGCGCTCGCGCGTGTGACGGACGGTTTCCAGGATCTCATCAGCCGCACCTACACCCAGCTCAAGCTGCTGGATGGCGTCACCTACAGCGAGCAACAGGTAGCCGGGGCAGCCAACCCCGACAGCGGTCTGTTCGATGCCGCAGCATGGACGAAGCTCTCCACTCCCGGCGAGGAGGTGCTGTCGTTCATTCTCCGCAAGCAAGCACTTGGCGAGCAAGTCACCGTCAAGACGATTGTCGATGCCTTCCAGGCAAAGCCCTACGGCTGGGACCTTGCCTCGATTGAGGTGTTCGTCGCCTTTCTGATCGGTGCGTCGAAGGTGACCCTGACAGTCGACGGCAACGTGCTCAAGCGAAGCGAAGTGGCCACCGCGCTACGCAACACGCAGAAGCACTCCCACGCGGTCGTCGCTCCGCAGAAAACGTTCGACGAACGCAAAGTCACTGCATTCCGGAAATTCTGCACGGACTTCTTCGACGACGCCAACGCGCCCAAGGATCCGCTGGAGCTGGCCCGCTACGGCGCTGACAAACTCAAGGGCAAGCTCGACGAACTCAAGGCCACCGTCACCGGCTCGAAGTACCCGTTCGTTGAGCAGCTAAGCCAACCCATCGGCTTGCTTGAACAGGCGGTGGGCAAGAGCGACGAGTGGTACCTCACCGACTTCAACGTTGGCGACGATCTACTCGACGCCAAGGAGAGCGTCATCGATCCGATCCAGTCGTTCCTCAGCGGTGCGCAACGGACGATCTACGACGAGGCCGTGGCACTGATCGCCACACACGGCAGCAATCTCAGCTATCTGCCAAAGGGCAGTGACGAAACCGTCCGAGCCGCGCTCGCTGACCCGAATGCCTTCCGGGGCAACCGGATGGCGCAACTTAAGCAGGCCACCGACGAACTCCGCAGCCAAATCGACGACGTTGTCACCGCGAACCGGGCGAGCGTCACCACGTCGATCGAAGGCCGCAAGGCTGAGCTTGCCGCCAGCGACTTCTACGAGAAGGCCACGGCTGCCGCCCAGCAGAGCGTCTTCGAGAGGGTTGACCACACGCTCTTGCGAGTCGGCGCAGAGAGCCAGGTCGCCCTTATCCTGCATATAGGAGCGGACTTCGAGGCCAGCGTCTACCCGTCGCTGCTCGATCAGCTCACCGCCTCCCAACCGGGTAGTGGTGGAAATCCTCCGCCGCAGAAGCAGACAGTCTCGATAAAGACCGTCACTGTCCCCGGAGCCTCGGGCGTCCTCGAAACACCCACTGACGTCGAGAACTACCTCACCGCCCTCCGCGCTGCGCTGCTCCAGACCCTGAAAGATAAAAGGATCTCACTCTGATGGAGACTGCACCGCTGAAATCCTTCGCGACGCTGGCACGCACTGCACTCATCCGTGAGGTCACCGCGCGAATCGCCGTCGTGCTGGCGCCGGCCTCGCCGGAGCGCGTCGAACAGCCCAAAGCTGTTGCCGCCCTGGAGAAGGCGGTCAACGCCGCAGGCGGCGGTGACAAGGGCCGTGCGACGATGGCCGAGCGGGTCGCCTACACCTGGTTCAACCGGATCATCGCTCTGCGCTTCATGGATTCCAACGGCTACACCGGCATTGGAGTCGTCTCCCCCCAAGCTGGAGTTGACGTCGGCCAGCCCGAGATCCTTTCTGAAGCCAAGCGAGGCAATGTCGAACCTGACGTGGTCAGCCAGAAGGTCCGTGAGACCGTCGCGGGGCTGCTCAACGGAACCCGCCGCAGTGATGACCCGCAGGGCGAGGCCTACGCGCTATTGCTCGCTGAGTACTGCCGTCATTGGAATCGCTCCATGCCGTTTATGTTCGAGCGTGAGGGCGACTTCACCGAGCTGCTCATCCCGGCCAACCTGCTCGCTGACTACTCCGTGCTTAACCGAGCGGTCAAGGTTCTGACCGAGGACGCCTGCCAGGACGTCGAGGTGATCGGCTGGCTCTACCAGTTCTACATCTCGGAGCGGAAAGACGAAGTCTTCGCCGGCTTCAAGATGAACAAGAAGGCTGGCGCAGAAGAGATCCCCGCGGCCACCCAGCTCTTCACCCCGCACTGGATCGTCCGCTACCTCGTCGAGAACTCACTCGGGCGGCTCTGGATGCTCAACCACCCGACGTCGCGTCTAGTCGACCAGATGGAGTACTACATCGCGCCCGTCGACGAGGAGAGCGACTTCCTCAAGATCAACAACCCCGAGGAAATCAAGCTGATCGACCCCGCATGTGGGTCGGGACACATGCTCACCTATGCATTCGACCTCCTACATGCGATCTACCAAGAAGAGGGGTACGCGCCTTCCGACATCCCCGCCCTGATTCTCGCCAACAATCTGTTTGGCACGGAGATCGACGCCCGGGCAGGAGCACTTGCCGCATTTGCGCTGGCCATGAAGGCACGCAAGCGACAACGCATGTTCTTCAATAAGAAGGTCGAACCGAAGATTTGCGTATTGAAACCGATCTCGTTCGCCTCGGCTGAAACGAATGAATTCGCTTCGATCGCTTGGGAGAGCGGTGTGGGCCAAGAGTTTTGGAACCAGTTCCAAAACTCAGACACCTTTGGCGCGCTTCTCAGGGTTGACAGCTCGATTATCGAGACCGTCCGTCGTGATGTTGCAAAATCGCACCCTCGCCCGAATGATCTGTTTAGCCGCGATCTGTTTGACCGCATTTACCAAGTAATCACCCAGGCTGAATACCTTTCGACTCGGTACCACGTGGTCGTCGCCAATCCGCCCTACATGGGCGCCGGTAATATGGATGCGACTTTGAGTGAATTCCTCAGGGAGGAATACCCTCGATCGCGGGCAGACATATGCGCTGCATTTATCGAGCGTAACCTGGAGATGGCTGTACCAAAAGGGTTCGTAGCCATGGTTACCATGCAATCTTGGATGTTTCTTTCTTCGTTTGCGGACTTGAGGCAGAGGATAATCGCCCGATACGAACTCTTATCAATGGCGCATCTCGGCATTAACGCGTTTGACAGCATCAATAGCAAGGTGCTATCGACGACTGCTTTTGTACTGCGGGTAGGGAGATCGAACGATCTTAGGCCGTCGACATACTTGCGCCTGGTTCATTCCAAGAACGAGTCTGAGAAAATGAACCAGCTACGCCACGTCGCGGCAAATATGAAATCGGCGCAGAAAGACGTATATACGATACGGAATTCAGACCTTACAGTCTTGCCCGGCTCCGTTATGGCTTATTGGTTACCAAAACGAGTATTAGATGCATTCGCTCTCGGTAGGTCGTTAGATGCGGTTGCTTCTCCGAGGCAAGGGATAAAAACTGGAAATAACGAGCGCTTCTTGCGATTTTGGTATGAGGTGGACAACACCTCAATTGGCACAGGTATCGAGAATCGAGCATCCGCGTTAGACTCGAGACGGAAATGGTTCCCCTGCCAAAAGGGTGGACGCTTTAGACGGTGGTACGGGAACGATGAGCAGATTGTCAATTGGGCTGCCGATGGCAGTGAAATACGAAACTTTCGCGATGATAATGGTAAGTTGCTATCTCGACCGCAGAATTTGGACTGGCTGTTTGGCGGGGGAGTTACGTGGGGAACAGTCTCGTCTGGACCGGTATCTTTCCGTTTATCGCCTATAGGCTTTATTTCAGAATCGAAGGGTGCGATCTGCTACGTGCCGGATAGGCGCCAGTTGCTTTGCATTTTGGGCTTACTCAACTCATCTGTCACCGCAGCTCTACTAGAAGCCACATCACCGACGATGGATTATGGCGAAGGTGCAATCGGGCGCCTCCCGGTCATTGACGGCATATTCGCAACCAACATATATGAATTGGCTGCTAGATGTGTAGAAATATCTAGTCAGGATTGGTGCAGCAGTGAGACATCATTTGATTTTCGCGAAAATGCGCTTGTTCTGCAGTACAGAAAGAGGTCAGGGCCTCTTGATGAGGTGTGGCTTCAACATCAAAAACTGGCGTACGAAGAAGCCGAGGAGCTGCGCAGTCTTGAAATTGAATTAAACGGATTGGTGGCGGGTCTGTATGGTCTGTCTGACGAGGTCCCTATTGATGTGCCGATCTCTCGTGTCTCGCTTCTAAACAACAATGCGTTTCGGTATGGCGACGAGAAACTCCCGGCGGAATATGCCAAGTTGGCGGCTTTGGATGCGGCAAAAGACCTGGTCTCGTATGCAGTTGGCTGCATGCTGGGCCGGTATAGCCTTGACCAAGCGGGTCTCGTCCTGGCGAGTCAACGAGGTGCGCTTGACGATTACTTGGCGAAGCTACCCCAAATGTCTTACCAGCCAGATCATGACAACGTGATCCCCGTCGTTGACGGCGACTGGTTTGAGGACGATATCGTGGCGCGGTTCCGCCAGTTCCTCCGTGTTGCCTTCGGCGAGGAGAAATTCGAAGAGAACCTCCGTTTCCTGACCGAGTCACTCGGGGTGAAGGATCTTCGTGACTACTTCGTGAAGTCCTTCTACAAGGACCACGTTCAGCGCTACAAGAAGCGGCCGATCTACTGGCTCTTCTCAAGCCCCAAGGGCTCGTTCAACGCACTCATCTACATGCATCGTTATACGCCGTCGACGGTTTCGACCGTGCTGAACGAGTACCTGCGGGAGTTCAAAGCGAAGCTGGAGTCCAGCCTCCAACATCACGAACGCCTCGTCAGCGCCGGTGGGACGCCCCGGCAGCAGGCAGCAGCGCAGAAGGAAGCGGACCGGCTTCGCAAGGTGCTGTTGGAGCTCGACGAGTACGAGCACGACGTTCTCTATCCGTTGGCGTCGCAGCAGATCTCGATCGATCTGGACGACGGTGTGAAGGTGAATTACCCGATTTTCGGCGCAGCGCTGAAGAAGATCCCGGGACTGGAGACTGCTGAGTGAGCACTGTGGCCACAATTCGCCCGCATCTGGAGCGCCGCTTCGAGGGCTACCGCATCGTCTTCTGGTATGACCCGGAAGGCCAGTACACCGGGGACCTAGATGGCCTCGACCTGCCGGGTGTGCAGACGATCCGGGTCGCCAACAACGAATACGGGATCAAGAACAGGCTCTTGCACGACGAGCCGACAGGGAAGTTTCTCGTCTACCGCTCCGGACAGGTCCCTGCCGGCATTGGGAACTGGCTGCTGGATCTGGAGTTGGCCTACGGAGTCTTTACGGCGGACCGTATGTCTCTTGTGGCCCAGGATCTCGGGCTCACTGCCGAAGGCATCGACGATGTAGTCCAGGCCCACGAGAAATTCTTCAATGCCACCAAGCGCGTTCAGAGTCTTAAGGCGCTCCTGAACCCCGAGGACGACGCAGCCAAGCTTCGGGCGAAGATCACCGCCGTCGTGCTCGGGCAGCGCGAGCACAGTCTTTTGGAGATCACCCGCACGCTTCTGGTGGAGAACGCCAGGGGGCAGCAAAACAAGTACGACGCACTCGTCGATTACGGACTGGACGACTTCTACTGGCGTGGCGTTGCCTCCATTTACGGCTACGAGTCTCCGTCGCCGAGCGTCGATGATCTCGTGTTGTGGATCTTCCGGAAGGCGATCGAGGGCTTCGAGTCGGATCGACCGGGCGGCCTTCAAAACATCCAGCTCGACTTCGCGAGCCTCCGGAACGACCGGCGGAGCCAGGATGCTCTCGCCACGCTTGCCAAGCGCGCGGCACACGACCTCGACTACGCCTCAACCATCGAGGATGCGAGCTTCCGCGACCTGGTGTCCGTCGACCTCTTCGAGGAGACCGACCAGAAGATCATCAGCGACCTGGCTCGCGCGGTGGCTGAGCAGACCGTCACCGCGCACGAAGTTGCCAAGGTCGTGCGCGCACGGCAAAGAAGCGTGTGGATTGATGGCTACAAACAGCTCTACACGGCCATCGCCAGCGCGTCAGAGTTACTGGCTGAACTGGCGTCGCTAAACCTCGCCGCGCAGTCGTTCGACGAGGCACTGGAGCGCTATCGGCGGGAGTGGTTCCGCGTCGACCAGCTCTATCGGCAGTTCATCTATGCGGCCCGCACTGCCGAGTACCCCAAGCCCCTGGCAGCTCTGCGCGAGCAGGTCGAGAAGCGCTACACCAACAAATTCGTCTACGAGCTGGGCAATGCTTGGCAGCAGAAGATGGACGAGGCGGATGACTGGAGGTCGTCTGCGCTTCGATCGCAAGCCTGCTTTTATGCCGACTACGTCGAGCCGCTGGTGCGCGACGGCGACAAGAAGGCCGTGGTAATCGTCTCCGACGCGCTTCGCTATGAGGTGGCCGAGGAGCTTGGCTCTCGCATCCGTCAGGAGGATCGTTTCGACGCCTCACTTGACGCAGTACTCGGCGTGCTGCCGAGCTACACGCAACTGGGAATGGCAGCGCTGCTTCCGCATTCGACGTTGAAACATTCGCCTGATGCGAAGACCGTGCTGGTGGACGACCAGCCCACCAATGGAACTGCCTTTCGCGGAAAAATCCTTGAGAGCGTGGGCGGTTCGGCGGTCCAGGCCGAGGACTTCAAGGCACTGAGCGCAGACGAGCGTAGGGAACTTTACAAAGCCAATCGGGTCCTGTACGTCTACCACAATCGCATTGACGCCACCGGAGACAAGCCTGGCACTGAGCGCCAGGTCTTCGAGGCCGTCGAGGACACCCTGCGCGACATCGTCGATCTCGTGAAGAAGTTGGCCAGCGCCAACGCCTCTAACATTTTCATCACCGCTGACCATGGATTCCTGTTCCAAGAAGAAGCACTCGCTGACTCGTTCTTTCTCACGACTCAGCCACAGGGCGACGACATCAAGGTCGTCAACCGCCGCTACGTTCTCGGGCACGGCCTGAAGGTGGACATCGCATTCAATACGTTCAACTCCGTGCAGATCGGGCTCGACAGCGACCTTGAGGTACAGATCCCCAAGTCGATCCACCGTCTGCGCCTAGCCGGCGGGGGTTCGCGATACGTCCACGGCGGCGCGACACTTCAGGAGATCGTCGTGCCGGTTCTCGCTGTCAACAAGAAACGCAAGAGCGACACCCGCCTGGTCAACGTCGAGGTATGGCCGGAATCCGACAAGATCACCACGGGTCAGGTCGTCGTTCGCCTGTTCCAGTCCGAGCCGGTGAGCGAGAAGGTACAGCCGCGCACAGTTCGTGCGGGCCTTTACGTCAGTGAGAAGTTGATCTCGAACCAGATCGAGCTGACCTTTGATCAAACGTCGACCGACAAACGTGATCGCTACCAGAACGCTCACATGCTGCTCAGCCAGGACGCCAACGACTACAACAACCGCGCAATCGAGTTCCGTCTCGAAGAGCGCATTCCTAACACCAACCAGTGGCGCATCTACGCCAAGGCGATATACACGCTCAAGCGGTCTTTCGCCTCGGACTTCGACTTCTAAGGAGAGCAGTAATGAGCGAAGTCAGTGAGATCAGCGAGGAGGTCATAGAGGAAGCAGCTCCCAATGTGCCGCCGGCTCCCTCGGCGCTCGACCGCAAGATCAACGACCATTTCGCAGGCGTCGTCGTACGCAAGGACTTGGTTAAGGCGGTTAAGGGCAACGCGATTGTGCCGACCTACGTGTTGGAGTATCTACTCGGTCAGTACGCTGCCTCCGACGACGAGGCCACCATCCAGGCGGGTATCGATGCGGTCCGGCAGATCCTTGCTGACCATTACGTGCACCGGAATCAGTCCGAGTTGGTGAAGTCAACGATTCGCGAGCGAGGGCGCCACAAGGTCATCGACAAGATCACCGTCACTCTCAACGAGAAAGACGACGTCTACGAGGCCGAGTTCGCCAACCTGGGTATCAAGCAGGTTCTCGTCGAGCCAGCCACGATCACGGCCCACCAGAAGCTCCTCGTCGGCGGTGTTTGGTGCATTTGCGATATCGAGTACTCCCACGGTGACAATCCGCGAGTCGTGCCGTGGATTCTCGGCTCCATCAAGCCGATCCAGCTCTCGAACTTCGACTTCGAAGGCTATGTTAAGGCTCGCCGTGAGTTCACTACCGACGAGTGGATGGATCTCCTGATCCAGTCGATCGGGTTCAACCCAGCGTTGTTCGGCCGCCGGGCGAAGCTTATCCAGCTTGTACGTCTCATCCCGTTCGTCGAGCGCAACTACAACCTCGTCGAGCTCGGGCCCAAGGGCACTGGCAAGTCACACATCTTCTCGGAGTTCTCACCCCACGGCATGCTCATTTCCGGCGGCGAAGTCACTGTCCCAAAGCTTTTCGTCAACAACTCCAACGGCCGCATCGGCCTGGTCGGCTATTGGGACGTCGTCGCTTTCGACGAGTTCGCGGGTAAGAAGAAGCGCACCGACAAGGCACTCGTCGACATCATGAAGAACTACATGGCGAACAAATCGTTCTCACGCGGTGTCGAGACGCTCGGCGCCGAGGCTTCGATGGTCTTCGTCGGTAACACGTCGCACAATGTGCCCTACATGCTCAAGCACTCGGACCTTTTCGACGAGCTGCCCGAGAGCTACCACGACTCGGCCTACCTCGACCGACTGCACTTCTATATCCCCGGATGGGAAGTCGACACCATACGCGGCGAGATGTTCTCCGATGGTTACGGATTCGTCGTCGATTACATCGCTGAGGTTCTCAAGTCGATGCGCAACGCGGATTACTCCGACCGCTACCAGCAGCATTTCACCCTGGGCTCTGACATCTCCACCCGTGATCGCGATGGCATCCACAAGACCTTCTCCGGCCTGATGAAAATCCTTTACCCCCACGGGGAGGCGACCAAGGAGGAAATAGAGGAGATCCTCCGATTTGCCATCGAGGGCCGCAAGCGCGTCAAGGATCAGATTCTTCGCATCGACAGCACGATGGCGGATGTGAATTTCGGCTACCTCGACAAAGCTGGCGAACGGCACGCTGTCACAACGCTCGAAGAGGATGAATACCCGAGGTACTACCACCAGCAGCGGCGAGCGGATAGCGAGCTCGATGACTCGACGGAAGGCGAGGAGGCTGAGACTCCCGTTACGCCCGTCGATGCGACGCCGGAGCTCGCGCTGCTATTCGAGGGTCACCGCGAATTCCAGGAAAACCAGCGCGGCGTCTCCTACGAAAACCTTCTGCTCCCTTACCTCCGCGGCGCAACCGAGATCACCATTGTTGATCCCTACATCCGCTTGCCACACCAAGGCCGGAACCTCGTTGACCTACTTGGCCTACTAGCTTCCGCGAAGGACCCAGCCGACGAGATCTCGGTGACGCTCGTGACTAAGGAAGACACCAGCGACTTCCAGAAGCAGCACCTATTGATGCTCAAGGAGATTCAAGATGGGGCAGCCTCAGTTGGGATCAAATTCAACGTGCGGTGGGACGAGACGATCCATGATCGATCCATCCGGGCCGACAATGGCTGGAAGATCCTCCTCGGAAGGGGCCTCGACATCTTCCAGAAAGGGTCCGGCAGCCAGTTCGACGTCGGCACCCGCCGCCAGGAGTTTAGGCAGGTCGTCGCGTTCGGAATCACCTATATCCGCGAAGCATCACTGGATATGTCGTGACGGACCTGCGCTGCAACGTAACCATTCAATAGCACCCAACGTTGGTGACACCGCCACAGACGATCAGGACTGGCTGCGAGCACATCAGGTTGCTGTCCAAGGAGACCGATCTCAATAGCGTGCTCGTGCCACTGGCGGCCGGTAGAGATCGGTTCGCCCTGGGTATTCTTCCGCTAATGCAGGCCGAGACGAGGACCTTGACCCAGTTGTTCCAGCTGGATGTCCGGTATGTCATTCCGCTGTATCAGCGGCCGTACGTCTGGACCGAGGAACGGCAGTGGGCGCCACTATGGGACGACATCGCCACAGTGGCTAATCACGTCGTGTTCGAGGGCGCGACCGCGAAGTCACCCGTGCATTTTATGGGCGCGATCGTCATCCAGCAGGAGGAGAATCCCCCGGGTTCCCCGCAGCGGTTCCTCGTAATCGACGGACAGCAGCGCCTGACAACCCTGCAGCTGCTGCTGGCTGCGGCTGCTCGTACCGCAGAGGTAAGTGGCTGTCCAGACGAAGGAAAGTTGCTGCGGCGGCTAACCGCGAACGATCCTCTTTTGGCTAAGGGTGAGGAACGCTTCAAGGTTTGGCCTACCAACGCGAACCGCGCGGCATTCGTGACCGTCATGGAATCGCACGGAACGTCGGACGAGGTGCCGGACGACCCGAACAACGAAATTCAAGAAGCTTACGCATTCTTCTGCCGGCAGATTGAAGCGTGGGTGACCGACGACGGCGGTGATGAAGCAGAATTGTCCCCGAACAAGCAATTCGCAGCCCTTCGTGTGAGCCTCAGCGACCTCTTGAAGCTGGTCTCAATCCGGCTGGAGGATGGCGACAGTCCCCAGGTCATCTTTGAGACGCTCAACGGTCGTGGCACACCACTTATCGCGTTGGACCTGCTCAAAAACGCAGTATTTCTAGAGGCGGCTCGCGAACAAGTTGACACCGACCACCTCTATCACGCCCATTGGGCACCGGAGCTCGACCGTGATTACTGGCGCGAAGACCGCCGCGCTGGACGGCTTTTCACGAAGAACGGAGATATGTTCCTGCAGTACTGGCTCGTAGCCGAGCTGGCTGAACCGGTGCCCTCGACTGAACTCTTCGACATTTTCCGCAAGCGGATTCTCCAGCCTGCGACTTGCCCGCCGATGGCCAAACTCATACCCACCCTCGCACGCGACGCGGCCGCCCTACGACAATTCCAATCGGCCGAGGCGGGCAGTCCTGACCGGCGGTTCGTCGAGATGCTAGAACTGCTCGACACCACGACCTTGATGCCGATCGCGCTGCTGCTACTGCGCACTGATCAGATTTCTGCCGAGCGGCGCGCACAAGCCTTCGCGATACTCGAGAGTTTCCTCGTACGGAGGATGCTTTGCGGCTGGACCACCAAAAATTACAACCGGCTGGCGGCCGCTTTGGTCGGCGAGATCAAGAAGGACATAACCCATGCTGACGCTGTCCTCCAGAGCCGGCTAGCGGCGGAGACCGCCCCCGCGAACCGATGGCCGCGTGATGACGACCTGTACGCGGCCCTGCGCAACAAGGACATGTATGGTCAGCGGCGTCAAGACCGATTGGTGATGGTGCTCTGGCGAATCGAAGAGCATCTGCGTATTGCCGACAATAAGGTCGAGCAAGGGCTCGCTGCCCCGAGCAAGCTCACACTTGAGCACATCATTCCGCAGGCGTGGGAATCGCACTGGCCGCTCGACGGAAACCAGAACGACCCAACCGCGTGGCGAAGTACGCATCTTCACAGGCTGGGCAACCTGACCCTGACCACGGGTCCTCTCAACTCGAGCCTCTCCAACCTGCCATGGCATGCACCCGACGAGCCGAAAGACAAGCGCCGCAGCCTGGTTCAGTACAGCCTACTCAAACTCAACACAACCGTTGTGCACGACTATCCGGAGCACTTCGACGAACACTCTGTAAACGAACGCGGCACCTGGCTAACCAGCCGAATCACGCAAATATGGCCAGGACCTCAGCTCAGCCCCGAAAGCGACCTCGAGAGCGAGATGCTCACACGCGGCGTCGAAGGGGCCGCTGCAAGTGAGTCGGCGGTTCCACCTCAGCCCGAACCGCTGTACGCGGCTAACCGTGAACAGCGTCAGCCAGCGCTAACACCTCCCGGGCCTCATGTTGTGGATGACCCGGATTCCACTGCTCATGGCGGCGATGCCCAGACAATCGGTCACGCAGACAGAGAAGATCTCGCCGAATCCCCAGAGGACCGGTCCGCTCACGCGCTGCCCTTCACCACGCTCGGTCGTGCCGACGACGACGATCAGCGCGGAAGTCGCCTTACGGCCCTCCTGCGGGAGGCCACCGGCATTGGGGCGGTGCGGCCCGTGGCGCGTCCCGAGATCGGCGGCTGGGTGATGCTGGATGCGACGATCGGGACGAAGTCGACGCAGCGACTCTGTCTGCAGCAACACGGCGATAATCTCATCCTGCGCACTTGGCTGGCCGAACTGAAACCCCAAGCCGAGGCTCTGTACCGGACCGGCAGGGCTGAGAGGCTCGTGCAGTTCCTGTCAGAACGTCGGGCGGTCTGGTTTGCACGGCCGAACCTGCACCTCGCGTTTCGTAGCGCCGCCGCCGCCCTACGGCTCTATCCGCATTGTCGCCTGGAGGCCAGCGAATACATACAGCGCTGGTGCGGCGACGATTTCGCCCGGATCGGCGCACACCCTCGCGAGGAGCTCCGATCGAGCCTGTGGCCTTGGCTTCGGAACCGCCAATACGCCGGACCTGAAGATGACGAGCAGCTCGATGCATTCATCAACCGTCTCGGCCGCCGCGATGTCCATCTTCGTCCTAGCCTGGAATTGACACGAATCTGGCCGTGGGAATACGCAGTCGATCTCGATGAGCGCGGTGCGATGACACGCGAGGTGCGAACCGCGGTCGCTGAGCTGCTGTCAGCGCTCAGCGAGCCATTACCTCCAGCTTGTGTGGTGACGTCGGAAAACAATTGACGGATGCACAGTTGCGGCAGCTTCACGCCGACGACAGGAGACACGCCACTAGTACGCCGAAAACGCTGTCGCGATTCTGCGGCCTGCTGAAACTCCCACGTAGTACTCGCCGCGACGCCTTGTACGTAACTTGGCGCCAACGTGCACACCTGCGTATTCGCCGCCGGGGCCGACGCGTCCGACACGCACCGTCTTGCCGAGGCTTCCCCGCACGTAGCGGGGGCGGCGGCGGTTGATCTTGCGGCCGATCCGCTTGACTCGGGTGCTACCGGTCGACGCAAACCGGCCCCGCCCGTCGCGCTTGTACGTGCGTCGCTTAGCCATTGCGGTCAGCTGTCTCCACTGGAGGTGACCCCGTGCTGAGTGTTGGGTGCGATCATCCTTCACCTCGAAATCTGTTCTATCCGTAACTTCCATTCTAGGGTGCTTCTCCTGAAATCCTGTGTCCCACAGGGCAAAGCGAGTCGGGGAGACGTACCAGCGGGTATCGTTGATTACGTGGCCAGTTGCAGCGGGCTGTGTGGGCCGCTGAGCGACCAACTCCGAGCTCCTGGTGTGGATCGGACTGGCCGAGCCGGTGCGATTAGACCGAAAAACGACAGAATCGATTTTTCCGTCAGAAACCAAATTTGATGCTGTTCTACCAGACATGCAACAAGACTGGATCGATGAACGCTCGAATGTTCCTCAGATCTCTGAAATCAAGAAATATCGATTGCGAAGGGCTTCGTTACAGCACATCTGGAATCTTCTCCAAGGTGTTGACATAAAAAGAAAGACAGCGCTCGCTAAAAGAAAAGAAACAGCTCAGGAAAAGCAACGGAATTAAGTTTGTTCTGTTGCGTCGTACCAGGTCAGCGGGGTATCGATGAGCGATGACTGTCGAATATGGGCAATGGTCTACCAGCTAACATGCGGTGACGCTGGTTGAGTTGACACGAATGTCATTCCCGTTCCAGAATGGGTGTATTGACCGCATTTCCGCCGGCTGAGCCGGCACACTCGTCATAGAAAGTCAGCCCATGCCCGAAATAACCGGCCTGTCATCGCCTGCCGTGCTTTCGTCAGAATTTGAGCAGGAACTACAACACTATTCTTCACTACCGACTATCAAAGGCAAGGATGCTGCGATGAGATTCCTAACATCACTCGGCATCCCGGTCAGGAAGTTCGCGATTGCATCGGCGACTGCCGACAGGTCACTGGAGAGCTTCTTGATTTCGGGCGCGTGTGTCTATAGCGAGAGAAGCCTTGTCAGGTGGGCTCTTTCGCGTAGCCGAGGCAGGGCAGCCAAGGCGTGAATGAGGAACCGCTACTGAATGGCAGCATCGCGCCCGACCGGTACGGTGCGGTCGTTGAACGCACTGGCGACGGTAAGTGCGCGGTCGAGTACAACGGGTTGGAGGCCGACAACTTCGTCAGCCGCGCCTTGAAGAATCTCGAACACGGTTACGGCTGCGTGCCGACCGGGCGTGTTGACCCCAACCGCGCCGACCTACCACCCCACAAGATCGCATGGTGTCGCGGCTATCACGGCTATGGCGCGCGCAATGCAACCTCTGCCGAGATTAAGGCGATGCCGCGCAGGATCATCCGGCGCATGGCGTTGGGCGGTGAGCGCGGCATCCTCAACATCGGCGCGCGGCTGCCTCAGGGCGTGGTCGGAATCGACACCGATGCTCACAACGGCAAGCGCGGCGCGGTCACCATCGGGGAACACTCCGACCGCCTTGGCCCGCTGCCGCCGACCGTTGTCCTTACCGCACGTGGATGCGAGAGCCGGTCGGGCATCGGCTTCTACGCCACCCCGCCCGACTGGCGCGGCGCAGGATCATTGAAGACACCAAGCGGTGGCTACGGCGACGTGGACCTGATACAGCCGCACCTCCGCTATGTAGTGGCTCCTGGTGGACTGCACCACACCGGAATGCCGTACCAGGTCTATGGTCCAGACGGAGACGAGATCAGTTCGGGGAAACTGCCTTCCCGCGAAGCGTTGCCAGAACTGCCGGCCGAATGGCTGGCGGCGTTGTACCGCAGGCCACGGCGGAAGGGCGCGCGCCCCGACGTTGAAGACATCACGACGGTAGCGTCCGAGTGGACATTCGATGAGCACCCCGGTGCGCTCGCGAGAACCGTTGATGATGTGCGCAATGCAAAATACGGAGGGCAGACGCGGCCGGCCTTCCACCGTGCGCTGTGGATAGCAGCCCACAAGGCCCGTGCGGGCTGCTACCCGTTTTCCCGTGCCGTCGCCGAGATCGAGGCGGCAGCCGCGGCCGCGTACGCAGAGCGTGGGTTGGAGCTGGACCTCGACGACTTCGCACGCTCGATCTGCCACGCCGTGGGCGAAGCCCTAGACATGAGCGAAGACGACTTACTGGCGTGGGGACCGCAGGACGGTGCGGCAGACGCAGATGCACGCACACACGGTGCGGGGCGGAAACTGCGGGGGCGCAGGTAATGTCGGGAAGCCGAACGAGTGACACGGGTTACGACGAGTCCATGAGCAGGTCGAGAACGAGAAGCGTATTGGCAGCGGCGAAGTCAGGACCGACCGCGGATCCGATCACGAACGGCTCAGAACTGCATGATGATTCGGGCGAACAGCGGATCTTCAGAGAGTATGGACCGACCGAGTGGGCCAAGCCGGTTGAGTCGCTCGAATTCCTCGTGGGCAAAGTGCTGTGCCGCGACACCTGGGGACCAAACGCTGGTCCCAAGAAATCGCTAAAAACCCACGACAACATAGCAATCGCGCTGGCCGTTGCGACGAAAATCAATCTCTACCGCAGCCAGTTGTTTGCGGTTCGCCATCCCGGCAAAGTTCTCTACATCGTCGGTGAGGGCGGTGAGAACTACATTTTCCGCACTTTACAACGGATGTGTCGTGCGTACGATGTTGATCCCCGTGACGTGGCGAAAGATCCGCGGTTTCCGTTGGTCACTGAGTTCGGCGCTGCGCCGCTGGACAGCGACCGGTTGCGCGACGAAATCAAGCGGCTGCTGGACCGCCACCAGCCCGTTTTAGTTCTGATGGAAAGCTTTTATAATTTTCATCCCGCCGAAGTAAACGCCGCCAATCTCTATGAACGCGGTCAGGTGATCGACGCTTATCACAAGCTGGTCCGCGCGGGCGGCGAAGACGTCGTTTCCCTCCTGACCGACCATTACCGATCGACGGCAGGGAAGACTCTCGATCTGGACAATATCTCGATGGCGGGGCAGGCCGAAAATGCTGACAGTTGGATCACTCGCCATCACAATAAAACGCCCGATGTCGTTAATGGCGAATTTTCGATGCGAGTCGGATTCGGCTCTCGGCAATGGAGCGGAACGGAATGGAAGGTTGATTGGCATCTCGGACCATTCAATCACGATTTGGGTTGTCATACCGGTGACATCTCTTGGGATGTCGCCGAAGCACTACCTAAACCGGACAACATCAACTCGGCTTCACCGAGAATGCGATTCAATGACGACAAAGATCTTCAAATCCATCTTCGTCATTATGTGAGTCTTCACCCGAATATGACCCAAACCGCCATTCTCGACGCATTGAGTCTAGACACTAAACTGCCAAAGAAGACACTGAAAGAGATGTGGGCTAAGGCGCAGGAGTGTGGACTAATCGTAGATAAATCGATTGCGCGCGAGGAAACCGATCCCCGCGACTCGACCAAGAGGCGCAAAGTGACCCGAAGGATATGGTTTCTGGGTCAGGGTACGCCAACGTTGGCGGAATCGCGCCAGACTTGGGGTGCCGACCCGCTGCCGGGGGCCACACCATGAGCACCACGGCGGAGCTGTGCGCGCAGAGGTTGCGGATAACCCTGCCGGCGGCGGGTCGCCCACGGTTGTCGGCGTCGGCGAGCAAACACTTACGCACCCGAGAGTCCGGTGTTCGCGTAGGTCAGCGCGGAATTAATGTCGAAACTGTTGTTAGCGGGTTGCTGACAACGATGCAGGACAACAGTGGCAACAATTTTGGGGTTGCTGCCAAAGGGCGGCTGACGATGACTGTCGCAACAAGTCCGGAGCGAAATTGTTGTGAATTGGTGCCCTTTGCTATCCGCCCTGGCAGGCGCAACCCTGCCAAGGGCAGAAGTGCTATAAGGAACTGTTGCCTTGGAATTGTTGTTTCGGCGGGCCGGTGTGGGCCGGCTGACGCGGAAGGAAGCAATGATGACTGACCTTTCGGGCGCGGCACCTATCGACCGCTGGGAACGCAGCGCCCATCCGGGGCGCCGATGCACGGCACATCGGAAAAACGGTGATCGATGCAAGAATGCCGCCCGCCTTGGAACAAACGTGTGCGATTTCCATGGAGCGAAGGCTCCGCAGGTGAAACGCAAAGCGCGACAGCGTATCGAGGAAGCTGCCGATCGGGTGGCCTGCGAACTACTGAAGATGGCGACCGACGATAACGTGGCCGATTCTGTAAAGCTGGCTGCGATTCGCGATGTCCTCGACAGGGCGGGTCTAGGGGCGAGAACCGCGGTTGAAGTGGAAGTCGGACCGCCAAAACCCTATGAACAGATATTCGACGGCTTGGCTGTAATTGAATCCGGCTCACGTGCCGATTTTCGACGATCTCGAGGCTTCCCCGACGATTCCGACGTAGACCACAGACGACCTTTGGCGGATCGTCCGCGAGAGCTGCCCGCCGCAGGTGACGAGCCAATCGACGCCGAGATCGTCGGTTACCAGCCGCACAGAAGAATTCACCGGCATCCCGCCGGCGGAAAAAGAGAAAGAGAAAGACAAAGAGAAAGAGGAGAAACATCGTGACCGCAGACACCCCAAGCACCGAAGAGAAGGCCGCCGAAGTCTTTGCGCTCCGCCTGATACTCGACCACCTTAAAATGGCTGGCGGTGCGCCGCGGACGGATATCGTCGACGAGCCGAACTACGAGACCAACCACGAAAATGCCGCCGATGTCCCAGACCTGGAACTCGTGTTCCACGAACTTGCCATAACCGCGGCTGCCGCGATGATCAGAGGGGCTGACAGCCCCGAAGCTGGCATGGAGCGGGCGATCCGCGAGATCGAAGACATGCTCGCAAAGGTGCTGGACAGCGACTGATGTCTACACAAGCGAGAGTCGCACCATCGAGCCGCTGGGCGTCGCATCGCCAGCACGCGGCGCCGCGCCGACACAGGGTCTGCAAAACTCTAGTTCTGAGACAAGGCAAGCGAGTTTCAAAGCAGGACCGAAACCACCGGATCGACGCGTCACAAAAGTTGCCTCAGAACCAGCGTTCATATGTTTGCGTTAGGCGACGTCGCACGGTGTCGGGATGGTGCCGCTTGAGGTCGCGGAGCCACAGCAGGATCGCAATGCGCCGCGCAGCAGCTCGGATGCTAGCTCGGCGAGCGGAAGCGCTGGTCCGGTCGGTACGCGACTGGGCGGGCAAAATTCGCATCCACACGGTCAAACGACGGTCAGATTAGGAGTACTAACCAAGCATCGTAACGCGAAATCCGTTGTGGGTGTGCATACTATGCCGCTTCGGCAGCTCCAGATCTCGCCACGTATTCAGCTTGTCTCGCTGTTACGCTGCAATTGGTCAGCCGGAAGTGCTGTCCAAGCAAGCAGCACGGGAAGGCAAGAACTTGTGCAAAAGATGTGTCCCGAGTGCCTGAAGCTCATAAACGTGAACGAAGGCAAGTTCCGACCACACAAGGCGAAGCGCGGACTTTCATGTCCTGGTAGCGGACTGCCGATCAAGAAGGCGCTGCGTACGTCGGTCAAGGTGGTCGGCGGTGGGCTGCCGGGTCTGGGCAAGAGGGGAGGCTGACCTATGCACATTAGGGTCCGCGAGTCATCGCGCCGCATCAAGGGTAAGCCGATCAAGAGATACCAAGCAGTCTGGTATGAACGCGACCGTGAGTACCGCGAGACCTTCGACACTCGTGAGCTGGCAGAAGACAAGCTAGACAATGTGAAAAGACAATTGGCGCAAGGACAATCACCGGCCAGCTTGCGCGAGCGTGGCCGTGAGACCTTTGGCGTGGTTGCAGCACAATGGCTTGCTAGTCGTCACGATCTCAAGCCGCGCACCCGTGCCGAATATGTAAACCTGTTGTCAGACAAGATTAGAGCCCGCCGCAACGCTGACGGTGCCAGCACAGCCGACCTTTCGATCAGAAGGACCTTCGGCGATCGTCCGGTCAACGAGATCATGCGCGCCGACGTAGCGGATTGGGTAGGCAACCTCGCCAAGGCGGGCAAGTCGGCGTCGACGGTAAGACATCATTATTTCGTTGTGCGACAGATACTGTCGCAGGCAGTGGCAGATGGCCGGCTCACGGTCAATCCGGCCGATCATGTGAAGCTTCCGAGCGAGCGAAGCGCGGCGGGTGGGACACCCGGCGTGGTCGACGATCCCGACATGTTCCTCACCGCTGATCAGGTGGCCGCGCTGGTCAACGCTACGCCTTGGCCGTGCAACGTGATGGTCCACCTGGCCGCGTGGTCGGGTCTGCGCGCCGCCGAGCTGGCGGGTTTGCAAGTCGGCGATGTCGAGTTACCAGACCGGTCGATCAATTCGAGCGCACTCACCAAGCCCGGTCTGCTGCACGTCGAGCGAACCATGATTACAGTCGACGGCGCGCTGGTCTACGACACGCCGAAGACCAAGGGCAGCCGTCGCCGGGTGCCGTTGATGACGGCGACGACCGAATTGCTTCGCGAGTACCTGGCCGACCACCCGCGTCGCGACGAGCCGACCGCGCCGCTGTTCTGCGCGGTGAGTCTGCGACCGGCCAAACCGACCGGCAAGCGGGCTACCGACGCCTACGGCAACCGTATGGTCTCGACCGCGAGCGAGGCGCTGGCTGCGCTGCCGGTCGAACAGGCAGCCGACCGTTTGGTCTTGGATTGGTCGGCTTCGATTCGTCATCAGACGTTCTACAAAGCCGTTTTCCGTCCTGCGGTGTTACGCGCCAACCGCATTGGCGGCGACGACTCGGTGCTGCCGCCAGCATTGAAGTTTCACGCGCTGCGCCATACTTACGCGAGCTTGTGCGTCGCGGCGGGAATTCCGCCGCTGCAACTGAGCCGGTTCATGGGCCACGCAAAGGTGACGACGACGCTGGCGGTCTACACGCACTTGTTCGATGACGATCACTCGGAGACCATGGCGGCCCTCGAAGCCATAAGCACACCAACCGCTACGTTGAATGTGGTGCCGCTCCGCCGGGCTCGTCACCGATGACTACGCCAAAGCCCGCTGCCACCGAGCGCGATTATTTGGATGGCTCGACACGAGTCAGGGCTCGGTCTTAGGGCGCCACGCGCTGACATGGCAGCCAGAATGGAATGGTGAAGCCCTGCACTGACCCGCTCCTCAATGAGTTCGACATCACAGGTGCGGATTCGATGTGCTTGGACTGCGTGGGAGAGCCGCGGTGCAAAGAGGCCGAGACCGTGCTCGCAGACGACCGCTGCTCATTCTGTGCATCCTCACGCGGTCTGAAACGCGAAGTAGGCCCTCACCGGGGCCAGACCAGGAACGAGGAGGTAACACCGGTAGTTGATGCTACGTCTGCCACTTCTCGTACCTCCAGACTGTAGGCGCCGGGGTCGAGTGGAGCGGTCCGGTATTCGACTGCGCTTTGTCGCAACACCTTCTCCACCTCTTCAACCACTGCCCCGTGCTCGTTGCGCACCGTCACAAGGACGCTTCGACGTCCCGCCGGTGACGATATAGTCGCCGTCACAGGGTCTCCGACCGAAAGTAACTCCGGCACTGTGACCGAATAGTCCTCGGCAGGAACGGCTTTGACAATCACCGGTGCTGATGACACAACGGACTCGACCTCATCGAGCGCCGCGTTGTTGCACTGCAGATGGCCGTGTTTGTCCGCGATCCGTCTAATCGAATTATCATCGAGCGGAACGCCTTTGGGTCCCGAAGCCGCTGACACAGTGCCATCACCGGCAACGTCGCTATCACCAAGAAGATTTGAAAACACGTAACGCCCGCCAATGAGAGCGGCGGACGCGGTCGTCGGCTGCTTAGCGCCAACGATAGCGTGGCGTCGCGCGAGATTGCCGACATCTTCGGATTCAGCGTCTTCAAGCTCTTGATAAAAGCGGGCCGCATCGCGGCACAGAGTGCTTGGCAGCACCGAGGTTGTCTGGTCCACAAGGTATTCGAGTTCTCGGTCACCGTGATTGACGCATGCGTAACTCGGTAGCAGCTGGTGTACCGATGGGAAAGAAAGCACGGTCTCGTGGAGGTGTTCGCCAAATCGGCCCAATTTTGGCATCGGTCCATCCACCAGGACAGACATGGCTTTGATCGCTCCCCGGTAGGGTGTGCCGAGCGTGATCATCTTGCGCGTGTGTGGCGCGCCCCCTTCCTTGCTGATGTACCAACGGGCGATCAAGCCGCCCATGGAGTGACATACGAAGATGATCTTGGCGTCCCGGTTTTGTGGAGCACAGTCGCGCCAGCGGTCGAGTGCCGATTCGGCGCACATCTGTAATTGTCGTGCGTTGTGGCGGTTGGAGAGTCGCCAATCATAGGGGAAGAGAACAGGATTGAGGTCGTTGAACTCCTGAAGGCCAGCACTAGCGCGTACGCGGGTGGCTCGAAGTCGTTCGACGAGCTTGTCGTAGCCGTGAATAGGTGTCCACAGGCCCGGAATGAAACGCAGGGTTGAAATCAGCTCTGCTGCTTCGACACCGTCCTCGGGGGCCCGGTCACCGATGTCGTTGGGTAGCTTCAGCTTCCGGATATGCTTGCCGAACGTGGCTAGCGTCGCGAGTACTGTCGTTGGCTTCGAGGACCATATTTCAGTGCCATCAAATCGCAAGGTGCTTCCGGTGATGCCGGGAATCACCACGATGAGGTCGTTGTCAGCCATCTTCACCTCCCGTTTCGACGAGAATCTGTGCGGCTTGGCTGAATTCGGGTTTGGCTTGCGCCAGACGTTCACATAGCCGTAGCCAATCGGCTACCCGCGTCGGCGTGGCTTCCGCGGCCGCCGCGATGAGCTCTCGCCCGTGCGAAGCGGCCTTTGGGTCGATCTCAGGGTCCAGCAGGGTCACGCCCATGTAGAACGAGACGGGCACGGTGAGTTCGGGTTTAGCGGCTTCAATGGCGTAGCTCATCAGAACGGCGGCCGCTCGGCGGAGCACTTTGATGTCGTGGTTTTCGGCGATGTGCGCAAGCAGTGATTCCGTCTGATTAGCATCGGGCGCGGCCGCGGCGACCTCGGTGTGCAGCGGGATGCGGCTCAGCTCGATGAGGTTGACTGCTGCCGCCGCGCGCGGACTGTCGGCGCGCGCACGGAGGTGTCGAACCACAGTGTCGCCGCGTAGTTCCTCGGCGTACTGGCTGAGCAAGGCGATGCGCTGGTTCAGGTCGGCTTCGAGGAACCGTTCTGCGAGATCGTAGGTGTTCCTCTCCGCGATGTTCTTTCTGTAGGCGGCGTCGAGCTTGGCGCGCTCGATGCCTCCATCAATAGCTTCTGGCTTGATAAATGGATTGAAGCGGAGTCGGTCGCGGATATCCCGCAGCGCTGACGCGCGTGCAGGATCGACGACGAGAACGGCTTCATCGATGGCGCTGTCGTAGTCGTCGCCGAGCAGGTGATTGTTTTGTCGCAGGAAGGCTTCGGCGGTCGCGTAGTCCGGGGTTGAAACCCACCGCATCGCCCATTCGATCTTTTGTTCATCGACGGCTGTCCATGCTGGCAGGTCTGTCCCGGTGGATCGCTGCCACAGCAGGTCGAACTGGACCCGGCCGGTGGCGCGGATTTTGCGGGTGAGCCGCCGGATGTGAAGGAGCAGCATCGGATTGGCGGTGCCAAGTTCGTCTATGGCCGTGTGGATCCACGAAGGCGCCCGCGGATGTCCAAGACGTAGTCCGTTGACGACGGTATACAGCAAGAGCGCTCTTCTTGGTCCGTCCAGGTTTTCCAGGGATTGGGCAAGGTGCTGATCGAGCAGGTCGAAGTCGTCGCCGAGTTCGTCGAGCGCGATGGCCAGTGTGGCGAATGCCTTGCCGCAGGTGTCGACGTCGTCGACGCCTAGCTCGGGAATAAGCCGATAGTGTTCAATCGCGGCAATCGCAGTATCGCGAGCATTCGCCGGCTGGCGATACTCCAGCTGGAGACGCGCCTGAATGCCCAACGCCGAGGCGAGGCCGTCGCGGTGCGAGCTGTCGACGTCGAGCAGCTGAGTCCAAAGCGCGACGGCGTCGGCGATGGCGGCCAGGCCGGATTCTATACGGCCGGCCATCCCGTGTAGGGCGGCGAGGTTGCGCAGCCCGGTGGCATACTGCGGTGTGCGGTCCAGGCCGTCCTCGCGAATTAGTTGCACGACGCGCTCCGCGTAGCGGATGGCCTGTGCGGGATTAGGCTCGGCTGCTTTGGTGGCGCTTATATAGATCGTCGCGAGCTCCTCGCGCGACATCAACTGCCCTGCCAGTAGCTGCTCGCCCTGACGGGTGGCTTGAGCTGCCAACAGCATGCCCGCCCGCGCATTTCCGGCCCGCACGGTGTAGATCGCAGTGAAAGCACGGGTGGTGGCCGCGTACACGTCGTTGCGGGGGTTGCCCGTCGATAACTGTTCGTACAGGTTGATCGCCTCGGCGCCGGCCGCTGCCGCCCCGGGGAACCGACCGGCCGCCGCCAGACGCTGGCAGTAGTTCGACAGCACCCGGGCCACGTCATTGTCGAGGCTGGGATTGTCGTCCCGCGCGGCGCGGTAATAGCTCAGTGCCTGCTCGCTGGCCTGCAATGCCTCGCTGTGGTGGCCGGTCACTGTCAGCGTGTTGGCGTAGTTGTCCAACATCAGCGCGAGGGCGGGCCGCATAGCCTCTTCGCGATCGGCGACGTTGCGCATCATGTCAACAGCTGCGCGGGCGGGACTCATCGCCGCTTCCGCCCGTCCCGATGCGAGCAGCATATTTGCGTAATTCGTCAGTGCCCCAGCGTAATTTACAGTCTCGGCGGCAGTGAGCGACGTCATAGCCTGGTAGCCGCTCACTGCTTCTGCTGTGGTGGTGAGTGCGCGGTCGCCTTGTCCGACTTGGCTGTATCGCGCACCGAGATCGCTGAGTGTCTCCAGCATAGCGGGCCGCCACATGTCGTCGATGGTCACGAGTTCGTACATGATGCCGCGGGCTTGTTCGGTGACGGTCAAGGCCTCGACGACGTCGCCTCGGTCGGCGAGGTGACTGCCGAGGTTCTGCAGGGCTTGCGCCAGGGCGGCTCGATCACGTTGTGTCCCTGTGGCATTGACGGAAAGTTGAATTGCTTCGACGGCGCCGCGGCTGGCCTGCACGGCCTCGTCGAGGCGTCCTTCCAAGCTCAAGGCCAGTGCTAGAACGTTGCGGGCGACACCGAGGCGGTAGCGGTTGTCGCCGCCGATCTGAAGGAATTGCTCCTCTAGTTCCACGGCTTGTGCGGCGACGGAGGAGGCTTCCCTGTCCTGGGCATCCATCAGTGCACCCGCCAGATTGTGTGCCGCGGCCGCGAGGTCGGTTACGACTTCTGGTCGCTGACGTACGAGCTGGTTGTAGGCCGCAACGGCGCGGCGTCCGGTCTGGACGGCTCTGGTGATCTGGCCGGTGGTTTTGTAGAGGGTGGCTAGGTGTGCCAGCGCCGGAGCTGCCTGCTGTTCACGATCGGGTCCGGTGAGGCGCTCGGCAGTAGAGGTGGCCTGCTCGGCGAGGGATAGTGCGCCGCTGATGTCACCGCGCTCGGCGGCGTCGATGGAGACAGCTAGTGCCGCTGCAGCGAAATCTTTCGACAGTGACCGCTTTTCGCGTAGCAGCTCCAGCCCGCGCCTGCCGGCGCGGGCTACGTATCTCCAGAGGTAGCGGTCTAGATGAGGGCTGCGCGTGGAGGTCGGCGGGGAGTCAGGTACGTCGGATTCGCCGACCAGCGCAGTGGCGATCCGAAGGGCCATGTTCTCGTCGCGGGCGGATGCGCGCACGGCGAAGTGCTGCGCGATCAACGTGTGAGCGAAGCGGTACACCGCCTGCTCTGATTCGGAGTCCTCCACGATGTAGGCGCCCAGCGGGGCGAGCACGTCGGCCAGATCATCGCGTTTAAGTTCCTGCCTGTCCGGTGCGCGGGTTGCGTTGGCGATCGCCAACCACTCACCCTCTGGTAGCCCCGCACCGAGCCCGTATGGCAACACGTTCAGAAAATCCACTGCGGCGGGTAGCTTCGACTCGTCATACGCGCGAGCGACCAGCTGGTCCAAGGCGGCACCCAGTGCGCCACCGATACCATCGCGCGTCGGCTCTGCGCTCGCCCATGGTTCACGCGCGTAATCGATCAGGAGTTTGGCCAGCACGAACGGTGGCGGGCCCTCGCCGCGAGGTGCTTGGCGCAGCGCTGTGATTGCGCCGGCCGGGTCGTGGTCTGGCGCGGCGGGACTGAGCTGATCGTCGAGCATCTCGTCGATGGCGCGCCACCCCGATGCCTGATTCTGGGGGCTCTCGAGATCGAGGACGCGGTCAGGCCCGGCGAGCAGGGCGGCGATCGGGACGAGGTCCGCGGCTTCGCCCGCGGCCGCCCATTGTGGGGGCTGGGATGCACGCCGCTGCCGGGGCACGTTGACTGCGGTCGGTCGGGTCGTGACGATGACCGCGGTCACTGTACTCAAAGGTGTCACAAACGCTTCGATGACGTGGCTGGGGTCGGTCGCCTCGGTCAATCCGTCGAGGGCGATCACCGGCACCGGCGCGCCTGCGTCTCGCCGGCGCTGGAGCCCGCCGCATAGCTCGAACGAGTTGCGCGACGCAGCCGTTTCCTCCAAGAGGCTACGCGCCACCAGGACGCGGTCGATGGTCGCTGCGATCGCTTCGGTGGTCAGGCCCCCGACGTCGATGATCACGGCCGCCGCCGTCTCTGCGGCGACGCTTTCGCCACCGGTGTTCAGGGACAGAGCATGGTGCAGCAGGGCCGACTTGCCGCTGCCTGCGGCGCCTGTGATGACGTATACGCCGTGTTGGTGTTGATCCTGCCAGCTGGACACTGTTGCGACCTCGACGTGTCGGCCGAAGAACGGCGATACCGTCGGCATACCGGTGAGCACTTCAGCCACGGAAAGCGGACCCGTGGTCGCCGACCACAGCGGGTTGCGTATGAACGGCCGTGCATCGCCGGTCTGGGCAAATTTCGGTTCGGTGGTTGCGGCTGTGCGGTCCCACTGCTTGATCAGCGCGTCCCAGAGATCGTCACCGCGAATCATTCGATGATGCGTTGACCAGCGCCGTCGAATGTCTTGTGCGTGTGCGCCGTCGGGTCGTGGGCCGTCTCGCAGTAGGCGTTCCAGCGCGGGCCCCAGCACATGCTGACGTACTTTCTCGGGGCCGCAGGCCGCCAGCAGCCCGAACCAGCACCACTGCCCCGCCGGGGGATTGACGCGGAAATGGTTGTAGAGCCGCACCACCGAGTCGACTGCATTGCCGGCGTGGCAGGTATCGACGATGAAAAGGATCTGATGGGCGCCGGTGGCGGCGACTTTGCTGGCGACTTCAACGGCGTCGATCCCTCCGCTGGAATCGTTGCGGCTGTCGTGGGCCAGTAGGCGGACGCTAGTCGAGTCGGCACCCGGGGCGCCGTGGCCGGACCACATAAGTACGACGCCGCCCTCGTCGTCCGAAAAGTGGCCTGCGCAGTCGCGCAGCGCGCCTTGTACCGCTGCTTCGTCGGCATCGCGAAGGATACGGACGCCGAAGTGGTCGCCGACCAGTTCGGCGATCGTTTGAACCTCATCGGCCGAGCCGACTAAGTCCGGTAGGTCGGGACTGGTGTAGTGGTCGACGCCTACGCCGATAAAGAGTCCTTCAGTAGGCTCGGCGTCCACCCGGTAATCATGGCTCAGTCCGACTGCGCTCCTAGCAGGACCATCCCGATTGGACGTGCGGGATAGCGGGGACGGTCCGCCGTCGAGCCGCCGGTGCGTGGAACACGTGTTGGTTCCGCGGTACGCCGCACATCGACACACCACCCCCCAGTTCCACCCCACACGCACATGGCCTTTCGGAGTGGAGCAAACGAATGTGAATGCGCATCTTCACTGCGTCACGGTCAAGGTACGGTCAGAATCGACACAAGGGACTCGTTTGCAATGCTAATGACACCGGATGACTAGCGATTTTGTGGAGCCGATGACGGGAATCGAACCCGCGTATTCAGCTTGGGAAGCTGATGTTCTGCCATTGAACTACATCGGCAATGTTGCTCCGGAAGGCTAACATCCAACGTCGCGCCGTCGACCAACATGAGCGGCTACGCTCGTCGCGTGCTGCTCTCCGATCGCGACCTCAGGGCCGAAATCGCTGCCGGCCGGTTGGGAATCGACCCGTTCGACGACGCCCTGGTTCAGCCGTCCAGCGTGGACGTCCGTCTCGACAGTTTGTTTCGGGTCTTCAACAACACCCGCTACACGCACATCGACCCCGCGCAGCAACAAGACGAGCTGACCAGCCTGGTGGAACCGGCCGAGGGCGAACCATTCGTGCTGCATCCCGGGGAATTCGTGCTCGGTTCGACGTTGGAGCTGTGCACGCTGCCGGAAGATTTGGCGGGCCGGCTGGAGGGCAAGTCGTCGCTGGGACGCCTTGGGCTGCTGACACATTCGACCGCCGGCTTCATCGATCCCGGGTTCAGCGGTCACATCACCCTGGAGCTGTCCAACGTCGCCAACCTGCCGATCACGCTGTGGCCGGGTATGAAAATCGGTCAGCTGTGCATCCTGCGCCTGACCAGCCCGGCCGAACATCCGTACGGCAGCGCGTCGGTCGGCTCGAAATATCAGGGCCAGCGCGGACCGACTCCATCACGGTCGTATCAAAATTTCATAAGGTCCACTTAAGTTAGCCTGTCTCAGCGCACAGCTTCCACAGTGAATATTTATCTGTAGCGCCGGACGCGGTGTCCCCTCCGCCTAAACCCGTGGCGCGCTGCGCAGGTTCTTGGAGGCCGCCATGGATATCGTGCTCGGAGTGTCAATGGCGCCGACAGCAGTCCGGATGTTGCTGGTCGAAGGTGAGAACGCCGACGGCGTCACCATCGAGGACACCACCTTCGACATCGCCACCGACGATGAAGCGGCAACGCTCAGCGCTGCCGATCAGGTGATCTCGGCAATCCTGGGCACCCGAGAGGGCGCCACCGAAGCCGGTCACGCGCTCGGATCGACCGGCGTCACCTGGACCGACCCGGTGGACGCCGCCGCACTGCATTCGGCGCTGGCCACCCGCAAGGTCGAAAACGTCATGCTGGTATCGGCGTTCATGGCCGCGGCCGCCCTCACCCAGATGGTCGGCAGCACCGTCGGTGACGCACACACCGCCTTACTTTTCCTGGAGCCAGATACCGCGACGCTGGCCATCGTCGACTCCGCCGACGGTTCCATCACCGATGTCCACAAAGAGTCGGTCTCGGGCACCGACACGATCGCCGCGCTGGCCGGTATGGTGGCCGGTCTGGAAGCGCTGGAGACGCGCCCGCAAAGCGTGTTCATCGTCGGCTCCGGGGTGGATGTCGCCGCGATCAAGCCGCAACTGGAAACGGTGACGCTGCTTCCCGTGACAGCGGCCGAAGAGCCGGAGACCGCGTTGGCGTGGGGCGCGGCGCTGGCATCGGCCAGCGCGCCGCTGTTCGCCTCGTCGACGGCGGCGTTGGCGTACGCGCAAGACCCCGGCACCGGTGCGATCGATCCGTATGCCGTCGCCCCGGGATACCTTGCAGTGCCTGATGTTCCGTTCGGCACCGAACTGGGTGAAGATGACCTTGCCTACAGCGCCGTGCCAGATGAAGAAGCCGACGTCCACACCGCCTCGATGGACGCCATGTCGGACGAGGAAGCTGAGGCCCCCACCGCCGCGGCGGGCTTCCCGCACGACGAACTCTTCGACGGCGGCTCCGAGCGCAGACCGCTCGTGCTCCTGGGGAGCATGCTGGCCGTCGTCGTGGTGGCCGCTGCGCTGTCGCTGGAAGTCGCACTGGCACTGGGTGTTCGGCCGAGTGTCGCCCTTCTGCCCCGCCCGCTGCAAAGCCTCATCGAGCCAGCGCGCCCTGCGCCTGCCCCCGCGCCGGCGCCGGTGAGCGCGCCTGTGCCGCAAGCTCATTCGATTCCAGCACCCGCGGTGGTGGCTCCGCCGGTGCGCGCACCGATTCCGGCTCCGGCGCCCGCGCCGGTTCTGGCCGCTGCGCCGCCCGCGCCGATCCCGGCCCCAGCGCCGGTCATCGTCCCGCTCCCGATTCCGGCCAGCCCGCCAATTCACATCGCTCCGTTGCACGTGCCGAGCCCTGCGCCGGTGCATGTCCCGTCGCCGCAGCCGCCGATATGGCTCCCGTCGCCGCAGCAGCCCCCGGTGAGCCATCCTCATCAGCCGCCGGTGCACCTGCCGGCACCGCAGGGCCCCGTCCCTGTCGTGCCCGAGCCGCCAATGCATCTTCCCGGATTGCCGGGCTTCGAGCCGCCGGGAGGACCGCCGGACACCGTTCGCGGTCCGGGATTCGGTGGCCCGCCAGAGGGCGGTTTCGGCGGGCATCCGGGCTCGGGCGGCTTTGGCGGTATCCCCGGAATCGGTGGACCGCCTGCAGGTAGCCCAGGAATCGGTGGTCCGCCCGCCGGTGGCGGTTTCGGCGGCAACCCGGGCTTTGGCGGTATGCCCGGCGGCGGCTTCGGCGGCATCCCTGGTCTGGGCGGCTTCGGTGGCGGCCCGGGCGGCGGCATCGGTGACGGCCCGGGCGGCGGCTTCGGCGGTGGCCACGGGTTCGGCGGAGGCGGGTTCGGCGGAGGCGGCTTCGGTGGTGGTGGATTTGGTGGCGGCGGCCACAGTGGCGGCTTCGGCGGCGGCGGCCACAGCGGCGGCGGACACCACTAGTCCGCAGCGGCATTGCTCGCGACGCGGTAAAATCGGCTTGCGAAGGGTCAGCCGGGGGGCATCGACCAATGCTCCCGGCCGGGACTTCACCGAGCACAGCTAATTCTGCGGGCCTGAACGCCGCGCACGAGTGCGGCGCTTGATTTTCGTGTTCAGCCACCTCAGAGGTGCGCTTCTCTGACACGACCGCAGATAGCTGGCAAAACATGTTGGAGGACTGGTGGATACCGTACTTGGGGTGTCGATGGCACCCACGACGGTTCGCATCGTGCTGGTTGAGGGAGAAGGCGCCGACGGCGCGACCGTCGATGAGGACAATTTCGTCGTCGCCGACAGCGAAGACCCGGCAACCATGCGCGCTCCGGATCAGGTGGTCGCGGCAATTCTCGGCACCCGCGAAGGTGCCAGTGAGGCCGGCTACGACCTGCTGTCCACGGGTGTGACGTGGAGCAACCCGCGCGATGCGGCCGAACTGCGCGACGCGTTGGCGGCCCGCAAGGTCGAGAACGTGATGCTTGTCTCGACGTTTCTCGCCGCGGCGGCGTTGGCCCAGTCGATGGGCGCCGCGACGGGGTACGCCCGTGCCGCGCTGCTGTATGTCGAGCCCGAAACCGCGACGCTGGCCTTGGTCGACACCAACGACGGGTCGATCACCGAAGTCCACCGCGAGGTTCTGCCTGACGACGACGACCAGGCCGTCTCCAAGCTGCTCGACCTGGTCTCCGCCGCCGAGCGGCTCGACGACGAGCCTGACGGAGTCCTGGTCATCGGCTCAGGTGTCGACATTCCGCTGATCAAGCCGGCGCTGGAGGGCGCTACTTCGCTTCCGCTGAGCGTGCCCGAGCAGCCCGAGATGGCGCTGGCCCGTGGCGCGGCACTCGCGTCGGCACACGCGCCGCTGTTCGCCTCGTCGACGGCCGCGCAGGCCTACGCGCTCGACCCGGGTACCGGTGCGGTCAGCCCGCACGTCCACGAGCCGGGATACCTCGCGGTCGCCGAGGCCGTCGCCGCTGAGCCGCGCGAAGACGCGTTGGCCTACAGCGCCGTCGCCGACGACTCTGCCGCGGTGTACACCCAAATGGGCGCCGACGCCTTCGCCGGCGAGGACAACGACTTCACCACCGGCATGTACCCCGACTTCAACGCGATGGAGCACGAACACGTCAGTCGCACACCGTTTTTGGCGGCGATGAGCGTGCTGATCATCTTCGTGACCGGTGTGATGGCCCTGGTGATTTCGTTGGCGTTCAGTATCCGGCCGTCGGCGAGCTCGCGGCCCAGCCTCAGCCACAACGTGGTCGCCCCGGCTCATCCGGTACCGGCCCCGCTGCCCAAGGCGCAGGTGGCGGCCCCACCCGTGCCTGTGCAGGCCCCGGCGCCGGCCCCCGCGTTCCATCCGGCCCCAGCGCCGGCACCGGTGTTCGTTCCGCGCCCGGCGCCGGCCCCTGCCTTCGTTCCCGGCCCGGCGCCCGTGCCCGCGCCCATACCGATTCCGATACCCGGCCTACCTCCGTTGTTCGGCCCACCCGCCCCGGGCCCGTGGGGCGGCGACCGCGGCGGCGAGGGCGGTCCCTGGGGACATGGTGGCGGACCCGGCTGGGGCCACGGCGGCGGTGGCGGCTGGGGTCACGGCGGCGGCGGCTGGGGTCACGGTGGCGGCCACGGCCACTAAATGACCATGGGGATTGTGCCGTCAGCCCATGGCCGCTCGGTTCCGCCGTCGGTAAAGTCGAAGTGGCAACCAAACGGACAATGATCCGCGCCGCTTCTGCCAGAACCTGAGGAACCCCGGCAATCCTTTTGACCCGGTGAGCGGGCGAACAGCTTGGAGGAGAAGTGGACACCGTCCTTGGGGTGTCAATGGCACCCAACGCGGTCCGCATGGTTCTCGTCGAGGGTGAAAACGCCGATGGCGCCACCGTCGACGAAGAAGGCTTCGACGTCAGCGTGGCGGCCGACGCCCCCACGATCAATGCGGCCGACCAAGTCGTATCGGCGATCCTGGGCACCCAAGAAGGCGCCGCCGAGAGCGGTTATCAATTACGCTCGACGGGCGTCACTTGGACCGATCCGGTCGACGCCGCGGCGCTGCGTGACGCGTTGGCGGCACGCAAGGTCGAGAACGTGATGCTGGTGTCGTCGTTCCTGGCGGCGGCGGCGCTGGCCCAAGTGGTAGGCAGCTCGGTCGGGTATTCGCAGACCGGTCTGCTGTTCGTCGAGCCCGAGACCGCGACGCTGGCGGTGGTCAACACCGCCGACGGGTCGATCACCGAGGTGCAGCGCCAACCGCTGACGCCGGGCGGTAACTCGCTCGCCGAACTGGCCGCGTTGGCGTCCGGCGCCGACTCGCTGGGCACGCGACCCGACGGCCTGTTCCTGGTCGGTTCGGGCGTCGACATCACCCCGCTCAAATCGCAGCTCGAGGCCGTGACCGGGATGATCGTCAGCGCGCCCGAAGAGCCGGAGACCGCGCTGGCCCGTGGCGCGGCCCTGGCTTCGGCCAACGCGCCGCTGTTCTCCTCGTCCACCGAGGCCCTGGCTTACGCACAGGATCCTGGGACCGGCTTCATCAACCCTTACGCGGTCGCGCCGGGCTACTTCGACGTCGCTGTCGACAACGCCTCAGGCGAACAGGCCTTGGCCTACAGCGCGGTGGCCGACGACGACGTCGACGCCTACACCGCATTCGCCGGCGAGCAGGCGGATTTCGAGACCGGTACGTACACCGGTTACACCGGCGTCGCCGACAGTCCATCTGACGGCGGCCGCAGGCCGCTTGTCCTGGTGGCCAGCGCGGTCGCGGCGATCTTCGTGGTGGGTGCCGCGGCGTTGCTGGTCGCCCTGGCGGTCAGCATGCGTCCGACCGCCGCGGTACGGCCGCAACCGGGACAACAGGCGGTGGCTCCCAAGCCGGCACCTGCCGCGCCCGCAGCCCCGGCCCCGGCGTCACCACCTGCACCCGCTGCGCCGGCTCCGGCTCCCGAGGCGCCGGCGCCCGAACCTGCTCCCGAGGCCCCGGCTCCAGCACCCGCGGCACCGGCTCCCGCACCCGTGCAGGCGGCCCCAGCTCCCGCGCCTGCACCCGCGGCACCGGCGCCGGTCGCGCCCGAGCCGGTGGCTCCGCCGCCTGCTGCGCCGCCGCCTCCGGTTGTTGCCCCTGTCCCGGTGCCGATCCCGATACCGGGGATCTTCGGCGGCCCCCGATTCGGGCCGCCCAGCGGGCCCTGGGCTCCCGGCGGTGGTGGTAACCCCGGCGGCGGCTTCCCCGGTCCGGGCGGTGGCGGCGGCCACGGCAGCGGTGGCGGCGGCTTCGGCGGTGGCCACGGTGGCTTCGGCGGTGGCGGGTTTGGCCACGGCGGCTTCGGCTTCGGCCACTGACCGGGCGCTCCCGGCCTGGGCTTTTAGCCGTCGACTGCAAACCGTCACCTGACGTTTGCCCATCGCTCAGGAGAGCGATGCCGTCAGATCATTGCAGCGCCCTACACACGGGTGTATGAGGTGCTCCGTTTTCGGAACGGGTTATCTGGGTGCTACCCACGCTGCGGGGATGGCCGAACTGGGGCACGAGGTTGTCGGCGTCGACATCGATCCTGGTAAGGTCGCCAAGCTGGCTGGCGGTGACGTGCCCTTCTATGAGCCTGGGCTGCGAAAGATGTTGCAAGACAACATCGCAGCCGGGCGCTTGCGGTTCACCACCGACTATGACCTGGCCGCTGAATTCGCCGACGTGCACTTTCTCGGCGTCGGCACTCCGCAGAAGCGGGGCGAGTACGGTGCCGACCTCAGTCATGTCCACGCTGTAATCGACTCGCTCGCAACGCGATTGACTCGGCCCTCGGTGATTATCGGCAAATCGACGGTTCCGGTCGGGACCGCCGCCGAACTCGTTCAGCGGGCTCGCGAGGCCGCAGGTGTCGACGTCGAAATCGCTTGGAACCCCGAGTTTCTGCGGGAGGGATTCGCGGTACGGGACACGCTGCGGCCCGACCGGATCGTGCTCGGCGTACAGGACGGGTCGACGCGTGCTGAGGCCGCGATCCGCGAACTCTACGCGCCGATGCTCGACGCCGGCGTTCCGTTCCTGGTGACCGACCTGCAGACCGCGGAGCTGGTCAAGGTCTCGGCGAACGCCTTTCTGGCGACCAAGATCTCGTTCATCAACGCGATCTCCGAGGTGTGCGAAGCCGCCGGCGCCGACGTCGCGCTGTTGGCCGACGCGCTCGGCCACGACCCACGGATCGGGCGTCGATTCCTCAACGCCGGCCTGGGTTTTGGCGGTGGCTGCCTGCCGAAAGACATCCGCGCTTTCATGGCGCGCGCCGGCGAGCTGGGGGCTGACCAGGCGCTGACCTTCCTGCGGGAAGTCGACAACATCAACATGCGCCGCCGCACCAAGATGGTCGAGATCGCGACCGGTGCCTGCGGCGGATCGCTGCTGGGCGCCAACATCGCGGTGCTCGGCGCCGCATTCAAGCCCGAATCCGACGACGTCCGCGACTCACCGGCGCTCAACGTCGCCGGCCAGTTGCAACTCAACGGCGCGGCGGTCAACGTTTATGACCCCAAAGCGCTGGAGAACGCCCAGCGGCTGTTCCCCACGCTGAACTACGCGGTGTCGGTAGAGGAAGCGTGTGACCGCGCCGACGCGGTTCTGGTGCTCACCGAGTGGCCGGAGTTCGTCGAACTCGATCCCGACGTGCTTGCCGATCGGGTGCGGGCGCGCGTCGTCGTCGACGGCCGCAACTGCCTGGACGTGCGGCGCTGGCAGCAGGCCGGCTGGCGGGTGCACTGCCTGGGGCGCCGCGTCGCGTGACCGGGTAACCGGACACTCTGGCTGGGATCTCGGCCACCGCTCCAGACGTACACGGTACGTTGCACGTCATGACCACATCGGAGATTGCCACCGTACTGGCATGGCACGACGCTTTGAACGCGTCCGACCTCGACACTTTGATCTCGCTGTCCAGCGATGACATCGAGGTGGGCGACGCGCACGGCGCCGCGCAAGGCCACGCCGCGCTGCGCGAATGGGCGTCCGCCCATCCGCCCAAAGCCGAGGTGGGCAGGATCTACGTTCACGACGGCGTCGTCGTTGTCGAACAGAACATCACCAACGGCACTGCCGCAGCCGCCTTTCGGGTGGTCCATGATCACGTCACCTCGGTGTTCCGGCATGACGACCTGTCGGCCGCGCTGGCCGCGACCGAGTTGACCGACGCCGACCTCGTCGACTGATATGACAGGCATGCGAGGGATCATTTTGGCCGGCGGCGCGGGCACGCGGCTCCATCCGGTCACGTTGGGCGTCAGCAAGCAGCTGTTGCCGGTCTACGACAAGCCGATGATCTACTATCCGCTGTCCACGCTGATGATGGCCGGCATCCGCGATATCCAGATCATCACCGCCATTCCGGACGCGCCCGCTTTCCAGCGAGTACTAGGGGATGGCAGCGCATTCGGCATCAACATCAGCTACGCGGTGCAAGCTCAACCCAACGGTCTGGCGCAGGCATTCGTGATCAGCGCTGGCCACATCGGAAATGGCTCGGTGGCACTGGCCTTGGGCGACAACATCTTTCATGGGCCCGGACTAGGAACCAATCTTCAGCGCCTCAAATCAATCAATGGCGGAGCAATTTTCGCGTACTGGGTCGCCAATCCGTCGGCATACGGGGTGGTCGAATTCGGCAACGACGGTATTGCGTTGTCGATCGAAGAGAAACCCGAGACGCCGAAGTCGAACTACGCGGTGCCGGGCCTGTACTTCTATGACAACGACGTGATCGAGATCGCCCGCGGTCTAAAGCCTTCTGCGCGAGGTGAATACGAGATCACCGACGTCAACCGAACCTACCTCGACCAAGGGCGGCTGTCCGTCGAGGTGCTGGCCCGGGGCACCGCGTGGCTGGACACCGGGACTTTCGACCTGTTGTCGGCCGCCGGCGATTACGTTCGCACGCTGGAACAACGCCAGGGGTTGAAGGTCAGCGTCCCCGAAGAAGTGGCGTGGCGGATGGGCTTCATCGACGACGAGCAACTGGCACAGCGAGCCAAGTCGCTGCTGAAATCCGGTTACGGGGGCTACTTGCTGGATCTGCTGGAGCGGCGCTGGTGATCAGCCGCCGGAGAGCGGGCGGCCCATCACGGTGAGGCGGTTGCCGTAGCGGGGGCCGTGACCGAATCCGCCGGAGCGGGCCGCCGATGCCCCGGGCATCCCGGGCATCCCGGCGGGCACGGCTTCCGTGCCGCCGCCGGCCGGGCCGACGGCGTTGGTCCAGCCGCCACCGGCATACGTGACGCCGCTGTGGTTGGCCACCTGCGCCGCCGCCGTCCACGTCGGCGGGACGGACAGCTTGCCGACCAGCGTGCTGCCGGAGGTGTTCACCGAGACGCCGACGTTCGGCACGCTCACCGGCGCCGGAGCTGGAACCGCAGCAGGTGTGATCATGCCGGTGACGCCGGTGCCGCCGGGCGCCGACTCGACGGCTGGGTTCAACGAGTTGATGTCGGCTAACCCGCTGGTGATCGCTGGTGTGACGATCGCGGGGCTGACGTATGAGCCCGACACGAAACCGTTCACGAAGGAGGAGTTCAGGAACGTTCCGATCGAGTTCCCGTCCGCGCCGTCGAGGAAGTCGAGAAGTCGGCCGAGCCAACCTTGTGGGTTCGTTGCCGCAGATACCGGTGAGGTGAGCTGATTCAGCGACGACGGGACTCCGGAGATCAGTTGCTGCAGTTGGGATTGCACCCCAGCGCCTGCGCTGGTGCTGGTCGCCTGGGCGACCGCGGATCCCTGCTGGGCGGCGGCCGTCGGTTTGGCGGTCTCCGGCGGCGGGGTGAGGTGTTGAACCGATGCGGCCGAGGCCGAACTCGCGGCGTAGCCATACATCGCCGCGGCGTCCTGCGCCCACATCTCACCGTATTGCGCCTCGTTCGCGGCAATGGCCGCGGTGTTCTGACCCAGGACGTTCGTGGCGACCAGCATGGCCAATTGCGCGCGGTTGGCCGCGACCAGAGGGGGCGGCACCGTCATCGCGTGCGCGGTCTCGTAGGCGGTTGCGGCCGCCGAGGCCTGGCTCGCGGTGTGGCCGGCTTTGGCCGCGGTGGTGTTCATCCAGGTGATGTAGGGATCGACGGCGGCGACCATCGATGCCGATGTGGGGCCGCGCCATTCGTCGTCGGCCAGAGTGTCGATGGTCGACTGATAACCGGTGGCTGCCTGCTCGAGCTCGGCGGCGAGCAGATTCCACGCAGCCGACGCGGCGCGCAGCGGCGCCGAGCCGGGTCCGGAATACATTCGGCCGGAGTTGACCTCCGGTGGTAGCGCGCCGAAGTCCATGTCAGCGCTCCGCAGTGGCGACGATGCGTACGGACTGTGCGTCCGACATCGTCACCGCCGATGTACATCGGTATGGCATTGCAGTTCTCCTTTGCGAACGGCTCGATCTGCCGCGAAATCGTGGCAGTTGCGGTGAGTGTGCGGGTGTTGAAACGCGCTGTCGCGAACCCGCGATGAGATGGCGCCTCGACCTATTCCTAATCGCTTCGCCCGTCACCCTTGCAACCAGATCGTCTGCACCACAAACCAACTCGTGTCGCCACGGCTGTGTGGACTAGCCAATGCGAGAAAGCACCGACGCAGATATAACCAATCTTGCCCGTCAGAGTCACGCAGGCGCGCCCTCGGCGGGCAAACTCATAGAAAGTTCAAATGATCGGCAGGCCGCTCACAGGCATTGACCGAAGGCCGATTAAGCGAGATCGCTATCGAGGTGTAGCCGGCCCGACCGGGTGCCTCACTGACGGTAGCCGGCCAGGAAGTTGCCCAACCGTTCGATGGCTCGGGCAAGGTCCCGCGACCATGGCAGCGTCACGATACGCAGGTGATCCGGTGCGGGCCAATTGAATCCGGTGCCCTGAGTCACCAGAATCTTCTCTTGCAGCAGCAGATCCAGCACGAGCTGCTCGTCATCGACGATCTCGTGCACCTCGGGATCCAGCCGAGGGAACGCGTACAGCGCGCCGGCCGGTTTGACGCAGGACACCCCGGGGATCTCGTTCAGCTTGGACCACGCCACGTCGCGCTGCTCGAGCAGTCGCCCACCCGGCAGCACCAGGTCGTCGATGCTTTGATGCCCGCCTAACGCGACCTGAATCGCATGCTGGGCAGGGACATTCGGGCAGAGCCGCATATTGGCCAGCAGATGAATGCCTTCGATGAAGCTGCTGGCATGTTCTTTGGGTCCGGTGATCGCCAGCCATCCGGCGCGGTACCCGGCGACCCGGTAGGCCTTTGACAGCCCGTTGAACGTCAGGCACAACACGTCGGGTGCGACCGTCGCCATGCTGATGTGGTGTGCGTCGTCGTACAGGATCTTGTCGTAGATCTCGTCGGCGAGTAGCAGCAGTTGATGCTTGCGTGCTAAATCGCCCATCTGCGTGAGGATTTCCCGGCTGTAGACAGCGCCGGTCGGGTTGTTCGGGTTGATCACCACCAGAGCCTTAGTGCGCTCGGTGATCTTGGACTCGATGTCGGCGATGTCCGGCTGCCAGCCCTGAGTCTCATCGCACAGGTAATGCACCGGGGTGCCGCCCGCCAGCGATGTCGACGCCGTCCACAGCGGGTAGTCGGGCGCCGGGATCAGCACCTGATCGCCGTTGTCCAGCAAGGCTTGCAGCGTCATCGTGATCAGTTCGGAGACACCGTTGCCCAGGTATACGTCGTCGACGTCGAATCGCGGGAAACCGTCGACGAGTTCGTAGCGGGTGACCACCGCGCGCCGGGCCGGCAAGATGCCCTTGGAATCGGAGTAGCCCTGGGCGTACGGCAGCGCCTGAATCATGTCGCGCATGATCACGTCGGGGGCGTCGAAGCCGAACGGCGCCGGGTTGCCGATGTTCAGCTTGAGGATGCGGTGCCCCTCGGACTCCAGTCGCGACGCGTGATCGTGCACCGGCCCACGGATCTCGTAGAGCACATCCTGCAGCTTCGATGACTGCGCGAAGGTGCGCTGCCGCGGCTGATGCCCCGCGGTTTGCCATGGCAGCTGGTGAGTGGTCACGTCAACAATGGTGCCACGGCTGTCCAGCTATTTAATAATCCTGATCAGCGCTTACCTGGCGGACGTGCACCACGGGCAATGCCCAGCCCCTTGACGGGAGGCTGCGGCGCGGCGTCACCGTTGCCGGTTTCGGCCGGCGTCGACTCGGCCTTCGGCTCCGCGGCCGGTTCCGGTTCAGGCTTCGGCTCGGGCTTCGATTCGGGCGCTGCGGGCGCAGCGGCGGTCTTCTTCGCACCCGGTCGTTTTGCGCCTGCGGCGATGCCGAGTCCCTTGACGGGAGCAGCGGGGGCCTTGGCTTCAGGCTCTGGCGACGGCTCCGACGTGGCTTCGGTCTGCTCAGCCGGCTCAGGCTTCGCCTCCGGTGCCGCTGCCGCCTTCTTCGCACCGGGTCGCTTGGCTCCGGCGGCCAGGCCCAGCCCCTTCACGGGTGCCACCTCGCTCTTGGCCTCCGGCTCGGGCGCCGGCGCGGATTCCGTTGCGGCCTCGGGCTTTGCGTCCGCTTTCTTGGCTCCGGGTCGCTTGGCACCGCCGGCGATACCCAACCCCTTCACCGGGGCTGCAGATTCCTTTGCCTGCGTCGGCTTCTCCTCGGACGCCGGCGCTTCCGCCTTGGCTCCAGGTCGCTTGGCGCCGCCGGCGATACCCAACCCGGTGACGGCCTTGGCTTCCTTCTCGGGTGTGGCGTCGACCTTCTCTTCGGTCTTGGCCGGTGCGGTCGCGGCGGGCGCGGCCTCCGCCTTGGGGGCTGCCTTTTCCGCACGCTCTTCGGCTTGCTTTGCGGCCGTCCCCTTTTCCGGCAGCGTGATGCTGTCGCGGTCGAGCGACTCGAGGAGTAGCTGCGCCACGTCGCGGACGTCGACGCCCTCGCGGCCGGCCTCTTCCTGGCGGTCGTTGACACCGTCGGTGACCATCACGCGGCAGAACGGGCAGGCGGTCGCGACCGTGGTGGCACCGGTGGCCAGCGCCTCGTCGACACGCTCGTGGTTGATCCGCTTGCCGATGTGTTCTTCCATCCACATACGTGCACCGCCGGCGCCGCAGCAGAAGCTGCGATCGGCGTGCCGCGGCATCTCGGTCAGCTTCGCGCCGGCCGCGTTGATCAGCTCGCGAGGCGCCTCGTAGACCTTGTTGTGCCGGCCCAGGAAGCACGGGTCGTGGTAGGTGATGTCTTCCGAGACCGGGCTCACCGGCACCAGCTTCTTGTCGCGCACCAGCCGGTTCAACAGCTGGGTGTGGTGCAGCACGGAGTAGTTCGCGCCGAGCTGCTTGTATTCGCGGCCCAGCGTGTTGAAACAGTGCGGGCAGGTGACGACGATCTTGCGGTCGACGGTCTCAACACCCTCGAACAGTCCGTCCAGAGTGTCTTTGGCCTGCGCGGCCAGCTGCTGGAACAGGAACTCGTTACCCGAGCGACGGGCCGAGTCGCCGTTGCAGGTTTCGCCGGTACCCAGCACCAGGAACTTCACTCCTGCGGTGGCGAGCAGTTCGGCGACCGCCTTGGTGGTCTTCTTGGCCTTGTCGTCGTAGGCACCCGCGCAACCCACCCAGAACAGGTATTCGAACCCGTCGAAGCTGTCGACGTCTTCGCCGTACACCGGCACGTCGAAGTCGACCTCGCTGATCCAGTTGGTTCGGTCGGAAGCGTTCTGGCCCCACGGATTCGCTTTGGTCTCAAGGTTTTTGAACAGCACCGAGAGCTCCGAGGGGAACTCCGACTCCATCATCACCTGGTAGCGGCGCATGTCGACGATGTGGTCGATGTGCTCGATGTCCACCGGGCACTGCTCGACGCAGGCACCGCAGTTCACGCAGGACCACAGCACGTCGGGGTCGATCACACCACCTTGCTCGGCGGTGCCGACCAGTGGACGGGCGGCCTGCTCGGGTCCGTGACCGGGAACCCGGCCGAACCCGGATTCCGGAACGTGGTGGCCCTCTTCGTGAGCGGTCTCGAGGTCGAGTCCTTCGAGCGGCTCGGCCTTCTTTTCGCCAAGGATGTAGGGCGCCTTGGCCATCCAGTGATCACGCAGGTCCATGATGACGAGCTTGGGCGAGAGCGGCTTACCGGTGTTCCAGGCCGGGCACTGCGATTGACAGCGTCCACACTCGGTACAGGTGGCGAAGTCGAGGTTGCCCTTCCAGGTGAAGTCCTCGATCTTGCCGCGGCCGAAAACGGCGTCCTCGGGGGGATCTTCGAAGTCGATCGGCTTGCCGTGGGACTCCAGCGGCAGCAGCGGACCCAGGCCGTCGGGCAGCCGCTTGAAGGTGACGTTGATCGGCGCCAAGAAAATGTGCAGGTGCTTGGAGTGCAGCACGATGAGCAAGAAGATGAGTGCCACGGCGATGTGCGCGAGCAGCGCGAACGTCTCGATCCACTCGTTGGCGGCGGTTCCCAGCGGCTGCATGAGCACGCCCATGCCGTGCGAGAAGAACGCGCCCCAGCCGTAGGGGAGGGTGCCGGTGACCGCCGAAGCGCCGCGGAAGATCGAGAAGCTGAAGATGACCAGGAAGATCATGAACAGGATCAGCCAGGCGCCGCCGGTGTGCGAGCCGTAGAACCGTGACGAGCGGCCGTACTCCTTGGGTTCGGAGCGCAACCGGATGATGGCGAACGTGGTGATGCCGAACAGCACGCCGAGGGCGATGAAGTCCTGCAAGAAGCCCAGCACGTCCCACCGGCCGACGATCGGTATATGGAAGTGGTCGTTGAAGAGCGCTCCGTAGGCCTCGACGTAGACGGTGGCCAGGATGAAGAAGCCCCACATGGTCAGGAAGTGCGCCACACCGGGGACCGACCACTTCAGCAACTTGCGCTGGCCGAACACCTCGGAGACCTGCGCCCAGAGGCGCGCACCGATGTCGTGGGTGCGGCCGGTGACGGGCTGACCGGACAGTGTGAGTTTGACCAGCCAGAGGACTCGACGGAGTGCGAGCAAGGCGATGACCGCCGTCCCACCCAAGCCGACAATCAATCTGATCAGCATCTGCGTCTGCACGGAAGCGTCTCCCCAGAGGATTCGGTATTGGGTTACTGGCCGGTAACTTACGCAATGTTACCAGTCAGTAACTTAGTACTGCGCCTGCTCACGCCGTGTAAGCCTGCTCATAGTGACATCTCCGCCGGGGGCTCCGCGACGAAGGATGCCCTAACTTGATCGGCTAGAAGTGCGGAAGCGGGGGCAGCGGAGGCAGGTTGCTGCGGTGCCAGCGGTGGCGTGGGCGTTGCGATGTCCAGGGCCCAGCGGTCGGCTCCGGTGTGGGCTCGATCGTGGTTTCGGTGTCCGTGGTGGTGGTCGGTGACGTTGACGACGGTGTCGGCGACGTGCTCGTCGGCCGCGACGAAGACGTGGTCGACGGGTGGGTGGTGGTCGGCGCCGGTGGGCCTCCGCCGTTGCCTCTGGCCAGGACGGTCAGACCGTAGATGATCGTCGCGATCAGGATCACCACTGCCAGACCCCACAGGGCGAGGACCCATCGTTGCAGGTACCAGGGCGAGGGATTGTCGGCGGCGTCGATGCTGAAATCGCGAGTCGGAAAGCTCTCGACGTCGTCCGGTCGCCGGCTACCCTCCACGGCTACGGCATCCCGCCGTCGTGATGGTGGTGATGGTGGTGCTCGCTGTCGGTGCTCGTGGCGGTCGTCGGTGCGGCGCTCGTCGGCGCCGTCGTGGACGGCGGGAAGGTCAGCGTGGTCGTCGGAGCCGGTGCGGCCGGCTCGGTTGTCGTGGGTGCGGGCGTGGTCACCGTCGTGGTGGTCCCGGTCGACGACGTCGGCGACGTAGGAGTGGGGGTGGTGCCCCCGCCGTGTCCGTTGGTCTTCTCGGCGATGAGGTAAATCGCCAGCCCGAGCAGGATCGCGACGAACAGTCCGATGATGACCGAAAAGATGGGCTTGCGATACCACGGCCGGCCACCCGGTTGCGTTTCGCCTTCTGCGGCGCCGCTGTAGTCGTAATAGCCGGTCGGGGCTTCGCTGGGATCGTCTGGAGGGCCGTATCCGGTCACGTGCGCCCATCCTAGTGCCGGATGCTGGCAGTTATAACGTCGAGTCGCGGCTCAGAAGTGCGGCGGCCACGGGATGTGCGGCAAGTGGTGGTGATGATGCGTCGGCTCTGCCGGGGCGGGGGAGGTGCCGCCCTGCTGCGGCGGCGGCGCTTGCTCGGGTGTCTGTTCGGGCGTCTCCGACGACGGTGGCGGCTCGGTGGTCGTTGACGAGCTCGTCGTCGACGTATGGGTCGAGGTGGTCGACGACGTGGACGACGTGGACGACGTGGTGGTGGACGTGCTGCCACCCCCGCCGCCGCGGGAGATCTCGACGATGCCGTAGACGATCAAGACGAGGAGCAGGACGACCGCGGCGACCCACAGTCCCAGCAGCACCCGACTCTTGTACCAGGGGTTCGGCGCCAAATCGGGTTCGACCCCATCGGCGCCCTCGTCGGCGCGAAGAGGCTCCTCGTCGAGGACTTCCTGCAGTGAACCGTCGGCGTTGTAGTTCGCCATCCGGGTCGGCCGTTCGCTCGGGTCCTCGTCAGGACCGTCAGACCCCTCGCCAGTCACGCCCCGATGCTACGTCAGAGCTGCCGCTGCACCTCGTCGGCGAAAAGCTGAAGATGTTCGAGGTCGGACAGGTCCAGCAGCTGCAGATACACCCGCTGCAAGCCGAGCTCGGCGTACGGTCCGAGGCGATCGACGATCTCGGCGGGCGTGCCGGCCAGCGGCGAATTCGATCGCAGTTCGTCGACCTCGCGGCCGATCGCGCCGGCCCGCTGGGCGATCTCGGCTTCGTGGCGTCCGGCGCACACGACGAAGGCCGCCGAGTAGGTCATCGAATCGGCGGCTCTGCCGACCGAATCGACTGCTTCGCGAACCCGCTCGAACTGGGTCTTGATGGCGTCCCGCGGCGCGAACGGCACGTTGAACTCGTCGGCGAACGTCGAGGCCAGGCGCGGAGTCCGCTTGGCGCCCGATCCGCCGATGATGATCGGCGGACACGGCCGCTGCACCGGCTTGGGCAGCGCAGGCGAATCGTTGACGGCGTAATGCGCTCCGGCGTAGTCGAACGTCTCACCGACCGGGCAGGTCCACAGACCGGTGATCAGCTCGAGTTGCTCGGTCAGCAGAGCGAACCGCTCCCGCAGCGACGGAAAAGGGATCGCGTAGGCGAGGTGTTCTTTCTCGAACCAACCCGTGCCGATCCCGAATTCGACTCGGCCTCCGCTCATTTCGTCGACCTGAGCCACCGAGATGGCGAGCGGACCGGGATGGCGGAACGTCGCCGACGTGACGAGCGTGCCGAGCCGGATCGACGATGTCTCGCGGGCGATCCCGGCCAACGTCACCCAGGAATCGGTCGGCCCCGGCTGGCCGTCGCCGCTCATCGCCAGGTAGTGGTCGGACCGGAAAAACGCCGAAAAACCTAAAGATTCGGCGGCCTGCGCGACCGCAAGCTGATCGGAGTAGCTGGCGCCCTGCTGAGGTTCAACGAATACCCGAAAGTCCACGAGCGCCAGACTAATCCAGGACCGAAGCCGGTCCGTCTGGTCGAGGGGTCGCTGGCTCGTTCGGGGCATCTCCGCGACGCAGCGAAGCAACAAGTACACCCAGACCGATCAGGGCGGGGATGGTGATCCACCAGAAGAACAGCAGGTACGTCGGGCCCCAAAGGACGATGAAGGAGACGAACAGGCGTATGTACTCGCCCACTGGAGCGGGGTCGGTGAGTCCGTGCGTATACCCGACGGCGAGTGCGATCCCAGTCACCGAACAGCTCACGATTGCGACGGCAGTCGTCGACACCACCGCTCGCAGAGGCGACGGCTTGATCAGACGGAGCCGGCTCATCGCCCCGCTGCCACTGCGGGAATGCCTCCCGAAAACGGGTCAGCGAGCTGCGTGGTGTGCGAGAGGAAGGGATCGCCCTCAAATGGATTGAGGTTTTCCAGCTCCCACTGCCACCCCGGCATATCTGGTCGTACCGTCGGGATCGTCGCGTCGCCGACCCAGTGATGACGCGCAAGGCTGGTACTCGGTCCCCACTCGCTGCCCGAATTCGCAGGGTTCCATTGCAATTGCGCTGGAGGTTGGCCATCGCGGTACTGATAGGTCTCCATACTTGGGTAAATTGTGGTGCTTCCGCCGAGGGAGACTGCCCCGCCGGGCTGAGGACTCAAGGTGACGTGCCCGTTGACGGTCATCCCCGCTGCCGTGCCCGCGACGTTCTCGTAGGCGTCGTGCGCGTTGTAGTCGATCGTCAGTCGTCCGTCGGGTGCCTCGGCCACGTGGACACTCGGCACGTCGGCAGCGGCTCCGCCGCGACTTCCGTCGACATTGCCAGTGGGGTTCTGGCGCACCACGATTAAGCCGTGGTCGTAGTCGACGAACATCGACACGCGAGAGGCTTCGGGGTCCGCGGTTGCGCTCGGGCCGCGATTGTCGCCGAAATTCATCGGGAACAGTCTGCCCTGTTCTACGTCAGTGGCGTCTTTCGCAACGTTCTGAACCTGATCGGTGGGAATGAACATGTTCGACCGAACCACCCCCCTGCCGGGTTGGGGCGTAAACCGTCCCGCGACGATCTGCGGAGCAACGCCATGGTCTTTCGGCAGATAGCTGTGAGGGTCGAGGGCGGCGGCCATCAGCCAGTCATTTGCGCTGACAGGTGGGTGTCCGTACACCCGCGCGAAGGCCTCCTCCTCGTTGCTCCGACGTTCGGCATCCATCGGCGCATTTAGCAAAGCGTTTGCGGGATCGTGCAAGTCGCGTCCACGCTCGTCCACCTGCGCCTCCCCCACGGCCGCACGCAGTGCGGTGGCCAGTTCGTGATCGGTCGCGTGAGCTCGAATTTTGAGCGCGTCGAGTTGTGACTGGAGAATCTGCCGTTGTAGCTCTGCCACTTCAGCGCCCATCAGCAGCCAGGTATCCCCGATGTCGACCTTCCAGCCGTTGGTGATGGTCCAGCCGTTGGCTTCGGCAGTCTCGTCGATTTCGCGCATAGCTGCCTTGCAGGCGTCTACATCTTGCGATGCGGTAGCAACTGCGGCGGCTACCCGGTGGGACGCACGTCCGTCAGACTCGATGTCTGTACGAGCTTTACCGATTTCCACCCGGAATGCGTCCCCGGCCTCTCCCTCCCAGGTTCGCAGTTCAGCATCGACCTGATCAAGGTTTTCGCCGAGTCGATTAAGGGTGTCCGCTCGCGCTCCTGCGGCCTGAAATACGTTGCGTACCGCCGTGGAATCCCAGCGGCGTACGTCGTTAGGGGTCAGTTCACTCATCGCTACGGTGTGGGTCGTCTTTTTGGGATGCTTCCCGGTGGTCGGCGGGGGACGTGTCGTGAAGCATAGACGGGCAGTGGGCATCGCGCCCTTCACTGGCGAGCCAGACTAATGCTGCCTAGAAGGTGTCGACCTTCTCGATGCTGACGAACATGCCGTGCCCGGTGTGCTGGTTGGTGAACCGGGTGCCGCTCTCAGTGGCCGCGATCGTCCAACCGTCCGCGTCGTAGGTCTGGTAGTCGATGGGAACGGTGGGAATGTCACCGAGATTGCCGAGCACCCATTTCACGTCGCCGGTCGCGGTGATGTTGACGCCGTTGGTGTGTTCGCCCTCTTGCATCGGCGAATTGGTGAACTCTGCTTCGCAGCCCACGCTTTCGCTGTCGATCTGGCAGCGGGTCTGGCCGGATTTGGTCTCGATGAAGACGCGGCCGTTGGCGTCGGGCTGCAGCGGAATCGCACCGGCGGGCGGATTGGCACTCGACGGCACGGGCAGTGTGGTCGACGGCTTGGCCTTCGGCATCGACGGCTCGGCCGGCCCCGCGCCGGGAGCCGCGACCGGCTTACCCTCGGTGTCCGAACTGCATCCGCCGGCGAGCGCAGCACTCAACAACAGGCCTGCCAGCATGAGCCGGCCACCTGCCGTCTTGGTCGTGAATCCGGGCGGGAACATCGCAGAGCCAGCGTACGCATGAAGTAACGCAAGTGGCCCCAGTGACGCGCCCGGCCCGTGCGTTTCACCGGCATGTCAGCCAGAGACCACCCCGGCTACTGCGGGGGAAACCCGCCCGTCGCCACCGGGCCCCAGCTACGCGGGGTTATCCGGATCAGACACTTGCCCTGCTTGGTCATCGCGCTGCGGTACTCGTCCCAATCGGGATGCTCGCCGGCGATCGCGCGGTAGTAGTCGACCAGCGGTTCGACGGCGTCGGGCAGATCGATAATCTCGGCGTCCCCGTCGACCTGCACGTACGCCCCGTTGAACTCGTCGGAGAGCACCACCACGCTGGCCTTCGGAGTGCGCCTGATGTTGGCGCACTTGGCTCGCTGCGGGTAGCTCGAGATCACCAGCCGGCCTTCGTCGTCGACGCCACCGGTGACGGGCGAACTCTGCAACGATCCGTTCGCGCGGAAGCTGGTCAGCACCATGCGGTGTCGGGGCCGGACGAAATCGAGCAACTCGGAAAGGCCGACTTCGTCAGCCGTCGCAAACCTGGTCGCCATGCCTCCAACGTAACCGACGGTCGGCCACAGCTGCGCCTGACCTCGCGATGTCCAGGCTTTGCGCGAGGTCCTAATTGCTCTGCGGCTCTTAGCTACTGGCGGTTAGCGCCTGGGCCGCGGGGCCGAACATGGTCTGTTTGATCGCGCCCAGCGTGCCGGGATCTTTGCCGTCAAGCGGGCGCAGCAGGTCGACGGCCGCGGCGGTCACCGCGTCCTCGCCCGCGACGGCGTCGACGATGCCTAGGCGCGCCGCGTCGTCGCCGCCGAAGCGCCGTCCGGTCGTCATCGAGGCGACCGCTGCCTGCGGGCTGAGCTTGGCCTGGATCAGCGCGGCCATCCCGGGCGTGAACGGGATGCGGATGTCCACTTCGGGGAAACAGAAGAAGCCTCGGTCGGCCCGCATCACCCGAAAGTCGTGTGCCACCGCCAGCATCGCCCCCGCGCCGAACGCGTGACCGACGATGGCGGCCGCGGTGGGGACGGGCAGGGTGAGGAAACGGGCCAGCATGGCCTGCACCCGTCCCACGTACCACTGCGTCTGGTCGCCGTGCGCCATCAGCCAATCCAGATCGAGGCCGTTGGAATAGAACTTGCCGCCACCGGTCGTCACCAAACCCTGGGCCCCGGCACCGACCACCTCGTCGAGCAACCCGTTGATCTCGTCGAGAAAGTCAGGGGAGAAACGGTTGTCGGTGTCGCCGAGATCGAGCACGGCGACCTTCTCTTCGTGCCTCAGGCTGATTCCCACGACTATGTTCCTTTCTTGAGGGGCGGTGGACCGACGTCGAGGACCGCGCGCACCGACGCCCGCAGGTGTTCGCGGGCTGTCGGGTTGGCCAGGCGGTTGCGGCGCAACAGGATGGCGGTTGGCAGGTCGACGATGCAGGTAGTGATTGTGTCGACGGCGCGCGAATCTTTGCGGTCCCAGAGGCCGACCGCTAGCCGGATCAGCAAGCCGACCAGCAATCGATCGAGATCACGTAGCTCGATGGCGATGTCGTCGGGCAGATCCGAATCCAAGAGTTCTTCGCGAGACACCGTCAGCAGAACTTTGGAGGAGTCCGGATACCGCTCGGCGAAGACTGCGGGCGCGTCGGCGGCGGCCACCACGGCCGCAACTGGCGCCTGCGGGTCACCGTCAACCAGCGCCCGGTCGACCAATGCGTTCTGCACGGCGAGGAACCGTCGTCCGGCGCGTATCCACGCGCGCGCCATCAGGCCTGAGCGCGACTCAAACGTGTGGTATAGCGCGCCGTTCGATACACCGACGGCGGCGCTGATGGCACGAATAGTGACGGCGGTGGGCCCTGATGCGACGGCCAGCGACTCGACGGCGTCCAGCACTTGGTCCGGTTCATACACGCGCGGGCGAGGCACCCCGCCACAGTAACAGAGCAGCTGCTCTATTACTCCGGCGCCAGTTCGGGGACGTCGGCGGCGGGCTCGTCGAGCGCGGCCGTGCTGGTAACACGGTCACGAACCAAGAACCACCCGCCGATCAGGGCGGGAACGGCGGCCACCAGCGCCGCGATCACCCAGGGCCCTTTCTCGGGGTCGAGCGCCATCAGCACCAGCACGGCCAGCAAGAAAACCAGCGTTGCATAGCCGCTGTACGGGGTGAGCGGCATCCGGAAATGCGGCCGCTGCAACGCACCGGCCTTCACCTTGCTGTAAAAGCGGAGTTGGCAGACCACGATCGTTGCCCAGGCCGCGAGCACCCCGACAGCGGCGATGTTTAGCACGATTTCGAAGGCCTCGCTCGGCTTGACCGCGTTGAGCACGACGCCGAACAGCCCGATGACGGCGGTCAGCAGGATTCCCCCATAGGGCACGCCGTTTTTCGACATCCGCCCGGTGAACTCCGGACCACTGCCGTTGACCGACATCGATCGCAGAATCCGGCCGGTGGAATACAGTCCGGCGTTCAGGCTCGAGAACGCGGCGGTGAGCACCACCACGTTCATCAGCGAGCCGGCGCCGCTGAAACCGATCTTGGAGAAGAAGGTGACGACTGGGCTCTCGCCGTGTTTGTAGCTGGTGTAGGGC